>NZ_JCAFRP010000014.1:0-124268 GCF_059368315.1 Stenotrophomonas sp. YJH_SMC_119 | reverse complement strand
CGCTGTGGAACCACCCGATCCCATCCCGAACTCGGAAGTGAAACGCAGCTGCGCCGATGGTAGTGTGGCTCAAGCCATGCGAGAGTAGGTCATCGCCAGGGTTTACACCCGAGAACCCCGCTGCTCACGCAGCGGGGTTTTTCTTTGTGCGCAGTAAATGCGGGTAGTGCCGGCCGCTGGCCGGCAACCCGATGGCATTACATCACCCGGTAGATCCACGCCATGCGTGGATGCCCTCTGCGAGGAGCCAAGGCGCCAACCAAGGTTGGCCGCTACCAACAGCAGGCCCACACAGCAATCGATTGCCGGCCAGCGGCCGGCAACTTTGTGCGCGGTAAACACCGGGTAGTGCCGGCCGCTGGCCGGCAACCCGATGGCATTACATCGCCCGGTAGATCCACGCCATGCGTGGATACCCCCTGCGAGGAGCAGCGGTGCCAACCAAGGTTGGCCGCTACCAACAGCAGGCCCACACAGCAATCGGTTGCTGGCCAGCGGCCGGCACTACCAGGGGCAGGTCACGCATAAAAAGACGGCGCCCTGCGGGCGCCGTCCTGATCAAACTCGAATGGAAGGCCCGGATCAGGCGACCCGGGAGACCTCGTGGGGTTCTTGCTGACGGAACACCGACACCGCCTCGGTGAGCGTCCCCGCCTGCGACTGCAACTCGCGTGCGGCAGCGGTGGCTTCTTCCACCAGCGCCGCATTCTGCTGCGTGGCCTGATCCATCTGCACCACTGTCTGGTTGATCTGCTCGATACCGATCGACTGCTCCTGCGACGCCGCGGATATCTCGCGCATCAGGTGGCTGACATCCTCCACGCCGCCGACGATTCCCTGCATGCGCTGGCCGGCATCGGCCACCAGCTGGGCACCTTCGCCCACCTGCCGTCCCGCTTCGTCGATCAGCTTCCTGATCTCCTGTGCGGCCGCCGCCGAACGCTGCGCCAGCACGCGCACCTCGCTGGCCACCACGGCAAAGCCTCGGCCCTGCTCGCCGGCGCGTGCCGCCTCCACCGCTGCGTTCAACGCCAGGATATTGGTCTGGAAGGCAATGCCGTCGATGACGCCGGTGATGTCGCCGATCCGCTTCGAGGCACCTTCGATGGCCTGCATGGTATCCACCACCCGCTGCATGGCCGTGTTGCCGTCACTGGCAGCGTTCTGCGTGGAGGCGGCCAACGCACTGGCCTCACGCGCATGGGCGGCGTTCTGGCGCACGGTGGCGGTCAGTTCCTCCATCGATGCTGCGGTCTCCTGCAGGTGCGCTGCCTGGCGCTCGCTGCGCTCGGACAACGCGCCGTTGCCGGCGGCAATCTCGCTGGCGGCGGTACTGATCGACGCCGCGCATTCCTGGATGCGGCCGACCATGCGTGCCAACTGCCCGGCCGTGGCATTGGCATCGCGCTGGATGGCAGCGAAGGCGCCGTGATACTCGCCGTGCATGCGCCGATCCAGATCGCCGTTGGCCAGTGCCGAGAGCATCTGCCGTACTTCGTTGACGGTGCTGCCGAGCGTATCGAGCAGCTGGTTGATGCCACCGGTCAGGCCATCGAGGAAGCTGGCGCCTTCAGTGGCCTGCAGGCGCTGGTCGAGGTCACCGGCCGCTGCCGCTGCGACGATGCCGGCCACGGCATTCTCCAGCGCGAGCTCATGCGTGCGGTCATGCCATTCCACGGCGAAGCCCAGGCGCACGCCCTGCGCGTCGAACACCGGTGTGACCACCTGCGCGAAGTGCACCGGGCCGATCTGCACCTTGCCGTTGTGCGCTACCTGCAGGCCGTTGAGGATCGCGCGGATGCGGTCCGGGTTGGCGTGGAAACGATGGATGCTGCTGCCGACCAGGCGCTCGGCGTCGAAATCGGGGAAGGCCTGTCGCAACGTCGCCTGCTGGTTGCGCAGCAGTGCCACCACCGAGCGGTTCACGTAGCGGATCACATGGTCGTTGTCGGCGATCATCATCGCGGTGCGCGAGGCATCGAGGGCCTGGCGGATCTGCGCGTTCTCGGCATGTGACGCGGCTTCGCGCCCACGCTGGGCCTGCACGTGGCGTGCAGTGTCGGCGAGGGCGTGGGCCAGTGAACCCGGCGCATAGGCGCCGGTATCGGCATGCGCGCCAAGATCGGCACCGGTGGCGATATCGCGTGCGAGCGCGGCAAGCCGACGCGGGCCGTGGCCAAGGGCCTCGGTCTGCTGCCGAAGGCGCAGTGCGACCTGGCCGAGGAACAGGGTCAGGCCCGCGAGCATGCCGGCCTGCAGCAGCGTCGGCCACAGCGCGGCACCGCCCTGTAGCGGTGCCAGCAGGGCGAGCGTACCGACGCCACCGGCCAGCCACACCGGAAGGCGATCGCGATGGCCCAGCAGCACGCCCAGCAGCAGGGCAATCGGCAATGCCGGCGACAGGCTGATGATCGCGCACAACACGGCCAGCTGCAGCGACAACAGCAACGCCAGACCGTTGCGGGCGATGGCCCGGCCCGCCTGGGCCCCGCCCAACCACGCGGCTGGCAGCACGGCGACGGCCGCCAACGCGGCGGCCTGCACCTGCGGGCCGCGCAGGGCCAGCGCCAGGCCAGCCAAGGCCAGTACCGCGCTGCCGATCAGCAGGCGGCGGTCAGCGCGGTGCGCGAGCTGCTGCAGGTGCGGCAGGCGGGCGGTATCGGGGGGACGGGAGGATGCAACGGACATCGGCGACTCCTGGATCAGCAGACGACAACGGCCACGCCGCGGCGCACGCAGGAGTGCGTGACCAGGGCGCGAGCCGGGAATTCGGGGAATGCGACGCGATCAGCGACGCGGAGACGGGACACCGCGGCCACATCCTGTGGGTGACGGTGCAATGGAGCAGGCATGCGGACTTCCTTGCAGAACCAGACACACGCCGCAGGCCCGACCGGACCTGCGTGCTGCGGACGCAGGGGCCCGCAACTGATGTATCGGCCGCAGACGCGCAGAGTGAAGCGCGCGGATACCTCTGCTCAGCCCGCGTTGTCGTTGCTGAAGAAGCGCAGGATCACGCCTGCGATCTGTTCCGGATCTTCCATGTGCAGGTGATGGTTGCCGGGAAACACCGCCAACCGCCCATCGCGCAGGTGCTGCAGGCGATCGCTGCGCATCGGCTCGGGGTAGTAGGACTGCGCTGGCGTGGCATAGATCACCTGCGTCGGGCAGGCGATGGCCTGCAGCAGGTTGTCGATCTGGCCTTCGCTGAGACGGATCGCAGTGGGCAGCATCAGGCGCGGATCGCTGCACCAGCGGTAGCCACCCTCGACCGGTTCCACGCCGCGCTCGACCAGCAGCCGTGCACAGTGCTCGCTGAGCTGGTTGGTCATCATCCGTGCGCGGATCGGCGCGGCGAGGTCGGGGAACACGCGCAGCTGCTTGCGTGCCAGTGCGCGCGTGGCATTCACATGCTCGCGCAGGCGGTTGGCGGTTTCTTCCTCGGGGCCGCGCAGGCCGCCGAGCGCTTCGATCGCCACCAGGCGCTCGACGCGGTCACTGACCGAGGCGGTGAGGCTGGCGATGCCGGCGCCCATCGAATGGCCGAGCAGGTTGAAGCGGTCCCAGCCCAGTGCATCGGCGACGTCGAGCACGTGGCAGATCGCGGCGGCCGTGGTGTAGCTGGTACCGGCCGGCAGATGCGCGCTGTGGCCATGACCGGGCAGGTCGATGGCAACGAGCTGCAGCGACGACAGGTGCGGCGCCAGCGGCACGAAGCTGGCCGCGTTGTCGAGCCAGCCGTGCAGGGCCAGCACGCGCGGGCCATCGCCGTGGTTGCGCAGGCCGGCGACGCGCGCGCCACCGACCTCCAGTTCAAACGGTTGCAGACTCATGCCAGCGAGGCCACGGCCAGCCGCGCAAGCGCGCGTGCGTGCTCCGGTTCGGCGTTGAGGCAGGGGATGTAGCGCATCGTCGCACCGCGCTCGGCCAGTGTTTCGGTGAACCCCAGCGCGACTTCTTCCAGCGTCTCCAGGCAGTCGGTGGCGAAGCCGGGGCACACCACGTCGATCTGCTTCACGCCGGATTCGGCCAGCGCCCACAGGCTGGGCTCGGCATACGGCTGCAGCCAGCGCTCGCGGCCGAAACGCGACTGGTAACCCATCTGCCACTCGTCCCTGCCCAGTTCCAGCGCCTTGGCGATGGCCTGTGCGCTGGCCTCGCAGCGCTGCGGATACGGATCGCCGGCATCGGCCAGGCGCTGCGGGATGCCATGGAAGGAGAACATCAGCATCTGGCCGCGACCGTGCTGTTCCCAGTAGCGACGGATCGAGCCGGCCACGGCCTCGACCCAGCCCGGATCGACCGAATAGTCGCGCACCAGGCTGACGGTCACGCCAGGATTGCGGCGCTGCCAGGCATCGACGCGGTCTTCGACCGAGGCAGTGGTGGTGGTGGAGTACTGCGGATACAGCGGCAGCACCACGATGCGGCGCGCACCGTCGGCTGCCAGGCGGTCGAGCTCGCTGGCCAGCGCGGGTTCGCCGTAACGCATCGCATGACGCACTGTCAGGGTCGGCAACAGGGCCTGCATGGCCTGCGCCAGCTGGCGCGTATGCACCATCAGCGGTGAGCCGTCGGGCAGCCAGACCTGGGCGTACTTGGCCGCCGAACGACTGCTGCGCAGGGGCAGGATCAGTCCGCGCAGCAGCGGCTGCCACAGCAGTGGCGGGATCGCGACCACGCGGCGGTCGGACAGGAATTCAGCCAGGTAACGGCGTACGGCGGGGGCCGTCGGCGTCTCGGGCGTGCCTAGGTTGACCGCCAGCACGGCGGTATCGGGTGCGTCGAGCATGGGCGGTATTGTCGCCGATCCGGTGTCGCGCCGGGATGCAGGGTTCGGATTGCGGGCATAGCGCGCATCAATGTGAGCAGGGAACGCTCATTGGGGATTCATGACAACGCTACTAATTTCAGTCACTTGCTATATCTTCCTATGGACTGACTTCTGGAGCCTGCCATGCGTCGCCCGATCCAAGCCCTGCTGATCGCCGCCAGCCTGCTGTCCAGCCAGGCCATGGCCGGGCCGCAGGAAGACCAGCGTGCGCGCAATGCCGTGCGCGTGCTGGCTGAAATCCAGGAAATCCCTGAACAGGGCATTCCGGATAAATTGCTGGACGAAGGCCGCGCGGTCATCGTCATTCCCGACACGATCAAGGCCGGTCTGGTCATTGGCGGCCGTCGTGGCCACGGCCTGATGTCGGTGCGCATGCCCAACGGCGCCTGGTCCAACCCGGTGTTCGTGAAGCTCACCGGCGGCAGCATCGGCTTCCAGGCCGGCGTGCAGTCCTCCGATGTGGTGCTGGTGTTCCGCAACGACCGCAGCCTGGACAACCTGGTCAACGGCAAGTTCACGCTGGGTGCCGACGCTGGCGTCGCCGCCGGTCCGGTGGGCCGCAACGCCGCCGCGGCCACCGACGGCCAGCTGAAGGCCGAGATCTGGTCCTGGTCGCGCGCCCGCGGCCTGTTTGCCGGCGTCGCGCTGGATGGCGCGGTGCTGCAGATCGACGATGCCGCCAATCTGGACGCCTACGGCAGCAACACCACGCCGCGGATGATCTTCGAAGGCCGCGCCGCCGGTTCGCCGTCGATGGATGTGGTCGCCTTCCGCGATCGCCTGGAAGAGGCCACCTACGCGGCGCGCAACAACCGCAGCGGCAACGGCGGCAGCGCGCCGCGCCCGGCTGCCGCCCCGGCAGCTGCTCCGGCGCCTGTTCAGGCAGCACCGGCTGCGCCGGCTGAGGCCACCACCGCGCCGCTGCAGAACGTGCCGCAGACCCCGCCGCCGCAGCAGCAGGGCTTCCAGCCGGTGAATGACGGCGAGATCCGTACGGAAACGCTGGGCGGAAACTGACTTTCGTCACGCGCGCCGGCTGACAGCCGGTGCGCTATGCTCGACAGCCTGATCACTAACGTAACGAGCGTCTTTATGGGCAGTTTCAGCATCTGGCATTGGTTGGTCGTGCTGGCCATCGTCCTGCTGGTGTTCGGCACCAAGCGCCTGACCAGCGGCGCCAAGGACCTCGGTTCGGCGGTCAAGGAATTCAAGAAGGGCATGCGCGACGAGGACAAGCCGAACGCGCAGCTGGGCGATGAGTCGCGCAGCCAGGACGCGTCGCGCACCGCGCAGGACGAGCACGACCGTAACGCTCGCTGATCCGGAGCGGTTGCGGTGTTCGATATCGGCTTCAGCGAACTGCTGGTGATTGCAGTGGTCGCCCTGGTGGTGCTCGGTCCCGAGCGCCTGCCCAAGGCGGCCCGCTTCGCCGGCCTGTGGGTGCGTCGCGCCCGCAATCAATGGGATTCGGTGAAACAGGAACTGGAGCGCGAACTGCAGGCAGAGGACATCAAGCGGCAGATGCAGGATGTGCGCCAGGGCATGCAGGACACCGAGAACCAGCTGCGCGCCAGCGGTGAAGCGATCCGTCGCGAAGCCCAGCAGGCGCAGCAGCAGGGCGATGACCTGGTGCAGCACGTCCGTGCACCGGCGCCCGCGGATCTGCCGCCGCACATGAGCGCCGCGCCCGATGCCGTTGAACCAGCGCAGGACGGTGGTGCCGCCGAGCCGGTTTCGGCCGCGCCCGCTGAAACTGGTACGCCGCCGCCGGCGCAGAGCACGGAGCGCCACCCATGAGTGAACAGGATTTCGGCGAGAGCTCGCTGGTAGAACACCTGGTGGAACTGCGCGGCCGGCTGGTGCGCGCATTGCTGGGCCTGGGCGTGGTGCTGCTGGCGCTGCTGCCGTTCACCCAGAAGCTCTACAACGCGCTGGCCGAACCGCTGGTCTCGCAGCTGCCGAACGGGCAGACGATGATCGCCACCAACCCGGCCGGTGCCTTCTTCGCACCGCTGAAGCTGACCTTCTTCGTCGCGTTGTTCGTGGCGGTACCGTGGCTGCTGTACCAGCTGTGGGCGTTCGTCGCGCCCGGTCTGTATGCACGCGAGAAGCGCCTGGCGGTGCCGCTGCTGGTGTCATCGGTGCTGCTGTTCTACACCGGTTGCGCCTTTGCGTATTTCCTGGTGCTGCCGGCGGTGTTCCACTTCCTCACCACCTTCAGCCCGGACGTGATCGCAATCACACCGGATGCGAATGCCTATCTGGACTTCGTGCTGGCGATCTTCTTCGCCTTTGGTGGCAGTTTCGAACTGCCGGTGGCGATGGTGATCCTGGTGCTGCTGGGCTGGGTGACGCCGCAGCAGTTCAAGGAAGGCCGCGGCTACGCGATCGTCGGCATCTTCGTGCTGGCGGCGGTGCTGACCCCGCCGGACGTGGTGTCGCAGCTGATGCTGGCGATTCCGATGTGCCTGCTGTACGAGCTGGGCATCCACGCCGCACGCTGGCTGGTGCCGTCGTCGGTAGTGAAGAAGCCCGCCGCCTGAAAGACAAAAAGGGGACGGAGGGGATTATGTCGTTAAAGGCAAAAACGACTTAATCCCCTCCGTCCCCTTTTCTATCCACGCATGGCGTGGATCTACCTGCGTTCTGGTCAGGCGTGGAACACGTCGCTGGAGGTCGGCGTGGTCGGGATCGGCGGCGCCGCGCGGCTGCCGCGGTGCACGAACATCTGCTTCCACGCAGCGTAGACCGCGCCGACATACAGCGGCATCAGCACCGTGGTCAGTACCAGCTGGGCGATGAAGGCGGCGGCCAGCGGGCCGCCGATCAGCATCGCGATCTGGATCACGATCACGAACAGGATGTACATGCAGAACGCGGCGATCAGGCCGAGCGCGGCGAACACGATCATCGCGCCGATGTTCTCGATGCAGCCCTGGAGGCTCAGGCGCAGCGCGTGCATGCCGCTCTGCTTGTCGAACACCACCAGCGCCGGCTGGGTGAACATCGCCAGCGACAGCGCGACCGCACTCAGGAACACCAGCAGCATCCACAGCGCGATGCGCTTGGCCGGCAGGTTGGCAACCAGCGCGGCCGCGTCATCCGGCTTGATCTGCTGGCCACTGCGGCTGATCTCTTCCATCTTGGTCATGACCTCGCTGAAGGCGGTGAAGCCCTCGCGGCCGATCATCAGGAACAGCAGCGCGCCCAGCAGCAGCACCGCCAGCACCTGGATCGCCAGCGGCACCAGCAGGTGGCTGACGCGGTGGTCGCGGATCGGCTGCAGCAGGTGCGAGGCCAGGCCCGGGCGGCCTTCATCGATCTCGCCCACGGCATACAGCATGCCGCCGAACATGATCGGCGAAATGGCCAGCGTCATAAGCTGCACGGCCATGCCGGCAGCGCCAGGAATCAGCGTCGACAACAAGGTGACCACCCAGCTCACCAGCAGCCAGGTCAGGCCGATCCGGGCCAGCTGCAGCGGCGCACGCCGGTACAGGGAGAACGTATCCAGCAACCACTGGGCGCCCGCCGAAGCCGGCAGCTTGCGAATCTCTTTCATGGACATCCGGGAAGGACAGGAGGGGGCCGGGCGGCTGCCCGTGCCGCCGATTATCCCTGTTTTGCCACCGGCTGGGCTGAAGACAGCCGTGCCTGGCGGACGAAGCGGCGCAACAGCTGGCGGGCCAGCGGCGCGGCACTGACCGCGCGCTCGATGCTGCGGGCGCAGCCGCCGTGGCGGCCGATGCAGTCGGCGCGGGCACGCACGTAGCCACGCATGTGGTGGGTGGCGAACTCCGGATGGAACTGCACGCCCCAGGCCTGGCGGCCCCAGCGGAAGGCATGGCAGCCATCCAGCGGTGAACGGGCCAGCACCTCGGCACCATCGGGCGCGCGCAGCACGGTCTGCAGATGGGTGGCATGGGCGGCAAAGTGCTGCGGCAGGCCCTGGAACAGCGGGTCCTGCGCGGCCTGCGGCTGCAGTTCCAGTTCGATCGTGCCGGACTCGCGGCCGGCCGGGTTGTAGGCCACCTCGCCACCCAGCGCATGTGCCAGCAGCTGATGGCCGTAGCAGATGCCGAATACCGGCAGGTCGTCGTGGGCGGTCTGGCGCAGCCACGCGGCGCTGCGCTCGCTCCAGTCGGCATGGTCGGTGACGAAGGCGGCCGAGCCGGTCACCAGCACGCCGGCGAAGGCATGAGGGTCGGGCAGGGCGCCACCGTGCTCGACATCGACCACCACCGTCTCGTGTTCTTCCAGCCAGGCAGCGACGCGGATCCAGTGCGGAAAGCGCCCGTAGCGGCGCAATGACGGCACCGGTCGGCCGGTTTCAAGGATCAGGAACGGGGCTGGGTTCATCCGGGGGCGGCAGCACTGACAGGACTTCCTCGATTGTAGTCAGCCCCTGCGCCACCTTTTCAAGCCCGGCCTGGCGCAGGGTTCGCAGCCCTTCAGCCCGCGCGGCACGGGTGAAACCGGCCAGGTCCATGTCGGCGCGGATCTGCCCGCGCAGCCGCGAACCCAATGGCAGCAACTCATACAGGCCGATGCGGCCGAGGAATCCGGTGCGCCGGCATTCCAGGCAACCGACCGGCCGACAGGGCGTGGCGGCATCTGGATATGCAGCATGGCTATCAGCCAGCACCGCCCAATCGGCCGCGCCGAGGCTGTGCGGCTGCTTGCAGTGCGGGCACAGCGTGCGCACCAGGCGCTGGGCGAGGATGCCGTTGAGGGTGCTGGCCAGCAGGTAATGCGGCACGCCCAGGTCGAGCAGGCGGGTGACCGCCGAGGGCGCGTCGTTGGTATGCAGGGTGGACAGCACCAGGTGGCCGGTCAGCGAGGCCTGCACCGCCATCTGTGCGGTCTCCAGGTCGCGGATCTCGCCGATCATGATGATGTCCGGGTCCTGCCGCAGCAGGGTGCGCACGCCGCTGGCGAAGTCCAGGTCGATGTTGGCCTGCACCTGCATCTGGTTGAACTCGGGCGCGATCATCTCGATCGGATCCTCCACCGTGCACACGTTCACGTCCGGCGTGGCCAGCCGCTTCAGCGTGGAATACAGGGTGGTGGTCTTGCCCGAGCCGGTCGGGCCGGTGACCAGCACGATGCCGTGCGGGCGCTCGACCAGCGCATTCCAGCCGGCGGCCTCCTGCGGGCTGAAACCGAGCTGGTCGATGCTCTTGAACGCGGCATCCGGGTCGAAGATGCGCATCACGCACTTCTCGCCGAAGGCGGTGGGCATGGTCGACAGGCGCATCTCGACCTCGCGGCCACCCGGCGAGCGGGTCTTGATGCGGCCATCCTGCGGGCGCCGGCGCTCGGCCAGGTCCATGCGGCCCAGCACCTTGATGCGGCTGACCACGGCGGTCATCACCGCCGGCGGTACCTCGAACACCTTGTGCAGCACGCCGTCGATGCGGAAGCGCATGCGCCCCATCTCGCGGCGCGGCTCCAGGTGGATGTCCGAGGCGCGCTGTTCGTAGGCGTACTGCAGCAGCCAGTCGACGATGTGCACGATGTGCTGGTCGTCGGCATTGACGTCGCCGGTGCGGCCCAGCTCCACCAGCTGCTCGAAGCTGGGCAGGGTGGTGCTGGCCTCGCCGCGCACATCGCCACGGGCGCCGCGCACCGAGCGGGTCACCCCGTAGAACTCCATGGTGTAACGGTGCAGGTCCAGCGGGTTGACCACCGCCAGCTCGATGCGGCGGCGGGTCAGGTGCTGCAGGTCACGACGCCATTCCTGCACCAGCGGCTCGCTGGTGGCTACCAGCACGCGCTCGGCATCCACCGCCAGCGGCAGGAAGCGGTGGCGGCGGGCGTAGGCATGCGACACCAGCGCGGTCACCGCAGCGACGTCCACCCGGGTCGGGTCGATGCGCAGGTAACGGCTGCCGGTGCGCTGCGCCAGCCACTCGGTCAGGCGTTCCAGGGTCAGTTCGCCGCCGCCGGTGGCGGCCAGCTTGAGGTTGGACAGCAGTACCAGCGGATGCACTTCACTGGCGTTGCGCGCGCCCTGTGCGGAAAACCGCATGCGCTCGCGGTCCTGCTCGGCCACCAGGCCATCGGCGGTCAGGGCCGCGGCAATCTGCTCGAAATGCAGCCGTCCCCAGGGCAGCGGGACGCCGTCCGCCTCGCCGGGCGTGCCTGCCGGCAGCCGATGTTCCATCTGCCTGCTCCTCCCGGGTACGGAATGCCCCGCAGGTCGGCCGTTATACTAGCGCACCCCCTTGCCGGCCAAGACTCGTACGCATGTCCGCGACCCCGACCGTTCCGATCACCTTCCAGGGCCTGATCCAGACCCTGAACCAGTTCTGGGCCCAGCAGGGCTGCGTGCTCATCCAGCCGCTCGACCTGGAGGTGGGCGCCGGTACCTTCCACCCGGCCACCTTCCTGCGTGCGATCGGTCCGGAAGGCTGGAATGCGGCCTACGTGCAGCCGTCGCGGCGCCCGACCGATGGCCGTTACGGTGAGAACCCGAACCGCCTGCAGCGCTACTACCAGTACCAGGTGGCGATGAAGCCGGCGCCGGACAACATCCAGCAGTTGTACCTGGATTCGCTGAAGGCACTGGGCATCGACCCGCTGGTGCACGACCTGCGCTTCGTCGAGGACAACTGGGAATCGCCGACGCTGGGCGCGTGGGGCCTGGGCTGGGAAGTCTGGCTCAATGGCATGGAAGTGACCCAGTTCACCTACTTCCAGCAGGCCGGTGGCCTGGAATGCCGCCCGGTGCTGGGCGAGATCACCTACGGTCTCGAGCGCCTGTGCATGTACCTGCAGAACTGCGACAACGTCTACGACCTGATCTGGACCTACGGCCCGGACGGCCAGCCGGTGACCTACGGTGACGTCTACCACCAGAACGAGGTGGAGCAGAGCACCTACAACTTCGAATACGCCGACGTGGAAGAAATGTTCCACCGTTTCGACGCCTGCGAGCGTGAGGCGCAGAAGCTGGTGGAAGTGAACCTGCCGCTGCCGGCCTACGAGCAGGTGATGAAGGCCAGCCACACCTTCAACCTGCTGGATGCGCGCCGTGCGATCAGCGTGACCGAGCGCCAGCGCTACATCCTGCGCGTGCGCGCGCTGGCCCAGGCGGTGGCCAGGGCGTACTACGAGCAGCGCGAGAAGCTGGGCTTCCCGGGCGCGAAGAAGGCCTGACGGCCCTCCCGCACCGACCCGCTTTTCATCAACTACCCGGGGCGCCGGACGCGTTGCGCGCTGCGCCCCCACCACAGGATCGAACCGATGAGCCAACTGTCCCCCCTGCTGATCGAACTGGGCACCGAGGAGCTGCCGGTCAAGGCGCTGCCGGGCCTGGCCCAGGCATTCTTCGACGGTGTCGTCGAAGGCCTGCGCAAGCGCGGCGTCGCGCTGGAACTGGGCGATGCGCGCCCGCTGTCGACCCCGCGCCGACTGGCCGTGCTGCTGCCGGGCGTCGGTCTGGAACAGCCGGAGCAGCACAGCGAAGTGCTGGGCCCGTACCTGAACATTGCGCTGGACGCCGAAGGCCAGCCGACCAAGGCGTTGCAGGGCTTCGCCGCCAAGGCCGGGATCGACTGGACCGCGCTGGAGAAGACCACCGACAACAAGGGCGAGCGCTTCGTGCACCGCGCGGTGACCCCGGGCGCGAGCACCGCCAGCCTGCTGCCGGAGATCCTGCGCGAGGCGATCGCGGCGATGCCGATTCCCAAGCCGATGCGCTGGGGCGACCACGCCTGGGGCTTCGCGCGCCCGGCGCACTGGCTGGTGCTGCTGCACGGCGCCAACGTGGTCGAGGCCGAACTGTTCGGCCTGCAGGCCGGCCGCGTCAGCCGTGGCCATCGCTTCCACCATGACCAGGCGGTGTCGCTGGCGCAGCCGCAGGACTACGTTGAAGCGCTGCGCGCCGCGTTCGTGCTGGTCGACCCGAGCGAGCGCCGCGCGCGCATCGTCGCCGAGGTCGAGGCCGCTGCGGCCAAGGCCGGTGGCAGCGCCCGCATCACCGACGACAACCTGGAGCAGGTGGTGAACCTGGTCGAATGGCCGTCGGCGGTGCTGTGCAGCTTCGAGCGCGCGTTCCTGGCGGTGCCGCAGGAAGCGCTGATCGAGACGATGGAGATCAACCAGAAGTTCTTCCCGGTGCTGGATGCGGCAGGCACGCTGACCGAGAAGTTCATCGGCATCGCCAACATCGAATCGAAGAACGTGGCCGAAGTGGCCAAGGGCTACGAGCGGGTGATCCGTCCGCGGTTCGCCGATGCCAAGTTCTTCTTCGACGAGGACCTGAAGCAGGGCCTGGTGTCGATGGGTGAGGGGCTGAAGACGGTGACCTACCAGGCCAAGCTGGGCAGCGTGGCCGACAAGGTGGCGCGCGTGGCTGCACTGGCCGAAGTGATCGCACCCCAGGTCGGTGCCGATGCCGCGCAGGCCAGGCGGGCTGCCGAACTGGCCAAGAACGACCTGCAGTCGCGCATGGTCAACGAGTTCCCGGAGCTGCAGGGCATCGCCGGCCGCCACTACGCCGTGGCCGGTGGCGAATCGGCCGAGGTGGCGCTGGCCATCGACGAGGCCTACCAGCCACGTTTCGGTGGTGATGACATCGCGCTGTCGCCGCTGGGCAAGGTCCTGGCCATTGCCGAACGCGTGGACACCCTGGCCGGCGGCTTCGCCGCAGGCCTGAAGCCGACCGGCAACAAGGACCCGTTCGCGCTGCGCCGCAATGCGCTGGGCCTGGCGCGCACGATCATCGAAAGCGGCTTCGAGCTGGACCTGCGCGCACTGCTGGCCAGCGCCAACGCCGGCCTGGCCGCACGCAACGTGCAGGCCGACGTCGGCGAGCTGTACGACTTCATCCTCGACCGCCTGAAGGGTTATTACGGCGACAAGAACGTGCCAGCCACGCACTTCAATGCGGTGGCCGAACTGAAGCCTGTCTCGCTGTATGACTTCGACCGCCGCCTGGACGCGATCGGCACCTTCGCCGCGCTGCCGGAAGCCGAGGCGCTGGCTGCGGCCAACAAGCGCATCCGCAACATCCTCCGCAAGGCTGAAGGCGACATTCCGGCCCAGATCGACCCGGCGCTGCTGCAGGAAGACGCCGAGCGCGCGCTGGCTGAAGCGGTCACTGCGGCCATCGACGACACCGGCGCCAGCCTGCATCAGAAGGATTACGTGGCGGTGCTGGCGCGCCTGGCCCGCCTGCGCCCGCAGGTCGACGCGTTCTTCGATGGCGTGATGGTCAATGCGGAAGATCCGGCGTTGCGTGGCAACCGCCTGGCGCTGCTGACGATGCTGGGCGAGCGCCTGGGCAAGGTGGCAGCGATCGAGCATCTGTCGAGCTGATGCCCGTATCGGTAGTGCCGGCCGCTGGCCGGCATTGCCACCGCGCATCGCATCGACCTGTGGATTGCCGGCCAGCGGCCGGCACTACCGGAACACCGTCGGCGGATGTCCATCGGGGTCATCGCCGGCATCGCGCACGATGCCGGCATCCTCGCCTGCGATCACGAGGATCGCCACAAAGGCGCGTATTTTGACCGCCACTTAACAACCGATCCCGAATGACGTGATGCATTTCGCATCGTCACCTTCGGTCGGTATGCTGTGCCGCATGCAGCCAAAGAAATACGCCCTGCCGCTGATGGTCCTGTCGCTGGCCGCCACCTCCGTGGCCCACGCGCGCGGCACCATCGACAAGGTGGACATCAAGGGATTGGACAAGGGCGACGACGCCGCAATCATCGAGAACATCCAGGAATCGCTGTCGCTGTACGACACGATCGGCAAGGAACAGGGCGAATCGCGCCTGGAGTACCTGCTGTCACAGGCCGAGCGGCAGACCCGCCAGGCACTGGAACCCTTCGGGTACTACAACCCGGTGATCAAGGTCGAGGCGCCGCGCGAGGACGAGCATGTGCGGGTGCTGATCCATGTCGACAAGGGCACCCCGGTGACCGTGCGCCGTGAGCACATCGACATCACCGGGCCGGCGATGTATGACCAGTACCTGCAGGACGACCTGGCCGCATTCAAGCCCCGCAAGGGCCAGCGCTTCGAGCACACGCAGTACGAAGCCAGCAAGATCACCATCACCCGTCGCCTGGCCGAGCGTGGCTACTTCGATGCCGACTACACCCAGCGCCAGGTGCAGATCACCCGCGCCGACAACGCAGCCGACATCGACCTGACCTGGGACAGCGGCCGCCGCTACAACATGGGGCCGGTGCGTTTCGAGCAGGATTACTTCGTCGACAAGCTGTTCGACCCGCTGGTGTACTGGGAACAGGGCAGCTACTTCCACGAGGGCAAGCTGGACCGGCTGCGCGAGTCGCTGACCAAGCTGGACTACTTCAGCGTGATCGACATCCAGCCACGGCCCGACCAGGCCGATGCCAACGGCGAAGTGCCGGTGGATGTGAAGCTGACCCGCGCCAAGCGCACCATCTATACCGCGGGTCTGAGCTACGGCAGCGAGAGTGGTCCGGGTGTGCGCGGCGGCATCGAGCGGCGGTTCCTGAACAACCGCGGCCACAAGATGAACACGCAGCTGGACTATGCGCAGAAGCGCAAGAGCCTGGTGACCAGCTACCGCATCCCCGCCTTCAACTGGCTTGACGGCTGGTACACCTTCGCCGCCAGTGCGTATGACGAGCAGACCGATTACATCGACCTGCGCAACTTCAAGCTGATCGCCAGCCGCAGCGGCGAGATCAACGAGCACTGGACCGCGATCGCCTCGATCAACGCACTGCGCGAGCGTTGGCGCTATGCCTCCGGCACTGAATTCACCGATGCCGTCTACAACACCTCGACGCTGGTGTACCCGCAGATGGTTGCCGACTACGTCAACGTCGACGACGAGATGTTCCCGCGCAAGGGCATCAGCGGTACTGCGACGATGCGCGCCGGCGTTGAAGGTGCTGGCTCGGACACCAGCTTCGTGCAGGCCAACGCCGTGCTGCGCTGGTACATCCCGGTGGGTGAAAGCAACCGCCTGATCCTGCGCGGCGAGGGGGGTACCACCTGGACCAGCGATCTGGTGGCGATGCCGCCGAGCCTGCGCTACTTCGCGGGCGGTGACCGCAGCATCCGCGGTTACGCCTACCGCGAAGTCGGCCCGCGCACACCCAAACCCGACAAATACGCGCTGGGCGCCAAGAACCTGGTGATCGGCTCGGCCGAGTACGAGCACTACTTCAATGGCGGCCCGTGGGGCGCGGCGGTGTTCGTCGATACCGGCAGCGCCTTCGACAACACCATTGATCTGCACACCGGCGTCGGCTTCGGCGTGCGCTGGAAATCGCCGGTGGGCCCGGTGCGCGTGGATATCGCG
Source organism: Stenotrophomonas sp. YJH_SMC_119 (assembly GCF_059368315.1). NCBI lineage: Bacteria > Pseudomonadati > Pseudomonadota > Gammaproteobacteria > Lysobacterales > Lysobacteraceae > Stenotrophomonas > Stenotrophomonas sp. YJH_SMC_119. Next base: position 108,120 of record NZ_JCAFRP010000014.1, on the reverse strand, counting down.
CATGGCCTGAACAACCCGGATTCGCAGTTCCAGCTTTACCTCAACATCGGAGCGGACCTGTGAGCACGCCCGCACCCACCCCGAACACGCCGCCGCCGCGCGTGCGTTTCTACCGCCGCCGCCGCTTCTGGGCGTGGTCCGGCGTGGGCGTGATCGGCCTGGTGCTGCTGGCGTTGCTGGCGGTGTACTGGCTGCTGCAGACCGTGGCCGGCCGCGATGTGCTGCTGGCACAGGTGGTGGCGCGGCTGCCGGTGGGCGCCAGCTTCACCTGGGACAAGGTGGACGGCCCGGTGGCCGGTCCGCTGACCCTGTACAACGTCGACTTCCGCTACGACGACATCCATTTCCACGCCGAGCGCGCGCACCTGGAGCCGGACCTGCGCCCGCTGCTGGGCCGCAAGCTGCTGCTGGACAAGCTGGAGCTGACCAACGCGACGCTGAACCTGGCCAAGAGTGACGAGCCGTTCAAGCTGCCGTCGTGGCCCGATTCGCTGCCGCAGATCGAAATGCCGCTGGCGATCCAGGCCGATGCCATTGCCATCGACGGCTTCCGCATCAGCCAGGCCAACGAGCCGGTGATCGACATCAGCCGTGTGCGGGGTGGCATCGAGATCGCCAACGGCGAGTTCCAGGCGCACAAACTGGTCGTGGACAGCGACATGGGCAATTTCACCGCCCAGGGCCGCTACATCCCGGCCAAGGACTACGACACCGACGTGACCGTCACCGCAGTGTTGCCGGCCCCGCGTGGCCGTACCGCAGCGACGGTGGGGCTGGTGGCACGCGGTGACCTGGCGCACATGGAAGTGGCCGTAGCCGGGCGCGCGCCGAAGCCGCTGCACGCGATGCTGGTGTTCGATGGCCGCACCGATCCGAGCTGGAGCGCCAGCATCCGCAGCGACGAACTGGATCTGGCGCTGCTGTCGCCGGCACTGGCCAGCTCGGCGATCGCACCACTCGCACTGGACTTCACCGCGGCTGGCAAGGGCGGCAACGCCAACCTGCGTGGCAAGGTGAAGCAGGGTGATCAGGAGCTGGAGCTGGCGCCGTCGGTGGTGTCGCTGCAGGACCAGGTGCTGAAGGTGTCGCCCCTGCTGGTGAAAGGGCTTGGCGGTGAGGCACGGCTGGAAGGCACCGCCGACTTCAGCCAGGAAGACCAGCAGAAACTCAATTTCTCGGTGGTCGCCCATGACCTGACCTACGTGCCGGCGCCCGATCCGAACACGGCCGGCAGCGCACCGGTGCCGGTCACCCTGAAGGAAGCGCGCTTCGGCCTGGCCGGTACCTTGAAGGCGTGGGCCGCGATCGGCCGTGCCGATGTCGAACGCGAAAAGCAGAAGGCACAGCTGCAGTTCGACGTACGCGGCAATGACCAGGCCGCGTCGATCCACCAGCTGCAGGCGCAGACGCCGGGTGGGCAGCTGCAGGTGGAAGGCCAGGTGGCGTGGGCACCGCAGCTGGACTGGGATGCCAAGGCCACGCTGAAGGACTTCGACCCCGGCTATTTCGTGCCGGGCTGGAACGGCCGCCTGTCCGGCAACCTGGCCTCCAAGGGCCGCCAGCTGCCGCCGCCGGCAAACGCGCCGCCGGGCACGGCCGGCACGCTGGAAGCCACCGTCGACCTGCCGTCGCTGAAGGGCATACTGCGCCAGCGCAATCTCGACGCACAGGGCAAGTTCGCGCTGCAGGGCGCGCAGGGCCAGGGCGATCTGAAGCTGTCGCTGGGCAGCAGCCGGGTGACCGCGTCGGGCAAGGTGGGTGATCGCCTCGACATCGACGCGCGTTTCGAACCGCTGCAGCTGAGCGATCTGCTGCCCGGCGCCGATGGCGGCCTGCGTGGACAGGTACAGGTGAAGGGCCCGCGCGATGCGCCGGACATCACTGCCGACCTGGTCGGCAACAACCTCAACTGGGACGGCTACGGCGCCGAGAGCGTGAGCATCAAGGGCCACCTGCCATGGCGCGGCGACAGCGGCACGCTGGCGGTGCAGGGCCAGCAGGTCAACGCCGGCATGCTGCTGGAACGCTTGAACGTGGATGCGCAGGGCAGTGTCTCCAACCTGCGCCTGGCCGCGCAGACCCGCAACGAGATGGGCGCTATCGAGCTGCAGGGCAGCGTCCGCCAGCAGGGCGCGCAGTGGCGCGGCGAACTGGCGTCGCTGCGTATCGCACCGGTGAAGGGCGATGCCTGGTCGTTGCGTGCACCGGCGGCGTTCGCGATCAACGGCAGCACCTACACCCTGTCCGAAGCCTGCCTGGCCGCGGCCAGCAGCGGCGCGCTGTGCGCACAGGCCAACTGGCCGCGTGAGGGCCTGGTGGTGCGCAGTGATGCGCTGCCGCTGGCGCTGGTGCAGCCGTGGCTGCCGCCGCAGTCCGGCCGCCGCATCTACCTGCGTGGCGATGTCAGCCTGGACGCGCAGATCCGCCCGCGCGGCAATGCCTGGGAAGGCCATGTAGAGGTGCGCTCGAAGGAAGGCGGCGTGCGCCTGGGCGAGAACCGCAACACCGTGGGGGATACCACCCGCGGCGAGCTGGTGCGTTATGACCAGTTCTCGCTCAAGCTCGACATGACCCCGGCCAGCATCAAGGGCTACCTGGGCATGGGCTTCCAGGGCAACGGCTTCGTCGATGCCAGGATGCAGACCGGCTGGGAGGCCAGTGCGCCGCTGAACGGCGAGCTCTACCTCAACATGTCGCGACTTTACTGGCTGGAGCTGTTCTCGCCGGACATCGTGCGCCCGACCGGCCTGATCGAGGGCCACGTCAGCCTGCGCGGTACGCGCGGCCAGCCATCGCTGGGCGGTGACGCCCAGCTGAGCAACTTCAAGGGCGAATTCCCCGCGCTGGGCCTGACCTTCGACCAGGGCAAGGGCAGCTTCGTGGCCCAGCCCGACGGTTCGGCAAAGATCACCGCGCAGGCCAACTCGGGCCAGGGCACGCTGTACGTGGATGGTGGTCTGTCGTGGTTTGGTGATGCACAGCCGCTGCAGCTGAAGATCCACGGCGAGAACGTGCTGCTGTCCAACACCAGCGAGCTGCGCATCGTCGCCAACCCCGACCTCGACTTCACCCTGGCCAAGGCGGCGATGGAGCTGCGCGGCACCGTGCACGTGCCCGAGGCCGACATCGATCTCGAACGCCTGGATCGTGGCACCTCGGTGTCCGAGGACGTGGTGGTGCTGGACCCGGCCGACCCGGAAGAGTCGCGCACCTCGCCGCTGGACATGGACCTGACCGTCAGTCTTGGCGACAAGGTCAAGATGACCGGCTTCGGCCTGAAGGGCGCACTGACCGGCAAGATGCAGGTCTGGGCCAAGCCTGGCCGCGAAATGACCGCCAATGGTGGCCTGGAAGTGAGTGGTCGCTACAAGGCGTATGGGCAGGACCTGACCATCACCCGTGGCAACCTCACCTGGAACTACAACGCGGTGTCCGACCCGCGCATCAACATCCGTGCCGAGCGCCGGATCGGTGATGTCACCGCCGGCATCGACGTGACCGGGCGTGCGCAGCAGCCGCGCGCGGACGTGTGGTCCGAGCCGGCGATGTCGCAGTCCGAGGCACTGGCCTACCTGGTGCTGGGGCGCAGCCTGACCGGTGCCAGCAGCGACCAGGCCCAGCAGGTCAACGCGGCCTCGGCGGCGCTCTCGGCTGGCAGCGGCCTGCTGGCCTCGCAGCTGGGCGCCAAGCTGGGCCTGGACGATGCCGGCGTGAGCCAGTCGCGCGCGCTGGGCGGCTCGGTGATTGGCGTCGGCAAGTACATCTCGCCCAAGCTGTACGTCGGCTACGGCGTGTCGCTGGTCGGTGCCGGTTCGGTGATCACGCTGAAGTACCTGCTGCGTCGTGGCTTCGACGTGGAAGTGGAGTCGAGCACGGTGGAAAACCGTGGTTCGATCAACTGGCGGCGGGAGAAGTAACCCGCCGCCATTCAACCGTTGCCGGTGCCAGGGTCCAGCTGGCTCACGACTGCGAATGAGGGAGCAGGCCTGCGCGGACGAGGCCCGTGCGTGAGCACGCCTTGCCCATCGAGCGGCGACGGTGGTTCGGCCGGTGTTGGCGCGGACGCCGTTCGCGATGGAGTCCACCCCACGAAGTGCGCCAGCATGAGGGCGCCGGACACGATGACCGCCGAGGCATGGATTGCCGCGCGTTTCATGCCGGACGTGTTGAGCGCACGTGGTCGCACGGCATCACCCAGTAGTGCCAGCACCGCCAGAACCGCCAGTACGATCAGCGCGCCCAGCAGGCAGCGGACAATCGCGACCTGCAACTTCGGGATGTTGAAGCGCCTGGGCTGCGATATCGCCAGCCAGAAGGCGACCTGATCCGCGTCCAGTGGCGCCAGCGTGTCGCGGACGGTATGCACCCCCAGATGCTGCATCGTGCGCCGCATGGTGCCTGCGCGCCCGGGCACGCAGGACGACAGCAGCGATTGCAGCCAGTGCCACGGCCGGGTCAAGCGTTCCACGCGGGCACGGGCTTCATGGGGGGACACCCGATCCTGCGGTCGGTCCAGTGCTGTGGTGAGGGCCGCATGGTTGCGCGGCTGCAGCTGCCAGTGGCGATGCAGTTGGCTGCGTCGTGCACGGACCCGGTAGGGATCGATATCAGCCCGGATCTCATTCCAGCAGAAGTATCGACCGAGCAGATCGAAATTGGACTCGCACAGCGGGCCGCCCTGGTGCAGCAGCTGCTGCAGGACCACGTCACCGATACGTGGCCTGTCGGCCAATGACCACAGCTCCGGACGCCCGGCCAGCCAGTGCTCGAAGCTGGCCGGGTCGGTGTCGCCGGCGGTGTTGATCAGCAGGCGCGCAAACCGGGGCAGGTTCAATGATGGCTCCACCACATCGTCCGGCATGTCGGTGTCGAGCGTGCATGGATGATGCAGCTCCGGCATGTGGTCCATCGGCGAATGGCTGTCGTACGGCGCCAGTGGCTCGGGCGGGCTGTTGTCCGCAGGCGTGGTCGCGAGCGCTTCTGCACTGCTTTCCTCCTGCCACTGCGCACGGTTGCGTATCCACCGCAGCGCTTCCTGATAAGCCTCGTGCAGCGTCTGGAATGCCACCGGGTCTTCGTCCGGGCGCGCCGCGCGCAGTCTCTGCGCGTAGGCGCGCTTGATCGCCCGTTCGTCGGCGCTGGCGTCGAGCCCGAGAGCGTCCAGCGCCCGGTTCACGCAGTGTTTCCAGAGGCCGGCGGAAGCCGGTCAATCGGCGCGTGACGACGCGCGCGGTGCACGAACTCGGCGCCCCACTGCAGCAGGGTGAGAACGATGCCTGCTTCGGCGATCAGCATGGCAAGTACCATGAACACGCCGTGGCGGACTCCGAATCGCATCCGGGCACCGACGCGTCGCCACAGGCGCGCAGTCGCCAAGGGCAGTGCCATGAAGATCAGCAGCGTACCCTCCATGCGGTGGCCCAGGCCATGGACAAGAACCAGGCTGCCGATCGCCATCAACGGCGCAGGTAGGGCCAGCAGCAGCCCTGCACGCCGATGAGTGAGGTCAAGCGTAAGTTGGCGCAGCGCCCAGCGAACAGGCACCCACAGTACTCCCATCACCGCCAGCAGCAGGCCCAGGAGCGCCCCCATCTGGACGAATATCGAGGCTTCGCCCGCCTTTCCCTGGACCAACGAGACACCTGCGATTCCACCGAAGAACAACAGGCTGCAGACGCCCAGCAGCACGCCACGCAGCGCGTTCACCTGCCAGCGCCACCGCCTGGGCCGGGAGACGTCGGCAAGACTTCGCCAGAACAGGATCTGCTGCGGATGCCATGCCTCGGGCAACTGCTCGCTTCCCCCCGACTCGATGGCATCCAGCAGCGCGTTGACTTCACTGATGTGCTCGGGCAGCTGCGCCTGCCAGAGGGATCGCCGCAGGTTCCATGGCTGCGACAGGTAGCGCAGGCAACGACTGACTGTGATCCTCCCCAACCGCAGGCTGCCCTCTTGTTCAAGCAGTGCCGACAGCTCTGCCGCATTCCCGGTCTCGGCGGCCCAGCGTCGATGACCGCGCGACTGGATCGATGCCAGCCTGTCCGGATCCACGCCATCGTGTACATCATCCCAGCCAAAGCAGCGTGCCAGCAGACCCATGTTGGCTGCGCTGACGCTGTTGTGACTGCGTGCCAGTTCATCCAGCAGCGCGTCGCCCACCAATGGCTTGTAGCGCAGCGACCACAGCACCGGCGTGGCCTCCAGCCAGGGGCCGAAGTCTTCAGGGGAAGACAGATGGGCCATGCGCAGGATCGTGTGCGCATGGCCCGATACGTGGACCGCTCCCTCCAGTTCCGCCACTTGTGCCGTGCGCAGCAGCACAGGCGTGCCGCGAGGTGGCCATGGAGGCGAGTACGAACGCGTTTCGGGCGGCGCCCATGCCACGTCTGCGTCGGGCGGCCAGGGTGCGATGTCGGTTGCATGCTCCGCCGGTTCGTCTTCGTCTGCGGTATTGGCCAGCGCTTCCTGGCGGACCCAGTCCAATGCCGCCTGATAGGCCTCATGCAGGTGCTGGAAGGCGATGGGATCCTCGTCGGGTCGAGTCACCCGCAGGCGATTTGCATAGGCGCGCTTGATCGCGCGCTCGTCAGCGGCTTCGTCCAGCTCCAGGACGTGAAGTGCCCAGCTCATGCATCGCGCTCGAGGGTGTCCAGTGCCTCGTCCAGCTGACGGCGATGACGCTCGACGGCAATGGCGTCCTGGCCTTCCAGCACATGGCGGAAGCTGCTCAGCCACGACTGCAGCTGTTCGCGGTGATGGATGCGTTCCTCGTACAGGCGCTCGGTGCGGGCGATCACCGCGAGGTTGGGCTGGGCGTCACGCGGGTGGATCTTCAGCGCTTCCAGTGCGCGCAGGCGCTGCTGGATCTCTTCGGGTGACAGCAGCCCGGGATTCTGTTCCAGGATGAGCTCGTGGCGCTTGCCGGTGGCATCCTCAGTGACTTCGACCTGCAGCAGCCCGTTCACGTCGTAGGTAAAGCGGGCGGTGACGCTGCGCTCCTGCATCGGGACAGAATGGGTCAGCGGCACGGTCAGCTCACCGAGCTTGATGTTGCGATCCACCGTCGGGCTCTCGCCCTGGAACACGTCGATACGGATGGCGTCCTGCCGCTCGTGCAGCGGGTAGAAGCGATCCTCGCGGCTGACCGGCACCACGCTGTTGCGCTGGATGATCGGGTGGAAGTAGCCGCTGCGTTCGCCACCGGCAGCATCCTGGCGGGACACCTGCGTGCCGAGCGTGTAGGGGCAGACATCGGTCAACACGACTTCGCGCAAGGATTCGTCGCGCGCCTTCAATCCCGCTGCAACGGCGGCGCCCAAGACAATCGCCTGGTCCGGATGGATATGGCGCAGCGGAAGCCGACCGAACATGCGGGTCGCCAGCTTGCTGACCATCGGCATGCGTACCGCACCGCCGACCAGGATGATGTCGTCCAGCGCGTCGGGCTTGAGCCGGGCGTCGCGGATCGCGCGTTCGATGGGCCCACGCATGCGCAGCAGCAGCGGTTCGCAGAGCTGGGTGTAGCGCGCCTCGTCCATCTGCCACTGGCGTTCGCTGCCGGCCAGGGGCAACTGCAGGCTGGCAGCGCCGCTCAGGCTGAGTTCGCGCTTGAACAGTTCCAGTCGACGCAGCAGCTGCGCCTGTTCGGCAGCGGACAGGTCGCTGGTGGACGTGCCCTGGTCGGCATGGAAGGCCCGCACCAGTACCTGCAGGAAATCCTCGCCGCCCAGGAAATTGTCGCCGGCGCTGGCATGCACTTCGACCACGCCGTCGAACAGTTCCAGGATGGAGACGTCGAAGGTGCCACCGCCCAGGTCCAGCACCAGCACGCAGCCTTCGCCGTCACGCTCCTGCAGGCCATAGGCCAGCGCGGCGGCCGTGGGTTCATTGATCAGGCGCTCGACGCGGATGCCGGCCAGCTCGCCGGCTGCCCGGGTAGCCTTGCGCTGGGCGTCGGAGAAATAGGCCGGTACGCTGATCACTGCCTCCTCCACCTTGTGGCCCAGTGCGGCTTCGGCGTCAGCCAGCAGCGAGCGCAGCACCATGGCCGAAAGCTCCTCGGGGCGGAAACTGCGCTCACCCAGCCGGGTCTCGCGATCGCTGCCCATCCAGCGCTTGAAGTGGGCCACGGTCTGCTGTGGATGGCTGACCAGGCGGTCGCGGGCTGGCTGGCCAACCAGCACGGCGCCATCGACCAGGCTCACCACCGACGGCGTCAACAGCTCGCCATGGGCATTGGGGAACAGCTGCGGCCCGGTTGCCGTGTGCATGCCGATGAGGGAATGGGTGGTGCCAAGATCGATACCGACGATCATCTGCTGACGTCCGTTGTGCAGGGAACCGCGATTGTAGGAGTGGCCCCGACCCCCTGACCATCGGGCGTTGCCCGACAGCGCCCCACGGGCTATGGTCCCGGGCTGTTCTGTCGTACCGGATTGCCTCATGTCACCACGCAAAGCCCTTCCCACCGCCCTGGCCCTGGGCCTGACCCTCGCCGCCGGTGCCCACGCCGATGAAGGCATGTGGATGCCGACCCAGCTGCCAGAACTGGCCAAGCCGCTGCAGGCCGCAGGTTTCAAGGGCAATCCGGCCGACCTGGCCAACGTCACTGCGCCGCCGCTGAGCGCCGTGGTGCGTGCCGGCGGCGGCACCGGTTCGTTCGTGTCCGCCGACGGCCTGCTGCTGACCAACCACCACGTGGCGATGGGCGTGATCCAGTACAACAGCTCGCCCGAGCACGACCTGATCACTGGTGGCTTCATCGCCAGGGACCGTGCCGACGAGCGCCCGGCCAACCCGGACTTCCGCGTGCTGGTCACCGTCGGCTTCGACAAGGTGACCGACCAGGTGCTGGCGCAGGCGCGTGGCAAGACCGGCCGCGCCTACTTCGATGCCGTCGATGCGGCCAGCAAGCAGATCGTGGCCGAGTGCGAGAAGGACGGCAGCGTGCGCTGCTCGGTGGCCAACATGTACTACGGCACCGACTTCTACCGGATCGCCCAGCTGGAACTGAGCGACGTGCGCCTGGTGTACGCGCCGCCGCGTGCGATCGGCAACTACGGCGACGAGATCGACAACTTCATGTGGCCGCGCCACACCGGCGACTTCACCCTGCTGCGCGCCTACGTGGGCAAGGACGGCAAGCCGGCCGCCTACAGCAAGGACAACGTGCCCTACCAGGCGCCGGCACACCTGCAGATGTCGGTGGAAGGCCCGAAGGAAGGCGACTACGCGATGCTGGCCGGTTACCCGGGCATCACCTACCGCCATCGTACCGCGGCCGAATTCGCTGGCCAGATCGATACCGTGCTGCCGCGCCGCGTGTCGGTGTTCCAGCAGATGATCGACACCATCGAGGCCGCCAGCGCCAAGGATGCACAGGCGCGCACCCGCTACGCCTCGCAGCTGCAGTCGCTGAAGAACAACCGCAAGCGCGCCGCCGGCGAGCTGGAAGGCCTGCTGCGCAGCGACGCCAAGGCCCAGCGTGCTGCCGACGAGACGGCGATGCTCGCTGCCACCGACCGCAAGTACCAGGGCGACATCAAGGCGTTGCTGGCCAACCTGTCGCAGGGCGCGGCGGTGGGCGAGCGTGACCTGCTGCTGGACCAGATGGCCGCGCAGAGCCAGCTGCTGCGTTCGGCGTTGCTGCTGGAGCGCCTGCGCATCGAATCGGCCAAGCCGGACGCGCAGCGCGAAAGCGGCTACCAGCAGCGCGACCAAGCGATGATCGAAGGCGTGCTCAAGCAGGTCCAGCGCCGTTACGCACCGGAGGTCGAGAAGGCGCTGCTGACCACCCTGCTGACCCGCTACCAGCAGCTGCCGGACGCGCAGCGCGTGGCCGAGTTCGACGCGGCCTTTGGCCGTACCCCGCAGCAGCTGGCCAAGGCGCTGGATACCCTGTATGCGGGCACCCAGCTGGGTGACGAGGCGCAGCGCCTGTCGCGCTTCGCCGCCGCACGCGAAGGCAAGGCGCTGGCCGCCGATCCGCTGATCGCCGTGGCCGGCCCGCTGGTGGCCGCGCAGCTGCGCATCGAGAACGAGAGCAAGACCCGCGAAGGCGAGCAGCTGCGCCTGCGCCCGGCCTACATGCAGGCGCTGTTCGCCTGGCGTGCCAAGCAGGGCCGCGCCGTGTACCCGGATGCCAACCGCACCCTGCGCATCAGCTACGGCAAGGTGGAGGCGCTGCACCCGCGCGATGGCGTGACCTACTCGCCGGTGACCACCGTGGCCGGCATCGTCGAGAAGAACACCAACGCCTATCCGTTCGATGCGCCCAAGCCGCTGCTGGCGGCGATTGCCAAGGGTGACTTCGGCAGCACCGCCGACCCGGCGCTGAAGACCCAGACGGTCAACTTCCTGACCAACCTGGATACCACCGGCGGCAACTCCGGCTCGCCGGTGCTCAACGCCAAGGGCGAACTGATCGGCCTGAACTTCGACAGCAACTGGGAATCGGTCAGCGCCAGCTGGTGGTTCGACCCGCGCTACAAGCGCGCCGTGCACGTGGACATGCGCTACCTGCGCTGGCTGCTGGCCAAGGTCTACCCGGCGCCCGAGCTGCTGAAGGAAATGGGCGTGCCGGCCCAATAACGCCGGTACCTGGCAGGTGCCCACCGCTTCCTGGTGGGTGCCCATTGATTCCCGGTAGGTGCCCATTGATTCCCGGTAGGTGCCCATTGATTCCCGGTAGGTGCCCACTGTCAGTGGGCGCGGATGTCCCCGTCACGACCAACGGTCGTGACCCACCAGACGGGCCAACGGTCGTGACCCACCGCCATGACCTACCCTCACGACCAACGGTCGTGATCTACTGGCCCCTGTTCCGACGGAAACGCACGCGTGGTCTCCAGCTGGATCCTGCTGCTGGTCTCGGTTGCCTATGCCGCGCTGCTGTTCGGCGTGGCGTGGTGGGGCGACCGCCGGCCGATGTATCCCGATCGGCCGTGGCTGCGGCCGGTGGTGTACAGCCTGGCGCTGGCCGTGTACTGCTCGTCGTGGACCTTCTACGGAGCGGTGGGTACCGCCGTGCGCAACGGCATCGGCTACCTGCCGATCTATATCGGTCCGTTGCTGCTGCTTTTGTTCGGCTGGCGCATCATCGAACGCCTGGCGCTGATCGCCCGCAGCCAGAACGTGGTCTCCATCGCCGATTTCATCTCCTCGCGCTTCGGCCGCTCGCGGCGGTTGGCGGCACTGGTGGCGATCATCGCCCTGATCGGCATCATCCCGTACCTGGCCCTGCAGTACAAAGCGGTGGCGATGAGCCTGCAGGTGCTGACCGGCAACAGCGGCCCGACCGGCTTCTTCACCGATCCGGCGCTGTACGTGGCGCTGCTGATGGCGCTGTTCGCCACCCTGTTCGGCACCCGCCAGGTCGACGCCACCGAGCACCACCACGGCATGATGCTGGCGATCGCCTTCGAATCGGTGATCAAGCTGCTGGCGATGCTGGCCGTGGGCGTGTTCGCGTATCTGTGGCTGAGCAACCGCACCGATGCGGTGGTCGAGTCGGTGCATACGCTGTTCACCGGCCTGCCGCCGGTGGGCTTCATCTCGCAGACCCTGCTCAGCTTCCTGGCCATCATCTGCCTGCCACGCCAGTTCCACGTGGCCGTGGTCGAGTGCGGTGACGTGCGCGACGTGCGCCGCGCGCGCTGGATGTTCGGTGGCTACCTGGTGCTGATCTCCGGCATGGTGCTGCCGATCGCCACCGCCGGCGTGACCCTGTTCGGCACCGGCGGCAGCGTCGCCGACGACTCGATGGTGCTGGCCCTGCCGCTGGCCGAAGGCCGCAACGCGCTGGCGCTGATCGCCTATGTGGGCGGGTTCTCCGCCGCCACCGGCATGGTCATCGTCTCGTCCATTGCGCTGGCCACCATGGTCAGCAACGACCTGGTGATGCCGGTGCTGCTGCGTCGCAGTGGCGACCATCAGGAAGCCGCCGACGTTGCCTCGCGCGTGCTGTGGATCCGCCGCCTGGCGATCCTGCTGCTGGCGCTGATGGCGTACAGCTACTACCGCACCAGCAGCAACGACAGCACGCTGGCCTCGTACGGCCTGATGGCGTTCGCGGCGGTGGCGCAGTTCGCGCCCGGGCTGATCGGCGGCCTGTACTGGCGCGGCGCGAGCCGGCGTGGTGTCGAGGTGGGCATGCTGCTGGGCTTCGCCACCTGGCTGTACACACTGCTGCTGCCGGCGATGACCATGGCCGGCTGGGTCGATGCTGGCTGGGTGCAGCATGGCCCGTTCGGCATCGAATGGCTGCGCCCGCAGCAGCTGTTCGGCATGACCGGCTGGGACCCGCTGACCCATGGCACGTTCTGGTCGCTGCTGGTCAATGCGGCGACGATGATGCTGGTGTCCGCACGCTGGCGGCCCGGTGTGGACGAGCGGCTGCGCGCCGCGCCGTTCCTCGACCCGTATGCCGAGCGCCCGTCGGTAGCCGGTGGCTGGCCCGGTCATGTGCACGTGGGCGACCTGCTGGCACTTGCCTCGCGCGTGGTCGGCGAGCGCCATGCGCGGCGTTCGTTCTTCGAGCAGGCACAGTCGCTGGGCCGCGAGCTGCAATCCTCGGCGCCGGCCGACCGGCCGTGGGTGCAGTTCACCGAACGCCTGCTGGCCGCGTCGATTGGTGCGGCCTCGGCGCGCCTGCTGCTGACCAGCCTGCTGCGTGGCTCGGGCATGGACCTGGGCGAAGTGGTGGCGGTGCTGGACGAAGCCGGGCAGGAACTGCGCTTCAACCGCGAGATCCTGTCGACCACGCTGGAGAACATCAGCGCCGGGGTCAGCGTGGTCGATCCGGACATGCGCCTGACCGCATGGAATCGTCGTTACCAGGACATGTTCGGCTACCCCGACGGCATGCTCTACGTAGGTCGCCCGGTGGCCGACCTGATCCGCTACAACGCCGAGCGCGGCGAGCTGGGCGAGGGTGATATCGAAGTGCAGATCAACCGACGCATCGGCTACATGCGCGCGGGGTCACCGCACGTGTTCGAGCGCACCCGCAGCGATGGCAAGGTGATCGAGATGCGTGGCCAGGCGCTGCCCGGCGGCGGTTACGTGACCAGCTACAACGACATCACCGACTACAAGCACGCGGAAAAGGCCCTGCTGGAAGCCAACGAGACGCTGGAACAGCGCGTGGCAGAGCGTTCGCATGAGGCCGAGGTCGCGCAGCAGTCGAAGACCCGCTTCCTGGCGGCGATCAGCCATGACGTGCTGCAGCCACTGAACGCCGCACGCCTGTTCGCTTCCGCGCTGCGCGACAGCGATCACGTGAGCGATGAGCAGAAGCACCTGGCCGAGCGCGTGGATGCATCGCTGCGCGCGGCTGAAGAACTGCTCGATGGCCTGCTGGACGTATCGCGCCTGGACGCCGGCGGCCTGCACCCGGTGATCGGCGAATTCGACGTGAGCGCGCTGATGCGCGAACTGGCTGCGCAGTACACCCCGGTCGCCGCCGGCCGTGGCCTGCGCCTGGACCTGTTCGCACGCCCGGCATGGGTGCGCAGTGACCGCCGCCTGCTGCGCCGCGTGCTGCAGAACTTCCTGGCCAATGCGCTGCGCTACACGCGCCAGGGACGCATCGTGCTGGCCGTGCGCCAGCGCGGCGACGAAGTGGAGCTGCAGGTCTGGGATACCGGGCCCGGCATTCCCGAGCACCACATGCGGCAGATCTTCGACGAGTTCCACCGCTACCAGCAACCGTTCGATTGGGGTGAGCAGGGGTTGGGGCTGGGCCTGTCGATCTGCCAGCGCATCTCGCGCCTGCTTGACCATCGCCTCAATGCGCGCAGCCGGGTCGGCAAGGGATCGATGTTCTCGATCATCCTGCCGCGGGTCGCACCGCTGCCGGGCTACACCGAACTGGCCGCGCCGGTACAGGCCGTCGCCGCGCCGGTGCGCAGCGATTCGCTGGCGGGCCTGCGCGTGCTGTGCGTGGACAACGACGAGGAGATCCTCGACGGCATGCGCGCACTGCTCGGCCGTTGGCAGGTGCAGGTGATCACGGCATCGACGGTGGATCAGGCGTTGGAGAAAGTGGCCGAACGGCCACAGGTGATGCTGGTCGACTACCACCTGCACGACCGCATGGATGGCCTGGACGCCCTGGTGGCCCTGCGCGAAGCCGCCGGTTACCCGCTGCCGGGTGCGCTGCTGACCGCCGATGGTCGCGACGAGCTGAAGCGGATGGCACGCGAACGTGGCTATCGCGTGCTGACCAAGCCGATCAAGCCGGCCTCGCTGCGCGCCTTCCTCGGCGCGCTGCGCGACGCGCAGTAGTGCCGGCCGCTGGCCGGCAACCACGTAATCGCGGAAGCGTTACCCCACGCCGTGCAGGTGCTCGTACAGGATCGTCGCACCGATGATCACCAGGATCACGCCACCGATGATCTCGGCACGCTTGCCCACCATGCTGCCCAGCACGCGGCCGAGCATGATGCCGGCGGTGACCATGGTCAGCGTGCACAGGCCGATGACCGCGGCCATCACGCCGATATGCACGTCCATGAAGGCCAGGCCGATGCCCACCGCCATCGCATCGATGCTGGTGGCGAAACCGGTCAGCGCCAGCTTCCAGAAGCCGTGGTGCTGCGAGGGGTCCTCGTCTTCCTCGGCACTGTCCGGGCGCAGGCCGTTGTAGATCATGTGGATGCCCAGCGCGCCGAGCAGGCCGAAGGCGATCCAGTGGTCGAAAGCTTCCACGTACTGCAGCGCGGCGCGGCCGAGCAGCCAGCCGATGATGGGCGTGATCGCTTCGATGACGCCGAAGATGATGCCGGCACGCAAGGCATCGCGGAACACCGGCTTGCGCATGGCCGCACCCTTGCCGATCGCGGCGGCAAAGGCATCGGTGGACATGGCAAAGCCGATCAGGAGGATCGAAATGGGGGACATGGACAGCGGCTGAGGTCGGGCCAGGACGGACGCACGGCCTGCGCTCGCGCCCAACCTGACGTTGCGCGCGCGGGCCGCTGGTCTCGCCAACCATCATGGTTGTCCACGCCACGGCGCACCGGCCGAGTATGTTGACGTGGACGATTCCTGCGAAGGAATCCGGCTACTCCCCAAGGGGACGCGAAGCTTAGCATCGCGATTCGCGCGTGGCGCATTTGCAGCGAAACGCGCAGGCAGGGCTGGTTTGTATAGCGATGGCTATATCGTGAGCGCAACGGTGCCGGGTAGTGCCGGCCGCTGGCCGGCATGCGCCACGGCGAGAGCGTGCCAAGCAAGCTTGGCACCTACCAGAGCGTTTTCAGGCGTTCCAGGTGACTGCCGGCCAGCGGCCGGCACTACCTCAATCTTCTTCCGGCGGCAGCACGATGGCGTCGTCGTCGATCGCCAGCTTGCCGGCCATCAGCACGGCTTGGGTGCGGTTGGTCACGCCCAGCTTGCGCAGGATGGCGGTGACGTGGGCCTTGATCGTCGCTTCGGAGACGTTGAGGTCGTAAGCGATCTGCTTGTTCAAGCGGCCTGCGCCCAGCATCTGCAGCACGCGGAACTGCTGCGGGGTGAGCTCGCGCAGTCGCTGGCCGACTTCGCGTTCCTCGCGCTCGGTGGGCGGCACGTTGTGCGCTTCCGGCGGCGCCCAGGTCTCGCCATCGAGGATGGTGCCCAGTGCGTGGCCGATGGTGTCCGAATCCGCAGACTTCGGAATGAAGCCCAGCGCGCCGTGGTCGAGCGCGCGGCGCATCACCGTGGCTTCTTCGCGCGCGGATACCACCACCACCGGCAGGTGCGGATGCAGCGAGCGCATGTGCACCAGCGCGTTGAAACCCTGCGCACCGGGCATGTTGAGGTCCATCAGGACCAGGTCGGCGTCGTTGTGCTGGTCGGCCAGCGCATACAGCGCTTCCACGCTGTCGGCCTCGAACAGCTGCACGCCGGGGATGACCCGCTGCACGGCGCCGCGCAGGGCTTCGCGGAACAGCGGGTGGTCATCGGCAATCAGGAGGGTGGTCATGGTCGGGGGGAACCGTGGGGGAAAGCAGATGGGGTCAGAGCCCTTTCCTTGCGGAAAGGGATCCGACCCCGGTCGTACATCAGCGCACCTTGCGCTCGTCCACCAGTGACGCCACCACCGACGGATCAGCCAGGGTCGAGGTGTCGCCGAGCTGGTCCGGCGCGTTCTCGGCGATCTTGCGCAGGATGCGGCGCATGATCTTGCCCGAGCGGGTCTTCGGCAGGCCCGGCGCCCACTGCAGGTGGTCCGGCGTGGCGATCGGGCCGATCTCCTTGCGCACCCAGGCAACCAGTTCCTTCTGCAACTCGTCGCTCGGTGCCTCTTCGGCCACAAGGGTGACGTAGGCGTAGATGCCCTGGCCCTTCACGTCGTGCGGGAAGCCGACCACGGCCGCTTCGGCCACCTTCGGGTGCGAGACCAGCGCGCTTTCCACCTCGGCGGTGCCGATGCGGTGGCCGGACACGTTGATCACATCGTCGACGCGGCCGGTGATCCAGTAGTAGCCGTCTTCGTCGCGGCGGCAACCGTCGCCGGTGAAGTAGCTGCCCGGGTAGGTGCGGAAATACGTATCGATGAAACGCTGGTGGTCGCCGTACACCGTGCGCATCTGGCCCGGCCAGGAATCACGGATGATCAGGTTGCCCTCGGTCGGGCCGTCCTGGATCTCGCCATCGGCATTGACCAGCGCCGGCTGCACGCCGAAGAAGGGCAGGGTGGCCGACCCCGGCTTGAGGTCCATCGCGCCGGCCAGCGGCGAGATCAGGATGCCGCCGGTCTCGGTCTGCCACCAGGTATCGACGATCGGGCAGCGGCTGTCGCCGACCACCTCGTAGTACCAGCGCCAGGCTTCCGGGTTGATCGGCTCGCCGACGCTGCCGAGCAGGCGCAGCGACGCGCGTGAGGTCTTCTTCACCGGTTCCTCGCCTTCGCGCATCAGCGCACGGATGGCGGTCGGGGCGGTATAGAAGATGGTCACCTTGTGCTTGTCGATGACGTTCCAGAAGCGCGAGGTGTCCGGGTAGTTCGGCACGCCTTCGAACATCAGCGAGGTCGCGCCGTTGGCCAGCGGCCCGTACACGATGTAGCTGTGGCCGGTGACCCAGCCGACGTCGGCGGTGCACCAGTAGACGTCGTCCTCGCGCAGGTCGAACACCGCTTCATGGGTGTAGGCCGCGTACAGCAGGTAACCGCCGGTGGTGTGCAGCACGCCCTTCGGCTTGCCGGTGGAACCGGAGGTGTAGAGGATGAACAGCGGGTCTTCCGCGTTCATGCGTTCCGGCTCGCAGGTAGCCGGCTGGCTGTCCACCACATCGTGGAACCAGCGGTCGCGCGGGGCCTGCATGTCCACCGCACCGCCGGTGTGGCGCACCACCAGCACGGTTTCCACGGTATTGGTGCCCGGCAGCTTCAGCGCGGCATCGACGTTGGCCTTCAGCGGAATCCTGCGGCCACCGCGCAGGCCCTCGTCGGCGGTGATGATCAGCTTGCTCTGGCAGTCGCTGACACGGTCGGCGATCGAGTTCGGCGCGAAGCCACCGAACACCACCGAGTGGATCGCACCGATGCGCGCGCAGGCCAGCATGGCTACGGCGGCATCGACGATCATCGGCAGGTAGATGGTGACGCGGTCGCCCTTCTTGACGCCGAGATTGCGCAGTGCATTGCCGAGGCGGCAGGTGCGCTCGTACAGCTCGCGGTAGGTCACGTGCTGGGCCGGTGCATCCGGGCCATCGGGCTCGAACAGCAGGGCGGTCTTGTCGCCGCGCGTTTCCAGCTGGCGATCCAGGCAGTTCACGCTGGCATTGAGCTCGCCATCTTCGAACCACTTGATGTGGAAGTCGGACAGGTCGTAGCTGACGTTCTTGATCCTGGTCGGCTTGCGCATCCACTGCAGGCGCTCGGCGGCCTTGCCCCAGAAACCATCCGGGTCGGTCACCGAAGCCTGGTACTGCTGTTCGTACGACGTCTTGTCGATGCGTGCCTTGGCGGCGAACTGCGGATCGACGGGGTAGATATCAGCCATGGCACCCTCACTTGCACGTTGACTTTGTATGTGCGGTCGCAGCATCGCAGCGACCGATCCCCTTCAGTTTGCCCCATCCACCCCCGGCCGCGTCACCACTCTGGTTAGACCATGGTCGAAAGTGAGCGCCCAGCAGGGCCGGGTTCGACCAATGGCGAATAGCCGCTATACATAATCGCCCCGCAGTCTCGGCTCGACCGTGCCCCACGCGCGGCATCACCTTGCCACTTGGGAGAGAGGGCAACATGAGCCACCGTACGTTGAAAGCCGTGCGCACACCTTTGGCGGCCTGCCTGTTGGTCGCCCTGGTCGCACCGGGCATGGCGTTCGCTGAGACCGCCAAAGAGAAAGCGCTGGAAGCACGCGTTGCCGAACTGGAACGCCAGGTCCAGCTGCTGCTGTCTTCGCAGCAACAACAACAGACCCAGATCAGCCAGACCCAGCAGGCGGTGACCGAAGTCCGCACGGTGCAGGCCGGGCAGAAGCCGGTTGCCTCGGTGCCGGCCGGCAAGCAGCCGATCCAGGTCACCACCATCACCCCGGGCGCGGCGCCGGGCACCACGGTCAAGATCGGCGGCTTCATCAAGGCCGACTTCCTGGCCACCCAGACCAGCGATGGCCAGCTGGCCGACGACGCCACCGGCCGCTCGCTGTACCTGCCGGGCCAGACCCCGGTGGAAGGCGCCGGCGGCAGCGGCAAGCGTTCGGGCACCGACTTCAACGCCCATGCCAAGTTCTCGCGCTTCAACCTGGGCATCGACAACGTGAGCGAATCGGGCAACAAGGCCGGTGCGTTCTTCGAGATGGACTTCTTCGGCAACTCGCTGGGCAACCAGACCGCCACCAATACCTACGGTGTGACCCTGCGCCACGCCTACATGTACTGGAACAACTGGATGGCCGGCCAGACCTGGTCCAACTTCATGGACGCGGCCGCACTGCCCGAAGCGGTCGACTTCGTCGGCCCCACCGATGGTGTGATCTTCGTGCGCCAGGCCCAGGTGCGCTACACCCAGGGCGGCTTCAGCGTCGCGCTGGAAAACCCGGAAACCACCACCCTCACCGGTACCCGCAACCCGGTCACCGGCGCCTGGACCAACACCAGCGCCAACTCCGACCGTGGCAGCCTGCCTGACCTGACCCTGCGCTATGGCTGGAAGGGTGACTGGGGCACCTTCGGTGTCGGCGGCATCGTCCGTCAGCTGAAGGTCGACAACCAGGCCACCGGCGCCAAGGCCGACAAGGTGGCTGGCGGCCTGACCCTGGGCGGCAAATGGGTGATGGGTGACAGCGATTCGCTGCACTACCAGCTGACCGGCGGCGAAGGCATCGCCCGCTACATCGGCCTGGGCATCACCGCCGATAGCGCCTACGACGTGGCCCGCGACGAGCTCAACCCGACCGGCGTGCTGGCCGGCTACGTGGGCTGGCGGCATGCGTTCTCGCCGAAGCTGCGCACCAACCTGATCTATGCGCGCAGCGACTACGACAACGACAGCATCCTGGGCCCGCTGGTGACCAAGAGCGTGCAGAGCATCCGCGGCAACATCTTCTATTCGCCGCTGCCCAAGGTCGATATCGGCGCCGAACTGATGTACGGCCGTCGCGAAGTGGAGAACGGCAACAAGGGTGACATCACCCGATTGCAGTTCACCACGAAGTACAGCTTCTAAGAGCGTGCCGGCCAGCGGCCGGCACCTACCGAGATGGGGTGCCGGCCAAGGTCGGCACCTACCGAGATGGGGTGCCGGCCAAGGTCGGCATCTACCGAATTGAGTGCCGACCAACGGTCGGCACCCACCAACAACGATTGCTTCGGAGGGGAAGCGTCCCATGTCCAGTACACCCAGCACCGCACATAAAGCGGGCACCCTGACCAAGGGCCACAAGAAGGTCATCTTCGCCTCGAGCCTCGGCACGGTCTTCGAGTGGTATGACTTCTTCCTGTACGGCTCGCTCGCGGCCATCATCGCCAAGCAGTTCTTCAGCGGCGTCAATGAAACCACGGGCATGATCTTCGCCCTGCTGGCGTTTGCCGCCGGCTTCTTCGTGCGTCCGTTCGGCGCGGCCTTCTTCGGCAGCCTCGGCGACCGCATCGGCCGCAAGTACACCTTCCTGGTCACCATCCTGATCATGGGCATCTCGACCTTCCTGGTTGGCGTGCTGCCCAACTACGCCTCGATCGGTTTCGCCGCACCGGTGATCCTGATCATCCTGCGCCTGGCCCAGGGTCTGGCGATGGGCGGCGAGTACGGCGGTGCCGCCACCTACGTCGCCGAGCACGCGCCGGACGACAAGCGCGGCCTGTACACAAGCTTCATCCAGTGCACCGCCACGCTCGGCCTGTTCATGTCGCTGCTGATCATCCTGGCCTGCCGCTACTTCCTGGGCAATGAAGCCTTTGAAGCCTGGGGCTGGCGCATCCCGTTCCTGGTCTCGATCCTGCTGCTGGGCGTGTCGGTGTGGATCCGCCTGCAGCTGAGCGAGTCGCCGCTGTTCCAGCAGATGAAGTCCGAGGGCAAGGGTTCCAAGACGCCGTTCCGTGACAGCCTGAAGGGCGGCAACCTGAAGCTGATGCTGCTGGTCCTGCTCGGTGCGGCGGCCGGCCAGGCCGTGGTCTGGTACGGCGGCCAGTTCTACGCGCTGTTCTTCCTCAGCAGCATGCTGAAGGTCGATGCCACCACCTCCTACCTGCTGATCGCGGCCGCGCTGGCGCTGGGCGTGCCGTTCTTCATCTTCTTCGGCTGGCTGTCCGACCGCATTGGCCGCAAGAAGATCATCCTGGCCGGCTGCCTGCTGGCGGCCATCACCTACATCCCGATCTTCAAGGGCCTGACCCACTTCGCGAACCCGGCCATCGAAGAAGCGCGTGCATCCTCGCCGGCGCTGGTCGTCGCCGATCCGAACACCTGTTCATTCCAGTTCGATCCGGTGGGCCTGCGCAAGTTCACCAGCTCCTGCGACGTGGCTACCGCCGCGCTGACCAAGGCTGGTGTGCCGTACGACGTACAGCCCGCTGCCGCCGGTTCGCTGGCGATGGTGAACGTGGGCAGCGCCAGCGTCACCTCGTATGAGGCGGCCGGCCTGACCAAGGAAGAAGGCAAGGCCAAGGCTGACGCGTTCAGTGCGGAACTGAAGACCGCCCTGACCACCGCCGGCTACCCGGCCAAGGCCGATGGCGCCCGCATCAACATCGCCGGCACCATCTTCATGCTGTGGCTGCTGGTGCTGTACGTGACCATGGTCTACGGCCCGATCGCCGCTTACCTGGTCGAACTGTTCCCGACCCGCATCCGCTACACCTCGATGTCGCTGCCGTACCACATCGGCAACGGCTGGTTCGGTGGCTTCCTGCCGGCGATCTCGTTCGCGCTGGTGGCCGGTACCGGCAACCTCTACTACGGCCTGTGGTACCCCATCATCATCGCGCTGATGTCGGTGGTGATCGGCGGCCTGTTCCTGCGTGAGACCAAGGACGTGGATATCACCAAGTAACCGGTGTGCCGACCAACGGTCGGCACCCACCGGATTTCAGGGGCCGCGGTGCAGACCGCGGCCTTTCTGTTTGTGGGGCATGCCCACTCGGCTCGCATTCCGGTAGTGCTGGCCGCTGGCCGGCAACGGCTTTATGTCCGCGGAGATTCATGAGGTTGCCGGCCAGCGGCCGGCACTACCATTGGGTTGCGCAGCACCCCGTATAGTCGGCCCATGACCACCACTACGCCGGAAGACCTTCCCGCCCTCCTGCACACCCTGCGCAGCGCCTGGCAGTCGCAGCGCCCTTCGCCCGACCAGCGCGAAGCCGACCTGCGCCGCCTGCGCGAAGCATTGAAGCCGCGCCTGGACGAAATGGCCCAGGCCATCGCCGAGGACTTCGGCCATCGCGCCCACGTTGAATCGAAGCTGGCCGATGGCATGAGCGTGCTGTCGGCCATCGACCACCTGCGTCGCCACCTGCGGCGCTGGTCGAAGCCGCAGCGGGCATCGGCGGGATGGAAGTTGTGGCCAGCGCGCGCGCAGCTGCGGCCGACGCCGCTGGGCGTGGTCGGGGTGATCTCGCCCTGGAACTACCCGGTCACGCTGGCGCTGGTGCCGCTGGCCACCGCGATTGCCGCCGGCAACCACGTGTTGCTGAAGCCTTCGGAACACACGCCGCGCACCAGTGCGTTCCTGGCCGATCTGCTGGCCAGTGTGTTCCCGCCCGATCGGGTGGCGGTGGTGCAGGGTGGGGCGGACGTGGCGGCTGCGGTGTCTTCGCTGCCGCTGGACCATCTGCTGTTCACCGGCTCGACGGCCGTCGGCCGCAAGGTGATGGCCGCCGCGGCCGAGCATCTGGTACCGGTCACGCTGGAACTGGGCGGCAAGTCGCCGGCGATCGTTTGCAGCGACTTTCCACTTGAAAAAGCCGCTGCGCGGCTGGCCACCGGCAAATGGTTCAATGCGGGGCAGACCTGCATCGCGCCGGACTACGTGCTGATCGACACCGCGCGCCAGCGCGAGTTCGTGCAGGCGCTGCAGCAGCAGGTGCGCGAGCGCTATGGCGATTTCAGCGATGCCGGCGATTACACACGCATCATCAACGAGGGCCAGTACCAGCGCCTGCAGGGCTATCTGGCGCAGGCGCGCGAACGTGGCGTGCCGGTGATCCCGTTGGCGCAGGTGGACGCGGCGCGCGCCGACCGCGAGCGCTTGCTGGTGCCGACCGTGGTGCTGGACCCGCCGGACGACCTGGACCTGATGCGCGAGGAGATCTTCGGGCCGATCCTGCCCGTGCGTGCCTACCCGGATCTGGAAGCGGCGCTGGCCGATGTGCTGTCGCGCGACCGGCCGCTGGCGTTGTACCCCTTCAGCCATGACACGGCCACGGTGGAGCGCATCCTCGGCCAGGTGGTGGCCGGCGGGGTGACGGTGAATGACACGCTGCTGCACTTCGCCGCCGATGGCCTGCCGTTTGGCGGGGTGGGGGCCAGCGGCATGGGCGCGTACCACGGCCGCGCCGGGTTCGATGCGATGAGCAAGCGGCTGCCGGTGCTGTGGCAGTCGCGCTGGGCGGCCAGCGACCGGCTGCGGCCGCCGTATTCGAAGATTGCGGGGTTGTTGAAGCTGCTGCTTCGGTAGTGCCGGGCGCTGGCCGGCAACTGCGGGGTCTTGCCGGCGGTTCATGGGGTTGCCGGCCAGCGGCCGGCACTACCGGTGGGTGGCAGCCTTGGTTGGCACGCGGGGGCCGTGCGCCAACCAAGGCTGGCGTCTACCAAAGCTGGCCCGGGTAGAATGCCGGCATGAAAATCGCCTCGTGGAACGTCAATTCGCTCAATGTCCGCCTGCCGCACCTGGAGCAGTGGCTCAGGGATTTCGGCCCGGACATCGTCGGCATCCAGGAAACCAAGCTGGAGGACCACAAGTTCCCCGATTCGGCGCTGATCGCCGCGGGCTACCGCAGCGTGTTCGCCGGCCAGAAGACCTACAACGGCGTGGCGCTGCTGTCGCGTGAGCCGGCGCAGGACGTGCAGATCGGCATCCCCGGCTTCGAGGACGAGCAGAAGCGCGTCATCGCCGGTACCTTCGGCGACCTGCGGGTGATCAACCTGTATGTGGTGAACGGCCAGGACGTCGGCACCGACAAGTACGAGTACAAGCTGCGCTGGCTGCAAGCGGTGCATGCCTGGATCGCGCAGGAACTGCAGCGCCATCCGAAGCTGATCGTGATGGGTGACTTCAACATCGCCCCGGACGCGCGCGATGTGCACGACCCGGAGGTGTGGAACGACAACCACATCCTGACCTCCACCGCCGAGCGCGGCGCGCTCAACAAGCTGCTGCAGCTGGGTCTGCACGATGGCTTCCGCCTGCACAACGACGAGGCGGGCACCTTCAGCTGGTGGGATTACCGTGCCGCCGGCTTCCGCCGCAACCTGGGCCTGCGCATCGACCTGACCCTGGTCTCCGATGCGTTGAAGGGCAGCGCGGTGGCCTCGGGCATCGACCGCGAGCCGCGCACCTGGGAACGCCCGAGCGACCATGCGCCGGCCTGGGTGCAGATCGGTTGAAAGAACAGGGCCCGACGATTGCCGGGCCCGTTCTGGAACATCTGCCGGCCAGTGGCCGGCGCTACCCTCGGATCACCGTATGCTCTTGCGGGTGAACAGGTTGACGATCGCCAGCAGGATCACCGCGCCGATCAGCGAGAACAGGAACGTACGCAGGGTGATGGCATCGTTGATGCCGCCGCCGAACAGGAAGCCGGCAATCAGCGCGCCGACGATGCCGACCACGATGTTGAGGATGATGCCCTGCTGGGCGTCGCGACGCATGATGATGCTGGCCAGCCAGCCCACGATGCCGCCAACGATCAGCCAGATGATGATGCCCATGAACGTGACCTCTGTAGGGGGAAGGGACGGGGACCAGTTGACCCGCAGCGCCGTGAAACCGTCGTGCAATCCCGTGACGGGCGTGTGCGGATGAGCCTGCCAGCCACCCTCGACGGCCCCTGGCGCTTCGGCCCGGTGACGGTCTGGCGCTGCCCGCATGTGCCCGGCCAGCGCGGTGAGCCGCAGGCCCGGCAGGTGCTGGCGCAGGCGCTGGGCGGCGAACCCGACGCCCTGCCGCTGGTGCGCGACGACAAGGGCCGGCCGGAACTGGCCGGTGCGCTGGCCCACTACGGCACCGGCTGGAGCCACAGCGGCGAGGTGCTGCTGGTGGCGCTGGGCGAAGGTGTGCGGCTGGGCGTGGACCTGGAGCTGCTGCGGCCGCGGGCCCGCCTTCTGGAGATCGTGCAGCGCTTCTTCCACCCCGAGGAGGTGGCCTGGCTGGAAAGCCTGGACGAGGCCGGGCGCGAGCACTGGTTCTTCCGCGTGTGGTGCGCCAAGGAAGCGATGCTGAAGGCGCACGGGCAGGGCATCTCGTTCGGGCTGCACCGCCTGCAGCTGGCGCCGGGGGCCGATGGCGCCCTGCACCTGCGCTGGTGCGACCCGGAACTGGGCGAGGCCGCGCGCTGGCACCTGCACGAATGGCAGGCCACCGGCCAGTTCCGTGCGGCGTTGGCCTGGTATCCGCACTGAAGCGGGGAATCAGCGCGCAAAACCGGCGATAATGTCGGCATGAGCGAACACCCACTTCCCGCCAGCGTGGCTGCCACGCTGGAACAGGGCCTGGCCAGCATGGGCCTGGACGCCGCGCTGGCGCCGCCGCTGCTGCGCTACCTGGCCCTGCTACACCGCTGGAACGGCACCTACAACCTCACCGCCATCCGCGACCCGCAGGAGATGGTTACCCGCCACCTGCTCGATTCGCTGGCGATGCAGCCGTTCGTGGCTGATGGCAGCCTGGCCGACCTCGGTACCGGCCCCGGGTTGCCCGGCATCCCGCTTGCGATCGCCTGCCCGGGCCTGCAGGTCACCCTGGTGGAGAGCAACGGCAAGAAGGCGCGCTTCATGCGCGAGGCCGTGCGCCAGCTCGGCCTGGGCAACGCCCGCGTGGCCGAATCGCGGGCCGAAGCGCTGGACGAGGCCGGTCGTTACGACCAGCTGACCGCGCGCGCAATGGATACCCTGGCTGGCATCGTCCGCGTCGGTGGCCATCTGCTGCGCCCCGGTGGCGTGCTGCTGGCCATGAAGGGCGTCTACCCGCATGAGGAGATCGCGGAACTGCCGGCTGGCTGGCAGGTGCGTGAGGTGACCCCGCTGAGCGTGCCCGGCCTGGCCGGCGAACGCCACCTGGTCACCGTTACAGGTCCCTGATTCCCGCCGCCAGCCCTTTGTGGAACAACGGGTTGGCGATCCACGATTTCCGCAAGGGGCCGGTTGTACGCATAATGACCGGTCCCAACCATCCGTCGACGAGGCACACCCGCATGGCCCGCATCATCGCCATCGCCAACCAGAAGGGTGGCGTCGGCAAGACCACGACCGCCGTCAACCTGGCCGCTTCCCTGGCCAACGCACCCAAGCGCGTGCTGTTGGTCGACCTGGACTCGCAGGGCAACGCGACCATGGGCAGCGGCGTGGACAAGCGTGAGCTGGCGGCCTCCACCTGCGATCTGCTGCTGGGCGAGAACAGCGCCGCCGATGTGCGCGTGCAGACCGCCGAAGGCTACGACCTGCTGCCGGGCAACATCGACCTGACCGCCGCCGAGATCCAGCTGATGGGCCAGAGCGAGCGCGAGCAGCGCCTGAAGCGCGCATTGGCGCCGATCCGCGACGAGTACGACTACATCCTGATCGATTGCCCGCCGGCGTTGTCGCTGCTGACGCTCAACGCGCTGGCCGCCGCCGATTCGGTGATCGTGCCGATGCAGTGCGAGTACTACGCACTGGAAGGCCTGAGCGCGCTGGTGGAAACCATCGAAGCGCTGCGCACCAGCCTGAACCCGGCGCTGGAGATCGAAGGCGTGCTGCGCACCATGTTCGACGTGCGCAACAACCTGGCCAACGCAGTGTCGGCCGAGCTCACCGAGCACTTCGGCGACCGCGTGTTCCGCACCATCGTGCCGCGCAACGTGCGCCTGGCCGAGGCGCCCAGCCATGGCCAGAGCATCGTCGGCTACGACCGCGCCTCGCGCGGTGGCGTAGCCTACCTGGGCCTGGCCGGCGAGATCATCCGCCGCAACAACGAACGCAACAAGGCCGCCAAGGCCGTGGAGACCGTCTGATGACCAGCAGCAAGCCGGCAGCCAAGAAGCGAGGCCTCGGCCGTGGCCTGGACGCGCTGCTGGGCCCGAAAGGCGCGGTCAGCCAGGTGCAGGCCACCACCGCGGTGATTGAGCCGCTGCCGGGTGAAGTGCTGCGCAAGTTGCCGGTCGGCCAGCTGCAGCCGGGCAAGTACCAGCCGCGCCGCGAGATGGACGAGGGCAAGCTCTCCGAGCTGGCCGACTCGATCAAGTCGCAGGGCGTGATCCAACCGATCCTGGTGCGCCAGCTGCCGGCAGGCAACTACGAAATCGTCGCCGGTGAGCGCCGCTGGCGCGCATCGCAGCTGGCCGGCCTGGACGAAGTGCCGGTGGTGGTGCGCGAGCTGGAAGACCGCACCGTCATCGCGATGGCGCTGATCGAGAACATCCAGCGCGAAGACCTCAACCCGCTGGAAGAAGCCGAGGCGCTGCAGCGCCTGATCAGCGAGTTCACCCTGACCCATGCCGAGGCCGCCGAGGCCGTCGGCCGCTCGCGCGCGGCGGTGTCCAACCTGCTGCGCCTGCTGGAGCTGCCGGTGGCGATCCGCTTGCTGCTGGAAACCCGCCGCCTGGAAATGGGCCACGCCCGCGCGCTGCTGACCCTGGCTCCCGAGCTGGCTGGCAAGCTGGCGCAGGAAGCGGCCGATGAAGGCTGGTCGGTGCGCGAGGTCGAGCGCCGTGCGCAGGCCTTCGCGGCCGGCAAGGTGCCGAGCAACCGCCCGGTGGCGACGCCGAAGGTGCAGCAGGCCGACATCGCCTCGCTGGAAACCGAACTGTCCGAAGCACTGGGTGCCAAGGTGGCGATCAACCACGGCCGGGGCGGCAAGGGCAAGCTGATCATCCACTACACCGACCTGGATACCCTGGACGGCGTGCTGGAAAAGCTGCGTACGCGCCAGGGCTGAGCCCGGCGCAGCGCCAGGGGGTGCGGCCTGTTCCCGCCGCGTCCTGCAGATGACAGGGAACGCACCGCCGCGCGTGCCGGGGATGCACTGCTCTCCGGTCCGTGGCCTCATCCAGGGAACAGGACATGAGCAACGAATACGAGGACGTCAGCCCGGACGGCACCCAGATACTGGTACATCGCCGCGAAAAGGACTTCGTGCCCGCCATCGGCGAAGAACAGCACATCGAGGCGATCAGCGCCCACCTCGAACGCCATCTGGGCCCGGTGTCCGGTGTCTTCCACGAGATCATCTCCGATCTGGTGCACATCGACGTGCACGTGGTGCCGGCCAATGACCACTGCCCGTACCTGCGCCTGGTCACCTCCGGCATGAGCGACCTGCCGATGACCGTGCCCGCCGAGGTGGACGCGGACGTGCCGCGCTACATGGAACTGATGGTGACCCTGCCGGCCGACTGGCCGATCTCCCAGGACGCCTTCGAGGACGAGCGCAATTACTGGCCGGTGCGCCTGCTGAAGGGCATGGCACGGTTGCCGCACGAGTACGACACCTGGCTGGGCTTCGGCCACACCATTCCCAACGGCCATCCCAGCGAGCCCTACGCGCCGGGCGTGGGTTTCGACGGTGCCATCGTGCTGTCGCCGGTGACCGCCCCGGAGGACTTCGCCACGCTGGCGCTGGAGGACGGCAGGACCATCAGCTTCATGAGCCTGGTTCCGCTGTACCCGGAAGAGATGGACCTGAAGCTGAGGAAGGGCGCCGAGGTGCTGCTCGACCGCTTCGATGCGAAGAACATCCAGGACGTGATCGAACCCGGCCGCACCAACGTGGCGAAGAAGCGTTTCGGTTTGTTCTGAGACCGGTAACATCAGGGGCCTGAACTTCGTTTCCAGGCCCCTGTCATGACCATCCTGCTCACCGGCGCTGCCGGCTTCATCGGTGCCTACACCGCCCGCGCGCTGCTGGAGGCCGGCCAGCCCGTGGTCGGCCTGGACAACTTCAACGACTACTATGACCCGCAGATCAAGCGCGACCGCGTGGCTGCGCTGTGCCCGGCGCTGGACCTGCGCACCCTGGACCTGACCGACCAGCAGGGCCTGGCGGCACTGTTCGACGAGGTGAAGCCGACTGCGGTGATCCACCTGGCCGCGCAGGCCGGCGTGCGCTATTCGCTGGAAAACCCGCACGCCTACGTCGACAGCAACCTGGTCGGCTTCGTCAACATGCTCGAACTGTGCCGTCACCGTGGCGTGCAGCACCTGGTGTATGCCTCCAGCAGCTCGGTCTACGGTGATTCGGCCACGCCGCCGTTCTCCGAGGACCAGCGCGTGGACCAGCCGCGCTCGCTGTACGCGGCGACCAAGGCGGCCAACGAGCTCATGGCCTACACCTACGCGCAGCTGTACGGCCTGCATGCCACCGGCCTGCGCTTCTTCACCGTGTATGGCCCGTGGGGCCGGCCGGACATGGCACCGCTGCTGTTCTCGCGCGCGGTGCTGGCCGGGCGGCCAATCGACGTGTTCAACGAGGGCCGCATGCAGCGCGATTTCACACATGTCTCCGACATCGTGTCGGGTATCCTCGGCGCGCTCGCGCATCCGGCCGATGGTCCGGTACCGCACCGGGTGTTCAACCTCGGCAACCATACGCCGGTCGAGCTGGAGCGCTTCATCAGCGTGATCGAGCAGGCCGCCGGTCGCCCCGCGCAGAAGGTCTACAAGCCGATGCAGCCGGGCGACATGGTGCGCACGATGGCCGATACCCGGCGCGCCCATGACGCATTCGGCTTCGACGCGGTGACCCCGATCGAAGAAGGGTTGCCCCCCGTCGTGCAGTGGTGCCGCGAGTATTTTGGCGACCGCGCCTGAGGACGGATCCTCACACAGCCGGATTCATCTTCGGATAACCTCGGCTTCGGAGAATGCGCGGTCTTTGTCCCCCTTTGGCCGAGTGCCTTATGAGCCAACCCGAGCTTTCCGTTGTCGTCCCGGTGTTCAACGAACGCGACAACGTCGCCCCGCTGGTTGCCGAAATCACCGCTGCACTGCGTGGCCGGCTGCCGTTCGAGATCGTCTACATCGATGATCACTCGCGCGATGACACCCTGGCGGTGCTGCAGGGCCTGAAGGCGACCACACCGGAACTGCGGGTGCTGCACCATGTGAACCAGAGCGGGCAGAGCACCGCCGTGCGCACCGGTGTCAAGCATGCGCGGGCGCCGTGGATCGCCACCCTGGATGGCGATGGCCAGAACGATCCGGCCGATATCCCCAAGCTGCTGGCCGCGCGCGATGCCGCCGAGGCGCAGGTGAAGCTGTTCGCCGGCTGGCGGGTCAACCGCCAGGACAGCGGCAGCAAGCGCTGGGCCAGCAAGTGGGCCAACGCCATCCGCGCACGCATGCTGCGCGACGATACGCCCGATACCGGCTGCGGCATCAAGCTGTTCGAGCGCAGCGCGTTCCTCGACCTGCCGTACTTCGACCACATGCACCGCTATCTGCCCGCGCTGATGCAGCGTGCCGGCTGGAAGACCACCAGCGTGCCGGTCAACCACCGCCACCGTACCGCCGGCGTGTCCAAGTACAACAACCTGGGCCGTGCACTGGTCGGCATCCGTGACCTGCGCGGCGTGGCGTGGCTGATCACCCGCAGCAAGCGCACCGCGGTGGAGGAGCGTTGATGGATCTGGAGCTGCACTGGCTCGACCAGCCGCTGACCTGGTTGTACTGGACCGGCCTGCATGTGACCGGCTGGAAGCTGATCGGCTATACCGGCGCGCTGATGTTCGGCGGCCGCTGGCTGGTCCAGTTCATCGCGTCCAAGCGTGCGGGCAAGCCGGTGATTCCGCGCCTGTTCTGGTACATGAGCGTGGTCGGCAGCCTGATGACGCTGAGCTACTTCCTGTTCTCGGCCAAGCAGGACTCGGTGGGCGTGCTGCAGAACCTGTTCCCGGCGTTCACCGCGCTGTACAGCCTGCAGCTGGACATCAAGCACCGGGGCTGGAAGCGGGACAAGGCCAGCCATTGAGACTACGCCGGGATGCGGTCTGCCGTGGGTAGAGTCGACTGTCAGTCGACTTTCGCGCGGAGCGCGGGGTTTGCTGCATATGGCGGAAGAGCAGCCGACTGACAGTCGGCTCTACCACGCGCCTTCGGCGCTGGGGCCCCGGCCTGCGGCCGGTTCCCGGCCCTGCCTGCCGTGGGTAGAGTCGACTGTCAGTCGACTTTCGCGCGGAGCGCGGGGTTTGCTGCATATGGCGGAAGAGCAGCCGACTGACAGTCGGCTCTACCACGCGCCTCCGGCGCTGGGCCCCGGCCTGCGGCCGGTTCCCGGTCCTGCCTGCCGTGGGTAGAGTCGACTGTCAGTCGACTTTCGCGCGGAGCGCGGGGTTTGCTGCATATGGCGGAAGAGCAGCCGACTGACAGTCGGCTCTACCACGCGCCCCCGGCGCTGGGGGCCCGGCCTGCGGCCGGTTCCCGGTCCTGCCTGCGCTGCAGGCAGGACCTTCGTCCCATGCCGTGGGCCGTGGGCGGTGCCATCATCGGGGTCTGCCTTCCCGGGAACCTGTGCTCGTGAAAACCCGTCTTGCCGTTGCCCTGCTGATTGCCCTGTCCGCCCCCGCCGTGGCCCTTGCCGCGCCGCCTGCCACCGCCGCACCGGCCAGCGTGGCCACCGAATCGCCCGCCGATGCCGCCTTCCGCGCGCTGTACGAGAAGGAATGGAAGTGGCGCCAGCAGGGCGGCGGTGAGGCCAGCGAGGACGAAGACGCGCCGGCCAATGCCACCCGCATGCCCGATGTCGGCCCGGCCGCGCAGCAGGCGCGCCTGAAGGTGTGGGACGAGACCCTCGCCGCGCTGAAGAAGATCGACCCGAAGACCCTGTCGCCCGACAACCAGGTCAACTACGCGATCTACCACGACCAGGTGTTCAACCTGGCCGAAGAGACGCGCCTGCGCGGCTACGAGATGCCGTTCAACGCCGACTCCTCGTTCTGGTCCAACCTGTCCTTCATGGCCCGGCGCGAGATGAAGACCGTGCAGGACTACCAGAACTACATCGCACGGCTGAACGATGTGCCGCGTTACTTCGGCCAGCAGACCGAGAACATGCGTGCCGGCCTGAAGCGTGGCTTCAGCGTGCCGCGTGCCGTGCTCGATGGCCGCGAAGTGTCCATCGCCACCGTCGCCGAGCTGAAGGACCCGACCGGATCGCCGTTGTACGCGCCGTTCAAGAAGCTGCCCACCACCATCCCGGCCGCCGAGCAGGCCAGGCTGCAGGCGCAGGCGCGTGAAGCGATCAGCGGCAAGGTGGTGCCGGCGTTCCAGCAGCTGCGCACCTTCTTCGTCAACGAGTACGTGCCGCAGGCGCGCACCACCCTGGCCGCCGAAGCGATGCCTGATGGCAAGGCGTACTACAAGCAGCAGATCCACGAATACACCACGCTGGACCTGTCGCCGGACGAGATCCATCGCATCGGCCTGGATGAAGTCGCACGCATCCAGAAGGAAATGAACGACATCATCAAGCAGGTGAAGTTCAAGGGCAGCTTCGCCGAGTTCCTGACCTTCCTGCGTACCGATCCGCAGTTCTATGCCAAGACGCCGGAAGAGCTGCTGTCGCGTGCCGCGTGGATCTCCAAGCGGGCGGACGGCCAGCTCGGCAAGTACATGACGCTGCCGCGCGCGCGCTTCACCATCGTGCCGGTGCCGCCGGATATCGCGCCGTTCTGGACCGCCGGCCGTGGTGGCATGGGCACCTACTGGCTCAATACCTACAACCTGCCGTCGCGCCCGCTGTACAACCTGCCGGCACTGACGCTGCATGAGTCCGATCCGGGCCACGCGCTGCAGGGCGCGATCGCCGCCGAACAGAAGAACCTGCCCGAGTTCCGCCGCAACGCCTACATCTCCGCCTATGGCGAAGGCTGGGCGCTGTACTGCGAGAAGCTGGGCGTGGAGATGGGCATCTACGAAACCCCGTACGAGGATTTCGGCCGCCTGACCTATGAGATGTGGCGCGCCGCGCGCCTGGTGATCGACACCGGCGTGCACAGCAAGGGCTGGACCCGCGAGCAGGCGCTGGCCTACCTGCGTGACCACACCGCGCTGAGCGAGCATGAAGTGACCACCGAAGTGGACCGCTACATCTCCTGGCCGGGCCAGGCACTGAGCTACAAGCTGGGCGAGATCGCCATCGTGCGCCTGCGCGCGCAGGCCGAGAAGGAACTGGGCGACAAGTTCGACATCAAGGGCTTCCACGACACCCTGCTCAAGCAGGGCTCGGTGCCGCTGCCGGTGCTGGAACAGCAGATCCAAGCCTACATCGCCGAGCGCAAGAAGGCCTGACCGCTACCGGGTAGTGCCGGCCGCTGGCCGGCAATCCGACCCGGTCACGGGGTCGGATCCCTTTCCCAAGGAAAGGGCTCCGACCCCCTCTCAGCTCACCCCACCGCCCGCGGCTTGGCCACTCGTGCAGCAAAGGTCGGCAGCACCAGCAGGGTCAGCACGGTGGCGGTGATCAGGCCACCGATCACCACCGTCGCCAACGGCTTCTGCACTTCCGCACCGGAACCGCTGGCAATCGCCATCGGAATGAAGCCGACGATCGCCACCAGCGCCGTGGTCAGCACCGCGCGGATGCGGCTGGAGGCACCGTTGATCGCTGCCTGCAGCGGCAGGTCACCGGCATCCAGGCGTTCGCGGATCGCCTGCATCAGCACCAGGCCGTTCAAGGTGGCCACGCCGGAGACGGCGATGAAGCCGACCGCCGCCGACACCGAGAACGGCATGCCCCGCAGCAGCAGCGCGAGGATGCCGCCGACCAGCGCCAACGGCACGCAGCTGAACACCAGAATGGCTTCCTTGCCGCTGCGCAGGGCCATGAACAGCAGGCTACCGATCAGCAGGAACACCACCGGCACTACCGTCGCCAGCCGCTTCTCCGCGCGCTGCAGGTTCTCGAACTGGCCACCCCAGGTCAGGTAGGCACCCGGCGGCAGTGCCACGTCGGCCACCGCTGCCTGCGCCTCGCCGACGAAGCCGCCCAGATCGCGACCGCGCACGTTGGCCTGCACCACCACGCGGCGGCTGCCGTTGTTGCGGCTGATCTGGTTCGGCCCTTCGCTCACCGTGATGCGCGCCACTGACGACAGCGGAATCACCAGCCCCGAAGGCGTGGCGATCGGCAGCGAGGCCAGCTGGTCCGGATCGTTGCGCGAGGCATCGTCCAGGCGCACCACCACGTTGAAGCGGCGATCACCTTCGAAGATCTTGCCGGCCGCCGTGCCGCCAATGCCGGTGGACAGTGCATCACTGACGTCTGCGGCAGTCAGGCCGTACTGCGCCGCCGCCACGTGGTCGATCGCCACGTTGAGCGTAGGCAGGCCGGAGATCTGTTCCACCCGCACGTCGGCCGCGCCGTTCACCGCACGCAGCTTCAGCGCCACCTGGTCGGCCACCTTCTGCAGCTGGCTGAAGTCATCGCCGAAGATCATCACCGCCAGGTCGGTACGCACGCCGGAAATCAGCTCGTTGAAGCGCAGTTCGATCGGCTGGCTGAACTCGAAGCTGTTGCCCAGCTGCTGCCCGGCCAGCTTTTCGAAGCGCGCCACCAGTGCGTCCTTGGCCAGCTTCGGATCGGGCCAGTCCTTGCGCGGCTTCAGCACGATCACGCTGTCGGAGATGTTGGTCGGCATCGGGTCGATGGCCGCCTCGGCGGTACCGGTACGCGAGAATACGGTTTCCACTTCCGGCTGCTTGGCGATCGCTTTCTCCAGCGCCAGCTGCATCGCCAGCGACTGCTCCAGTGAGGTCGACGGCACGCGCAGGGCCTGCATCGCCACGTTGCCTTCGTCCAGCGTCGGCATGAACTCGCGGCCCAGCAGCGAGAACGCGCCGATGCCCACCACCACCATCATCACCGCAGCTGCCAGCACCGTGCGCGGATGTGCCACGGCCTTGCGCACCACCGGTTCGATGCGCGCACGCAGCACGCGGATCAGCTTCGTCTCGTGCTCGCCATCTTCGGCATGCGTATCGCCGTCCTTCACCTTCGGCTCGCGCACCAGCAGCGCGGCCATCGCCGGCACGAAGGTGAAGGAGAAGATGAAGGCACCGACCAGGGCCAGCATGAAGGTCGCTGCCATCGGGTGGAACGTCTTGCCCTCCACGCCTTCCAGGGTGAGGATCGGCGCGAACACCAGCAGGATGATCAACTGTCCGAACGCAGCTGGACGCGCCATCTTCATCGCCGAATCGGCAGCCACGCGCAGCCGCTCCATCGCGGTCAATGCACGGCCCAGTTCGGCGCGGCGCTGGCCCAGCATCAGCAGCGTCGACTCGACCACGATCACCGCACCGTCCACCAGGATGCCGAAGTCCAGCGCACCCAGGCTCATCAGGTTGCCGCTGATGCCGAAGCGGTTCATGCCGATCACTGCGAACAGGAACGACAGTGGAATCACCAGCGCGGTGATCGTTGCTGCACGCAGGTTGCCCAGCAGCAGGAACAGCACCACCACCACCAGCAGCGCGCCCTCGGTGAGGTTCCTGGCCACGGTCTTGATGGTGGAATTGACCAGCACGCTGCGGTCCAGCACCGGCGCGGCCACGATGTCGGCCGGCAGCGATTTGTTCACCTGTTCCAGGCGCGCCGCAGCGGCCTGCGCCACGGTGCGGCTGTTGCCGCCGGCAATCATCAGCGCGGTACCCAGTACGGCTTCATGGCCGTTGCGGCTGGCCGCACCCAGGCGCGGCGCGCGGCTCAGCTCGACCTCGGCCACATCGGCCACGCGCACCACCACCACGCCATTGCGGGTCGCCACCGGGGCCTGTGCCAGATCCTCGGTGGTCAGCGCCAGGCCATCGGCACGCACCACCAGTCCTTCGCCGGCACGCTGCACGAAACCGGCACCGGCCTGCACGTTGGAACGCTGCAGGGCGGTGACCAGATCGGCCAAGCCGAGGCCGTGCGCGGCCAGCCGGGCGCTGTCCGGATGCACGCCATATTCCTTGACGTAGCCACCGACCGTATCGACGCCGGCCAGCCCCGGGCTGGAACGCATCTGCGGCGCGATGATCCAGTCCTGCACGGTACGCAGGTAGGTGGCACGTTCTTCCGGCGTGCGCAGCAGATTGCCTTCCGGCGTGCGGTAGACCTCGCCGGCCTGCCAGCCCGCTTCACCGGGCTTGGCCAGCCTGGCCGGATCGAACGCGGTGAAGTCCACCGTCCACATCAGCACCTCGCCGAGGCCGGTGGTGACCGGCGACAGCATTGGCGACGCACCATCGGGCAGGTCTTCCGATGCCTCGCGCATGCGTTCGGCCACCTGCTGGCGCGCGAAGTAGATGTCGGTCGCATCGGTGAAGATCGCGGTCACCTGCGAGAAGCCATTGCGCGACAGCGAACGCGTGGTGGTCAGGCCGGGAATGCCGGCCAGCGCGGTTTCCAGCGGATAGGTCACCTGCCGCTCGATCTGCTCCGGCGTCAGCGCCGGTGCCACCGTGTTGATCTGCACCTGGCGGTTGGTGATGTCCGGCACCGCGTCGATCGGCAGCTTGCCCAGCTGGAACAGGCCCACCGCGGCGATCAGCGCCGCCATGAACACCACCAGCCATCGGTGGCGCACCGCTTTTTCAATGATCAGCTTGAACATGGTCGCCTCCTCAGTGGCCGTGCTCGGCTTCGCCCTTGGCCAGTTCGGCCTTGAGCAGGAAGGCATTGGCACCGACGATGCGCTCGCTGCCGGTCAGGCCACCGAGGATCTCGATGCGGTCACCGGCACGGCGCCCAGCCAGCACCGGCTGCGCCTTGAAGCCGCCTTCGACGGCGACGAACACCGCGCTGCTGCCATCGACGTTCTGCACTGCATCGGCCGGGACGCTGAGCGAGCCGTCCTGGCCTTCGGTGACCACTACGGCCGATACCGGCGAACCGGCCGGCGGCAGCGACGCATCCACCGGCGTGGCACGGATGACCGCGACGCCGCCCTGCTGGCGCACATCGGCGGCCGAACCGGTGACGGTGGCGGTGAAGCTGCCACCCGGCACGCTGACTTCCAGCTTCATGCCGGGCGTGACTTGCGCGGCCAGCGCCGGCGGTGCGGTGAACACCAGCTCGTTCATCGTCGGGTCGGCGACGTCGGCCACCGCGCTGCCGGCGGCTACCACGCCGCCCGGGGTGACCTGCACGTTGCCGACGATGCCGGCCACCGGGCTGGTGATGCGCACGCGACCGCTGGCATCGGGCGCACCGTTGGCGGCGGCCTGGGCCTGCGCGGCAGCAGCCTGGGCCTGTGCCGCCAGCGAACGTGCGCGCGAGGCTTCCATCTCCTGGCGGGCGACCACGCCCTGGTCGACCAGCGCCTTGTCGCGGCCATAGGCCAGACGCGCGGCCTCGGCTTCGGCCGCTGCGGCCAGCGCATTGGCGCGGAACACCGCCGCTTCGCCGCTGACCACGATCGCCAGCGCCTGGTTCTGCTTCACCGCGGTGCCCGGCGCGACCAGCACGCGCTCGACGCGGCCGGTCACGGTCGACGCCACCGAGGCGCGTGCGCCGACCGACGGTTCGACCCGGCCGGACAGGCGCGTGGAACCACCGCCACCGCGACCGATTGCGACCACTTCGATACCGGAGGCCTTGATCTGCTCCGGGGTCAGCTGCACCACGCCTTCGTCGGCGTCAGCAGGCGCCTTCGCGGTTTCTGCCTTGGCTTCCTTGCTGCCAGCGGCATGGCCGTGGCCATCGTCGTTGCCGGCCTTGGCCGCAGCGGGGTTTTCATTGGCAGGCGTCTGCGCGTTGCCGGCGCAGCCAGCCAGCAGGACGGTCAGCAGCACGCCGCCGATCAGCGGGAAAGTACGGGAGAGAGTCATGGAGCCTCCACAAAGGGTGCGCGCCCTTCCAGGCGGGCAAGATCGATTTCCGCGGCGACGCGCGACAGGCGCGCATCCACGGCGGTGCCGCGGGCGGCGATGAGGGCGCTGCGCGTGCTGCGCAGTTCCAGCTGCGAGATGCGTCCGGCGTCGAAGCCAATGCGGGCCAGGCGATACGCCTCTTCGGCGGCGACCACGCTTTCATCGGCGGCGCGGGTACGGCTACTGGCGGCCTTCAACCCGGCCACCGCAGAGAGGCGCTCGGCCTCGCTGTCGCGGCGCTGCTGGTCCAGGCGCGCTTCGGCCGCGCGCTGGTCGGCATTGGCGGCGCGGATGCCACCGCGGTTGCGGTCGAACAGCGGGATGCTGAGGCTGACCCCGAGGTTGTAGGCACGCTCGCCGCCTTCGCGGAAGCGGGTCTGCGCGGCGGTGACACTGAGGTCGGGCAGGGCACGCTTGCGCTCCACCTCGACCAGCTTGCCCGCCGCATCGGCTTCGGCTTCGGCGATGCGCACCGCCAGTGCCACGTCGGTGGCGCCACGCGGCAGCGGCGGCGCACGGTCGAGCAGGCTGTCGTTGATCGACTGCACCGGGGCATCCAGCAGTGCGGCACCGGCCAGGCGGGCCAGCGCGGCATCGCGGAACGCCTGCGCTTCATCCAGCGCTGCGCTGGCGTTGGCCACCTCGCTCTGCGCCTGCACCGCACGCAGCTGCGGTTCGCGGCCCTGCTTGACCAACGCGTTGACGGCGTTGGCGTCAGCGCGGGTGAGGGTCAGTGCTTCTTCGGCCAGGGTGTAGCGGCGCAGTGCACTTTCCGCCTGTGCGTAGACCACCGCCAGCTGGCTGGCCACGTCGCTGCGGCTTTGGGCACCACGCAGGTTGGCGGCCTGTGCTTCGGCCCGGGCCGCACGGACGCGCGCGCCACGCTGGCCCCAGACCTCCAGCGGCTGGGACAGGGTGAGCACGGTATCGGCCTTGCCCATGCCGCCGTAGGAGCCGGTGCCCCAGGCGTTTTCGGCGGAGTAGGACAGGGAAGGGTTGGGCAACGCACGCGCCTGGTCGGCGCGCGCATCGGCGGCCTCGGCCAGTGCCGTACCCACGCGGGTGCCGGGCAGCTGCTCCAGGCGTTCAAGCAGGGTGTCGTAGGAAGGGGCGGCTTGCGCCATCACCGGTGCCGCCGGGGCCAGGCCCAGCAACACGGCGACGACCAGCCCGGCCGCGCGCGGCGACCGAGGTGTCAGGATCGACATAGGGGGATTCCGGTTGTGAGTGAAACGGGAGCCCGCAATCGCGGGACGCGCTCAACTCACGCCCGGGGGGGACGCGTCAATTCATCCTGGGCGACCGCATAGGTCGCCGCGTCGCCGGCATTCATCCAGCGCGCCGGCAGTGGCGCACCGAAGGCGGCGAGGGTACTGGCCGGCAGGCTCAGGTTGGAGTGGTGGCAGTGGTTGTGGCCACAGGCACCAACATGCTTGCCGTCGGTATCGCCATCGGCATCCGGAGCGGACTCCACGTGCACCGTGCTGGCGTGCGGTTCCACCGTGCAGGCCAGCGCGTCGGCCACCGGCACGACCACGAATGCCGCCATCAGCAGCATCATCAGGTACGAGCGAAGGTGGCGGGAGATCCGGCGCATGGAAGGGAGGCTAGCAAGCGGTTTTCGCCGGATACAATATCAATGGCCGCTTCGGGAATACGTCGGAATCTCCCGTTCAGGTGGACGGCCTGGGGGCATCCTGCCCTGGTGGGTGCGGACCTCCTGCCTTGGTGGGTGTCGACCTTGGTCGACACGCTTTTCGACCCCACTGCGTTGCCGGCCAGCGGCCGGCACTACCCGTATCACGGCAACTTCGCGATCACCTTGATCTCGAACTGGAACCCGTACAGCCAGGTCACGCCGATGCCGGTCAGGGTCGGGTGCGGCGCCTCGCCCCAGTACTCGGGCACGATCGCCCAGGCCTTCTCGAAGTTGGTTTCCGGATCGACCAGGAACACGGTCACATCGATCACGTCATCGAACGTGCAGCCGGCAGCGGCCAGCACCGCATTGAGATTCTCGAACGCGCGGCGCACCTGGGTTTCGAAATCCGGCTC
Source organism: Stenotrophomonas sp. YJH_SMC_119 (assembly GCF_059368315.1). NCBI lineage: Bacteria > Pseudomonadati > Pseudomonadota > Gammaproteobacteria > Lysobacterales > Lysobacteraceae > Stenotrophomonas > Stenotrophomonas sp. YJH_SMC_119. The sequence continues at coordinate 68,588 of NZ_JCAFRP010000014.1, read as the reverse complement.
GGGCGAGCCGTCCTCGCGGCTGCCGACCTGGCCGGAGACGAACAGGAAGCCATTGGATCGGATCGCCGGCGAGTAGCGGTTGCGCTCGTACAGGGCCTGGCGGCCGGCGGGGAAAACGACATCACGCTGTGACATGGGGAAGATCCCGTGGGAGAGAACGCCATCCTCCGCGCCAGTGCTGTCTGGATAAACCGCGATGATCGGCCTAGATTGATTGCCAATTCCAAACAATCATGGCCCGCCATGGACCGTTTCGAGGCGATGCGGGCGTTTGCCCGCGTGGTGGAAACCGGCAGCTTCACCCGGGCCGCGCAGACCCTTCAGATCAGCCGCACTACGGCCACCCAGCTGGTGCAGCAACTGGAGGCACACCTGCGGCTGCGCCTGCTCAACCGCACCACGCGCCGGGTCAGCGTCACCGCCGACGGCGCGGCCTACTACCCGCGCATCGCCCGCCTGCTGGCCGAGCTGGAAGAAGTGGAGGGCGGGCTGGGTGACGCGGCCAGCCAGCCACGCGGACGGCTGCGCGTGGACGTGCCCGGGCCCTACGCGCGGCTGCGGCTGGTGCCGGCGCTGCCGGACTTCCAGGCGCGCTACCCGGAGATCCAGCTGGACATCGGCGTGAGTGACCGCGAAGTCGATGTCATCGCCGACAACGTCGACTGCGTGATCCGTGGTGGCACCCCGGCCGACCCGGCGCTGGCAGCGCGGGCGCTGGCGGCGCTGCCGATCGGCTTCCACGCAAGCCCCGGTTATGTGCAGCGCTTCGGCCTGCCGACCGACCCGCGCGCGCTGGAAGGACCCGACCACCACATGGTCGGCTTCCTCAGCCCGCGCAGTGGCCGGGCGCGGGTGTTCAGCGCACAGCGCGGCGATGAGCGCGTTGAGGTGCAGGGCCGCTATACGGTCGGCTTCGATGATGGAAACGCCTATCTGGCCGCTGCGTTGGCGGGGTTGGGCGTGGTGGCGCTGCCCAGCTACATGGCCGAGCCGCACGTGGCGCGCGGCGAGCTGCTGCCGGTGTTGCAGGACTGGCAGCTGCCGCCGATGCCGATGCACGTGATGTTCCCGCCGAACCGGCACATGAGCCAGCGGCTGCGGGTGTTCATCGATTGGGTGGTGGAGGCGTTGGGGTGAGTGCATCGGTCGCGTGCGAAAATCGGCGTGCACGTACTGGAGAACGCACACCCTGATGAGCCGCATCGTCGCACTGGATACCGAAACCACCGGCATCTCCCACCGCCTGGGGCACCGGGTGATCGAAATCGGTGCCGTCGAACTGATCGATGGCCAGCTCACCGGCCGCCAGTTCCACACCTACCTGCAGCCGCAGCGCAAGGTGGATTGGGGCGCACAGCGCGTGCACGGCATCAGCGATGCGATGCTGGTGGGCAAGCCGCTGTTCTCCAGCAAGGCGGCCGAACTGCTGGAGTTCCTGCGCGGCAGCGAGATGGTCGCGCACAACGCTACCTTCGATGTGGGCTTCCTGGACAACGAGCTGCGCCTGTCCGGCATCCCCGGCGCGCTGGCCCAGCACTGCCGCATCACCTGCAGCCTGAAGCTTGCGCGGGGACGCTGGCCGGGTCAGGGCAACAAGCTGGATGATGTGCTGCAGCGCCTGCGCATTCCCAGCCAGCGCGGCCTGCATGGCGCGTTGAAGGATGCGCACCTACTGGCGCAGGTGATTCCGCACCTGCGCTGAGGCCTGGCCGCTGTCACACCGGCCGCAACCATCGCTCGATCATTGCAACGCCACAGGCCACCCCGTCCTCATGGCGCATCGCCACGCCCAGGGCCGCCGCGCGTGCGCGTGTTGCGTCGGTTTCAACGAAGGTGATGGCTGCCGCCAGCGTTGCTGCGTCCAGCCGCTTCGGTGACAACGGTGCCGGTGCCACGCCCAACCGATACAGACGATCAGCCCAGAAGAACTGATCGGCGGCGAACGGCATCACCAGCGAAGGAACACCGGCGCGGCAGGCCGAATGCGTGGTGCCGCTGCCACCGTGATGGATGGCGAATGCGCAACGCGGGAACAGCGCTTCGTGTGGAGTCGGCCCCAGTACGAAGACCGAATCGGGCAAGCGCATCGCAGGCAGTCCCACCCAGCCAGGAAACAGCAGCACCCGGCGTGGCGCCAGCGCCTGCAGCAGGGCCGGCAACACGCGCTCGCGATCAAAGCCGGTCATGCTGCCGAAGCCCAGATACACCGGCGCCGGGCCGGCATCGAGGAAGGCCTGCAGATCGGCCGGGGGTATCCAGGGCGCATCAGGAAGGCGCCATTGGCCACAGACGATGTGGTCGGCCGGCCAATCCGCCGGTGGCGGCAGCAGCTGCGGCGAGATGCCATAGAGCATCGGCAGGCCGGGCCACAGCGAGCGGCGCGGCGATTGCCCCAGCTGCTTGCGGGCTGCGTTGATCGGCCGACGGAACTGGCGCCAGATCAGGCCGTTGACCAGCCCATAGCTGGCGCGGTTCAACCAGCCCGGCGAGCGTCCCGGTGGCAGGAACGGAGAGCGGAAGGCCCGCGTCGGGGTCAGCGGGATCATGCCGGTGCCGATGACCGGCAGTCCGCGGCGTTCGCCCACGCTCATGCCGACAAAGGCCGCCAGGCCACCGGTCAGAATCGCATCGCAGCCTTCGGCAGCGGCATCGGCCTGGCGCATCCAGCCGCTGACATGCTGCAGCGCCATCCGTGCCAGCCCGCTACTGGCGGCGGCAACACCGTTGCCACGCGAGACCAGCGCGACCACTTCGTCATGGATGTCACCTTCAAGAGCCGCATGGGGCACATCCAGTGCCTGCGCGCTGCCCAGCGTGCCGCCATCGGCCAGCAGTGTCACCGCGTGGCCTGCGCCGATCAGCCCATGGCAGAGCATGGCCAGCGGACGCGTATCGCCTTCGGTTCCGTAGGTCAGGGCCAGCAGCCGCATGGAAAGCTCCGCAGTGAACCGGAGCAGTATGCCGGTTGGCGGGCTCCCGGCCCTGCCGGTTCAGCCGCAGCCTGTGGGTAACTTGCGCAAGTGCTTGAACCCGTGCATAATGCGCGGCTCGCTGTGTCCGGTTTTCTACCGGGCGGCGCCCCCGGGAGCACGTCCCCGGCCGCCCAACGCCAGCGTAACCCTTTGATTCTCTTGACGTGTGGTGGGCAACCATCGAGGCCGCCGTCTCCCGGGCTACGGGCTGACAACTACTACTATCGAGGTGCGCAATGTCCCGCGTATGCCAGGTTTCCGGCAAGCGAGTGCAGACGGGTAACAACGTCTCGCACGCCAACAACAAGACCCGTCGTCGTTTCCTGCCGAATCTGCACGAGCGCCGTTTCTGGGTGGCCAGCGAGAACCGCTGGGTCAAGCTTCGTGTTTCCGCGCATGCACTGCGCACCATCGACAAGAACGGCATCGATTCCGTTCTGGCTGAGCTGCGTGCGCGCGGCGAAAAGGTCTGAGGAGTAAAGCATCATGGCAGGCAAGCGCGATAAGGTCCGTATGATTTCCTCGGCCGGTACCGGCCACTTCTACACGACCGACAAGAACAAGAAGAACACCCCGGGGAAGATGGAATTCCTGAAGTACGATCCGGTCGTGCGCAAGCACGTCCTGTACAAGGAAGGCAAGATCAAGTAATCCGCAAGGATTGCTGGTCCCCGCGAAGAAACCCGCCCTTGTGGCGGGTTTTTTCATGCCCGATGTTCCCGTGGTGGGCGCCTGTGGGTGCCGACCGTTGGTCGGCACACTCCCTCCACCCCCCGGTAGGTGCCAACCTTGGTTGGCACGCTGCTTCAACGCAGTCGAGCGCAGCTCGACTCTACACACCCCGCTGGGCAGAATGGCCCATCACCTCCCGACGGGCGACACGATGCTGTTCGAGTGGTTGCTGGGTTCCTACCTGCTGCTGATCGACTGGCTGATCCGGCTGGTCGCGCTGTGCTGGATTCCCACCCGCACCACGCCCGGCGCGGCGCGCAGCTGGCTGCTGCTGGTCGGCTTCGTACCGCTGCTGGGCCTGCCGCTGTACCTGCTGTTCGGCCATCCGTGGCTGTCGCGCGAGCGCATCCGCCGCCAGGCCGAGGCCTCGCAGGTGATCCGTGAGGAGCAGGCGCTGCAGCATCGCCTGCGCTGGACCCCACAGCCCGACACCGCCAGCGCCGAGATCGTGCCGTTGGTGCAGCGCCAGGGCGATTTCATGCCGGTACACGGCAACGCCGTCGATCTGCTGACCGACTACGACGAGTCGCTGCACACGCTGATCGCCGACATCGACCAGGCCGAAGACCGCGTGCACCTGCTGTACTACCTGATGTTCGACGACGCGGTCGGCGAGGCCATTGTCGAGGCCTTGCAGCGTGCCGCCGCGCGTGGCGTGCAGTGCCGCGTGCTGCTCGATGCGGTGGGCGCCAAGCGTGGCCTGCGCGCCTATCGCAAGCGCCTGCAGGCGCGCGACATCGAAGTGCGCGCGATGCTGCCCGGTGGCCTGCGCTGGCGTCGCAGCGGACGCATGGACCTGCGCAACCACCGCAAGATCGCGGTGATCGACAACGAAGTGGCCTATGTCGGTTCGCAGAACCTGGCGGGCCCGCAGTTCGTGCCGGGCCACCCGAACCGCGAACTGGTGGCGCGCGTGCGCGGCCCGGCGGTGGCGCACCTGGAAGCCGTATTCGCCAGCGACTGGTACATGGAGACCGGCCAGCGCCTAGATGTGATCACCGATGTGCCCGAATGCGGCGACGACATCGCCACCCAGCTGCTGCCCAGCGGCCCGGCCTACCCGTACAGCAACGCGCGCGACGCGGTAGCCGCGCTGATCCACCTGGCGCGACGCCGGCTGGTGATGGTCACCCCGTACTTCGTACCTGACGAAGCCACACTGAGTGCGCTGCGTATCGCCGCATTGTCCGGCGTGCAGGTGCAGCTGATCCTGTCTGCCAGCAACAACCAGCGGTTGACGTCGTGGGCGCAGGAGGCCTACTACGATGAACTGCTGCGCTGTGGCGTGCGCATCGCGCTGTACGAGCCGCAGTTCCTGCACGCCAAGCACATGAGCGTGGATGAGGACATCGCCGTGCTCGGCTCCATCAACATGGATATCCGCTCGTTCGCGCTGAATGCCGAGATCGGCCTGATCTGCTACGACCGCGCGCTGGTCCAGCAGCTGTGCGCGATCGAGGACGGCTACCTGCGCGAGTCGCGGCAGCTGGACCTGCAGCAGTGGCGCAGCCGTCCCACGTGGCGGCGCAGCCGCGAAGGTATTGCACGGCTGGCCGATGCGTTGATGTGAAGCAATGCCGGCCGCCCATTCCGGCAATCCGGCCCGTCATCGCCGATGGCCTACAATCGGCACATGACTGATTCACCGCGTAATGGCGAACTGGACCTGGCAATCATCGGTGGTGGTGCGGCCGGGGTGCTGGTGGCGATCCAGGTGTTGCGCCAGGCCAAGGCGCCGCTGGCGCTGGCCATCTTCGAACCCGCCTCGCAGCTGGCGCAGGGCATCGCCTATGCCACGCCATGGCCGGAGCATCTGCTGAACGTGCCGGCGGCGAAGATGAGTGCGTTTGCCGACCAGCCCGGCGATTTCCTCGACTACCTGATGGCCGCCAATGCCTACCCGGGCGAGGCGCGCGAGGTGCTGGGCGAGCGCTATGTGTGCCGCCACTACTTTGCTGCCTACCTGCAGCAGCGCCTGCAGGAGGCCGCTGCGACCAGCCCGGCACAGCTGCAGGTGATCGCGCAGCCGGTGCTGGGCCTGCAGCCGGATGACCATGGCTACCAGCTGACACTCGGCGATGGCAGCACGCTGCACGCCGCGCAGGCGGTGCTGGCCACCGGCAACAGCATGCGGCCGCTGCCGGTGGCCGGTGCCGAGGCACTGCCCGCCGATGACGTGATCGAGGCCTGGGACTACGACGGCGTACGCACCCTGGCCGGCGAGCAGGCCGTGGCCATCGTAGGCTCCGGCCTGAGCATGGCCGACACCGTGTTGGCATTGGTCGCCGCCGGCCACACCGGCCCGCTGCATGTGATCTCGCGCCACGGCCTGCTGCCGTTGCCGCATGCGCATGGTGGCCTGCCCAGGTTCGACCCGGCCACGCTGCTGCCGATGAACCTGCGCCAGCGCCTGCGCGCGTTGCGTGGGTTCGCACGCCAGGCACAGGCCGACGGCCTGCCGTGGCAGGGCGTGATGGACCGCATCCGTCCGCACGGGCAGGCGCTGTGGTGCAGCCTCGACGCGGCCGACCAGCGCCGCTTCCTGCGCCATGTGGTGCGCTACTGGGACGTGCATCGCCACCGCATCGCCGAAGAGGTCGACGCACAGCTGCAGGCGCTGATCGAAAGCGGCCAACTGCGTGTTCACCGGTCCCGCCTGCAACGCGTCGGCCGCGAAGGCGATGCCCTGCGGCTGTCGGGTCGCGATGCCACCGGCAATGAACAGCAGTGGACGATCGGCGGCGTGATCAACGCCACCGGTGTGGAAACCCGCGCCAGTGCGCTGCGCAATCCGTTGCTGCAGCAGCTGCAGGCCGATGGTCTGGCGCGCCCCGGCCCGCATGGGCTGGGCCTGGACAGCACGGTGCCGGGCGACCGCCTGTGTGCTGCCGGGGGCCAGCCGCAGGCACGGCTGGGCGTGCTCGGCAGCCTGCGCATCGGCAGCCTGTGGGAAAGCCTGGCGGTGCCTGAACTGCGTCAGCAGGCGCAAGCACTGGCCACCCAGGTGGTCGCAGGAGCCGCGACGGCGATGCCGTAAAATGGGGGCATGGATGTCTCCCACCTGCTTGATGGCCTGAACCCGGCCCAGCGCGAAGCCGTCTCCGCTCCCCCCGGCCACCACCTGGTGCTGGCCGGTGCCGGTTCCGGCAAGACCCGCGTACTCACCCACCGCATCGCCTGGCTGCATGAAGTCGAAGGCGTGCCGACCCACGGCATTTTCGCGGTGACCTTCACCAACAAGGCGGCCGGTGAAATGCGCCACCGCATCGACGCGCAGCTGCCCAATGGCAGCCGCGGCATGTGGATCGGCACCTTCCACGGCCTGGCCAACCGCCTGCTGCGCCTGCACTGGCAGGACGCCAAGCTGCCCGAAGGCTTCCAGGTGATGGATTCAGATGATCAGCTGCGGCTGGTCAAGCGCGTGGTGCAGGCGCTGGAACTGGACGACGGCAAGTACCCGGCCAAGCAGATCGCCTGGTGGATCAACGAACAGAAGGATGAGGGTCGCCGCCCGCAGCACATCCAGCCCGAGCCGCATGATGCGTGGCTGGAAACCATGCGCCAGGCCTATATCGAATACCAGGCACGCTGCGACCGCGCCGGCCTGGTCGACTTCGCCGAGCTGCTGCTGCGCGCCCATGAACTGCTGCGCGACAACCCGGCGCTGCTGTCGCACTACCGTGCCCGCTTCCGCGAGATCCTGGTGGACGAGTTCCAGGATACCAATGCCATCCAGTACGCCTTCGTGCGCGTGCTGGCCGGCGATTCCGGCCACGTGTTCGTGGTCGGCGACGATGACCAGGCCATCTACGGCTGGCGCGGCGCCAAGGTCGAGAACGTGCAGGGCTTCCTGCGTGATTTCCCAGGTGCGCAGACCATCCGCCTGGAACAGAACTATCGCTCCACTGCCAACATCCTCGGCGCTGCCAATGCGGTGATCGCGCACAACCCGGATCGCATCGGCAAGCAGCTGTGGACCGACAGTGGCGACGGAGAACCGATCGACCTGTACGCGGCGTACAACGAGATGGACGAGGCGCGCTACATCGTCGAGCGTGCCCGCCAGTGGGTACGCGATGGTGGCAGCTACACCGAAGTGGCCGTGCTCTACCGCAGCAACGCACAGTCGCGCGCGCTTGAAGAGGCGCTGCTGAGCGAACAGGTGCCCTATCGCGTGTACGGCGGCATGCGCTTCTTCGAACGGGCCGAAATCAAGGACGCGCTGGCTTACCTGCGCCTGCTGTCCAACCGCAACGATGACGCCGCCTTCGAGCGCGCGGTCAACACGCCTACCCGGGGCATCGGCGACCGCACGCTGGACGAAGTGCGCCGCGAGGCGCGCGCGCAGGGCATCTCGCTGTGGGAAGCAACGATGCTGGTCACCCAGGGCAACGCGCTGGCCGCACGCGCGCGCAATGCACTGGCCGGCTTCCTGGGGCTGGTCAACGAGCTGCAGGCGCAGACCGTGCACATGACCCTCGCCGAGCGCGTGGACCACGTGCTGGCCCGCTCGCAGCTGCGCGAGCACTGGAGCAAGGAAAGCCGCAATTCGCTGGATTCGGAATCGCGCACCGACAACCTCGACGAACTGGTCTCGGTCGCTTCGCGCTTCGTGCGCCGCGCCGACGACATCGAGGAAGTGGGCGAGGACATGGACGAGCTGGTCGCGTTCCTGGCCTACGCCGCGCTGGAGGCCGGTGAAGGCCAGGCGCAGGCCGGCGAGGACGGCGTGCAGCTGATGACCCTGCATTCGGCCAAGGGCCTGGAATTCCCGCTGGTGTTCCTGGCGGGCATGGAAGACGGCCTGTTCCCCAGCGCACGTTCGCTGGAGGAAAGCGGGCGGCTGGAGGAAGAGCGCCGCCTGGCCTACGTCGGCATCACCCGCGCGCGCCAGAAGCTGGTGCTGAGCTATGCCGAGTCGCGCCGCATCCACGGCCAGGACAACTACAGCCTGCCGTCGCGCTTCCTGCGCGAGATCCCGCGCGAACTGCTGCACGAAGTGCGCCCGAAGGTACAGGTCTCGCGGCCGGCCTCGATGGGTGCCAGCCGGGTGATGGGCCATGCCTCGATCGAGGCGCCGCCGGTCAAGCTCGGCGCGCTGGTCACCCATCCCAAGTTCGGCGAAGGCATGGTGACCGACTACGAAGGCAGCGGCGCCCACGCCCGCGTGCAGGTCGAGTTTGCCGACGCCGGCAGCAAGTGGCTGGTGATGGCCTACGCCAACCTGACGGTGATCTGATCACCGTCGGGGGGCGGGATCCCTGTAGAGCCGAGCCATGCTCGGCTGCTGTTGGCGGGGAAGAACAGCCGAGCATAGGCCCGGCTCTACAAAAGCGGTTGGACGTTACACGTATGGGGTCAGAGCCCCTTTCCGTTGGAAAAGGGATCCGACCCCGATACGCTGCAGCCATGACCCGCAACGTGCTCTTCCTCTGCAGCCAGAACCGCCTGCGCAGCCCGACGGCCGAGCAGGTGTTCGCCGAGTGGCCGGGCATCGAAACCGCATCGGCCGGGCTGCTGGCCGATGCCGAGGAAGTGCTCAGCCCCGAGCTGCTGCAGTGGGCCGATATCGTGTTCGTGATGGAGCGTGCTCACCGCAACCGGCTGTCCAGCCGCTACAAGCCGTGGCTGAAGGACAAGCGGGTGATCTGCCTGGATATCCCGGATGACTACGACTACATGGACCCGGTGCTGGTGGAGTTGCTGAAGCGCAAGGTGGCGCCGTTCCTGCGTTGAGCGTTGGTGGTGTAGAGCCGAGCCCATGCTCGGCTGCTTCTGGCGGGAAAGGCAGCCGAACATGGCTCGGGTCTACCAGAAAGACAGAGCGTCAGTCCTGCGCCTTTGAACCGGCCGTCGCATCCTGTTCGGACATCGACTGCTGCAGGCTGCTGGTGAAACTCTTTACCGCGCGCTCCAGTGCGATTTCCCAGTTCTCGCGTGATGGCACCTGGAAGATGTTCGCGCCATGCCCGGTGGCGGTGAAGGTACGGGTCTGGCCTTCCTTCCGCGCAACGACCTGCACCGAAATGTCGGCCAGCATCTGTTGTGTGGATGACACCATCCGGAAGAAGTTCGCCGGCATCTTGACCGAGAAATCGGTGAGCGAGGCCTCCAGTTGCGTACATGAGGTTTCGCACTGATCGGCGGTGCGATAGCCCATGTTTCGCAATGCCTGGATCATGATTGCGCGTGTCTTGTCCGCCGCTGTGGTGGACTCGATGGAGACAAGGACGCCGTTGCCTTGACGAACCACCCCGGCAATGTTCTTCGCACGGTCGGCTGCCGCAACTTCCGGGTAATAGACCGGACGGACGTCGCGCACCGGCCCCACCACCACTACCGGACCCTCTTCGGGATTCACCCGGATATCGGGCACGTTCACGCGCACCACTTCGGTGCGGATGCCGCAGCCGGTGAGGAGCAGCAGCAGCGAAAGACCAATGATCGACTTCATGTATTCCCCCTGTTGGAATGGTGTCCTTGCCATGCGCATTATCGCGTGGCTCGCCGGCAGCGGGAGTGTCGTTGGTCAGGGCAGGGAAAAGCAGCTGAGCATGGCTCAGCTCTACAATAGGCGGCGACATCTTCCAGGAACGCCCCCATGACCGAACCCACGCTGCACGTCACCGTGAAGTTGAACGCCCGGCTGCAGCCCGAGCATCGTCACGAACTGTTCGAGGACCCGCTCGACGCGCTGTTGCAGGCGGCCCAGGTGGGCGAGCTGACCGGTGGTGGCACTGCAATATCCGACCTCGGTGAAGTCGAGTACGGCGACATCGAAGTGGCGCTGGTCGATGCGGACGGCGTGCCGAAGCTGATCGATCTGCTGGAACAGCTGGGTGCACCGAAGGGTTCGCAGCTGCAGGGCGCGGGTGAAGCCGACCGCAGCTTCGGCGTGACCGAGGGGCTGGGCATCTACCTGGATGGCCTGAACCTGCCGGACGAAGTCTACGAGCAGTGCGATTCCAACCACGTGTTCGAACAGCTGTCGGAGAACATCGACGGCCTGGGCGAGATCTGCAGCTGGTGGCAGGGCCCGACCGAAACCGCGCTGTACATGTACGGCGAATCGTTCGAAGCGATGCGTGATGCGATTGCCGGATTCGTGGGCAGCTATCCGCTGTGCCAGAACGCACGCGTGGTGCAGATCGCCTGAAGGTAGGGGCGCTGTAGAGTCGAGCAAGCTCGACTCTACGGCAGCAGGTTATCGGCCGGCTGACTGCCGGGCGTTGTCGCGCAGCGCCATGTCCTTGCCGATCTGGTAGCCGCCGAACAGCACCGCCAAGGCGATGATCGCGGCGACCATGATGGACTTCTGGGAACTCCAGACGGGCGGCTTGTTGTCCTGCATGTCGGTCGTCCTTGGGCGCGGCAGTGCGCCGCCCGCCGAGCATGCGCCGCCCGACCGGTGCGTGCAAGCGGGCGGTGCGCACACGCCAATGCGCGGCGCCGGATTGATTCTGCTCAAGGCACGGCCTGCACATCCGGTGTGCAATGGTGTCGTTCCCATCTGGCAGATCGCTACGGAGCCCCACCATGTACAAGCGCATCCTGATTGCCACCGACGGATCCGAGCTGGCCGACAAGGGCCTGGCCAAGGGCCTGGAGCTGGCCAAGGACCTCAACGCCGAGGTCGATATCGTGACTGTCTCCGAGCCGTGGGCCGTCGGCATGTACGACGCCATGGGCTGGAGCGTGGGCTACATGAACAGCCCCGAGTACAAGGCCGACCGCGAGGAAGGCGCGCAGAAGGTGCTGCAGCCGGCGCTGGCCAAGGCGGCCGAGCAGGGCATCACCGCCAATCCGGTGCACGTGCTGGACCGCTACGCAGCTGACGGCATCATCGAGACCGCCGGCGAGCGCAACAGCGACCTGATCGTGATGACCTCGCACGGCCGCCGTGGCGTGACCCGCGTGCTGCTGGGCAGCCAGACCGCCGAAGTGCTGGCACGCAGCACGCTGCCGGTGCTGGTCATCCGCTGATCCACACCACTGATTCAAGCGTTCCCGGGGAGGGGACCCGACGCCGGCCGCAGGATGCGCGCCGGCGTTGTTTTTTGTCGGGGATCGGGGGGCGGATCCACGCATGGCGTGGATCTACTGATAGGCGGTCACCCACGCATGGCGTGGATCCACGTTCGTTGTCCCGGTAGATCCACGCCATGCGTGGATGGGCCGTGCCGATGGCCTTGAGGGGTCAGAGCCCTTTCCTGTGGAGAGGGATCCGACCCCGGTCACATCACCAGCTGTACAGCTTCCAGTACACCGGCGACACACCGTCCTTGTCGTTGTCGAAACGGCCGTCGCCGTTCTTGTCGTACATGTAGAACGGAGCACCGCGCGATGGCGTCACCTTGACCATGCGCAGCTGGCCGGACACACGGTATTCCTCGATGACATCGCCGTTGTCCATGGTGCGCTTGGAGACATCGGCGCCCTTGACGTCCACCGGGGGAGCACCTGCGCCACCCATGCTGGCGCAGCCAGCGAGCAGGAGCAGGGAAGCCAGCATCAGGGTCTTCATCGGCGGGGGCCTTTGCCTGGAGAGAGCCCTGATTATGCCCCATCGCCAGGTGCGTGCCGTGTCGTCGCGGTGCAGGCACGGGCGCGTAGAATCGGCCCATGAGCAGATTAGTCCTGATCGACGGGTCCAGTTACCTGTACCGCGCGTTCCACGCGCTGCCGCCCCTGTCCAATGCACTGGGTGAACCCACTGGCGCACTGTTCGGCGTGGTCAACATGCTGCGTTCGACGCTGAAGGAACGCCCGGCCTACGTCGCGTTCGTGGTCGATGCGCCCGGCAAGACCTTCCGCGATGACCTGTACGACCAGTACAAGGCCAACCGCCCGCCGATGCCCGATGAGCTGCGCAGCCAGGTCGAGCCGATGTGCCGCATCGTCGAGGCGCTGGGCATCAGCATCCTGCGCGTCCCCGGCGTGGAAGCCGACGATGTGATCGGCACGCTGGCCCTCCAGGGCCTGGCGCAGGACCTGAAGGTGACCATTTCCACCGGCGACAAGGACTTCGCCCAGCTGGTGCGCCCGGGCATCGAGCTGGTCAACACCATGACCGGAAGCCGCATGGATTCGGATGCGGCGGTGATGGAGAAATTCGGCGTGCGCGCCGACCAGATCATCGACCTGCTGGCGCTGATGGGCGACACCGTCGACAACGTGCCGGGCGTGGAGAAGTGCGGGCCGAAGACCGCTGCCAAGTGGCTGGCCGAGTACCAGCACCTGGATGGGGTGATGGCGGCCGCGCCGACCATGAAGGGCAAGATCGGCGAAAACCTGCGCGCCGCGCTGGAGCGTCTGCCGCTGAACCGCGAGCTGGTGACCATCCGCACCGACCTGGCGCTGGACGCCAGCCCGACCACGCTGGCCCTGCGCGAGCAGGACGTGCCGGAGCTGACCGAGCTGTATGCGCGCTACGGCTTCACCCAGGCACTGAAGGAACTGGGCGCGCCGGTGCCGGCACCGGTGGCCGCCAGCGAGGCGACCCCGAGCCTGCGCGGCACTGCGGCCGGCTTCGCGCGTGGCAGCGTCGAGGCGCCCGCCGCTGGCACGCTGGATCCGGCACTGTCCGCGCCGGGTGAATACGAGACCGTGCTGACCGCCGAGCAGCTGCAGGCCTGGGTCGAACGCCTGCAGCAGGCCGACCTGATCAGCTTCGATACCGAAACCGATGCGCTGGACGCGATGCGTGCGCGCCTGGTCGGCATCAGCCTGGCCGTCGAGCCGGGCAGGGCGGCGTACATTCCGGTCGGCCACGATTACCCGGGTGCGCCGGCCCAGCTGCCGATGCAGCAGGTGCTGGACGCGCTGCGCCCGGTGCTGCAGGACCCGGCGAAGAAGAAGCTGGGCCAGCACGGCAAGTACGACCTGCACGTGCTGCGCCGCCACGGCGTGCAGGTGCAGGGCTACCACGACGACACCATGCTCGAGAGCTTCGTGCTCAATTCCACCGCTACCCGCCACGACATGGATTCGCTGGCGCTGCGCTACCTGGGCTACAGCACCATCAAGTTCGAGGAGGTGGCCGGCAAGGGCGCCAAGCAGATTCCGTTCTCGCAGGTGGGCATCGACGAGGCCAGCCGCTACGCCGCCGAGGACGCCGACATCACCCTGCGCCTGCACCACGCGCTGCAGCCGCAGCTGCTGGCCGAGCCGGCGCTGGACAGCGTTTACCGCGGCATCGAGATGCCGCTGGTGCCGGTGCTGGCCAGCATCGAAGCCAACGGCGTGCGGGTCGACACCGACGAACTGCGCCGGCAGAGCCAGGACCTGTCTTCGCGCATGCTGGCCGCGCAGCAGAAAGCCACCGAGCTGGCCGGGCGCAGCTTCAACCTGGATTCGCCCAAGCAGCTGCAGGCGGTGCTGTTCGACGAGTTGAAGCTGCCGGCGGTGGTGAAGACCCCCAAGGGCCAGCCCAGCACCAATGAAGAGGCGCTGGAGGCGATTGCCGACCAGCACGAGCTGCCGCGCGTGATCCTGGAGTACCGCGGGCTGGCCAAGCTGCGCAGCACCTACACCGACAAGCTGCCGGAGATGGTCAACCCGGATACCGGCCGCGTGCATACCAGCTATCACCAGTCCGGAGCCGCCACCGGCCGCCTGTCCTCGTCGGACCCGAACCTGCAGAACATCCCGATCCGCACCGAGGACGGCCGTCGCATCCGCCGCGCGTTCGTGGCGCCGGAGGGCTTCCAGCTGCTGGCGGCCGACTATTCGCAGATCGAACTGCGGATCATGGCCCACCTGTCCGAGGACCCGGGCCTGGTGCGTGCCTTCGAGCAGGGCGCCGACGTGCACCGTGCCACCGCCGCCGAGGTGTTCGGGCGCACGCTGGAGGAAGTGACCCCGAACGAGCGCCGCGCCGCCAAGGCGATCAACTTCGGGCTGATGTACGGCATGAGCGCCTTCGGCCTGGCCCGCAACCTGGGCATCGACCGTGGCCAGGCGCAGGACTACGTGGCGCTGTACTTCAGCCGCTACCCGGGCGTGCGCGATTTCATGGAGCGGATGCGCCAGCAGGCCCGCGACCAGGGCTATGTGGAAACCCTGTTTGGTCGTCGCCTGTACCTGAACGACATTCATGCACGTAACCAGGGCCTGCGCGCCGGTGCCGAACGCGCGGCGATCAACGCGCCGATGCAGGGCACCGCCGCCGACATCATCAAACGCGCGATGGTGGACGTGGACCAGTGGCTGCGTGACAGCGGCGCACCGGCACGGATGATCCTGCAGGTGCACGATGAACTGGTGTTCGAAACCGAAAGCAGTTTCGTTGAAGACTTGCGTTTGCAGGTGGTCGAGCGCATGTCGCAAGCGGCCAAACTGCGGGTGCCGCTGGTGGTCGATACCGGCGTCGGCAACAACTGGGACGAAGCGCACTGAGGGCATTTCAGGCCGAAAACGACGTGAATTCGTTCATTCGTCAGAGGTTTCTGACTCGATCATGAATGTTGTCCTGATCGAGGTTCATTAAATTGGGCCCCTTCACGAACCGTTAGTGTTCGGAGTGCTTCTATAACTCTCGACAGGCGCAACGCCTGTTGTGGATCTCTCCCATCCCCTGGAGCAGATCTCGGAACGGGGACTCCTCCCCAAGTGCCCGTTCCCCGGCCCCGTTGACCTCCCCCTGGTCAGCGGGGCTTTTTATTTGTGCCGCCGCAGCACCAGGGATGGGGTCAGATCCTTGGTGCTAGGCTGGGCTACCGTTCCACAGGGGAAGGCCATGCCCGATCTGTTTGCACTGGCAATGCCCTGGTGGGAGTTCATCCTGCGCGCGGTGGTGGTCTATGTCGTGGTGCTGGGCATGGTCCGGCTTGGCGGCAAGCGGGCTCTAGGGCAGATCACGCCCTTCGACGTGCTGTTGATCGTGCTGCTGGGCAATGCGGTGCAGAACGCGCTGCTGGGCACCGATACCTCGCTGGGCGGCGGCCTGCTGCTGGCCGCGACCCTCATCCTGCTCAACTATGGGGTGGGCTGGCTGACCACCCGGAATCGACGCATGGAGCGGATGATCGAAGGAGAACCTACCGTAATCGCGCGCGATGGCCGGCTTTTGGAGGGTGTTCTTCGCCGCGAACTGATCAGCCGGGCCGATTTCGATGCTGCGTTGCGCCAGCAGGGTGGCCTGCGGATCGAGGATGTGCAGATCGCCCTGCTGGAGACGACCGGGCACATCACCATCCTTCCGCGGAAGGGCACCTGATCGTGCAGCACCGAGCATGGGCTCGGCGCTACAGCGCATCATTCACGGTGTGCAGCGGGTAGTGCCGGCCGCCGGTTTGCGCTCGTAATAGGCGAAACGATTGCCGCTGTCGATACCGACCAGGTTGCCGTTCTGCAGCAGCTGCAGCACGAAGTCGCTGCCGATATCGCGGTGGATGAGGATGCGGCCATCGCGCAGGCTTGCCCGCAGTGGCTGTTCGCGGCCACCGGCCTCAACCACACCACCCTCGAGGAAACGCAGCTGCGACAGCACGCTGCGCTCGGCTTCAAAGCTGCCACAGGGCAGTGCGGCGGCCGGCACCGGCGTGAGCGCTGCCGCGGGGGCGCTGGCGAGAACGGCAAGGTCTTTGGCCGGACCGCAGGCCGGGGCATCCGCGCGCTGTGCACAGGATCGCTGCAGCGCATCGCGGGCCTCCTGCAGGCGGCCACTGCTCCACAAGGTTTCGGCGGTGTCGGCGCAGAACGTTTCGCCCTGTTGCACGCGGCAAAGGTCGATCAGTTCATCAAGCTGTGCAGGTGGCAGAGGCGCATCCACGGAATGCTGCAGGCCGAGCAGGGCCTTGCCCATCATTTCCGAGGCAATCTCCTTGGCTGCCGTCATGCAACCCTCGGCGTCGAACGAGGGCAGCTCCTCCCTGCAGATCTCGGGAATCGGCGGTTCTTCCTTTCCGGGCGCTGCGTCCTTGGCCTGCTGCTGGTAGGTCTCCAGCAGGCGCATGCAGGCTGCGCCCACGCCCTCGGCGCACCAGGCGTGCAGTTTCACGGGTGCGGCCTCTGGCAGCGCCTCCAGGCACTCGGAGGTGTTCATCACGCAACCGCCCTCGACGGGCTGCGGCATCGTCTTGCAGGCGGCGGCGTGCTCACGGGTGAACTCGCGATAGGGCGTGCTGATCGTGCGGTCGTTGTCCGAGAAGTACCAGTTTTCCAGCTGGCCCGTGGACAGGTTGCCGGTACCGAGCACGTCTTCCTGGCGGGCGATGCGCAGCTCCTCGGTGGCCTGGTAGGGGCCGGACAGGAAGCCGTGGCCTTCGCTCTCCAGGGTCAGCGTGGTGTTGCCGTTGCTGTCCTTGTAGGTGCCGCAGGCCATCGACTGAGCGGCGGCCGGCAGGCTGGCCGAGGCCAATGCAAGCAACAGCAGGGAGCGCCAGCCCGCAGCGCGAGGGCGGGGGGAAACAGCAGCGGGCATGGGGTCATCCTTGAAGGAAGTGAGCAGGGCCTGTCCGGTGCGGGGCGCACCACAGGCAGGAGAGGGCGCCACGGGTCAGGCGTGGCGCCGGAAGATCACAGCCAGTCGCGCGGCACCAGATAGTCGGCCAGGCGCGCCTCGGCGCTGCCCGCTTCCGGGGTGAAGCCGTACTCCCAGCGTACCCGGGGCGGCAGGCTCATCAGGATGCTTTCGCTGCGGCCACCGCTCTGCAGCCCGAACAGGGTGCCGCGGTCGTAGACCAGGTTGAACTCCACGTAGCGGCCGCGGCGGTACAGCTGGAACTCGCGTTCGCGCTCGCCATAGATGGCGTCCTTGCGCTGCTGCACGATCGGCAGGTAGGCGTCGAGGAAACCATCGCCGACCGCACGCAGATAAGCGAAGTCGCGCTCGAAGTCGCCGTGCAGGTCGTCGAAGAACAGCCCGCCGACGCCGCGCGTTTCATTGCGGTGGCGCAGGAAGAAGTACTCATCACACCAGCGCTTGTGCGCGGCATAGCGTTCGTCGCCGAACGGCGCACACAGATCGCGTGCCACCTGGTGCCAGTGCTGCACGTCCTCGTCGAACGGATAGAACGGGGTCAGGTCGAAGCCGCCGCCGAACCAGCTGGCCACCACTTCACCATCGCGCTGCGCCTGGAAGAAGCGCACGTTGGCATGGGTGGTCGGCACGTAGGGGTTGAGCGGGTGGAACACCAGCGACACGCCGGTGGCGCGCCAGGAGGCGCCGGCCAGTTCCGGGCGGTTGGCCGAGGCCGACGGCGGCAGGCGGCTGCCGGACACATCGGAAAAGCCGATACCGGCCTGCTCGAACACCGCGCCGTCGCGCAGCACGCGGGTGCGCCCACCGCCGCCCTCGGCACGCTGCCACAGGTCTTCCTGGAAGCGGGCCCGGCCATCGACGGCCTCGATCGCCGCACAGATGCGGTCCTGCAGGTCGGTGAGGTAGGCGCGCACGCGCTCGAATTCGTTCATGGCGCGTACTTTACCGCAGGGCCCGCCCGAAGCTGCGGACAGGCCCTGGCCGGCTCAGCGCTTGCGGTTGGAATGGCGTGGCGGCGGGGTGTCGTCTGATGCCGCGTCATCGGCCGCCTTCTGCAGCGCGCGGCCCAGATCGATCAGTTCCCAGTTCTGGGTGCCGAGCACGTCGCAGGCCACGTGCAGGCCACTGCGGTCGGCCTTGCACAGCCGGTCCAGCAGTGCATGTGCATCCACCTCGGCATCGTTGCCCTGGGCCGTGACCAGGTTCTCGCAGCCCTCGCGGACGCCGGCGCGGCAGACCGTGGTGTAGTGCTCGGCGGCCTGCAGCCAGTGCCCGGACAGCGCAAGGCGGTTGCCGAGTACGTTGCAGCCCTGCAGCTTGCCCTGCGCGCAGCAGGCTTCCGCCCCGCCGGTAGCGAGCGCCTGCGGGCAATCCTGGGGTAGCGGCAGCACGGTGTACTGCTTCGGTGCACTGCAGCGGCCCGGGCCATCGCCAGTGGGGGTGAACACCTGGAAGCGGGTCCAGGTATCCAGGCCCAGCAGTTGGCCGCCAGGCAGCGGACGCAGCACGAAGTCGCCGCCCCTGTCGTGGCGGATGCGGATGTCGCCCTCTTCGACGCGGGCGCGGAGATGGCTGTTCCAGCCAACGCCGACCAGGCCGTTGTCACCGAAGTCCAGCGTGTCCATCAGACCGCCATCGGCCCGGTAGTTGCCGCAGGGCAGGGCCGTTGCCGGTTGCGGTCGCAATGATGCGCCCAGCGCCTGCAACGCCGGCAGACGCTCGCAGGTGGCGGTGTCGTTGCCCGGTGTGCAGGCCGCAGCCAGCGCCTGCACCGCCAGCAGGGGATCTCCCGCGTCCCAGGACAGTTCGGCCACCCGCTCGCAGAAGCCGCCATGCGCTACCTCGCGGCACAGCCGCAACAACTGTTGCCGCCGCTCAGCCGGAATGATCACCGGCAAGGTCGGCGCCGTCATCGTCACCATGGCTTCGGTCATGGCTGCCGTCATCGCGGCCTTGACCAGCTGCGCCTGCACTGCGGGGTCGGCCTCGAGCGCGGCGGCACATGCCGGGGTTTCCTGTTCGAAGCCACCGTTGTCACAGGCAGCGGGGAGCTTGATACCGGACAGGGCGGCGTCGAGGGCCGCCTTCTGCTGGACAGGATCGGCTTCGACGACAGGTTTAGCCTCCTCATGCCAACGATCAGCCAGTTGCAGGCACATGCCGGGCACGCCTTCCCGACACCCTGCTTCCAGCGTGGCCGGAGTGGCTTCGTGACGGTTGTCCAGGCAGGCCACGGCATTGGCCAGGCAGCTGCCTTCAGCCGGCGTGGTTGCTGCGGCGCACTGTTCGGGGGCCAGCAGGATGTAGGTCGTGCCATCCACCTCGACCGTGCGGCCACGGTCGCGCACCTGCAGCGCGCTGGGCAGGCCATGTTCCAGGTTCACCAGTTGCAGCTTTCCGTCGATCTGCTGGAACGCGACCGGAGACGGCGCACTGCCGAAGTGCTTCTGCTCGCCACGGTTGGGTGAGCTGATGCGCAGCGTGCTGCTGCCTTCGTCGGCCTTGAACAGGCCGCATTGTGGTGACTGTGCGGCGGCCATCGGTGCGGCCAGCAGCAACGCCCAGGCCAGCCAGCGCTGGCGCGGTGCGGGTGAATGCATGTCGTCTCCTTGACGATCGAACGGGAAACTCCAGGCGCTACGGCGAACCAGGGCCCTCGCGCGGGGGCGTACATTCTGCCGTGCCGGGCACGGGCTGGTAACGCTGGTAGGCGGTCTGCGCATCCATGCCGAGCAGATCGCCGTTGCCGAGCTGGCGCAGCACAAGGGTTTCGCCGTTCTGCTGCAGGTGGATGGCGCCGTTCTGCAGGCGGGCCCGGGTGCCATCGCCGAAGTCGAGCCTGTCGATCACGCCTCCATCGGCCTGGTAGCGGCCGCAGGGCACCTGCTGGGCCGGGACGAGGCGCAGGTCAGCGCCGGGACCGCGCAGCGGTGCGATGCGTTCGCAGGCGCTGGTGCGGCCGGCATCGCAGACCACCTGCAGCGCCTGCACCGCCAATGCGGGCTCCAGCGCGATCAGTTGCTGTGCGGCTACTTCGACGCAGAAGCGGCCACTGCGGTGCTGCAGGCACAACTGCTGCAGGCGATCGCGTGCAGCGGCCGGAAGCGGTGAATCCGGCATGTCTTCGTCTTCCTGTTGCAGGCGTTCACCGACCTTCTGCATGGCGGCGGCCAGCGCATCGCCGGTCAGCGTCTCGCAGGCCTGCGGGTCATGGCCGGGCGTGTGTTCGCGGCAGATGGGCGGGCGTTCGAAGCGCGCGGGGCTGGTGTCATCGCTGCCGGCTACAGTTGTTCCATCGCGAAGCTGGCGCAGCAGCGCCGAGCAGCCCGCGCCAACGCCTTCGCTGCACGCACGCTGGGCCTGGCCGGGTGAGGCCGTGGGCAGCCGTGCAACGCAGTGGCTGCCAGCGGCGCGGCAGCTGCCATCCATCGCGCTGGGCTCGCTGGCGCAGGCGCGGGGCTGGCGCAGGGTGTAGAGCACCACCCCGTCGTGCTCGATGCGCTGCCCATCGGCGCTGATACGGATCGGCTGCGCCACGCCATCGTCGAGCATGACCAACCGCGTCTGTGCCGCACCGCGATCAACCCACAGCGGCTGAGGCTCGCTGCCATCATCGTGGTGGTAGCCGCTGCCGGGAGTGGTGAACACCAGCGTCATGCCGCCATCGGCGCTGCGGTATTCGCCACATTGCAGCGCATCGGCGCCGGCAGGCAGCGCAGTCAGCACCAGCAACGCGGGGAGAAGGGTCGGCAAGCGCAAGCGACGGTCCTTGTCGTGCGGGAAAGGGGGGGGGCTCAGTGGAAGCGCGAGCGGAGGTCCGGCCGCAACAGGCGCCAGGCCAGCCAGCCCTGCAGGCCGAGGAGCACCAATGACATGGCCACCACGGTCAGCGTGATCAACCAGCGTTTCAGATGGAGTTCCTGCTGCAGGACGGCGTCGTCGGAGAGAAACGGGATGACATCACGCATGAACACGTCCAACCAGCCGGCGACCGCAAAGTTGGCCAATGCGCTCAGCAGCAGGATCACCACAAAGCTCCACAGGCCCCAGCTGCGCTCGCGCAGCAGGCCCCAGCTGGCCAGCGTCGAGGCCAGGCACAGCAGCGCGGCAATCATCGACGCGGCCACCGGATGCGCCAAAAGCCAGGTCAGGCTGTGCAGGTGCTGGTCTTGTACTTCCCTCTCAACCAGATGCCAGATCGGAAGGTTGCGCAGCGGCCACAGCAGCAGCCCCTGCATCACGAAGCACACCGTGAGCAGCAGCGACAGCCAGAACGAAGCGTGTGCGATCGGACGCACCCAGGCGTGATAGGTCGGCTGGACCAGCGAGGGAATCGGCGGGATCGACATTGACATCCGGTGTCCTTGCAATCGGTGCCCGCGCGATCAGCGGGCCGTCACCCGGGTGGCGACGGCCGGCAGGATATGGTGTTCGCTCAACGGTGCCAAGGGCTGGCCATGCGGCGGCTGCAGCGGCACCCAGGCCAGTTCGGCGATCTCGGCACATGCCTGTGGCGTGCCGTCCACCCGCACCCACCAGGCCTGTGCCTGCACGCGATGGCCGGGCTCGTTCACCGCCCAATCCTCGAAGGTGCCCAGCGCGATGGCGGTATCGGCGCACAACTGCACACCGAGTTCTTCGTCCAGTTCGCGGGCCAGCGCCTGCAGCGGCGCTTCGCCGGGTTCGGGCTTGCCGCCCGGTTGGATGAAGCGGCTGGCGCCGTGCTTGCGCACCACCAGCGCCCGGCCGCGGTCATCCAGGATGACCGCGGCCACGATGTGGATCGTGGCCGCGGCGTTGCTCACTTCAGGTTCTGCTCGAACAGCTTGAGGATGCGCTTGTACTGGTCCAGCCAGGAATCGGCGCGCACATAGCCGTGGCGCTCCAGCGGGTACGGTGCGATCGACCAGTTGTCCTTGTGCAGTTCGATCAGGCGCTGGGTGAGGTTCACCGAGTCCTGGAAGAACACGTTGTCATCCATCATGCCGTGGGCGATCAGCAGGTTGTCCTGCAGGTTCTGCGCGTATTCGATCGGCGAGGACACGCGGTACGCCTCCGGATCGATGTCCGGGGTATTGAGGATGTTGCTGGTATAGCCGTGGTTGTACTGGTGCCAATCCACCACCGGGCGCAGCGCGGCGCCGGCCTTGAACGTGCCCGGCGAGCGGAACAGGGCCATGAAGGTCATGAAGCCGCCGTAGGAACCACCGTAGATGCCGGCATGGTCGCGGTCACCCTGCTGGGTGTCGACCAGCCAGTCCAGGCCGTCCTTGTAGTCTTCCAGTTCCGGGTGGCCCATGTTGCGGTAGATCGCCGTACGCCAGTCGCGGCCGTAGCCCTCGCTGCCGCGGTAATCCATGTCCAGCACGATGTAGCCCTTCTGCACCAGCAGGTTGTGGAACATCTGCTCGCGGAAGTAGGCCGGGTAGCGCTGGTGCACGTTCTGCAGGTAGCCGGCGCCGTGCACGAACATCACGATCGGGTACTTCTTCCCCGGTTCCTTGTTTTCCGGCTCGTAGTACTTGGCCCAGACCACGCCGGCACCGTGCTTGGACGGCACTGCCACCAGCTTCGGCTGGATCCACTGGCGTGCCTTGTAGTCGGCGGTACGGGTGTCGGTCAGCACGCGGGCCTGGCCTGCGCCGGTGCTCGGTACCACGGCCAGCTGCGCCGGCAGGTAGGCGCCGGAGTAGCGCACCAGCAGCTGCTGGCCGTCCGGCGACAGCGAGAAGTCTTCCACGCCGTTGAGGCTGGTCAGCTCGCGCACCTGGCGGCTGCCGGTGTCGACCGCGCAGACTTCGTAGTCATGCGGCGCCTGCTGGTTGCACAGGAAGTAGAAACCCTTGCCGTCGGCCGACAGCACCGGCGCCGAGGTTTCCCACTTGCCGCTGGTCAGCGCCTGCGGCTTGCCCGTACCGGACTGGGTATACAGGTGCGAGAAGCCCGATTCCTCCGACAGCAGCCACAGCGTGCGGCCATCGGCCATCCAGCCGAAATCATTGAAGCCCCAGTTGATCCAGGCGGTGTCGGTCAGTCGATGGCGGTTCTGCACGCGGCCGTCGGCGGCGTTGACGCTGATGATCCAGCGGTCCTTGTTGTCGTTGGCACGCAGCATCACCGCGGCCTGCTGGCCATCGGGGCTCCAGCGGATGCCACCGCCCATGAAGTCGCTCATCACCTGCAGGCTGCGCTCGCCCTTCAGCGCGTCCTTGCCGGCCTTGCGGCGCAGCTCGGCCAGCGGATCGGTGCTGATGCCCGGCAGGCCGGCCAGAGAGACTTTCTCGGCCTTGCCGGTGCGCACGTCCACGTACCACAGCGTGTGCGGTTCGAAGCCGTTACGGCCGACGCGGGTGCGGGTGTCCTCGGTTTCCTCGTAGCCCGACTCGGTCACGTACAGCGGCATCTTGCCGCCACGGCCGTCATCGAAGTCCTTCGGCTTGGTCACCACGACCAGGTGGGTCAGGTCAGGCGACAGCACGCTGTCGGCGATCTCGACGTCTGCGCCCAGGTACACCGGGCCCGGCGCACGGGTCGGGTCGGCCTGGCGCCAGCGCTGGTCCTGATCCTTCAGTGCTTCGCGCTGGTCACGGTCGCGGCGAAGGGTTTCCAGCGTGCGCAGCTGCTGGTCGCGCAGCACGTCGGCCTTCGGCGGCGTACGCGGATCCTTTTCGGCCTTGAGGCTGGCCACCTGCTGCACGCCGCTGGCGGCGGCCCAGTGGAACCAGTTCTGGCCGACGCGCCAGATCACGCCATTGTCGGCGGCGAAGTTCACGTTGCCCGCGCGCTCGTTGCTGCGGGTGAGCTGGGTCAGCGCGCCGCTGCGCAGGTCGCGCACGAACACGTCGCCATTGCGCACGAATGCGCTGCGGCTGCGGCTGCGGTCGTAGACCGGCTCGGCCACGTCCAGGGTGCCGCGCTGGTCATCGGCCACCTGCGCGGCCACGCCACCGGCCACCGGCTGGCGGAAGGTATCGCGCACCGGGCTACCGTTGCGCTTGAGCTGGTACTCCACCTGCTGGCTGTTCCACGACCACCAGGCCTTCTCGACCGGCGGGCCGATCCAGTCCGGGTCGGCCATGGCCTGTTCGATGGTGATCGGCGTCGGCGCGGCATGCGCAGCCGGTGCGGCCAGCACGGCCGACAGCAGGAGGGACAGGGGCAGCACTCGGGACATGGGCGGACGGCACCAGTAGAGGAAAACCGGCCAAGCGTAGCAGCCGCACGGGCCGGGGGCAGGGGCCACAGGTCATGGCAGCGGGATTGGCAAAGTAGTGCAACCGCTGGCCGGCCTCGCGCATCCATTCTCCTGAACCCGCATCATCCACCGAACAGGAGCCCGACCATGCAGGAACTGATCCCGATCACCCTCTTCATCTGCATCGCCTACGCGATCCACGCCATTGCCGATGCCCGCGCGCGTAGCAAGCTGGTGGCCCCGCACGTGCCGGAGGAAGTGATCCGCTCGCTGGCCGTGCTGGAAGAAGAGCGGCGCCGCCAGGGGGCGTTGCGCTGGGGCATCAGCCTGGTCTGCCTGGCGCTGGCCATGGCCCTGCTGGAGGCCATCGGTGCGCGTGACCTGACCTTCGGTGCCGCTGCCGCGCTGGTCGGCAGTGCCGGCCTGGGCCAGCTGCTGGCCTGGCACTTCACCCGCCCCGCCGCACGCAAGGGCTGAGCCGGCGCATGCCACGGGCACAGGGGGCGCCCCGTAGATGAGCCTGCTCGGCGAAGCACTGTCGGCGCTGCGGGGCCGTCGCCGCCACGATGCAGTATCGGCGGCACCGCCCGCCGAGCCGCTCGACGCGGACCAGGCCCTGGTGCGGGCCATCATCGATGGCTCGCAGTCGGCCTTCGCGCAACTGGTTGAAACCCACCAGCGCACCTGCGCGCAAGTGATCGGGCGCATGGTCGGCGACCGCGACCAAGTGCCCGATCTGCTGCAGGAGACCTTCCTGGCAGTGTTCCGCCAGCTGCACCGGTTTCGTTTTGAATCCTCGCTGCGCACCTGGGTTTCCCGGGTCGCTTACACCACGGCGCTGCAGCACCTGCGCCGGCGGCGGCTGGAGGCGCAATGGATGGTGGCGGTGGAGGTGCCGGAGGAACTGGGTGTCGGCGATGAAGGCCCGGGCCCGGTTGAGTTGAGCGAGGCGCTGCAGGTAGGGCGCCAGCTCGGCGCGGCGCTGGAACGGCTGAGTGCACCGCAGCGCCTGATCGTCGGCCTGCACTACCTGGAGGATTTCGATCTGGCCGAAATCGAGCAGGTGACCGGACTGGCACGCGGTACCATCAAGAGCCACCTGCACCGCGCGCGCCAGGTCCTGAAGCAGGAACTGACGCGGCATGCCACTGCCGGAGAACTGCTGTGAACCCATCGACCGACCCTCGTGATGCGGAAGAGCGCGCGCTGGCGCAGGCGTTGCGTGAGCAGGTGCAGCGGGAAGAAACGCCGGATGTGAGTGACGCGCTGCAGAAGCGCATTGCCGCTGAGTCACGCGACAGTGGCGTGGGCTATGTGGTGGTGCAGGTGCTGTTGTTTGGCGCACTGCTGGCTGCAGCGGCCTGGTACTTCTGGGTCTAGAAGAACATTGACGCCCGCAACTGCTTTGGGACGCTTCTTCCTCCAACTTCCGATCAGATATCCAAGCGTCGGGCGTTGTCTCCACGTCGGCAGTTGGTCTTTCCCGTCAGACTCCGTCACGTCGGCCTCGTCATCAGTGGCAGTCGCTCTATCCAGGGTCCGCGAGCTACGTGTGTTTCCTGAGGAAAGTTGCAAACTCCATGCCTCCGCTTGAGTCGGAGTTTCACAATCAGAGACTCTCAACCATCAGCTTCCACGGGTATGGAGTGAGAATCACATGGACAGGTGCGCCAGTAATCCAACGCCGGATGCAATTGGATGATGCTCTACTACATCCAGCTTTCGCTTGCCCGATTCAAGCAACGGATCGGCACTCATCTGGCAATCGCTCTCATGCTGGGTGCGGGGGTGGGGATCACGACCGTGATGCTCTCCATTGTTCTCCAGGCATCGTCGGATCCCGCGCCGGGCCGGAGCTCCGCATTGTTCCGCCCGTACCTTGATGCGCGTCCAGATGCTCTGCGCAGTGGTTCCCCGGATCCGGGACAGGCACTGACCTGGCCGGATGCGAAGGCGCTTCTGGGCCAGGGGAGGTCGTGGAAGCAGGCCGCCATGGCGGGCGGGGCGGTGACGCTCTCCCGGCCGGGAGCCGCCAGCGCAAGGCTGCGTGCGAGGTTCGCAACGTCCGAAGTGTTCAGTGTTCTTGGCATTGCTGTTGTTGAAGGGCGCGCATGGACCGCCGAGGAGGGGCATGCTGCGAGTCGTATAGTGGTCCTGTCGCGTGCGCTCGCCGAGCGCGAGTGTGCGCAGGACTGTGTTGGTCATCGGTTGGAACTGGGCAGGCGCACCTACACTGTTGTGGGTGTCGCGGAGGACTGGCATCCGGTGCCGATGTTTCAGGGAGATCTCACACGGCGGCCGTTTGTGGAACCTGACGAGATCTACCTGCCGGTTGAGACCGCAATCGCGGACAGGCTGACTGTTGTGGACGGGA
This sequence comes from Stenotrophomonas sp. YJH_SMC_119, assembly GCF_059368315.1. Lineage (NCBI taxonomy): Bacteria > Pseudomonadati > Pseudomonadota > Gammaproteobacteria > Lysobacterales > Lysobacteraceae > Stenotrophomonas > Stenotrophomonas sp. YJH_SMC_119. Next base: position 41,832 of record NZ_JCAFRP010000014.1, on the reverse strand, counting down.
CGGCGATCTGGGGGGGTGACCAGGACACGGACCCTGCAGGAGCCAACGTGTCATGGCTTCAATTGTGGGCGTGGCTGCCCACCGCGGATGATGTCGCCGCCTACCGGGCGAATCTGGATGCCTATGCACAGACAAAGGGCCTTCGGATCGAACCAGGCACCCAGCAGGTGGCACTCTGGCCGTTGATGGAGTGGCTGGACAGGCTGGGATTGGTTCCGGAGCGGGCCAGGATGCAGCTTCGGCTGTCACTGATCCTTCTCGGTGTGTGCATCGTCAACGCGGCGGCGCTGCTGAGCTTCAGTCTGGGGCGCCGTCGGCGGGAGCTCGCGATACGACGTGCACTGGGAGCGCGACGTCGGGACGTGTTCATCCAGCTCATGTGGGAATCCATCGCGGCGGGAGCCGCAAGCAGTGTGCTCGCTGTCGTCACCTACACGCTGGGAATCCGGGTGGTTGCTGCGGGAGACGTTCTGCCCAGCGCGATAACGGCGATGCATGCTGGGGCAATGCTGATGGCCGCTGGCCTGGGAGTCGTCACGACGTTGCTCTGTTCATTGGTCCCGTCGTTTGAAATCTGCAGGGTCAGCTCCCTGTCGAGTGCCTTCGCGAAGGGGGCTGCCTGAAATGTTCGAATCGATGAGGGAGACCCGACGACATTTGGGAAGCGCCGCACTGCTTGCAGTGCAGGCAGCGCTTGCAAGCCTGGCATGTGCGTTCGCACTGCAATCTGCGCTGGACAGCTTCGCCAGATTGAACGCCGGGAGCATCCGGGAGGCAGCATCGATTGGTGTGGTCAGAGTCTCTGATGTCGAAGACGGCGCGGATGCGGCAGTGCTGCGGGCAGACCTGTCCGCGATCCGGCTGCCCGGTGTTCAGGACACGGTTGTGAGCGACGCTGTTCCGTTCGGGGGAAGAGCCCATCGATACGGCGTATGCACCAGTGAGTCGGCCATGGTGCATTCGATGAACGCGGGCACGGCAGACGTTGCTGGATGTGATCGCGTTCCCGTTGTAACTGCAAGCTCTGGCTTGCTGGCGATGCTGGGCGCGGGAATCGTCCTGGGGCGCGATGCCATGGAGGAGGACATGGTTGAAGGCGCTCCGGTGGTGCTGATCAGTGAATCGCTGGCTGCCCATCTGTTCGGAGCGGGGAATGCTGTTGGCCGCCACCTGTATTTCGGCCCCGGCAGCAGCCGGGTCATCGTGGGCGTATTTGCGTCTGTTGCTGGACCGGCGCCAGGCGGCAATGAGCGAGATTCGCAGTGGGTGCTGCTCCCGGGCCTTCCCATGGGCGCCAGTCGCTATTATCTGGCGAAGTGGAGGTCGGAGGTTGATCGTTCATCGCTTGATCGCACCGCCGATGCGCTGCAGCGGCCTTATCGGATCATGCATCCAGCCGGTGTCGAGACGCTGGCGGGTTATCGCGACGCCTACGTCAAAGCTGATCGCTTCGCTACGACCGTGCTCGCGGTCATGACCGCCGTTGTTCTCGGTGTGCTGATGGCCGGCGTTTCCGGAGTTGTGGGCGCGTGGCTTGATCGGCGCCGGCACTCCATTGGGGTTCGACGGACATTGGGTGCTCGCGGATCCGTGATCTTTGCCGAAATCATGTTCGAGGTTTCACTGTTCACCACGCTGGGCACCCTGCTCGGCGCGTTGTCGTTGCAGTGGGTAGGGTCGCCGCAGGACGGCAGCACAGGTTCACCGTGGTTCTCGATATCGAGCGCTGTCGTGCTGGTGATGGGGGCCTGCTTGACTGCACTGGTACCCCAGGCCCTGCGAATCACCAAGGAGCCGCCCTTGACCCTGCTGAAGCCCTTGTAGCCCATTCATCCTGTCACCCAGCTTCACCTGCGACAAAGTGAAGCAGCGCGTCACCCGGTCGCATCCCGTCTTAACGAAATCCTCCTAAAGTGGTCCGGTATCCCACCGGTCACAGGCAGGAGGCGTCCCTTGGACGCGTTGTTGTTGTCCCGGATCCAGTTCGGATTCGTCATCAGTTTCCATGTGCTGTTCCCCGCCTTCACCATTGGCACGGCCAGCTGGCTGGCCTTCATCGAATGGCGCTGGCTGCGCACCAAGCTGCCCGTGTGGCGCGAGCTGTATTTCTTCTGGCAGAAGATCTTCGCGGTGTCGTTTGGCATGGGCGTGGTCAGCGGCATCGTCATGGCCTTCCAGTTCGGAACCAACTGGCCACGGCTGAGCGAGGTGGCCGGCACGGTCATCGGCCCGCTGCTGACCTACGAAGTGCTGACCGCGTTCTTCCTGGAAGCCAGCTTCCTCGGCGTGATGATGTTCGGCTGGGGCCGCGTCTCGCCGCGCCTGCATTTCCTGTCCACCTGCATGGTGGCGCTGGGCACGCTGTTCTCCACGTTCTGGATCCTGTCGTCCAACAGCTGGCTGCATACGCCGGCCGGCTACGAGATGGTCAACGGCGTGGTGCATCCGGTGGACTGGTGGCAGGTGGTGTTCAATCCTTCGTTCCCGTACCGGCTGGCGCACATGGCGCTGGGTTCGTTCATCACCACCTGTTTCGTGATCGGTGGCGTCGGCGCGTGGTACCTGCGCAAGGGCACGCACGTGGAAGCGGGCCGGCGCATGCTGGTGGCAGCGGTGGCGTTCGCGGCACTGACCGTGCCGGTGCAGATTTTCGTCGGCGACATGCATGGCCTGAACACGCTCAAGCACCAGCCGATGAAGATTGCGGCGATGGAAGCGCACTGGCATGAAACCAAGGAGGGCGAGGGCGTACCACTGGTGGTGTTCGCGCTGCCGAACGAGAAGGAAGAGCGCAATGATTTCGAAGTTGCCATCCCGAAGCTGGGCAGCGTGATCCTCACCCACAGCCTGGACGGCACCTTCGACCCGCTCACTTCGGTACCGTCCAGCGAGCGGCCGCCGGTGACGCCGGTGTTCTTCGCCTTCCGGATCATGGTCGGGCTGGGCACGCTGATGCTGCTGCTGGCCTGGGTGTCGGCTTTCCAGTTGTGGCGCAGGAAGCTGCTGGATTCGCCGTGGCTGCTGCGCGGCTGGAACTGGATGCTGCCCAGCGGCTTCATCGCGCTGCTGTCCGGGTGGTTCGTCACCGAGATGGGCCGCCAGCCGTGGGTGGTGTATGGCGTGCTGCGCACCGCTGATGCGGTCGGCCCGCAGAGCGCGTGGATGACCGCGCTGTCGCTGGCGGTCTACGTCGTTGGCTACGCCTTCGTGTTCGGCTGGGGCATCTGGTACCTGGTGAAGATCCTGCGCCACGGACCGCGTCCGCACGATGATGGGCCGTCGCTGGACCACGGCAGCCACACCCCGGCACGCCCGCTGTCGGCGGCCGACGAACCGCTGGAGGAGCGCTGACATGGACCTGATGACCTGGCTGCCGGTGGCGTGGTTCGCGGTGATCGGCTTCGGCGTGCTGATGTATGTGGTGCTGGACGGTTTCGTGCTCGGCATCGGCATCCTCGCCCCGTTCGCCGAGGACGAGGAACAGCTGGACCTGATGATGAACACCGCCGCGCCGATCTGGGACGGCAACGAGACCTGGCTGGTACTGGGCGGCGCCGGGCTGCTGGCGGCGTTCCCGAAGGCCTATGCGGTGTTGTTGTCGGCGCTGTACCTGCCGGTGTTGTTGCTGGTGGTGGCGCTGGTGTTCCGCGGGGTGGCCTTCGAGTTCCGCTTCAAGGCGCATCGATCGCGCCGGCTGTGGAGCGTGGCGTTCGGCCTCGGTTCGCTGCTGGCGACCTTTGCCCAGGGCGTGATCCTGGGCACCCTGGTGCAGGGCATCCCGCTGGTGGACGGCGTCTATCAGGGCGGACCGTTCGCCTGGTTCAGCCCGTTCGCGATGCTGACCGGTGCCGCGCTGGTGGCCGGCTATGCGCTGCTGGGCAGCACCTGGCTGATCCTGAAGACCGAAGGCCGCGTGCAGGCGCTGGCACGGCAGATGACCCGGCCGCTGGTGGTGGCGGTGATCGCAGCGATGGGCCTGGTCAGCAGCTGGCTGCCGTTCCTCGATTCGCGGCTGATGGCCCGCTGGTTCAGCGACGGCAACTTCTGGTGGCTGTCGCCGGTGCCGCTGTTGACCCTGGCGGTGGCCGCCGCGCTGTGGCGCAGTGCGACCCATCCGCGCCGCGACCTGCCGCCGTTCCTGCTCAGCCTGGCGCTGTTCGTGCTTGGTTTCCTTGGCCTGGTGCTGGGCATGTGGCCGTACCTGCTGCCGCCGTCGATGACCCTGTGGCAGGCAGCCGCGCCGGCCTCCTCGCTGGGCTTCACCCTGGTCGGGCTGGTCATTCTGCTGCCGGTCATCCTGGGCTATACGGCGTGGTCGTACCGGGTGTTCCGCGGCAAGGTGCACGCCGACACCGGTTACCACTGATGGGTTGATGGCGGGGCCCGACGGTGCCGGGCCCCGTGTTGGGGAATGTGAAACCTGCACACCCCGGGCGGGACGTGCTAGCGTGCGCTCCTTTCCGGCAGCCAGGGGGGCAGCCGGCGACGTCCTGGACGGACGCACGGCTGCAGGAATGGGGGGCCGCCGCGCGTCGCCGTAATGGCTCGTGCCTATCGTTCTCCCGTTGAAGCACCAACGCTAAATGATTGAATTCTCCATCGTCGACTGGGCCGCGTGGGCGCCCGGCCTGAGCGAGCGTAGCCAGTGGCTGGGCTGGGCCGAAGCGCCGTACCTGCCGCACGGCGGGGATACGCCGGCACTGGCAGAGGTTCCGGCAATGCAACGCCGTCGCATCGAGCGGTTGGGCCGCATGGCGATCCAGACCGCGTGCTGGTGCGAGGACGGGCAGGGGGCCGACAGCGACGTGCCGCTGGTGTTCGCCAGCCGCCATGGCGACGTCGCACGTTCGATGGACCTGCTGGGGGCGCTGGTCGGCGACCAGCCGTTGTCGCCCACCGGATTTGGCCTGTCGGTGCACAACGCGATCGCCGCGCTGTATTCAATCGCCCGCGGCCATCGCGGCAACTACCTGGCATTGGCGGCTGGCCAGGCAACGGTCGAAGCCGCGTGCCTGGAGGCCGTCGGCCTGCTGGCCGATGGCGCCCGCGAGGTGCGGGTGGTGGTCTACGAGTCGCCGCTCCCGGAGGTTTACGCGACGTTCGCCGACGAACCCGACCCGTTCTTCGCCTGGTGCTGGCGTTTGACCGCGCCAGCAGAGGACCGGCCGACGCTGGCGCTGCAGTGGCAGCCGGCCGACGGCCAGGCCAGCACTGTGCCCGGCCTGCTGCCGCACGCGCTGGACCTGCATCGCTTCCTGTTGTCCGGCGCGCCAGCGCTGGAGCACGTGGCCCATGGCCAGCGCTGGCGCTGGGGCCGCCGTGAGTGAGCTGCCGCGCCGCCTCGACCACGCCTGGCGGGTGTTTGGCACCGGCCTGAGCTTTGTTGCGTTTGGCCTGGGCGGGCTGCTGCTCGGCGTCCTGGTGATGCCGGTACTGCTGCTGATGCGGGACCCGGTGGCCCGTCGCCGGCGCGCCCGGCGCGTGGTCCAGGTCGCGTTCGCCAGCCATCTGCGGCTGATGCGCGGGCTGGGGGTGATGACCTACGAGATCGAGGGCGGTGAACGCCTGCAGCGTGACGGCCTGCTGGTGCTGGCCAACCACCCGACCCTGATCGACGTGGTCTGCCTGATCTCGCTGCTTCCCAACGCCGACTGCGTGGTCAAGCGGGCCGTGGCCTGCAACCCGTTCATGCGCGGTCCGGTACGGGCCGCCGGCTACATCTCCAATGACGATGGCGCCGGCCTGGTCGATGACTGCGTGGCCGCGGTGCATGCCGGCGGCACCCTGGTCATCTTCCCGGAGGGCACCCGCAGCGTGCCCGGGCAGCCGCCGCGCCTGCAGCGCGGGGCCGCCAACATCGCCGTACGGGGCCGCATCGACGTCACCCCGGTGCGGATCACCTGCAGCCCGCCAACCCTGACCAAGGGACAGAAGTGGTATCGTGTCCCCTCACGTCGCTTTCACGTTCGGCTGCAGATCGGCGAAGATATCCCGATCGCGCCTTTCTTGGCCGAAGACGACTCGCCAAGGGGGGATGCCTTGGCGGCACGCCGCGTTACCGAGCACCTTTCTCGTTATTTCGACCTGTCTGGAGAGCCGCCCCGTGCAAGCACTTGAGCACGAGATCAAGGAATTGATCATTTCCTCCCTTTCGCTGGAGGACATCACGCCGGAGGACATCGATCCGACCGCGCCGCTGTTCGTCGAGGGCCTCGGCCTGGATTCGATCGACGCGCTGGAGCTGGGCCTGGCGCTGCAGAAGAAGTACGGTGTCAGCCTCTCGGCCGATTCGGAAGAAACCCGTCGCCATTTCTCCAGCGTGCGCGCGCTCGGCGAGTTCGTCGCCGCCCGCCAGTCGTAACGGCGCCAGGAATTGCCATGACCAAGAATGAACTGTTCGAACGCATCGTCAGCATCCTGACCGACAGCTTCGAGATCGAAACCGCCCGGATCACCCCCGAGGCACGCCTGTACGACGACCTGGATATCGACAGCATCGATGCGGTCGACCTGATCGTGCAGCTCAAGCCGCTGCTGGGCCGCAATCTGCAGCCGGAAGCGTTCAAGGCCGTGCGCACCGTGCAGGACATCGTCGATGTCGTGCATGGGTTGCTGCCGGACCAGGCAGCCGCCTGACCGCAGCGCCGGCGGCTCCGCCATGGCACGCGCACGCACGGTCGTGGTGGCTGCGATCTCGCTGGCCTACCCGGTGCTGGTGTACCTGGCGATGGGCCGTTTCGAGCCACGCTGGCTGTCGCTGCTGCTGTTCACCCTCGCCCTGCTGCGTGCGCTGAGTACGCGCCAGCCGCTGTGGTGGGCCGCCGCCGCGGGAACCGGCCTGCTGGCCGTGTTGGCCACCGTGCTGAACCAGGCCCTGCCGCTGAAGCTGTATCCGGCGCTGGTCAACATGGTGATGCTGGCGGTGTTCGGCACCAGCCTGCGCTTCGGCCCGCCGCTGGTGGAACGCCTGGCGCGGTTGCAGGAGCCGGACCTGCCGGCGTTCGCGGTGGCCTATACCCGCCGCGTCACCCAGGTGTGGTGTGGCTTCTTCGTTCTCAACGGCAGCCTGGCCCTGCTGACCGCGCTTTACGCGTCGGACCGGGTCTGGATGCTCTACAACGGATTGTTGGCGTACGTGATGATGGGCGTGTTGTTTGCAGGTGAGTGGCTGGTGCGGCGTCGGGTCAAGGCAGCGCACGCGCATGGCTGAGTGGATTGCCCTGGACCGGCTGCTGGTGGACCCGCAGCCGCAGCGCAGCATCGGCGTGTGCGATGGCGAGGTGATCGACCATGCCCGCTTCCGCCAGCGGGTGCTGGCCTGGCGTGCGGCCTTTGCTGCTGCCGATGGCCGTGACTGGGCCCTGTACTTCGATGATGCGGTGGCCTTCGCTGCTGCGCTGTTCGGCGCCTGGCATGCCGGCAAGCGGGTGTTTCTGGCTGCCGACAACCTGCCGGCCACGCTGCAGGCGCTGCAGCCACAGGTGAGCGGTTTCGCCGGCGATGTTTCCGCCGACTACCGAGCGCTGGTTGCCCCCACCGTTGGCGTGGACGGCGAACTGCAGGTGCTGGACGAGCGCGCCTGCGAGCTGTGCGTGTTCACCTCCGGCAGCACGGGCCAGCCCAGTGCGATCAACAAGCGCATGGACCAGCTGGCGCGCGAGGTGGATGCGCTGCAGGCTGCGTTCGGCGCGCAGCTGGAAGGCGTGCAGGTGCATGGCACGGTGTCCCACCAGCACATCTACGGCCTGCTGTTCCGGGTGCTGTGGCCGCTGGCCGCCGGCCGCCTGATCCATCCGCGCCGGTTCTTCCACGAAGACCTGGTGGGCGCGCTGGCCGGTACCGACACGGTGCTGGTGGCGACGCCAGCCCACCTCAAGCGCCTGCCCGAGCAGCTCGACTGGGCCAGCCTGCACGGCCGCCTGCGCGCGGTGTTCTCCTCCGGTGGCCCGCTGCCCGAAGAAGCCGCACGCCAGGTACGGCAATGGCTGGGCGTGGCACCGACCGAGGTTTACGGCAGCAGCGAAACCGGTGGTATCGCCTGGCGCCGCTGGGATACCGACCTGCCGCCGTGGCAGCCGTTGCCGGGCGTGCAGTGGCGCATCGAGGATGGCTGCCTGGCCGTCGCCTCGGCGCATCTGGAAACCCTCGACTGGTGGCGCACCCAGGACCGCGTGGAAGCGTTGGCCGATGGCCGCTTCCGCCTGCTGGGCCGCGCCGACCGCATCGTCAAGATCGAGGAGCGCCGCGTTTCGCTGGATGCGCTGGAACGCGCGCTGCGCGAAGACACCGAAGTGGACGATGTGAGAGTACTGGTCCTGCCAGGACAGCGTGAGCAGCTGGCAGCGGTGGTGGTACCGGCCAGCCTGGCGCTGCTGGAGGGCGGTGACGCCGCGCGCCGCGCGCTGGGCCAGCGCCTTGGCGCGCGCCTGGCACAGGCGCATGACGCGGTCACCCGGCCGCGCCGCTGGCGCCTGGTGAAGGCGCTGCCGATCAATGCACAGGGCAAGGTCACCCAGGCGGCACTGGCGGCGCTGTTCCAGCCGCTCATGCCGGTGCCGGTCTGGGATCACCGCGATGCTGCCAGCGCTACGTTGCGCATGACCCTCGACCCGGCGCTGCGGCCGTTCCAGGGCCACTTCCCGCAGGCGGCGATCCTGCCCGGCGTGGCGCAGCTGGACTGGGCCGTGCGTTTTGGCCGCCAGGCGTTCAGCATGCCGGCCGGATTCCTGCGCATGGATGCGGTGAAGTTCCAGCACGTGGCCCGCCCGGGCGATGAGCTGACCCTGCAGCTGGACTGGGATGCCGCGCGCAATGTGCTGGCCTTCCGCTACACCTCCAGCCACGGTGTGCATGCCAGCGGCAAGGTGGTTTTCGCCGATGCGGACTGACCCGGCCGTTGCCGGTGCCGCGTTCGCGCCACTGGTGGTGATTCCCGTCTATGACCACGAGCACGCCATCGCGGCGGTGGTCGACGGCGTGCAGGCCGCCGGGCTGCCGTGCCTGCTGGTCGACGATGGCTCGCATGAAGCGTGCGCGACGGTGCTGCGTTCGCTGGCACAGCGCCAGGGCGTCGACCTGCTGCGCCTGGACATCAACCAGGGCAAGGGTGGGGCGATGCTGGCCGGCTTTGCCGAGGCCGCTGCGCGTGGCTACAGCCACGTGCTGCAGATCGATGCCGACGGCCAGCACGATACCGCCGACCTGCCGCGTTTCGTCGAGGCGGCGCGTACGCACCCGGGTGCGGTGATCTGCGGCATTCCGGCCTACGACGCCAGTGTTCCCAAGGCGCGCCTGTATGGCCGCTACGCGACCCACATCTGGGTCTGGATCAACACGCTGTCGCTGCACCTGCGCGACACCATGTGCGGCTTCCGCGTGTATCCGCTGCCGCCGGTGCTGCGCCTGATCGGTGAAGAGACCATCGGCCGCCGCATGGATTTCGATACCGAGGTGATGGTGCGCCTGTACTGGCGACAGCTGCCGGTCGAGCACCTGGCCACGCGCGTGACCTATCCCGCCGATGGCGTGTCGCACTTCGATGTGTGGCGTGACAACGTGCGCATCAGCCGCATGCATACCCGCCTGTTCTTCGGCATGCTCTGGCGCGCGCCGCGCCTGCTGTGGCGCCGCCTGCGGGGGCAGCGCTGAGATGGCGGCCGCGCAGGGCGCTCCGCACTGGGCCGACATCGGCGAATCGACGTCGGTGGCCGGCGTGTTGTTCCTGTGCTGGGTGCACCGCTGGTTCGGGCGCTGGCCGTTCCGACTGTGCGTGTGGCCGGTGGTGGCCTGCCACTGGTTGAGCAACCGCGTCGGCCGCCAGGCCTCCATGCAATACCTGCAGCGCCTGCAGGCACACAGCGGTGTGCTGGGCCGTGCGCCGACCCGGCGCGACAGCCTGCGCCACTTCTTCGCCTTCGCCGACACGATGCTGGACAAGATCCTCGGCCTGGGCGGGCGCTATCCGGCCGAACGCATCCACCTGCATCGCGACCTGGTGCTGGAGAAGATCGCGCGCCGCGAAGGCGGGCTGATCCTGACCGCGCACATCGGCTGCCTGGAACTGTGCCAGGTGCTGGCCGAACAGGTGCCGGGGTTCCGCATCACCGTGCTGGTGCACACCGCGCATGCGCAGCGCTTCAACCGCCTGCTGCAACGGCTGGACCCGCTGGCGGCGGTGGAACTGGTGCAGGTAACCGAAATGGGCCCGGCCACGGCAGTGATGCTGGCCGAGCGCGTCGCGGCGGGGGGCTTCGTCGCCATCGTCGGCGACCGCACGCCGGTGCAGGGCGGACGCAGCGTCACCGCCGATTTCCTTGGCCACCGCGCCCCGTTCCCGATCGGCGCCTATGTGCTCGCCGCCGCACTGGGCTGCCCGGTCTACACCATGGCCTGCCTGCACCAGGGCGAGGGCTACCGCGTGGCATTCGAACAGTTCGCCGAACGCATCGTGCTGCCGCGCGGCTCACGCGATGCGGCACTGGCCGAACAGGCACAGCGCTTCGCGCGTTGGCTGGAACTCCAGGTCATCCAGTCCCCGTTGGACTGGTTCAATTTCTTCCCCTTCTGGGATCAGGCTCCGCATGACGACTGACGCCGTACCCGCATGCCGCTTTGGCGATGCACCGTTGACCATCGAAGACGTGGTTGCCCTGGCCCAGCGCCAGTGCGAGGCCGCACTGAGCGACGCGCCGGCGTTCCGCGCGCACATCCAGCGCGGTGCCGACTTCCTCGACCGCCTGCTGCGCGAGGACGGCGTGATCTACGGTGTGACCACCGGCTATGGCGATTCGTGCACGGTGAACATCCCACCGGCGCTGGTGGCTGAACTGCCGCACCACCTGTACACCTACCATGGCTGCGGCCTGGGCCGTTACCTGGACCCGGTCGAGACCCGTGCGGTGCTGGCGGCGCGCCTGGCCTCTCTGGTGCGCGGCATGTCCGGTGTAAGCCTGCCGCTGCTGGAAGGCCTGGCCACGCTGCTGCAGCACGACGTGCTGCCGATGATTCCGGCCGAAGGCTCGGTCGGTGCCAGCGGTGACCTGACGCCGCTGTCCTACGTGGCGGCGGTGCTGTGCGGCGAGCGCGAGGTGCTGCACGACGGCCGCGTGCAGCCGGCGGCGGACGTGCTGGCGAAGATCGGCATGACCCCGCTGAAGCTGCGGCCGAAGGAAGGCCTGGCGATCATGAACGGCACCGCGGTGATGACCGGCCTGGCCTGCCTGGCCTGGCAGCGCGCCGACTACCTGGCACGCATGGCTACGCGCCTGACCGCGTTCAACGTGCTGGCCAGCGACGGCAACGCGCACCACTTCGACGAAACCCTGTTCGCAGCCAAGCCGCACCCGGGCCAGGGCCGCATCGCCGCGCGCCTGCGCAGCGACCTGCACAGCGAGCGCCCGCCGCGCAACGAACAGCGCCTGCAGGATCGCTACTCGCTGCGCTGCGCACCGCATGTGATCGGCGTGCTGGAGGACAGCCTGCCGTTCCTGCGCCAGCTGATCGAGACCGAACTGAACAGCGCCAATGACAACCCGCTGATCGACGCCGACGGCGAGCGCATCCTGCATGGCGGCCACTTCTACGGGGGCCACATCGCGCTGGCGATGGACACCCTGAAGAACACCGTGGCCAACGTTGCCGATCTGCTCGACCGGCAGCTGGCGCTGGTGGTGGACGCCCGTTACAACCATGGCCTGCCGGCCAACCTGTCGGCGGCCACCGGTCCGCGCGCGGCCATCAACCATGGCCTGAAGGCACTGCAGATCAGCGTGTCGGCCTGGACTGCCGAAGCGCTGAAGCAGACCATGCCGGCCAGCGTGTTCTCGCGTTCCACCGAATGCCACAACCAGGACAAGGTCAGCATGGGCACCATCGCCGCGCGCGACTGCCTGCGGGTGATCGAGCTGACCGAACAGGTGGTGGCGGCAATGCTGATCGCCGCGCGCCAGGGCCTGGCCCTGCGTGAACGGGTTGGCCTGAATGCGCAGCTGCATGGCAGTCTGGCCGACATGTACGCCGACCTGGGGCAACGCATCGCCCTGGTCGAGGAAGACCGCGCGCTGGATCGCGAACTGCGGGAACTGCTGGTGGAGATCCGCGCGCAACGTTGGGAGCTGTATGCCGGTGAATGAGGCCATTGAACGGGTTGGCGAGATTGCGTTGACCCCCGCCTTCCATGACTGCGATCCGATGAACGTGGTCTGGCATGGCAACTACTTCAAGTACTTCGAGATCGCGCGCTGCGCGCTGCTCGGTCGCTACGACTACGACTACCCGCAGATGCTCGAATCGGGCTACCTGTGGCCGGTGGTCGACGCGCGGGTGAAGTACGTGCGCCCGCTGCTGTTCAACCAGGCGCTGCGCGTGGTCGCGCGCATCGTGGAATGGGAGAACCGGCTGAAGATCGAGTACGAAATCCTCGATGCGGAAAGCGGCCAGGTGCTGACCCGGGCGATGACCATCCAGGTCGCGGTGGACGCGGCCAGCAAGGAAATGCTGTACCAGTGCCCGCCGGTACTGTGGGAACGCCTGGGAGTGCCTGCGCCATGAACCGAGCGAACCGTTTCGCGCGTGCGCTGCTGTGCGCGCTGCTGCTGGTGGCCGCACCACTGGTGCAGGCGGCCGACCCCGCCATCGATGCGATTACCCAGGCGGTGGCGCGGCCGGATGTGCTGCGTGGCCAGTTCAGCCAGGAAAAGCAGGTGAGTGGCTTCATGAACCCGCTGCGCTCGCAGGGCCGGTTCGTGGTCGCGCGCCAGCGCGGCGTGATCTGGACCACGCTCAAGCCGTTCCCCTCGGAAGTAGTGGTCACCGCCGATCGCATCCTCAGCCGGCAGCGTGATGGCAGCACCCGCGTCGAACTGGACGCGCGGCAGCAGCCGGCGATGCGTTCGGTGAATGCGATCATGTTCGCGTTGATGAGTGGCGACGTGCAGGCACTGTCCAGCCAGTTCAACGTGGCGGCCAGCCGTGAAGGGCAGGGCTGGCGGCTGCGCCTGACGCCGAAGTCGGCGATGCTGGCCAAGGCCTTCGAATCGCTGACCCTGCAGGGCGACCGCTACGTGCGCCAGGTCGAGATCGTCGAGGCCAACAAGGACCGCACGCAGATCCAGTTCAGCGCGTTGAGCGAGGCGCCGGCCACGCTCAATGCCGACGAGGCCCGCCGCTTTGAGTGAGGCCGTGGCATCGAACGCACCGGACCGGTTGCGGCGCTGGTGGCACTGGCTGGGCATTGCCTGGCTGCTGGTGCTGCTGGCGCTGGGCGCACAGCAGTGGCAGCTGTGGAGCCAGCAATCGCGGATCGACACCGACATCCTCGCCCTGCTGCCGCAGGATGCGCACGACCGCCTGTTGAGCGACGTCACCCGGCGCATTGCCGATGGCAATTCGCGGCAGGTCGTGGTGCTGCTCGGCAGCAAGGACAGCGCGGCTGCCAAGCGCGCGCAGGCGGCCTTTGCGGCGGCCATGGCCAAGGATGCCGACCACGCCTTGCTGGTACCCAGCGGCTCGATCGAAGGCTGGTTTGACGAGGCGCGCGCGTTCTACGCGCCGTACCGCGACCGCCTGCTGACACCGGCCCAGCGCGAGCAGTTGCAGGGCAGCGAACCGGGCGTGTTGGCCGAGCAGGCGCTGGCTGCGCTGTATGGCCCGATGGGTGCGCCGCGATTGACTGAATGGCGCCAGGATCCGTTGTCGCTGTGGCCGCAGTGGTGGCAGCAGCAGGCGCAGGGTTCGGGCCTGCGGTTGGGCGATGACGGCCTGCTTGAAGCCGAGGGCAGGCATTGGGCCGTGCTGCAGTTCGATACGCCCGGCTCGGCGTTCCAGCTGGATGGCGAGCGCCACCTCGATGGCCTGCTGGAACGTGCCGGGCAGGCCGCCACGGCGGCGGCGCCTGAGCTTGAAATCCTGCATGCCGGCGTGCCGCTGCATGCCGAGGCCGCCGCGGTGCAGGCCAACCAGGAGATCAACACCATCGGTTGGGGGTCGCTGGCGGCGGTGCTGCTGCTGGTGTGGCTGGCATTCCGCTCGCTGCGCCCGATCCTGCTGGTGGCCGCCTCGCTGCTGATCGGCTGTGGCGTGGCGCTGGCGGTGACCGTGCTGGTGTTCGGCAAGGTGCACGTGCTGACCCTGGTGTTTGGTGCGTCGCTGGTGGGCGTGGCCGAGGATTACGGCATTCACTGGTTCGCCTCGCGCCAGGCCGAACCGGCCGATCGTCGCTGGAAACTGCTGCGGCATCTGCTGCCCGGCCTGTGGCTGGCCCTGCTGACCAGTGCGCTGGCCTACCTGGCATTGGGCCTGGCCCCGTTCCCCGGCCTGCGCCAGATGGCACTGTTCTCGGTGGTGGGCCTGGCCGCAGCTTTCCTCACGGTGATCTTCTGGTTCCCGTGGCTCGACGGTGGCGAGATCCGCCAGACCCGCTTCTCGCAGTGGCTGGGCAATACGCTGGAGCGTTTCCCGCGGCTGCATGGCCGCCGCGCGGTGACGGTCTTCGTGGTGGTCGCGCTGGCACTGTCTGCCATCGGCATCGTGCGCCTGCAGAGCAACGACGACCTGCGCAGCCTGCAGTCCTCGCCGCCGGCGTTGATGGCGCAGCAGATCCGCCTGAGCCAGTTGCTGGGCATGCCCAGCCCGGCACAGTTCTACCTGGTGCAGGGCGCCGATGCGGCGCAGCTGCTGCAGCGCGAGGAAGCACTGACCGAGCGCCTGCGTGTATTGGCCACCGACAAGCGCATTGGTGGCTATCGCGCGATCAGCGATTGGCTGCCGTCGCCGGCGCGCCAGCAGGCCGATGCTGCGCTGACCGCGAAGGTGGAACCCGGCGTGCTGTCGGCCGTGTCCGAGGCGGTGGGCGAGCCGCTGCAGCGGCCGCAGTTCGCCGCCGCGCCGCTCACCGCCGAAGCCTTCCTGGCCTCGCCGGCCTCGCAGCCGTTCCGCCACCTGTGGGTGGGTGAAGTCGGTGGGCAGATGATCAGCGTGGTGATGGTCGATGACCTGTCGCGCGCCGATGCCCTGGCCACGCTGGAGGGTGCCGCCGAAGGCCTGCCCGGCGTTCGCTGGGTAGACCGCACCTCCGATTTCTCCAAGCTGCTGGGCCACTACCGCAAGCTGATGGGCGGGCTGCTGCTGGTCGGCATCGCACTGGTGTTCGGTGCGCTGTGGCTGCGCTACCGCCGCCAGGCCTGGCGCGTATTTGCCCCCACCCTGATTGCCGGCGCACTGACCCTGGGCCTGCTGGGCCTGTTCGGCCAGCCGCTGCAGCTGTTCAACGTGCTGGCGCTGATGCTGCTGCTGGGCATGGGCATCGACTACGGCATCTTCCTGATCGAACACCGTGGCGATGCCAGCGCATGGCTGGCGGTCTGCGTGGGTGCGGCCAGCACCTGGCTGTCGTTCGGCCTGCTGGGCCTGTCGCAGACCCCGGCGCTGCGCGCGTTCGGCCTGACCCTGCTGTTCGGCATCGGCCTGGTCTGGCTGATCTCGCCACTGTTCCGGCCGCCACCGCATGACCTGCCGCCGGCCTGAGTCCGCCTTCCGCTTTTCGTCTTTCCCCTGATCGAGCAACAAGGACGCCCCGATGAGTACTGCTGTGGATGCTGTCGAACGCACTGAAATCCTGATCATCGGCGCAGGCCCGGCCGGCTCCGTGGCCGCGGCGATGCTGCGCCAGCAGGGCCGACAGGTGCTGATGCTGGAGCGCCAGCAGTTCCCGCGCTTCTCCATCGGCGAAAGCCTGCTGCCGCAGAGCATGGAGTACATCGAAGCAGCCGGGCTGCTGCAGGATGTGGTCGAGGCCGGCTTCCAGTACAAGAACGGCGCGGCCTTCGTGCACGGTGAAGCGCGTACTGCCTTCGACTTCCGGAAGAAGTTCTCGCCGGGCTGGGGTACCACCTACCAGGTGCAGCGCGCCGACTTCGACAACGTGTTGGCACGCGGCGCCGAGCGCATGGGAACCACGCTGCGTTTCGGTGATGAAGTGCTGTCGGTCGAACCCGGTGAACAGCCTGCGGTGAGCGTGCGCCGCCCGGATGGCAGCGAATACCGCATCGAGGCCGATTTCATCCTCGACGCATCGGGCTTCGCGCGCCTGCTGCCGCGCCTGCTTCAGCTCGAATCGCCGTCCAATTTCCCGGTGCGCGGCGCGATCTTCTGCCACGTGCGCGACAACATTCCGGCCGAAGCCGACTTCGACCGCAACAAGATCCTGATCACCACCCATCCCGAACACATCGACGTCTGGTACTGGACGATTCCATTCTCCAACGGCTGCTGCTCGCTGGGCGTGGTCGCCGAGCCGTCGTTCTTCGAGCGCTACGATGGCGACGACCTGCAGAAGCTGCAGGCCATCGTCGGCGAGGACCCCAACCTGACCCGCCTGCTGGCCAATGCCGAATGGGCGGTGCTGCCGGTGCGCCGCATCACGGGTTACTCGGCCAATGTCAGCTCGCTGTGGGGCCCCGGCTACGCGTTGCTGGGCAACGCCGGCGAGTTCCTCGACCCGGTGTTCTCGTCCGGTGTGACCATTGCCTTCAAGTCCGCGCAGCTGGCCAGCGAGTGCCTCAAGCGCCGTTATGCCGGCCAAACCGTCGACTGGGAAGCTGAATTCTCGATCCCGCTGCGCGCCGGAGTGAAGACCTTCCGCCGCTTCGTGGAAAGCTGGTACCAGGGCGGCTTCCAGAAGATCATCTACCACCCGCAGCAGCAACCCGAAGTGCGCGACATGATCAGCTCCATCCTGGCCGGTTACGCCTGGGACACCAAGAATCCGTATGTGGCCGATGAAAGTGGTCGCCGCATGCGCGTGCTGGAGGAATTGTGCAGCGCCTGATCTTCCGTACTGCGGCCCTGCTGCTGTGCCTGCTGCTGGCCGCCTGTGCCGGGCGCATGCCCAAGCCCCAGGTGGAGCTGCCGCCACTGCGGCTGTCGCCGGCCAGCCTGCCGGCGCCGCTGGCCCTGCAGCAGCAGCTGCATTTCCGCTTCGGCAGCCATGAGCGCGACCTCGACGCGCTGCTGGAAGCCGACGCGCAGCAGGTGCAGCTGGCGGTGCAGGCGATGGGCCAGACCGGCGTGCGCCTGCAGTGGGACGGCCAGCAGCTGACCCAGCAGCGCGCGCCGTGGCTGCCGCCGCAGGTACGTGCCGAGCGTGTGCTGGATGACCTGCAGTTCGCGCTGTGGCCGACCGCGGCCATCGCCGCCGCGCTGCCGTCCGACTGGCAGGTCAGCGACGACGGCCAGCAGCGCAGCCTGTCGCGCGATGGCACGGTGTGGCTGCAACTGCAGCGCCTGGACGATGGCAGCGTGCAGCTGGACAACCGTGCCGAAGGCTATGCGCTGCGCATCGAATCGATCGACATGGCCGGACAGGACCGATGAGTGCACCGATCTACCTGAACGACCTGGGCGTGGTCTGCGCGCTCGGCGATGGCCGCGCCGCTGTCGCGTCGGCGATGTTCGCCGACGTGCCGGGCGGGCTCAGTGACAACGACAGCCTGTTGCCGGGGCGCACCCTGGCGCTGGGAGAAGTACGCACGCCACTGCCGGCGCTGGAGGAACTGCCGGTGGCCCTGCGCGGCCGCAACAACGCCCTGCTGGACGTGGCACTGGCGCAGATCGCTCCGGCGGTGGCCGCCGCGATCACCCGCCATGGCGCCGAGCGCGTGGCGGTGGTGCTGGGCACCAGCACCTCGGGCATTGGTGAGTCCGAGCAGGCCCTGCGCACCCACGCCGAACAGGGCCAGTGGCCGCAGGGCTTCGATTACGCCCAGCAGGAAATGGGTACTGCCGCGCAGTTCGTGCGCCAGCGCAGCGGCGCTCAAGGGCCCGCGTGGACCCTGTCCACCGCCTGTTCGTCCAGTGCCAAGGCGCTGATGTCGGCTGCACGCATGCTGCGAGCCGGTATCGTCGACGCCGTGATCGCAGGCGGCGCGGACTCGCTGTGCCGCTTCACCGTGGCCGGTTTCAGCGCGCTGGAATCGGTGTCGGCCCTGCGCTGCAATCCGTTCTCGCAGCACCGCGCCGGTATCAACATCGGCGAGGGCGCCGCGCTGTTCCTGCTCACCCGCGAGCCGGGCCCGGTGTGCCTGGCCGGGTGGGGCGAATCGGCCGACGCCCACCACATGTCCGCGCCGGACCCGCAGGGCCTGGGTGCCATCGATGCACTGCAGCAGGCGCTGCAGCGCGCCGGCTGGGCGGCCGATGAAGTGGACTACGTGAACCTGCATGGCACCGCCACCGGGCACAACGATGCGATGGAAAGCCTGGCGGTTTCGCAGGTGCTGGGCAACGGCATTCGGGCCAGTTCGACCAAGCCCCTGACCGGCCATACGCTGGGTGCGTCAGGCGCGATCGAAGCTGCATTGTGCTGGATCGTGCTGGCCGAGAACCCGCAGCAGCAGCTGCCACCGCACTGGTGGGACGGCGTGGCAGACCCCGCGCTGCCGGCACTGCCGCTGGTCGCACCAGCCACCCGCCTGGCGCAGGCACCGCGGCGGGTGCTGAGCAATTCGTTCGCCTTCGGCGGCAGCAATGCCGTGCTGGCGCTGGAGCGTCGATGAAGATGCTGTATGCAATTGAAGAGGTGGTACCGCACCGCCAGGACATGTGCCTGCTGGAGCGCATCACGCACTGGGACCAGGACACCATCGAGGCGGAACTGGTGGTGCCCGAGGCCGGCCTGTTCGTGGAAAACCACGAAGTACCGGCCTGGGTGGGCATCGAATACATGGCACAGGCCATCGCGGCCTGGGCCGGCTGCCGTGCGCGTGCAGCCGGCAAGCCGCCGCAGCTGGGCTTCCTGCTCGGCAGCCGCCGCTACAACAGCGCGCGCTGCAGCTTCCCCAGCGGCTCGCGGCTGCGCGTACAGGCGCGCTGCGAGCTGTTGGGTGACAATGGATTGGGGATGTTCGCCTGCCGCATCCTGGCGGGCGAGGACGAATGGGCGACAGCCAACGTGTCGGTGTTCGAACCGGCCGATGCGATGGCCTATCTGGAGAGTGGACACGCATGACAGGGAATCGAAGCGTGCTGGTGACCGGCGCCAGCCGGGGCATCGGCCGGGCCATCGCGCTGCGCATCGCGCGCGATGGCTTCGACGTGGTGGTGCATTGCCGCAGCCGCCTGGATGAGGCACAGGCCGTGGTGGCCGAGATCCACGCGTTGGGCCAGCAGGCCCGCGTACTGATGTTCGACGTGGCCGACCGCGAGGCCGCACGCGCCGCGCTGGAGGCCGATGTCGAAGCGCACGGCGCGTACTACGGCGTGGTCTGCAATGCCGGCATCGCCCGCGACGGCGCCTTCCCGGCGCTCTCTTCGGAAGACTGGGACCAGGTCATCCACACCAACCTGGATGGCTTCTACAACGTGCTGCATCCGCTGATCATGCCGATGGTGCGGCGGCGCAAGCCGGGCCGCATCGTCACCCTGTCGTCGGTGTCCGGACTGGCCGGCAACCGCGGGCAGGTCAATTACAGTGCCGCCAAGGCCGGCATCATCGGTGCCACCAAGGCCCTGGCGCTGGAACTGGCCAGCCGCCAGATCACCGTCAACTGCGTGGCCCCGGGCCTGATCGAGACCGAAATGCTCAACGATGAAGTGATCGAACACGCGCTCAAGCTGATTCCCGCCGGCCGCGTCGGCCGTCCCGACGAAGTGGCGGCCACGGTGGCGTTCCTGCTGTCCGAACCGGCCGGCTACATCACCCGCCAGGTGATCTCGGTGAACGGGGGCATGCTCTGATGGCCACCGATCGTCGCGTCGTGGTGACCGGTGCGTCCGCGATCAGTCCGCTCGGCCATGACTGGCCGACCATCGAGGCGCATCTGCGCAGCTGCCGCAACGCGGTGCGCGCGATGCCCGAGTGGGATGTCTATGCCGGGCTGAACACCAAGCTGGCTGCGCCGGCGCAGGACTTCGCGCTGCCGCCGAGCTACAACCGCAAGACCACCCGCTCCATGGGCAAGGTCGCGATCATGTCGGTGCGTGCCACCGAAGTGGCGCTGCGCGAAGCCGGCCTGCACGAGCACCCGGTGCTGCGCAGCGGTCGCACCGGCGTGGCCTATGGTTCCTCGTCGGGCAGCCACGAAGCCACCGGCGAGTTCGGGCGCATGCTCAACGAGTTCACCACCGAAGGCATCAGCGCCACCACCTACCTGAAGATGATGAGCCATACCGCGCCGGTCAACATCGGCGTGTTCTTCGGCCTGTCCGGGCGTGTCTACACCACCTCCAGCGCCTGCACCTCGGGCAGCCAGGGCGTGGGCGCGGCCTATGAAGCGATCCGCAGCGGCAAGCAGACGGTGATGGTCGCCGGTGGTGCCGAGCAGCTCGACGCTACCGCTGCGGCGGTGTTCGACACCCTGTTCGCCACCAGCGTGCGCAACGACGCGCCGCAGACCACGCCGCGCCCGTTCGATGCCGGCCGCGATGGCCTGGTGCTGGGCGAGGGTGCCTGCACGCTGATCCTGGAAGACCTGGAGCACGCGCAGGCGCGCGGTGCCACCATCCTTGCCGAGGTGGTCGGCTACGGCACCAACAGCGACGGCCAGCACGTCACCCAGCCCAGCGCCGACACCATGGCCCAGGCCATGCGCCTGGCGCTGGAGGATGCGGGCCTGGAGGCGGCGCAGATCGACTACGTCAACGCCCACGGCACCGCCACCGATCACGGCGACATCGCCGAGACCCAGGCCACCGCGCAGGTGTTCGGCAGCCGCGTACCGATCAGCTCGCTGAAGAGCTACGTCGGCCACATGCTCGGTGCCTGCGGTGCGTTCGAGGCCTGGCTGAGCATCGAGATGATGCGTGCCGGCTGGTTCGCCCCCACGCTGAACCTGGCCGAGGTTGACCCGCGCTGCGGCCAGCTCGACTTCATCACCGGGCAGGGCCGCGAATTGCAGGCCGAGTACGTGATGAGCAACAACTTCGCCTTCGGCGGCATCAACACCTCGCTGGTGTTCCGCCGCTGGAGCGAATGATCCACCGTCCCATCCCGCCTTTTTCCTCAACCCACCCGCACCCCCGACAAGGAGATGTTCCGATGCGCCGCACCCTGATGATCGCCACGGCCACTGCACTGCTGGCCCTGACCTCCACCGCCTCCGCCCGCGACACCCGCGTTGAGCAGTCCCTGCAGGAGCTGGTCACCTCGCAGGCCGCCCGGGACGCCGGCATCGACGGCAGCGTGCGCTTCTACCTGGCCGGCCAGCCGGTCAGCGTGCAGCAGCGCCTGGGCGAGGACGTGACCAACAAGAAGACCAACGCCGCCAACAAGAGCGATGCCGAGGCCTGCCGCTGGGTCGCGCTGTCTGCGCTGCGCGCACTGCAGGACGGCGCCAAGTCGCGCGGTGCCAACGCGGTGGTCGACATCGTCAGCTACTACAAGAAGAACGAGTTCAAGAGCAGCACCAACTACGAATGCTATGCCGGTACGATCCTCGCTGGCGTGGCGCTGAAGGGCACCTACGCCAAGGTCAAGTAAGCGACCGCAGGGCAGCCGCGTTGCCTGAACGCCGCCGCCACATTGCTGAACCCCGTCGGGGAAACGCCGTCGATCACGCCGCCATCGTCGGCCGACGGCTTTCCCCGGTGTCGGCTTTCCGACACAATCATGGCTCTTCCCGGGTTATCGTCCCGCGGACATGCACGCCTACGTCTATAAAAGCCAACTCAAGCCTGACACCTACGTCTACGTTCCCCGACGCGATGATTTCAGCGCGCTGCCTGCGCCGCTGCTCACCTCGCTGGGTGCGCTCACCTTCGTCCTGGACGTGGCCCTGGATGCCCAGCGTCGCCTGGCCCAGGCCGACCCGGACAAGGTTCGCAGTGACATGAGCGAGCGCGGGTTCTACCTGCAGGTGCCGCCGTCGGTGGCCAGCCTGATGCCGCGCCACTATGACTGACGTCTCCCGTCCGCGCGCCCTGTCGATCGCCTTCGCCGTGGGCGCCTTGCTGGCACTGGGTGCTGCCGTGGGCGGCGTTGCCGGTGCCATCCTCGCCGCCCTGGCGCAACCGGCGTTCGCGCTGGGCGTATCGTGGTGGCGGCGCAGCCGTGCGCTGCTGCCGCTGAAGGTGGTTGCGCGCCAGGACCTGCCGGCGCTGCTGGCGTTGTGGGCGGCCGCCCCGCTGTTGCTGGCGCTGCTGCTGGCCTGGCCGTTGGCGGCGCTGCGTGACAGCGGCAGCCTGGCCGCGGTGCTGGGCCTGAGCGTGCTGGTCAGTGCCGGCCTGCTGGCGGCCTGGCGCACCTGGCCGTTGTGGAACGACGTTGAACGCCTGGATGGCAGCCTGGCCCAGCATTGGCAGGCGCTGGCCGGACGCGACCTGACCGCCTGGCGCGGTCTCGGTGTCGCCGCGCTGGTGATCGCGCTGGCCGCGCTGGTGGTGCTGCCGGCCTGGCCGGGCCTGCTGCCGGAAAGCGCACGCTGGCCCGCCGCGCTGGCGGTGGTGCTGCTGTCTCCAGTGCTGCACCTGCTGCTGCAGCGGGTGCAGCCGGCACCGCTGGTGTCGCTGCGCGCGAGCCCGTTGGCCACCGCCAGCAACGAGCACGAACCGATGTTCGCTGCCGCGGCCGAGACCGCGCCGCTGGAGGCGATGGCACCGCAGGAGCTGACCCCGGCCCTGTATGAAGCCGCCCGCCACGGCCGCATCGACCGCGGCCTGCAGCTGCTGCAGGCCGGCGCCGATCCGTATGCGCTGCCCGACCCGAACTGGCGCGACCAGCGCAGCCTGGCGGTGCTGGCGGCGGTGTTGCCGGACCTGCGCCTGCTGCGCGAACTGATTGCCCGCGGCGTTGACGTGAACGCGCCGCACCGGGGCATGACCCCGCTGCTGGCCGCCACCCGCGACAGCTGGCATGGCCGCCCCGAAGCCGTGATGACCCTGCTCGCCAACGGTGCCGATTCGCGTGCCACCGACAGCGATGGCAACACCCCGCTGCACCATGCCGCGCGCAGTTCCGACCCAGGCGTGGCCGCGCTGCTGCGCGATGCCGCCGCCGAAGTCGATGCGCTGAACAACGAGGGCTGGTCGCCGCTGGCCGTGGCCTGCCAGGTCGGCAACTGGCGCCTGGCCCGCTTCCTGCTCGAACGCGGTGCGCGCAGCGAACCGGCAGAGGGCACCCCGGTGCTGCTGGCCGCCGCCGCCACCGAAGACGACGATCCGGCTGGCGTGCAGCTGCTGCTCAAGCACAAGGCACGTGCCGACGCGCGTGATCGCCAGCGCCGCAGCGCGCTGCACGAGGCGGCGCTGGCCGGCCACGTTGAAATCATCGGCGTGCTGCTGGCCGCCGGTGCCAACCTGGAAGCACGCGATGCACTGGGACGTACGCCCTGGCTGGAAGCCGCCCGTGCCGGGCGCGCCGCGGTGGTCGAACACTTGCTGCCGCACAAGCCGGATCTGGTTGCCGTCGACGGCGAAGGGCGCAACGCAGTGCAGCTGGCCGTGATGGCAGAGGATGTCTCGCCGTTGCTGGTCAAGCGCCTGGTGGAGCTGGGCATCGCCGCCGACGCGACCGATCCGGTCGGTCGCCGTGCAGTGGACTACGCTGCCGAAGCCGGGCGCTGGGCGATTGTCGCCCTGCTGGATCCGTCCTATCCGTTGCCGGCCGCGGTCAGTGACGGCCTGGCCGAGCGTGGCGAAGCCGCCAGTGCCAGCGGCCTGCTGCCGGACCGCCCGCCGCTGACCCTGCTGCGCGAGGCGCTGGGCTTCGGCAACACCGAAGGCATGGCCGCGCTGGCCAAGCTGTGCCAGCCGGAAGAACTGGGCGGCCTGCTGCTCGACCCCGAGCTGGCGCTGGAGCCGCGCGCGGTGGATTGGCTGCTGGGCCACGGCGCCGATCCCTACGTGCGCGACGCCTGTTCCGATACGCCGATGTTCGCGTTGCTGTCGCGCGGAATCGATGCGGTGCCGGCGTTGCAGGTGATGTTGCAGCGTGGCTTGTCGCCGGCCGGACGCGGTGGCTTGGCGCGCTTCCTGGCGGCCTGTGCACAGCACGACCAGGCCGCCCGTGGCCTGGAACAGCTGGCGCTGGAATTGCTGGAGCGTGGCGCCGATCCGTTCGCGGCTTCGCCGGCCGGTGATCCGCCGTTGTCACTGGCGGTGCGCCTGGGCTGGCTGCGCCTGCAGCAGGCGCTGCTCAAGGCGGGCGTCGATCGTGAAGCGCGCGACAGCCATGGCATGACCGCATTGCATCTGGCCACCGCATTGGCCCGCGAAGGCGCGCTGAAGCTGCTGGTGCAGCACGGTGCCTCGCCGGAAGCACGCGCCGCCGATGGCCAGACGCCGCTGGGCGTGGCGCTGTCGATTGGTCGCCGCGATCTGGCCGACTGGCTGGACTGGCGGGTGTGGCCGTTGCCGCGTCGCACCCTGCGCGAGTCCGATCTGCCGGCCGCCGCAATGGCCGGTGACGTCGACGCGGTACGCCGCCTGATCGATCTGGGCTTCGCCGTCGATGCGGTTGATGCGCAGGGCTGCACCGCGCTGCTGCGCGCCGCCGGTGGTGGCCATCTGGCGGTGACCGACCTGTTGCTGGCGCGTGGCGCCGATCCGCAGCACGCAGCGGCCAGTGGTGCCACGCCGCTGTCGGCGGCGGTCAGCATGCGCCAGGTGGACATCGTCTCGGCCCTGCTCGACGCTGGCGCCAAGCTGGAACACCGCCTGCCGGGCGGCGTGACCGTGCTGATGCTGGCGTCCGCGCTGGGCTTGCCGGACATCGTTGCGCGCCTGCTCACCGCCGGTGCCGACGTGCACGCCGGTGACGCCCAGCAGCTGGGCCCTCTGCACTGTGCCGCGCTGTATGGCTTCAGTGCCCGCGACCGCTCGCGCCTGCTCGCCCTGCTCGACACCCTGCTGCTGGCCGGTGCCGAACCGGACCAGGCCGCGGCCGGTGCGGTCACGCCGCTGCTGCTGCTGCTGGGCGCACGCGCCGAGCCCGGCACCGCCTGCGACGAACAGGTGGTGATGGCTGCGGTGGAACGCCTGTTGGACGAAGACGTGAGCCTTGAGGTGCGTGATCCGCGCGGCTTCGGACCGCTGCACCTCGCGGCCCTGCACGGCCTGCCGCTGCTGGTGCAGCGCCTGCTGCGCGCTGGTGCCGATCCGGAGGCGCGCGACAGCCTCAACCGCAGCCCGCGCGAGATCGCGGTGATGCGTGGCTTCATCGACGTGGCCGGCGAGTTTGAACCGCGCGTGCCGGGTGTCTCGTCGATGGCGCGGTTCCTGCGCGACAACGGTTGAGCATCGGGGTCGGATCCCTTTCCCACGGAAAGGGCTCTGACCCCGGCATCGCGTCATCCACGCATGGCGTGGATCTACGGCCGGAATCCCCAGTGGGTAGTGCCGGCCGCTGACCGGCAATCTCCTGAAACCTTCGGGATCCCGAGGCTGCCGGCCAGCGGCCGGCACTACTGCAATCCGTGGTGGGTGCCGACCGTTGGTCGGCACGCCTACTTGCCGTCGCTTTCCGCGTCGGCCTCGAACAGATGCATCAGGTCGTTGCGTGCGTCGCGCGAGGTCTGGATCACCGCCGCCTCGTCGTCGTACACCAGGTACTGGTCGCGCAGCAGCTGCTCATCGTGCTCGCGGAAGCGCTGCACGTGGCGCTCGGCCACATCCGGTGCCACGCCCAGCGCGGTCAACACGCGGCCGCTCATCTCCAGGCTGGTGCCGAACACTTCGCGGAACGGCTCGGCCGACATGTCCATCAACCGCCACGCATGCTGGCGGTTGCGTGCACGCGCCAGCACCGTCGCGTCCGGGTACAGCCGGCGCACCATGCGCACCGCGCGCAGGTTGGTTTCCGGGTCATCCACGGTGATCACGAACACATCGATGTGCTCGCCCCCGGCCGCGCGCAGCATCTCCGGCCGGGTCGGGTCGCCGTAATACAGCTGGTTGCCGAATCGGCGCAGGTCGGCCACGGTATCCGGGTTCGCCTCCAGCGCCACGAACGGCACCTTCTGCGCGGTCAGCAGGCGCGCGATCACCTGGCCGAAGCGGCCCATGCCAGCGATCAGCACCTTGGGCCGGTTGTCCGGCGCCACCTTGTCGGCCTCGGCCGGCTCGCGCGGAGTGGCTTTCTCCTGGCCGAGCAGTTTCAGCAGCGCGATCATCAACAGCGGCGTGATCGCCATCGACAGGCCGACGATCGCCACCAGCCGGTCGTGGTTGGCGTTGCCCAGCAGGTGCGCGCGCTGTGCCTCGTTGAACACCACGAAGGCGAACTCACCGCCCAGCCACAGGACGCTGCCCAGCAGCAGCGATTGCCGCGAGCTGAGCCGGGCGACACGTCCAACCGCGTAGAGCAGGCTGAACTTGACCACCAGCAGGATGCCGACACCTGCGGCGATCAGCCACGGCTCGGCGGCGATGCGGTCCAGGTCGATGCCCATGCCCACTGCGATGAAGAACAGGCCCAGCAGCAGCCCCTTGAACGGCTCGATCTGCGCTTCCAGCTCATGCCGGAACTCCGAATCGGACAGCAGCACGCCGGCCAGGAACGCGCCGAGGCTGGGGCTGAGGCCGGCTTCCTGCATGAACCAGGCGGTGCCCAGCACCACCAGCAGGGCGGTGGCAGTGAATACTTCCGGGCTGCGGGTGCGCGCGATGATGCTGAACACCTTGCGCAGCACCGGTCGTCCGCACAGGATCACCACCGCCAGCGCACCCAGCGCCACGGCCGCATCTTCCCAACGCAGGGTCTCGTTCTTGACCCCGCCCAGCAGCGGGATGGCCGCCAGCAGCGGGATCGCGATCAGGTCCTGGAACAGCAGGATGGCAAAGCCCAGCCGGCCATGGTCGCTGTTGATCGCCTTGTGCTCGGACAGCAGCTGCAGGCCGACCGCGGTGGACGACAGCGCCAGTGCCACGCCCACCACCAGTGCGCTTTTCCACTGGAAATGGTCGAGCAGCAGCAGGCCGCCCAGCACCAGCCCGGACAGCGCCACCTGTGCCGCACCGGCGCCGAACACCGAGCGCCGCATCACCTTCAGGCGTGCCGGCGACAGCTCCAGGCCGATCACGAACAGCAGCATCACCACGCCGATCTCGGCGGCGCCGAGGATGCGGTCGGCGTCCTGCACGAAGCCCAGCCCGTCCGGGCCCAGCACCACACCGGCCGCCAGGTAGCCCAGCACCGCGCCGAAACCGAACTTCTTGAACACCGGCACGGCGATGACCGCTGCCAGCAGCAGCACCAGCGCCAGTTCCAGACCACCGCTATGCATGGGAATACCTGGTCATCGGGGGAGCCGCTGTGCGTCCGTTCGGGTTGGGAAGAGCGTGGCGAACACCACCGCGCCATTATGCGCGCCGGCCTGTGTAGGCACGAGAACAACCTGCGGGCAGGGTGCTGCCGCGGCGGGACCGGGTTGACCTGCATGGTCCACGGGTCCAGACTGCCCGCCGCTGGCGGCGCGTCCGTCGGCACACGCATCCCGGAGTCCCCAACCCATGTCCAGCGACAGTAGAAGTCGACCTCGTTCGACGCCAGCGATGGCCACCGCCTGACATCGGGACGGTTTGCCTGCGTTGGCGTTGCGCGAGGTCGCACCCCCACAAGGCAAACCCGATGAACCAGAAGCAATTGCTGCGCCCGGTGGCCGATGCCGCCGCACTGGCCGCGCCGCTGGCGAACTTCAACACCGCCGATGCGGTGGAATTCCTCAACACGCTGGAACTGACCCGCGCCGCGGAAACGTTGGCTGCGCTGCCGTTGCCGCGTGCAGTGAAAATGCTGGAAGCACCGGAACTGCACCGCAGTGGCGAACTGGTGGCTGCGCTGCCGCCGGCGCGCGCTGCCGCCCTGCTCGGCTTGATGGCCGACGACCGCGCCACCGACATCGTCCATGAGCTGGATGAGGAAGAACGCGCGCGGTTGATCCCGCTGCTGGGCACCGACGCCCGCCAGGCCATCCAGAAGCTGCTCAGCTACCCGCCGAACACCGCCGGTGCGCTGATGACCACCGAGTACGTGGCGGTACCCGCCAGCTGGACCGTGGCGCAGACCCTGCAGCACATCCGCCAGGTCGAGCGCACCCGTGAAACGGTGTACGCGATCTACGTGCTGGAGCCGGCCAGCCAGCAGCTGCAGCAGGTGGTGACCATGCGCCGGCTGATCACCGGCCTGCCGGAGGAGTCGATCCTGGACGTGGCCCAGGTCAATCCACCGGTGACGGTGGACGCACTGATGGACCAGGAAGAAGTGGCACGGCTGATCCGTCGCCACGACCTGCTGGCGATCCCGGTGGTCGATGCGCAGCAGCAGATGCTCGGCATCGTCACCGTCGATGACGTACTGGATGCGCTGATCGAGGAATCCACCGAGGACGCGCACAAGTTCGGCGGCATGGAAGCACTGGACAAGCCGTACATGCAGATCGGCTTCTTCGAGATGCTGCGCAAGCGCGCCGGCTGGCTGAGCGTGCTGTTCCTGGGCGAGATGCTGACCGCCAGCGCGATGCAGCACTATGAAGACGAACTGGCGCGCGCGGTGGTGCTGACCCTGTTCATTCCGCTCATCATGAGTTCGGGCGGCAACTCCGGTTCGCAGGCCACCTCGCTGCTGATCCGCAGCCTGGCGCTGCGCGAACTGCGCCTGCGCGACTGGTGGAAGGTGGCCCTGCGCGAAGTGCCCACCGGCATGGTGCTGGGCGCGATCCTCGGCTGCCTGGCCATCGTGCGCATCGTCATCTGGCAGCTGGGTGGCCTGCATGACTACGGCGAGCACTGGATCCTGCTGGCGATCACCATCGGCGCCGCGCTGGTCGGCATCGTCACGTTCGGCTCGCTGTCCGGATCGATGCTGCCGTTCATCCTGAAGCGGCTCGGCTTCGACCCGGCCAGTGCCTCGGCCCCGTTCGTGGCCACGCTGGTGGACGTGACCGGACTGGTGATCTATTTCAGCATCGCCGCGATGATCCTGCACGGCACACTGTTGTAAACCGGGGTCGGTTACGGGGTCGGTTACGGGGTCGGATCCCTTCGCGCAGCGAAGGGCTCTGACCCCTGAAGCACCGTGCCCCGGTAGTTGCCGACCTTGGTCGGCACGCAAGGTTCACGCAAGGGTCAGAGCCCTTTCCTGGGGAAGGGATCTGACCCCATCGCCATGGAATTTGGTTACCGTAGGCGCATGAGTACCTACCACCTGCAGTCCGTGTTCCGTCCGCAGTCGGTCGCGGTGATCGGCGGCAGCCCGCGTCAGCGCTCGGCCGGACGTGCGGTGATGCGCAACCTGCGCGGCACCGGCTTCCCCGGCAGGGTGGCGTGGATCAACCCGCGGCATGCCGAAATCGATGGCATCCGCACCGTGAAGCGGCTGAAGGACCTGGACTGGGTGCCGGATCTGGTGGTGATCACCGCGCCGGCGTCGATCGTGCCGCAGGTGGTGCGCACCGCTGCCGAACGCGGCGTGCAGGCGGCAATCATCCTCACCGCGCACCTGGGTGAAGGCCCGGGCTCGCTGTCGGCGCAGGTGGAGGCGGTGGCGCGCAAGCATGGCCTGCGCATCCTCGGCCCACACTGCCTGGGTGTGATTGCACCGCACGCACGGCTCAATGCCAGCATCGCCGCGCACTTCCCGCAGGCCGGTGATCTTGCGTTGATCTCCGAATCCTCGGCCATTGCCGCCGCGCTGGTGGAGTGGGGCGTGGCCCGCTCGGTCGGGTTTTCCGCGGTGGTCTCGCTGGGCGACACGATGGACGTCGACTTCGGTGACCTGCTCGACTACTTCGCCACCGACTACCGCACCCGCGCCATCCTGCTCTACGTCGAGCAGATCAAGGATGCGCGCAAGTTCATGTCGGCCGCGCGTGCCGCCGCCCGCGCCAAGCCGGTGGTGGTGGTGAAGTCCGGCCGCGCCGAGCGCGTGCAGCCGGGCAGCCGCGATACCCATGTGCAGGCCCTGGCCCGCGCCGACGATGTGTACGGTGCAGCCTTCAACCGCGCCGGCCTGCTGCGCGTGGGCGCGCTGGACGAACTGTTCACGGCCGCCGAATCGCTGGGCCGGTTGGGGACCTTCCCCGGTCGTCGCCTGGCCATTCTCAGCAATGGTGGCGGTGTCGGCCGCCTGGCCGTGGACCAGCTCATTGCACTGCGTGGCACGCTGGCCAACCTGTCCGACAGCACGGTCGAGAAACTCGACGCCGTGCTGCCGCAGGGCTGGTCGCGCAGCAACCCGGTCGACATCGTGGTCGACGCCGATGGTGACCGCTATGCCGCCGCCATCGAGGCGCTGCTGGCCGACAACGAGAATGATGCGGTGATGGTGGTCAACGTGCCGACCGCATTCACTTCATCCGCAGACGCCGCACAGGCGCTTACCCGCACGCTCGGACTGCGCCCGCGCCATCACCGCGACAAGCCGGTGTTCGCGGTGTGGCTGGGCAACGATGACCAGGCCACCGCCACGCTCAACGCGGCACGGGTGCCGACCTATCCGACCGAGGCCGAAGCGGTGCGTGGCTTCCAGCACCTGGTGCGCTACCGCGAGGCGCAGAACGCGCTGATGGAAACGCCACCCAGCCTGCCGCAGGATTTCAGTGTCGACGCGGCGGCCGCACGCGCGCTGGTCGATGCGGCGCTGGCCAACGGCCAGCAATGGCTGGACCCGTTGGCCACCCACGAACTGCTCAAGGCCTACGGCATTCCCTCCGCGCCGGTGATGCATGCTCGCGATGCGCACGAGGCGATGGACCTGGCGCAACCGCTGCTGGAACGTGGCGCCAGCGTGGCACTGAAAATCCTGTCACCCGATATTCCGCACAAGTCGGAAGTCGATGGCGTACGCCTGAACCTGACGACGCTGCCGGCGGTGCAGAGCGCGGCCAATGCGATCCTGTCACGTGCGCGCCAGCTGCGGCCGGATGCGCGCATTGACGGTCTGCTGGTGCAGCCGACCATCGTCCGCCCGAAGGCGCGCGAGTTGATCGTCGGCATTGCCGATGACGCGACGTTCGGCCCGGTGATCGTGGTCGGTCGTGGCGGTACTGCGGTCGAAGTGATCAATGACAAGGCGTTGGCGCTGCCGCCGCTGGATCTGCGCCTGGCCCATGAGCTGATCGGCCAGACCCGCGCCTCGCGCATCCTCAAGGCCTATGGCGATGTGCCTGCCGCCGACGAGCGCGCACTGGCGTTGGCGCTGGTCAAGCTGGCACAACTGGCTGCCGACATCCCCGAAGTGCGCACGCTGGACATCAATCCGTTGCTGGTCGACGGCAAAGGCATCCTCGCCCTCGACGCACGTGTGGCGGTGGCGCCGTCGCGCATCCTGCACAAGGGCCGTGGTCATCCGCGTTTTTCGGTGTTCCCGTACCCGAAGGAGTGGGAGCGCACCATCGAACTGTCCGATGGCGGCCGCGCCTTCGTGCGTCCGGTGCGGCCGGAGGACGACGCGCTGTTCCGTGCGTTCTTCGCCCGCGTCAGCGACGAGGACCTGCGCCTGCGTTTCTTCCAGTCGGTGAAGCACTTCAGCCACGAGTTCATCGCGCGCCTGACCCAGCTCGACTACGCACGCTCGATCGCACTGGTGGCGATCGAACCGCGCAGTGGCGAAATGCTTGGCGCGGTGCGCCTGCACGCCGATGCCGATTACCACCGCGGTGAGTACGGTATCCTGATCCGCTCGGACCTGAAGGGACACGGCATCGGCTGGCGGCTGATGGCAATCATGATCGAGTACGCCAAGTGGCTGGGCCTGGACGTGGTCGAAGGCCAAGTGCTGCGCGAGAACAGCACCATGCTGGCGATGTGCCAGAGCCTGGGCTTCAAGACGAAGCTGGACCCGGATGACCCGACGGTGATGATGGTGACCCTGCCGGTGCAGCAGGTAGAGGTGCCCGAGATCCCGCCAGCGGCGTGATTCCGGGTAGCGCCGGGCCATGCCCGGCGGCCTTGTCAGCGCAACGGTTCCACCACCACCGCCGTGCCATAGCACAGCACCTCGGTCAGTCCAGTCATCACATCGGTGGCGTCGTAAAGCAAGCTCATGCTGATGATTGCGCTGCTGTCAGTCGTTCCGACGATTGAATATAGACTACAACGATGGCTTATACCCTACGCCAGTGACGTCCGAGTGGTCCACGCATGTCGGCGTACCGGGTGCCTGCTGTGTCTCTTGCGTAGGAGTGACTGAATCACCAGAAGGAAAGAAGCGGCTACTGACGCATTTCGCTCTTCAACTCAGCGAAGAAGCAACGCTACCATTGCGCCACGGCGTGGCGGCGACCCTTCGTGACCTTATTGAAAGAAGATGTTTCCCGATGTTGCAGGCATGAGGAAATTTGTGAGGATCCAAGGTATCAACGAAAAGACCTTCGCCATCTGCGTGTGCTGCCTAGCTATGGTGGCGGCAACTGCAGACGGTCGGACCTTGCCGTTCTTGTTCATAGGAGCGGTTGTCATTGTGATAGCCAGGCGTGTCGACGTCAGGCGCGAGCGGATTCGGGAAGAGCACGCGTCGAAATGATTACTTTGCAAGGATGCCGCTTGAGCTGCAGCTGCGGCTGCGGCTGATTCCTGCAAGGACGCCAAGTCCGTATTGGTTTCAATGCGGCAGTTGATGGACCAGAGCAATCGTCATGACTCTTCTCGACGCTTGGCATGGAGTCCACGCGA
The DNA here is from genome assembly GCF_059368315.1 of Stenotrophomonas sp. YJH_SMC_119. NCBI lineage: Bacteria > Pseudomonadati > Pseudomonadota > Gammaproteobacteria > Lysobacterales > Lysobacteraceae > Stenotrophomonas > Stenotrophomonas sp. YJH_SMC_119. The sequence continues at coordinate 9,234 of NZ_JCAFRP010000014.1, read as the reverse complement.
GTTATGCAGGGCATCTTGACCTGAGAACGACTGGTGAGCCGTTCGAACAGCCGCATCGAATCAATCTCGTGCAACGCTTGCTACATGCCCGAATTGCTCAAACGCATATCACTGCTGCAGCAGGTGGATGCGCAGCATCGTCTCCATCGCATACGGTGACCGACCCACGCGACCCGAACGCGGGTAATGTGGCTCGATCCGGGCCGGTAGTGCCTTCCATGGCACTACCTAGTCCACCTCGTAAAGGAGAATCTCGCGCCGGGTCTGCTTGCGCTTGCCCAGGCCCTGCGCATCCCCAAATGTCAGCCGTATGATGTATTCCACTACGCGAATCAATAGTGTCCCCCGAAGCGGCAATCTGTGGCGGGCACTGCTGCACAGGTCGCAGGGAGCTGTTCAGAACATCCTTAGCGCTGGTAAATCATTGGCTGGATCGCGGGGCTTTCGCCCTGCGATCCTTTGAGGGTCGATATGAAGATTACTGATGGATTTGATGGGCGGCATGGCAAGTTCTATTTTATTTCCCTGGTAGCAATGGCGTTTGCCTCAGCGCTGATGCTGGTGGCGGCGCTTCGGGGTGCTGAGCCTTTGCAGGTTCCTCAGGAGGTCGGAGTTTCTGTTGCCGCATTCTCGCTGATGTGTTCGACGGCAAGTTACCTGCTAATAGGGAAAATTAAGTGCTGGTTCCTGCTGCTTGGGGCTTCGGCTGCCGTGTTTTCGGCCGCTCTATGGTCGTTCGGCGCGCCTTTGTCGTTCGTGCTTCTTTTGGGGCTTCCAGCTCTGCTCCTGTCCTTAATTTCAGTTATTTTTCGGGATAAGATCGATATACAGGTCGAGGGGGATGACTAACGTTATTTATCTATAGATTGGCTTATTCTTAGTCCATTGGTCGCTGATGGCTGAGCGAGATTTGCCGTCCTCATGACCTGCATCTACGGATGCTCTGAACAACTACTTCGGTAGTGCTGTCCGCTGGCCGGCGGCCTGAGAGACAATAGAGGCACACGTTGAGAAGCCATCCATGCAGCTGACATTTGGCGATACGCAGGGTCTGGGCAAGCGCAAGCAGACCCGGCGCGAGATTCTCCTTTACGAGGTGGACTAGGTAGTGCCATGGAAGGCACTGCTGGCTCGGATCGAGCCACATTACCCGCGTTCGGGTCGCGTGGGTCAGCGAGCTTGATGCGATCCCGGATGACCAGTTGTTTGCAGGAAGCATTGCCGACAACATCAGCGGCTTCGACAGTGGCTTCGATGAACAGCGCATTGAGGAAGCTGCTCGAATGGCCGCGGTGCATGATGACATCGCGGGGATGGCGATGGGTTACCACGGTCTTATCGGCGACATGGGCAACTCGCTCTCAGGCGGTCAGAAGCAGCGAGTGATTCTGGCCCGCGCCCTCTACCGCCGGCCACGGATTCTGTTTCTAGATGAGGCCACCAGCCATCTTGATGTCATGCGCGAGCGCTTGGTCAACGAAGCCGTGCAGCGTATGGAGCTGACCAAGGTGATCGTGGCCCATAGGCCGGAGACCATAAACAGCGCCGACCGCGTGCTCGTGATGGAGCAGGGGCGGATCGTCCAGGAGGTGCGGCCCCAGCGTGGGGCGTCGACGGCGCCTGCTTCCGACGCCGAGGAATGCGCCGCGGCATCGGTTTGACTGGCGTCCCACAGGGTATCCAGAAGCGGGCGCGGGTCCGGCGCGCCTGTTTCATCCGGGGCATGTCGCCGCGCTTGGCGCGGTCGCTGGCATGGCGCCGCCACCGCACCGGCGCGACAATACCCCCATGACCGACCGTATCCCCCTGCTGCTGCTGCCTGGCCTGCTCAACGACGCTGAGCTGTGGCGCGCGCAGTTGGCCGATCTGGCCGACATCGCCGATTGCACGGTAGGCGACCAGACTCGCGGCGAGACCCTGCAGGCGGTGGCCGAGGACGTGCTGGCGCAGGCGCCGGAACGCTTCGCGCTGGCCGGTTTCTCGCTGGGCGGTTTCGTCGCCCAGCAGATTCTGCGCATCGCGCCGGAACGCGTGTTGCAGCTGGCGCTGGTCGATACCTCGATCCACGCCGATTCACCGGAACGTGCCGAACAACGCCGCAGCCAACGCGCCAGTGTGCGCCTGCCGGGGAAGTTCCACGGCTTCGGCGATGCGCTGATGCGCAGCTACATCGACGCCTCGCGGCTGGATGACTACGTGCTGGTGCAGCGCGTGCGCGACATGACCGCCCGCCTGGGCGCGGAAGTGTTCCTGCGCCAGAGCGCGCTGGAACGCCCTGACGGCCATGACGTGCTGGCTGGCTACCGCGATCCGCTGTTGATCATCTGCGGGGCCAACGATCGCATCACGCCGCTGGCAGTAAGCGAGGAAATGCATGCCCTGGTGCCGCACTCGCAGCTGGTGGTGGTGCCCGATTGCGGGCACCTTGCCCCGATGGAGAAGCCGGACGAGGTCAGTGCGGCGATGCGTGGGTGGTTGCTGCAGGCGTGACACTGTCCAGCTTGATGGATTCCTCGTTCCAACCCATGCCGTTGTAAACGTGGTAGCGCAGGACGCCGATGTACTCGTGCAGCATCACTTCGATCAGCAGCAGGTTGTACGCAGAGGGAAGCCACCCCGGCGAGGCGCGGAGGCGATCACTGGGCAAGCCCTCGGCCACGACACCGAAGTGCCGGAAGTAGATCAGACTTCGCCTTAGGTGCAGGCCAGAGGTCACCAGCACTACCCGGACACTGTCGCGCTGGATCATTCGGCTGCTGTTGCTGGCGTTCTGCCAGGTGTTCACGCTGGCGTGCTCGCGGATGATGTGTTCCGCAGGCACGCCCAGCGCAATCAGTTCACGCGCGTAGACGTTGGCTTCTGCGGCATTGTCTGGCGCAGTAGCGCCACCGCTGACCAGCACCACGCAGGATTCGCCGGTGCGTTCGCAGGCGAGGTAGCGCTGCGTTGCGGCCATCAACCGGCTATAGCCAGCCAGGCCGGGCCTGGAGCCGTGAGCGTCCTGATCGATGCCAGCGCCCAGCACGACAATCGCCGTGCGTGGATGGTGCGCTGTTGCAGTGCTTGGCGGCGCGTCCTGTGCCAGGTCCAGCAGCAGCTGCGTGATGGGCGCGCTCGCGCTGGCCAGGATGGCCAGTGGCGCTACGGCGAGCAGGGCGCCGCTACGCACGTGTCGCTTTCGAACCAGAACCGCACACGAGAGCAGCAGAAAGAGTGTCAGGGCGAGCATGTCGAACCTCAGGAAAATTTGAAAGGAATCCGATGGCGTTACGCGATCGTTGCTTCCATGCTGGATGCCATGGATCTGAAGCGAATGTCACTCCCGGTCAGATGTGTTGCCATCGTGGGCGCCATCCTGCTCGCGGTTGCAGGCGGGCATCTACTGGGTAGCATGTTTCCGCAGCTGTTCCTGCAGATCCATCAACGGATGCAGTAGTCCGTACGCTCCGCACGTTGTCGCTTCAGGCCTCTGTTTGGGTGTCGCGGAACGCGGAAACGCATCTCTTCAGGTGTTGAATGCGACAAGCAGAGGAAAGCAATGCGACGCTTGAACTCAACGCAAGGCGTAGAGCCGCGGCGACATTCTGCAGACGGACCTGAGCTCGGGGAGCGATCGATGCTCAACCTGATTGCAGCGACCGCGCCAGACCAGTTCTCATCGTTTGTCGTTGACCTGGACGAGGCGATTTCGCGCTGGATGAGCGCTGCGGAGAATGAATCCCCGGGTTGCCTGGAACAGGAGCTTTCGCGCATGCATGCCTTGAAAAGTGTGACCTCGGCCTTGGGCAGCTGCAGGATTGCCGATGCCTGCGAAAATCTGGCTGATGCTCTCCGCTCCGGCGAAGCCATCGGCAGCGTGCGGCTGCGCGGCTGCGCGCTGGCAATCTCGGCAAAGCGCCTTCTGGGACGCACGACAGGTCAATCACTGACCGGGGGGCGCTGACATGCATGATCCGTACACGCCCTCTCCAATGTCGTCCCCGGCAGCGCTGCTGCATGCTGCGCGCGTGCTGGAAATGCATCGTCTGGCTCTACTGCTGTCATGCTTCCAGGAGCCGCGCGCCAGTGGGTTCCGGGTGCTGCTGCAGGCGCTTGCGGTGCTGTGGTGCTGGCTTTGGATCGATGGCCCTCAGCCTGTTCTGGCCGATGAGGCAGCGCGGGTGCTGCCGGCCGCCGTTGTACTTCTGGCGGTATCTGTAGCGTGGGCACTCTTTGTAAACCTTCGCAGGGCGCGTCACGACACGTGGTACGACGCGGCGGGCCTTCTGCTCAGTCTGGCGATGGTGGCCATCCAGGTGCACGCGGCCTTCATCCTGTTGATGGCACTCAATGCAATCCTGCCGTTCCTCGTCATCGCCGCGACGGTGGCTTACGGACGCAAGGCCATGGCGCCGGCAATCGCGGTAACGGCCGTGGCGCTGCTTTGGGCAGCCCCCGAAGGCTACTGGTTCTCGCGGCCCGCCTATCTGGCCTATGCGCTGGCGCTGACCATCCTGTTGCCGCTGGTCGTGGCGTCACTGGTGGCAGCGATGCGCGAAATCGCGTTGCGTGCCATTGCGTCGCGTGAGGCGCAGGGGCGATTCGTCGGCACCATGAGTCATGAGCTTCGCACGCCGCTCAATGCCATCATCAGCGGCATCCAGCTTCTGGAGGTCAATACGGCAAGTGCTGCCCAGCGACACGCACTGGCCACCGTTGCAGGGCAGGCCCAGGCGCTCCGACGTCGCATTGATGATGTACTTGATGTTGCCAGCATTGATGGTGGCAAGCTGAAACTGCGGCCACATCCTTGTTCGCTGCGTTCCATCATCGAGGCGGCGCAGGCGAGCTGCATGCCTGCGGCTGCAGACAAAGGCGTGGTACTGCAGGTGGATGTGGGGAGAGCAGACGTATGGCTGTTGGCAGATGGCGGTCGCATCGAACAGGTGGTGACCAATCTTCTCTGCAATGCCATCAAGTTCAGTCCCATGGCGGGCGAGGCGAGGGTCTCGGTTGGCGCCGTTCGAGCGGTGGATGACTGGCAGGTGCGGATCTCGGTCTGCGACTCCGGGACGGGCATCGACGAAGCGCAGAGAGACATGATTTTCTCGCCTTTCGTGCAGGTCAGTCAGGGCGAAGCACGTTGCGAACAGGGCGTCGGGCTCGGGCTGTACATCGTTCGGCTGATTTCCGATGCCATGGGCGGAACGATCAGCGTCGGCCGCAGCGATGTCGGCGGCGCCTCATTCGTGTGGTGCTTCGCTGCTGCCGTGGCCGATGAGGCTGAGCCGCTTCCTTCCCTGGGTGAGCTTTTCCAGTTGCACGCGGCGGTGGTTCGTCCGCTGCACTGCCTGCTGTTCGAAGACGTGGAGACCAACCGCGAGGTGGTGCAGCACCTGCTGCAGTGTGCAGGCCATCGCCTCAGCTTCCGGAAAGATGGTCACGATGCTCAGGCCGTCATCAAGGCGCTGGCGCCCGACGTAGTTCTGCTGGATCTGCACATGCCAGGTTGCAGTGGGTGGGACGTACTGGAGGCGCTGGTCAGGGACCCTGCGGCGCCTCCCGTTCTGGTGATGAGCGCAGACACCCGGGTAGAGGTGATTGACAGGGCGCAGGCGCTGGGCGCGGCTGGGTTTCTGTGCAAGCCACTGGACATCGAGAGCGTCCTGGATATGTTGCGCGGTGTTGCCGAGCGCTGACCGTCCGGTAGGTGCCGACCAAGGGCGGCACCTACCGATTCCGATCCGCAACCGCGGTCGGGATCAATCCCAGGCGGGTGCAATCCCTTCCGGATTCGCCAGGCGATGGCCACGGTCCAGCTTGGCGATCTGCGCCATGTCTTCGTCGGTCAGGCGGATCGCTGCCGCTTCCAGGTTGCTCGACAGGTTCTCGCGCTTGGTCGACGACGGGATCACCGAGAAGCCCTGCTGCAGCGCCCAGGCCAGCGCGATCTGCGCCGGAGTGGCCTGGTGGCGGCCGGCAATGGCCTGGATCACCGGGTCCTTGATCACCTCGCCATAGGCCAGGCTCATGTAGGCGGTGACGTGGATGCCGTTGTCCTGCAGGAACTTCACCAGCAGGCGGTTCTGCAGGTAGGGATGGATCTCGATCTGGTTGGTGGCGATGGCATCGGCGCCAAGGATCTCGATGGCCTTGCGGGTCTGGGCGATGGTGAAGTTGGAGATGCCGATCGCCTTCGTCAGGCCCTGTGCCTTGGCCTCGGCCAGCGCCGGCAGGTACTCCTCCATCGGCACGTCGACCTTGTCGTTCGGCGACGGCCAGTGGATCAGCGTCAGGTCCACATGATCGGTGCGCAGCTTTTCCAGACTGGTACGCAGGCTGGCCAGCAGCGCTTCGCGCTTGAACGCGGTGATCCAGACCTTGGTGGTCAGGTAGATCTCTTCGCGCGGCACGCCGGAATCGGCGATGGCCTGGCCGACCTCGGCTTCATTGCCGTAGATCTGCGCGGTATCGATGGCGCGGTAGCCGACATCCAGCGCATTGCGCACCGAGTCGATCACGGTCTGGTCTTTCAGGCGGAAGGTGCCGAGACCGAAGGCGGGGACAGTCATGGGGAGCTCCAGCAGAGGGGAGGGATGCGAATATCCAGCAAAGGGTAGGCCAGTGGCCGCATGCGTGCCGGCAACGGTGCATTGCACCACCGTACCGGCAGGGCATGACCTATCTCAATGCGTGGCCACGGCGATGCCATCGGCGCGGTCATCGATGCCGTCGCGGCGGTCCAGGCGGCCGCTGAGCACGGTCAATGCATACGCACCCACCACCACCAGCGCGCCCAGCCACGGCGTGTGCATCAGGCCGATGTTCTCCACCACCAGGCCGCCGAGCGAGGCGCCCAGCGCGATACCGATGTTGAAGGCGGCGATGTTCAGCCCCGATGCCACGTCGGTGGCCTGCGGCGCATAGCGCTGAGCCTGCTTGACCACATACACCTGCAGGCCGGGCACGTTGCCGAACGCCACCGCACCCAGTGCCAGTACCGTCAGCAGCATCAGCCAGGTGTTGTAGGCGGTGAAGGTGAGCACGAACAGCACGACGGCCAACAGGGCGAAGATGCGCTTCAGTGCGGGCACCGGGCCCATGCGGTCGGCCATGCGCCCGCCCCACAGGTTGCCGATCGCCACCGACACGCCGTACACCAGCAGCACCAGGCTGACTGCGTTTGCCGAGAAACCAGTGACGTCCTGCAGGATCGGCGCCAGATAGGTGAAGGCCAGGAAGGTGCCGCCGTAGCCCAGCGCGGTCATCGCATAGACCAGCAGCAGGCGGGGTTGGGCGAGTACGGCCAGCTGCTGGCGGAAGCTGGCCGGCGCACTCTGCGGCACGCTGCGCGGCACGAACAGCAGCGCGCCGAGCAGGGCGATCACGCCCAGCGCGGCCACCGCCAGGAAGGTGGCGCGCCAGCCCAGGTGCTGGCCGATGAAGGTGCCCAGCGGCACACCGGTCACCAGCGCCACGGTGAGGCCGGTGAACATGATGGCGATCGCGCTGGCGGCCTTCTCCTTCGGCACCACCGCGGTGGCGATGATCGAACCGATCGAGAAGAACACACCGTGGGCGAGGCCGGTGAGGATGCGGGCGACGATCAGCGAGGTGTAGCCCGGCGCCAGGAAGGCGATGACGTTGCCGAGGGTGAACAGCACCATCAGCGCCACCAGCAGCGACTTGCGCGGCACGCGGCCGGTGAGCGCGGTCAGCACCGGCGCACCGATGGCCACGCCGAGGGCATACAGCGAGACCAGCAGGCCGGCCGAGGGCAGGCTGACCTGCAGGTCGGCGGCAATGGTGGGAATCAGGCCGACGATGACGAACTCGGTGGTACCGATGGCGAAGGCACCGAGGGTCAGCGCCAGCAGGGCGAGGGGAATGCCACGGATCATGGCCGGCTCCGGAGGGAAGGAAGGCGCGCAGTGTGCGCGGCGCACCTTTGCCGAAAAACCGGTCTTCACGCCAATCACTATTGCCGTCCAGTCAATAATGGAGGCATGAAGACCACGCTCGATGAAATGCAGGCCTTCCTCGCGGTGATCGACAGCGGGTCGATCAGTGCTGCCGCCGAACAGCTGGGGCAGACGCCGTCGGGCGTGAGCCGGGCGCTGGGGCGGCTGGAAGACAAGCTCGGCACCACCCTGTTGACCCGTACCACCCGCCGCCTGCACCTGACCGCCGAGGGCGAGGCCTACCTGCGCCATGCACGGGCGATCATCGATGCGGTGGAGTCCGCCGAGGAACAGATGGCCGCCCGCCGCGAGCGCCCGGCCGGACGCCTGCGCGTGGATGCGGCGATGCCATTCGTGCTGCACGTGATCGCGCCGCTGGTGGCCGGGTACCGCGCGCGCTACCCGGAGGTGCAGCTGGAGTTGAACAGCTCCGAGCGCTACATCGACCTGCTGGAACGGCGCACCGACCTGGCGATCCGGATCGGGCCGCTGGCCGACTCCACCCTGCATGCGCGGCCGTTGGGTCGCTGCCAGCTGCGGCTGGTGGCCAGTCCGGCCTACCTGGCGGCACACGGCGAACCGGCCAGCGTCGCCGCGCTGGGCCAGCACACCCTGCTCAGCTTCAACGAACCGGAATCGTTGAATCACTGGCCGCTGCCGGGCGATGCCGATGGCCTGCTGCGGGTGCGACCGGATATCGCGGTGTCCAGCGGCGAAACACTACGCCGACTGGCGGTGGAAGGCGTGGGCATCACCTGCCTGTCCGACTTCGTGACCGACCGCGACCGCGCCGCCGGCACGTTGGTGCCGGTGCTGGCGACGCAGACGCTGGATGTGTACCAGCCGATCCACGCGGTGTATTACCGCAACACGGCGGTGTCGGCGCGGATCAGCTCGTTCCTGGATTACCTGGGTGAAGCGATGGCGCGGAGCGATTACCTGCGCTGAGGTCGTGGTGGGGTTGCCGGCCAGCGGCCGGCACTACCGCAGGTTACGGCGGGTGCGGACCGTTGGTCCGCACGGCCCCTGCCATCGCCCGACCAACGGTCGGGCGCTACCCATGTGGTGGTGGGGTTGCCGGCCAGCGGCCGACACTACCGCAGGTTACGGTATGTGCGGACCGTTGGTCCGCACGGCCCCTGCCATCGCCCGACCAACGGTCGGGCGCTACCCATGTGGTGATGGGGTTGCCGGTCAGCGGCCGGCACTACCGCAGGTTACGGTGGGTGCGGACCGTTGGTCCGCACGGCCCCTGCCATCGCCCGACCAACGGTCGGGCGCTACCCATGTGGTG
>NZ_JCAFRP010000013.1:0-131291 GCF_059368315.1 Stenotrophomonas sp. YJH_SMC_119 | reverse complement strand
CCGCTGATAGTTGTAGAACAACCCACTCGCATCCGTCGCCTGCTGGCCCGGGAAGCGCAACGCAAGCTCGAACGCCACACCATCCCCATCAGGATCGGCACTCGGAATCTGGTTGCCGAACACTTCGCTCTTGTTGCTCCACTCCCAGATTGCAACATTCCGCACCGGATCGATCACCACGCGCGGCGTACCCAGATGATCTGGTTGGACGTAGGCCAGCTCCGGCACGCCGGTAGCCGGCACATTGATCAGCGCCACCGGGTAGTTATCCAGCCAGATGGCCTACTGCTGCGCCTGGCCCGTGGCCGAGTAGTTGCCCAGCCACAGCCCTACCTCGTCATACAGGGTGATCTGCGCTGCGCCACCGGCCGGGGTACGCAGCACGCGCTCACCGCGATGATTGCAGGCGTAGCTTTCCAGTACGGAATTGCCCTGCTTCACCGCGTTCATGCGGTTGGTATCGCTGCAGGTAAACGATCTGCTTCCAGAGCGTGGTATTCCCTGCTGCGTTAGGGCTGCGTGCAGCGAGACGATTCGCTACCGTCCGCTGCCCCAGGAGCTACCGCCGACTAATTGATTCGTCTGGAAAGACCACGTCTCCAAAAGATGCTGCGCGCCCGATTCACCATCATTCTTCAGCACAGAAAGAATCGCATCTAATCTACTTCTAATAGCATTGGACATTGGCAACTTCAAAAGCGTCTTCAGCGTCGCATCCGCTCCCACGAAATCGCCAAGCCGGATGGCGGATATGTATTTTACCCATTCTGAATAATCGCTTGTGAAGTCAAGACTGTCGACATAGAGCAACAAGTCTGCCGCCGTCCTCACTGCCTCAAGCTTTTTGACATGCGCCTCATGCATTCCACGGAAAAAAACTTTATCCACTTCCGCGCTTGCAATCCTCTGACCTAGAGACATGTGCAGGTAGGGCAAATCATCATATGTCGGAATTACGAAGGTCCATATATAGGTAGAGGATGGCGCAGGATCCAATGTGAAGCCTGAGATAACATCGCGCGTATGTAACGCGATCAAAAAATTGCCAACGACTCGCAGACCGCTCCTCTTGGCCTCGCGCTTCATTCTCCAAAGTGCAATGGATCTCATGCTAGGGCACCGACCTTTCCAGAACACCGCAAAGTATAGTTCCCTTGGGCAGGTGTGTGTAGTAATTGCGAATTTCTGCCGCGGTCAGACCAGCCGCTCCCGATTTCAACTCGACCACATACTTTGGGTACGCCCTGGGTCCATATATGCCGTCGGCGCGAACTGATCCTGGAGTTCCATAATCTACAACGATGCCGTTCAAGTAAGAAACTTCGGAATCGTACGGACCACCAAGGGCCTTTACATTAAATGCAAACTGTACATGAATTCGCGTTCCACGCAGCACACTGAAAGGCCATATTTTGTCGAGGGGAGAGGACGGATTCGCCAAGTAAGCAGCTCGCGCAGCCTCGCTAAATCCTGACATGCCAGGTAGCGTTCGACAAACCGATGTCTGCTCGCAAAGGCCTAGTGAATCCAAGCCAATAAGAGGGTTGCCTCCCACATAGGAATAGGTGCCAATTCCTCCCAGCAACCCAATCGGATCACTCTGTGAGTACCGCCCCACCGCAGGGTCATACTCCCGCTGATAGTTGTAGAACAGCCCACTCGCATCCGTGGCCTGCTGGCCCGGGAATCGCAGCGCCAGCTCGAACACCACACCATCGCCATCCGGGTCAGCACTCGGAATCTGGTTGCCGAATACCTCGCTCTTGTTGCTCCACTCCCAGATTGCAACATTCCGCACCGGATCGATCACTACGCGCGGCGTACCCAGATGATCTGGTTGGACGTAGGCCAGCTCCGGCACGCCGGTCGCCGGCACATTGATCAGCGCCACAGGATAGTCGTCCAGCCAGATGGCCTGCTGCTGCGCTTGGCCCGTGGCCGAGTAGTTGCCCAGCCACTGCCCGGCCTCATCGTACAGCGTGATCTGAGCTGCGCCACCGGCTGGAGTACGCAGCACGCGCTCGCCGAGATGGTTGTAACCGTAGCTTTCCAGCACGGCATCGCCCTGCTTCACCGCGTTCAGGCGGTTGGCATCGCTGTAGGTGAAGGTCTTGCTGCCGATGCTGGTGGTATTGCCCGCTGCGTCATGGGTGCGCGCTTCGCCGTCCACGGCGGTCAGCCGGTGGCTGGTTGCGGGATAGCTGTAGCTGGCGGTGCCTGCCGAGGTGGTCAGCGCGGTGCGATTGCCGGTGGCGTCATACGCATAGGTTTCAATCGGCGTGCCGGTCGCGCCGTCTTGGGTCTGGGTCAGGCGGCCCAGCGTGTCGTAGGCGTACTTGGCCAGCACCGTCGGACCTGCGCCGTTCTTCAGCTCGGTGATCGAACCGACCGGGTCGTAGCCATAGCCCAGCGACAGGCCACCTGCGGCCGAGTCATGTACCGCCTGCGGGCGGTAATCCAGATCCAACGGACGCTGCAGCTGGCGGCCGTTGCCGTAGGTCCAGCCCGTCGCCGAGCCGAAGGCCGCATAGGTCACGTTGTTCACCACGATCTGGCGCGCCTGGCCGGGGCGGGTCAGGCCGATCTGGCTGATGCGGCCCTGGGTATCGCGCACGTAGTCAGCCACGCTGCCGTCGGGGTAGGTCAACGCGGTCAGGCGGCCCGACTTGCTATAGGCGTAGCGCAGCGTGCTGGCAACGCCGTTGACGGTCTGTACCTTGCGGGTGACCTGGCCGAAGCGGTCATGGCAGTACTGGGTGCTGCCATTGGCATGCAGCACCTGCCCAAGCCGTCCCTTGGCGAAGCGCTCGTCGGCGGCACAGGCGGCAGGCGCCACGTCATAGCTGTAGCCCACGTCCAGATTGGGGTCCAGATAGGCGATGCCGATCAGGCGGTTGAGTGCATCATAGTGATAGGTGGCGGTGACGCCGCGTGCATCGGTGGCCGTCTTGCGATTGCCGGCGGCATCCACGGTGAAGCTGCTGGCACCGCTGTCCGGGCTGACTTGCCCGGTCAGATCACCGAAACCGTTATAGGCATAAGTGGTGTGCAGACCCTTCGGGTCGGTGACCTGGGTGACCTGATCCAGCGCGTTGTACTGGCTGCGGATCTCCGCCGCCACGCCGCCCACGTCCTGCAGGGTCTGCGCCAAGCGGTTCAACGGGTCGTACTGCTGGCTGGTCACGCGCTGCAGTGCGTCGGTCACGGTCTGCGGGTTGCCGTTGGCATCGTAGGCAAAGCCGGTGGCGTGATTGCTCGCGTCCTTCAGTGCGGTCAGCTGGCCGAGCGTGTTGAACGTCCGTGCCAGGGTGCGGCGCAGGGTACCGCCTGCATCGAGCGTGTCTTCCTTGAGGCGATTGCCGGCATTGTCCAGCGTGTAGTGAATCGTGTTGCCCGCGTTGTCCTCGATATCGGTCAAGCGCAGCGCCGCATCGTAGACATAGGAAACGCTGCTGCCGTCGGGCTCGGTGATCTGTTGCACCTGGCCGGTCGGCCAGTAGCTGATCTGGGTGACCCGATTCTCGGCAGTGGTCGCGCCACGCACGGTGACCGAGGTTGGCCAGCCGCGGGCATGGTAGGTGTAGTCGGTGACCACGCCGTTGGCATCCTTGACCGACAACGGCCGCCCGAACGCGTCGTAGGCCAGAGTCTCGACCGTCTGGCCCAGCGCATTGGTCACGCTGCGCAGGTCGCCCTTGCGATAGGTGCAGGCGCCTCCGATCGCGCACCCTGCATCATCCGCCGAGTAATAGGCATAGGTAACGGCATCGGCCACATCCGTGCGCGGGCCATCCACACTCTTCAGCAGCCCCTCCACCGGGCAGCTGCCTGCCGCTGCCACATCAGCGGCTTCGCAGTACGTGTAGCTGGTGATGCGCGTCTGACCGGAAGCGGTGTCGGTCACCGTGTTGGCCGTCGGCTGGCGTCGGGAATTGAAGGCCGTGCGGGTTTCGCGGCTACCGATCCGGGTGGTCAGTACCGCATTGGTTTCGACGTCGCGCGCCGTGGTCGCCACACGCTGCTCGGGCAAGCCGACCGCTTCGGTCACGGTATGGATGCTGACGGCACGACCGCTTACCGGATCGGTGCCCTGCGCATAGGTGTGCTTGGTCTGGATGCCGCGGCGATCGGTGTAGGTATCCAGACGCCGGCGGAAGTCGACACTCTGGTCGTAGTAGGTCCGGCTGACGGTTCCCTGCGAATCCGTCAGGCCGGTCACCTTGCGCGACGGAGCGCTATCGCCGCCGGGTGTCAGGGTGTAGTCGGTCTGCCGCCCCAGCGCGTCGGTCACCACCGCACCGCCATTGGGGCTGTAGGCCAGTGTCACGCCATCGGCACCGCCGGCATGCTGACTGGAGATCACACGACCGATGGAATCGTAGGTGAAGGTGCTGTAGCGGCGACCGTCCTCAGCGGTGATGCCCGTCAGGTGCTGGGGGAAAGCCTGGTTCTCGTAGTGATATGTCCGCACACCGCCACCCGCATAGGTCACCGTGGCGACCTGGTTCTGCGGCGTGTAGGTATAGGTGGCGAGCGCAATGCCTTCGACCAGCACCGAACTGATCAACGCCTCATAGTCGTTTGACTGGTAAACGAACTCCAGTGTGCGGCCACTGCTGTGGGTGACCGCCGCAAGGCGGTCGCTGTCGTCGTAGATGTAGGTCAGCGACGTGCCGTCCGGGAAGCGCTTGGCGGCAAGACGCCCGTCCGCGCCGAAGGTAGAGATGGAATCCGCCGAGTACAGTGTCCAGTTGCCGTTCTGGACCAGACGGTCACCACTGTCGTCGTCCGCCTCATAGGCTTGGCCGATCTTCTTGAATGCCCGCTGGAAACCGGTGCTTTCAATGATGCCCACACTGTCAACGCCATCCAGTGCCAGGTGGGCGCCCAGCGAATGGGTCCAGCCATAGCCGAAGCCACCGGATGAGGTGGAGATGCCGGAGTGATAGAAGCGCGTCAGCGCGATCCAGCCCAGATCAAAGTCCTGCGCGATCTCATACTTCTCGCCCGTTTTAACATCACATGGGTTGCCGACATTGCCGTCGCAGGTACCGCCGTTGGAGGCCGGGTCCTTGTCGGGAATCGGACTCATGTTCGCCGCTGTATCGTTGCGGGGCATGGGGCAGCTACCGTTGCCGCCGTCCTTGTCGCACTTCTGCGACTTCGAGGTGATGGTCGCAACGAATTCCTCGTTGACGCAGGCGTTGTGCTTGTTGGACCACTGCGTAAGTGGAACAGGGCAATCAAGCCGGCGTTTGCGGCCGAAGGCCATCTGGCTCACGTAGGGAGCGCAGGGCGATTCGGCCGTGTTCTCCCCGATCATATCGGTGATTTGATAGAACCTGGACTCGACTACGCCTTCCATTTCGGGCACGCCGGAGAACCAGTCACCCTGTGGTGTAACAGCAGCACCCGGACACACAGGGTTACTTGCCTGGACTTCAGCGAGATAACTCGCGACCATCGCCTCTTCGGTCGAAAACTCCGCTGTACTCAGATAGGTCCAGTCTGGATCGGAGGGTTGTGCCTTCCCCATCCAGTAGGTGATCGACGTATTTCCGTTCAAGTCCACGACTTTCGACTTGATCTTGTCGACAGACTGCCAACCGAACTGGAACTCCGGCGGGAACGGACTCGGTGCGGGCAGGCTCTTGATCGCCTGCACCGCCTGCTGCTGGGTCTTGTACTGCGTCGAATTGCCGCCGGGCTGCGAAATACGCCAGGTGATCTTGCTTTCCTGCGCCTGTACAACAGCCGGCGCAATGCAGCCAACGGCAACGATCGCCAGCACGGCACACAAAATGGTCTTCAGTCGTTCCAACATCCCTGTTCTCCTTCCTGGACGAACACAGCGCCGGCGGGAACGAGAACGCGGAGCTGTGCCCCGCGTCATGCTTCGGATCGTCCCTGGTCCGGAATGCGGCAGTGCCACATGCCGCCTTTATCGTTGAGGACGCTTGCACGTTCAAGTGTGGAGCCGCGTAACCGATCACAGATTCAAGCATCCAACGCCATTCAGCGGTCTACGCCCCGTCCCCATGACTTTCTGCACAGGGAGTCGGTGTTATACCTCACTACATTACCAACACGACCTGTCGCGAGGTCGGCAGGCTGTGGCACTCCGCTGCAGACCTGACCCATCGGAAGGGCTGGCACGCGTCACGGCCCAGGAGAATGGCAATGAAGATCAGCCGAGTGACGTTGTGGGCGCTGGCCGCCATGATGGCCGCAGTGGGCACCGCGCACGCAGGGGAAATCCAGGTGGATCGAGGCGCTTACACACTGCAGGCCGAAGAGATGGGGGCCGGCCCGATCACCGTGGTCTTTGAATCCGGTTTCGGGCAGGGCGCGGGGGCCTGGAAGGAGGTGGTTGCCGGTCTGGGGCGCGACTACCACAGCATCACCTACGCCCGTGCGGGACTCGGCAAGTCCGGCAGCGACGGTCATCCCAAGCGCATCGATGCGCATCTGGCCGACCTCACGGCCGTGATCGATACGCTCGCTCCCGGTCGCCGCGTTGTGCTGGTGGGTCACTCCTATGGCGGCCTGCTGGCCACGGAGTTTGCACGCCGCCATCCGGAGCGCCTGCAGGGCCTGGTGCTGGTGGACCCGGCCACAATGGGGCAGCGCCATGCGTTCAAGCAGGCCGACAGTGCCCGCGTGCAGGCAGATGATGCCCAGCTGCGGGCGATGCTGCCGCCAGCCATGGCCGCCGACTACGCCGTGCTGACCGAACAGCTGGATGCACCCGGTGCGGAAACCCCGCGCACGATGCCGGACGTGCCGGTAGCGCTGCTGACTGCAACCCAGCTGGCTGCCGAACCGCTGTTCTTCGAGGAAACCGCAGCGGGCAAGGCGCTCTGGAAAGCACAGCACGCCCTGCTCTTCTCGGGATTCACGCGCGGCTCGCACCGCTACCTGGCAACCGGCCACACCCTCCAGCGCGAGGAACCCGCTGCGGTGGTGGCAGCGATTCAATCGGTCTCCGGCACCTCGAAGTAGCTGTTCCAGGCAGGGGCTTCCCGGGCTGTCCCCGGCTACTGCCCACGCAGGCGCACCGCAAAGTACCGCGCCGGGGAAAGGCCAAGCGCTTTCTTGAACATCGTGATGAAGGCCGTCACCGACTCATAGCCCAGCGTCTCGGAAACGCGTTGTACGGGTGCACCGGCGGCGAGTTCCCGAATGGCGATGAGCAGGTGCAGTTGCTGCCGCCAGCGCCCGAAGGACAGTCCCGTTTCCCGTTCGATGAGGCGGGTCAACGTGCGCTCGCCCAGGGCCAGGCGCACGGCCCACTGGCCGATGGTGCTGCGGTCTGCCGGATCCGCCGACAGCGCCGCAGCCAGCGCGCGCACCTTCGGGTGATGGCTGACCGGCAGCGACAGATGCTCAGCCGGCGTCTGCACCAGTTCGTCCAGCAGCACCCGCGCCAGCCGGTCGGTGTGGCTGCCATGCGGATAGTCCAGCGGCGCGTCGGCCAGGTGCAGGATCATCTCGCGCAGCATCGGCGAGATGGCCAGCGTCACGCACTGCGCCGGCAGGTCGACGATGCCGGGCTCGACGAACAGGTAGCACAGGCGCGCGTTGGCGGTGGCGCGGTTGCTGTGCGGCATGCCGCCCGGAATCCAGACGCCACACTGGGGCGGCACGATCCACAGCGCATTGGCCACTTCGCAGGTCACCGCCCCATGCAGCGCAAGAATGAGCTGACCCTTTCGATGCTCATGCACCGGAATTTCCGCGTCGTGCTCGGCCACCTGCAGGCGGCTGGCAACCGCCGGGCGATCGGTCTCGTCCGGGTCCAGGTCAAAGCCGGGGAGCGAAATGCGAGCCATTCTCACATTGACCGGTTTTAGCGATTGATTGTCATTGTAGCGAAATTCGCCAGTGCGGCCGGTCACTAGCATGAGCTGCATGCACTCCCCCACCCCGCTCCGCCCCCACCTGCTCCAGGCATTTGCCCGGTTTAAAAGCCCTGCCCTCAGGACCGACCAGGAGGCGGTGCTGTTCTCGCTCAAATGCCTGCTCGCCGCGTCGTTGGGGCTGTATGTCTCTCTGCGGATCGGCCTGAACCGCCCGTTCTGGGTGGTCGGCACGGTCTATCTGGTGTCGCAGCCCCTTTCCGGGGCGACACTCAGCCGCGGCCTGTTCCGCCTGCTGGGTACCGTGGGCGGGGCCGTCGCCACCGTCGCGCTGGTGCCACGTTTCGCCAATGCACCCTTGGTGCTGAGCGCCACACTCGCCACCTGGATGGCGCTGTGCCTGTACCTGGCGATGCTCGACCGCACGCCACGTGCGTACGCGTTCCTGCTGGCCGGCTATACCACCAGCCTGATCGGGTTTCCTGCGGTGATGGTGCCGGGAGAGGTGTTCACCATTGCCATCACGCGGGTGCAGGAAATCGCCATCGGCATCCTGGCCGCCACGCTGGTACATGGGTTGGTGCTGCCGCGCCGGGTCTCGATGCGCGTGCACGCACGGGTTGCTGCCGTGCTGGAGGATGCGGAACGATGGACACGCGACATGCGCGCCAGTGCATCGGACACGGTACTGGCGACGGACCGCTCGAAAGTGGCCGCCGACCTGCTCGAGCTGCATGTGCTGTCGATCCACCTGCCCTTCGACAGCGCCCACGGCGTCGCCCAGGTGCAGATCCTGCGTGCCCTGCATGACCGGATGCTGGACGTACTGATGCTGTCCAGCGCGGTGGAAGATTCCATCGCCCGGCTGCGCTCACCACAGGCCAGCGCGATGGATGCAACAGACTGGCGCGATCTGCTGCGGGCCGGCCTGGTCGCGCAACAGGCCGAGATCGACCTTGCCCACGCCGATTGCCGCGTACTGCAGGCGGAGCTGCACACTGCCCGGCCCGACTGGCGCCGGCATGTACCTGCCCGCCTTGCGCGACATACGCAGGGTGCGGCACTTCACCGGGATCATCGGCTTGCCCTGCGCAGCGCGCTGGGCGCGTTCGTCGGCATCCTGCTGAGCTGCGTTCTGTGGATCGTTACCGGCTGGTCGGACGGCGCCACGGCGGTGTCCATCATCGGCACGGCGTGCGTGCTGTTCGGCACGATCGAAGCGCCTGCGCCGCATGTCATGCGCTATCTGGTGGGGTCGTTGATCGGCGTTGGCGTCGGCCTGCTCTACGGTCTACTGATCTTCCCCGCGCTCTCCGATTTCGTCGGCCTGATGGCCGCGCTGGCGCCGGTGCTGCTGCTGTGCGGATCGTTCCTGGCCCGGCCGCCCTTCATCATGGCTGCGCTGGGCGTGGTGCTGACGTTTCCGCTCATCGCCGGCCTGGGCGCGACCAATTCGACCAACATCGTCGGCGCACTCAACAACGGCGTTGCGTTGTTCATCGGTACGACGGTGGCACTGTGCAGCATGCAGCTGTTCCAGACCGCCGATGCGGGCCGCAACCGCGCACGGCTGGAGCGTTCGATCCGTCGGGACATTGCGCGACACGCCGCCGGACAAGGCGGTGCGACCCGCGCCTGGCTCAGCCGCATGCTGGATCGAATCGGGCTGCTCGCTCCCAGGTTGCAGGGCCGTTCCAGTGCCGCACACGATCTGCGGGAATTGTTTGCGGACGTTCGTGCGGCACGTGCATCCAGCCAACTCCGCGCGCTGGAAAGGCGGCTGCACAACCCGAAGGTTCGGGCGCTTCATGCGGCGCTGGTCGAACGCATCGCTGCACATTTCAGGGTTCGCGCCCACTCGCCACGCAGTGTCGACACCCATCTTCTGGAGCTGCTGGACCGCATGCGCGAGGCAGCGGCGGCCAGCAGCGAGGCTGATCAGAGGTATCTGTCGCACCTGCTCTGCGGGTTGCGCCGTGACCTGCTGGCATCCCCGCTTACCCATCGGCACTGACCTCATGTTTTCTGACCATTCCATTGATGGCGTGCTGATCCCCGGCCTGCTCGCCGTGGCCGCCGCCGCGCTGGTGCTGTCGATGCTGAGCTCACGCCTGCTCGCCAGCCTCGGCCTGTACCGGTTGTTCGCCGCGCGGCCCTTGGTGGGCCTGTCCCTGTTCGTGATCCTGGCGGAGCTGATGATCCGGCTCTCGCCCCTGCTCGAGAAATGAAATGAAACACCTGCTTGCTGTCATCGGGCGCTGGAGCGCTACGCTGGTTGTATTCGCGATTGCTGTCGTCGCCGCACTGTCCATCTGGAAGCGTTACGAAATGCGCCCGTGGACGCGGGATGGGCGGGTGCGCGCCGATGTGGTGCGCGTTGCATCGGACATGGGGGGGCTGGTCACCCAGGTGCTGGTGCACGACAACCAGCGGGTCAGCGCCGGACAGCTGCTGCTGGTACTGGATCAACCGCGCTTCGCTGCCGCGCTTGAGAAGGCCGATGCAGCGGTCAGCAGCGCTCGCGCCACGCTGGCGCTGGCCCGCCGCGAATCGACACGGGACAACGCACTTGGCAACCTGGTCGCCTCGGAGACACGCGAACGCAATGCCGCCAAGGTCGATACCGAGTTGGCAGCGCTGGCGCAGGCACAGGCCGAACAGCGCGTCGCCCAGCTCAACGTGCAACGCACCGAGGTGCGCGCAACCACCGACGGCATCGTCACCAACCTGGACCTGCACGCGGGCGACTACCTGCAACCCGGTGCGCAGGCACTGGCGCTGATCGACACCCGCAGCCTGCGTATCGAGGGCTACTTCGAGGAAACCAAACTGGGCTGCATCACCGAGGGCGATGCCGCCGTGGCGCGGCTGATGGGCGACGACCACGACGTCCGCGGACACGTGGATACCATCGCCGCCGGCATCGCCGACGATCAGCGCTCAAGCACCCACAACCTGCTGCCGGCCGTGGCGCCGACCTATACCTGGGTGAGGCTGGCACAGCGCATCCCGGTACGCATCCGTATCGATGATGCGTCGCCGGATACCCGGCTGATCGTAGGTCGCACTGCGAGTGTGACCATCACCCCCTCGGCGCAGGGAGCCTGCAAGTGAGCGTGCGGACAGTACGTGGCGGGCTGCTTGCCCTGCTGCTGCCGATGACGGCCTGCGTGTCCGGCCCCGACTATCACCTGCCGGCGAGCGCTGTCGCAGCCTCCCCACGGGCGGCGCGGGCGTTCGTCTCGGGCCAGGAGGCATCGTTCAGCCACGACGCGCCACCGGATCGATGGTGGCAACTGTATGGCGACCCCCAGCTTGACGCCTACGTACGCGAAGCACTGGCGGCCAATACCGACCTGCGCGCCGCCGATGCCAACCTTCGGCGCGCCAGCGCGACCGTGCTGGAGTACCGCGCGCGCGGTGCCGTACAAGGGGACGTGGATGCATCGGGCACGCTCACCCATGCCGGTGGCTACACCCAGGCGTCGGCCGCACCGCAATCCTATGCGCTGGGCCTCCACCTCTCCTATCCGCTGGATCTCGCAGGCGGCATCCGCCGCGGCATCGAAGCCGCCAACGCGGACACGGAGGCTGTCGCTGCGGCACGCGACCAGGTCCGCGTGGTCGTCGCTGCGGCCGTCACCCGTGCCTATCTCCAGGTGTGCACAAGCAATCACACGCTCACTGCAACCCGGCAGGTGCTGGCGATACAGCGCGCTACGCTGGAGGCAACCCGACGCCTTGCTGCCGGCGGGCGCGGAACGGACTTCGATGTCAGCCGTGCCGGTGCAGCCGTCAATCGCAGCGCGGCGGCGATACCGCACCTGCTGGCGGAACGGCAGGCCTCACTGTTCGAACTGGCCGCACTGATGGGCAAAGTCCCGGCAGACTATCCCAGGGAAGCAGAAGGGTGCCCACAGCCCCCTGAGCTGCAGCAAGCATTGCCGATCGGTGACGGCTGGCAGCTGCTCCAGCGGCGCCCTGACGTACGCGCAGCCGAACGCAGCCTGGCCGCCGCGACTGCAATGATCGGTGTCGAGACGGCGGCTCTCTATCCGCAGATCACCCTGGGCGCCTCTTCGGGCGTCGCCGGCACACCGGCGCATCTGCTGTCGGCCGACGGCTTCGGTGCGAGCATCGGCCCCGTGCTGTCATGGCACTGGCCCAACCACCGCGCGGCGAAGGCCCGCATCGCAGCGGCCGGTGCCAATGCGGAGACCGCTCTCGCTTCCTTTGACGGCATCGTGCTGCAGGCACTGCGCCAGACCGAGACCGCGCTTTCTGCCTGCACGCAGGAGCTTGAACGCGAGCGCAGCCTAGCGCACGCGCGTCGGGACGCAGCCCGGGCCACCGAACAGGCACAGCACCTCTACCGCTTCGGCAGGATCGATTTTCTAGACGTGCTTTCGGCCCAGGCGGAGCTGGCAGATGCGGAGTCCGCATTGGCCGCCTCGCGCGCGGAACGCATTGACCGGCAGATGGATCTTTTCGTGTCGTTGGGCGGAGGCTGGGCTGCAACGGATTCGGCCCCGGGCGGGGTCCAATGACCCGTTGTCTGGCAACGACTGCAGGCCGCGCCGTCTGTTCAGGAAATTACCGCCTACACCCGCATTCATTCACATGGATTGCCCTATATTCCCGCCACAGCGCCGCATGCTGCGGCCATGACGGAGGCATCCCCATGAAGACCACACGTTTGCTTGCCATCGCATTGAGCGCAGCCACCGCGTTGGCCGCGGCCCCCGCCTTCGCCGATCCGCCGCACCACGCCCGAGGCAACGGCCCGCCGCCGCACGCAGGCGGCCCGCACCACCGCGACGCGCCGCCGCCGGGCTGGCAGAAGAAGGCCTGGCGACGTGGCGAGCGCCTGCCGTGGGCCGAAGTGGACCGCCGCTATTGGGTAGACGATTACGCGCGCTATGACCTGCGCGAACCGGGCCGCGACCGGCGCTGGGTGCGCCAGTCCGATAACGAGTATCTGCTGGTGGAGATCGCCACCGGCTTGATTGTTGACGCGCTGCATCGTTGAATGCGGAGCGCGCCGGGGCCCTGTAGCCGTGGCCCTGGCGCGCTCCCACCACACTGCGGCCGACATGAATGATGCGAACCACCGGATTCCAGAGCGCGTTTCTCATTGTTGGCCTCATCGCAGGCCAGCCGGCCCACGCTAGCCAGCAGCCATCAGCGGCGGATGTAAAAGCGATCGAACAGGTGGTCGAATCGTTCCGTACTTCGCTGATCAACAAGGACAAGCCGACCTACATGGGCCTGTTCTTCTCGGACAAACCAGAAGACATCGGCTGGCAGTTCGTTTCCGAAGACGTGCGCCTGCAGGAGATCCGCAAGGCCAAGCCCGATGCAATCAAGGCGCGGCAGATTCCTGCAAACAACTTCATCGCGCTGATCGACGGGGCGGTGGCCTCGCCGAAGCCGAAGGAGGAGAAGTTCTACAACACGAAGATCGAGACGGATGGTGATGTGGCTTCGGTCTCGTTTGACTACAGCTTCCACGACGATGGGGTGAAGACCAACTGGGGCAAGGAAATGTGGCAGCTGATCCGCACCGAGCAGGGCTGGAAGATCTTCTCGGTGATCTACTCGGTCCGCGATTCACGCAGCCCGGCCGATTGAGCAGGGCTTGATGCGGGCGCCCTCACCCGCGATCCATTCAGCAAGGGCATTGGCATTCGGCCAGCGATCGGGCAGAGTTCGGCCACGCGCAAGGACGCATGCCATGACCCGCCTGCTGATCATCGAAGACAACCCCGAGCTGGTTGCCAACCTGTATGCCTTCTTTGAACCGCTGGGTTACGTACTGGACGACGCCCGCGACGGCGCCAGCGGCCTGCGCCGGGCCACGCAGCACGACTACGACGCCATCCTGCTGGACCTGATGCTGCCGCGGCTGGACGGCATGACGCTGTGCCAGAAGCTGCGCCAGGAGTTCCAGAACCCGGTGCCGATCCTGATGCTGACCGCGCGCGATCCGGTCGAAGACCGCGTGCAGGGCCTGGCACTGGGCGCGGATGACTACCTGGTCAAACCGTTCTCGCTGACGGAACTGGATGCGCGGATCAAGGCCCTGGTACGACGGGCGCAGGGTCGCCAGGTCCAGAGCGTGCTGGCGTGGAAGGACCTGCAGGTGGACACGCGCTCGCCGCAAGCCTGGCGGCAAGGCCGCTGCATTGCGCTGACGCCCACGTCGCACAAGCTGCTGATGTGCCTGGTGCGTGCGGCGCCGGCCGTGGTGCGCAAGCAGGAAATGGAATACCTGGTCTGGGGCGACGAGCCACCCGACAGCGGCGCGCTGCGAACCCACATCCATGAGCTGCGCCTGCAGGTGGACCGCAGCTTCGACACCGCGCTGATCACCACGGTGCACAGCGTCGGCTGGCGCATGCAGGCGTGACCCGTGCCTCCCTCTACCGCCGCCTGAGCCTGCGCACCCGCATCACGATCTCGTTCGTGCTGTTGATGGCCGGTGCCATGGGCTTCATCGTACTGGCCGAACAGGTGGACTACGACCAGGTCCGGGCCGCTGTCGTCGCGCGGACCCAGGACAATGAAGTACGCCGCCTGCAGGACGAACTCGCCCGTGGTCGGCGTCCCGACCTGCCCTCCGGCAGCGCACTGTTCGATGCCCAGGACGTGCCTGTCGTGCTGCGCCAATATGGCCCGGGATATCACGGCGAAGCAGCACCCAACGAGTGGCACCTGCGCGTGTTCGACAGTGCCGGCCAACGTTACTACCTGCTGCAGGACGCAGCGCCCTATGGCTATCTGGAATACCTGATCAATGCCTTTGCGGCACTGGTCATTTCGATCTGCGTGCTTGGCGCCTTCCTGATCGGTCGCAAGGTAGCGACCCACGTCATCGCGCCCATCACACGATTGGCCGATGCGGTGCAGGACGGCCACAAGCCCTTTCCCTACCAGGACGCACGCGATGAGATCGGCGTGCTCGCGCGCGCCTTTGCCCGCCATAGTGACGAGCTCGAACGGTTCCTGCATCGCGAACAGTGCTTCAGCGGCGATGCCAGCCACGAGCTGCGCACGCCCTTGGCCATCATCGGTGGTGCTGCCGAGACGCTGGCCTGCCAGCTTCCGGCCGACAGCCACCTGGTTCCCAGTGCCGAGCGCATCCTGCGCACCACCCAGGAGATGCAGCGCCAGCTGACCTGCCTGCTGCTGCTCTCTCGCGCCCCCAGCACCGTGCCACGCAACGAGGTGGCCCTGCGTGCGCTGGTTGAATGCTGCATGGATCGCTGCCAGCCCTGGCTTTCCGGCAAGCCGGTGATCGTTGCGTTTGATGCCCGGCATGACACCGTGCTGCACACCAACGCGGATCTTGCGCACAGCGTGATCTGGAACCTTCTGCGCAACGCCTGCCAGTACACCGAAAGCGGCGAAGTCCGGATCACCCTCCACGACGCCGCACTCATCGTCGCCGACACGGGACCCGGCCTGCCCTCCAGTATCGATCCACAGCTGTTCCAGCGCTTCGTACCCGGTAGCGTGCACAGCGGCGAGGGGCTGGGGTTGTCGATCGTGCAGCGCATCGTCGAGCACCTGGGTTGGAGGATGACGGTGCATTCATCGCAGCAGGGATGCCGGTTCAGCCTGGAGTGGCCCCTCTGACGATTTCCTGACGCACGCGTGCACATGCTGGGGATTGCTCACTTCACGGCGGAAACCGCATGCAGCACCCCAAGGACAGCGGCAAGTACCCGCATGGGAAGACCGGCCTGAGCCGCATCTTCCACACCCTCATCCATTCGCGTGATGGCTTCGTCGCCACCTTCCGCGGCGAGGCTGCCTTTCGCCAGCTGCTGCTTCTGCACGCGCTGTTGATCATTGCAGCGTTCGTACTGGACATCAGCGCGGTCGAGCGCGCGATAGTGCTTGCGGTCTGCTTCATCAGCCTGCTGGTGGAACTGCTCAACTCGGCGATCGAAGCGGTGGTTGATCGCATCTCCCTGGAACAGCATCCCCTGTCAAAGAGCGCCAAGGATATGGGCAGCGCCGCGCAGACCACCGCACTGTTGATGGTGGGCGCGGTGTGGGGCGTGATCCTGCTGGGCTAGTCCGCCCAACCTGACAACTTCCTGATAAAGCGGTTTCGATACTGCGCGCACTCCCGCTCCACGGAACCTGCTCGTGCGTCAATGCCGCCGTTTTCCACGGCCCCATCCGATCGTTCTGGTCTGGGCCGTCGCACTGTTCTTCACCACGATTGGAAACATCGCCCTCTGGAAGACGCTGTGGGGGCTGGTCGACCTCAACAGCGTGCGCAGCGTGCTGTTCCTGGCCAGCCTGCCGGTGGTGCTGTTCTGCCTGTTCAACCTGTTGCTGACGCCACTGCTGGCACTGCCATTCCTGCGCAGGCCGCTGCTGGTGCTGCTCGTTGTCGTCAGCGCCGCCTGCAGCTACTTCATGCTGCACTACAACGTGCTGATCGATCGCAGCATGGTGCAGAACGTGTTCGAGACCAACCAGGCCGAACTGAACGCCTATCTGTCGCTGCCACTACTGTTGACCCTGCTGGCGCTGGGCGTGCTACCTGCTGCCGGGCTCGCCCTGGTGCGCACCACCAGCGGGGCCGGTTCGATACGTTCGCTGCTGGTGTGGCCGGCCAGCGCTCTGGCGTCATTGCTGGTACTGCTGGCAATCGGCTTCGCGTTCTACAAGGACTACTCCTCGCTGCTGCGCAACAACCGCTATCTCCGTGACCAGGTGCTGCCGTTGAATGTCGTGCGCCATACCCACGGTTATCTGAAAGGCCTCTACAGCGCCCGCCAGCAACCCTTGCGCCCGATCGGCATGGACGCACGGCGCGTACCGGGCCCGCGTCCGAAGCTGGTGGTCATGGTCGTCGGCGAGACCGCGCGATCACAGAACTTCCAGCTCAACGGCTACCCACGCGCGACCAATCCCCGGCTCTCGCGCAAGGAAGGCGTCATCAGCTTCAGTGATGTTTCCTCATGCGGAACCGCAACGGCGATCTCGGTGCCGTGCATGTTCTCGCAGATGACCCGCCGCCAGTATGACGATGTACGCGCAGCGACCGAGGAGAACGTGCTCGACATCCTGCAGCGCACCGGCATCAGCGTGCTCTGGCGCAACAACAACAACGGTGGCTGCAAAGGCGTGTGCGAACGCGTGCCGACCGAGGACATGCCCGCGCTGAAGGTGGCCGGCCAATGTGTCAATGCCGACGGCACCTGCTATGACGAGGTGCTGCTGCATCAGCTCGGTACACGCATTGACGCCATGAACGGTGACGCCCTGGTCGTGCTGCACCAGCTTGGCAGCCACGGCCCGACCTACTTCGAACGCTACCCGGCACAGTCGCGGGCATTCAGTCCGACCTGCGACAGCAACCAGATCCAGCGTTGCAGCAACGAGGCGCTGATCAACACCTACGACAACACCCTGGTCCATACCGACCGCATGCTTGGCAAGACCATCGACCTGCTGCAGGGTTATGCGGACCAGCGTGATGTCGCACTGATCTATGTGTCAGACCATGGTGAGTCGCTGGGCGAACGCGGAATGTACCTGCACGGCACGCCCTACTTCATCGCCCCGCGCGAGCAGACCCAGGTGCCGATGGTGATGTGGTTCTCACCGGACTTCGGCCGCAACGCGGGCGTGGACCTGGCCTGCCTGCGCGGGAATGCCCTGCACCGGGCGCACAGCCACGACAATGTCTTCCACTCACTGCTGGGCCTGTTCGGGGTCAACACCACGGTGTACCAGCCCGATCTGGATGTCTTCGCCGGATGCCGCGCGTCGGCTTCGCCGGCTGTGGCCACCTCGCCAGCCAAAGAACGGCGCCGGTTGATGCCGGTCGCTGCCCGCAACGTGGCGCGTTACTGCGCCGCCAGGGCGAAATCCAGGCCCGCACACACCGCCGCCACCTGGGCGTCGTTGCACTCCTGCGGGTTGGTGCGCGGGCTGTCCGGGTAGACCTCGGTGGTGGTGGCAAAGCGCGCGTCGGTGAAGCCGGCGCAGGCGCCGATCGACCGCGACTCACCCCACACCACGCCCGGTGACTGCAGCGGCAGGCCGACCAGGTTGCCCTCGGCGTCGGCCGGGGCGATATGGGTGACTGGCGCGACCGCAGCGATCAGGGCCTTCTGGAACTCGGCCTGCGGGTCTTCGCTGTTGCCGATCACGTAGAAGCCATCCGGAATGGTGTCGCGCTCGAACGGCTTGCCGTCGCGGGCGCAGCGCGCCGGATCGAACTCGTGCAGGTCGCTGTCGGTGGTCTCGTGCAGGTCCAGGTGCACCAGCAGGTTCGGTTTGCGCTCGGCCACCCAGGCCATCAGCGCGGCCGCTTCCTCGATCTGGCCGCCGTCACGGAAGCTGCGGTTGGGGTCGATGGCATCCGGGTTCCAGCGCTGGATGCGCTCGTAGCCCCACGGGCTGACGCACGGTGCCACGATCAGGTTCAGCCGGCCCAGGTAACGCTCAGCCTGCTGTTCCAGGAACTGCAGGGCGCCATGCACGCCGCTGGTTTCGTAGCCATGCACGCCACCGGTGATCAGTGCGGTCGGCAGCGCCGGGTTCCAGTCGTGGTTGACCACGGCGAACAGCGGGTAATGGTCCGGCGCATAGTCCAGCTGGCCGTACTGGATCACATCGAAGCTGTCGTCCAGGCGCTCGAGCGCGGCCACCACGTCATCGTGGTAGCTGCGCTGGCGCTGCTGGCGAGCCCGCCACTGTGCGCGTTCCGCGTCGCCCCAGGGCTGTCCGGGGGTGCCGATCGGGTAGAACTGCGCAACGGTCATTGGGGAACTCCAGGGGTCGAACGGATGGGTGCAGCCGGACATTCTAAGCCTTGTCGCGCCTGCGGGCGCCCCCGCCCGGCCCCGCCTTCATCCAGGCCGGGTCATCTGGTTGTAAAATCAACGGTTTTTGGCCCCTCACCCCTTGATGGCGAACGCAGCGCAGCCGGTCCTGGGTGGACCGGAATTCCTCCGCCTGCTCGCCCGTCTCAGCGACGGCGCGATGCCGGCCAGCAGTCCCGCCCTGACCGATCGCCTCGGCCAGTGGGTGGACTGGAGCCGTGCCGTGGCCCTGTCCGGGGCGCTCGGCGGACGCCTGCCCGAGCCCGGTGAAGCCGCCGAAGCCGTCGAGGATGTGCTGGCCGACTGCGTCCAGGCGCACACCAGCCTGCTGGCCTCGATCAGTGAGGACGCCGAGACCGAGCGCCTGCTGGATCTGGCCGAAGCTGCCGCTGCACCCAACTTCGCCTCGCTGCGCCAGCGCTACCGGGTACTGCAGCAGGCCATCCAGACCGCCACCGGGCGCCTGCGCGGCCGCCTGCGCGACCAGCTGGTGCAGGTTTCGCCCGAGCTGGCGCGGCTGGCCGAGGTCGATGCGGTGATGGAACAGACCCTCACCCCGCGCGAGCACAGCCTGCTGGCCACTGCGCCGGCCGTGCTCGGCGCCCGTTTTGAACGCGTGCACGGCCAGCCCGGCTGGCGCGCGGCCTTCCGCCATGACATGCGCACCCTGCTGCTCGCCGAGCTGCAGCTGCGCTTCCACCCGATCGAAGGGCTGCAAGACGCCCTGCGCTCCCACTGACCGGAACACCATGTCCAGAACTGCTTTCCATGTCGTTGTTTTCCTTGTCGGCCTGCTGGCCGTGTGCTGGATCGGCATTGGCTATGTTTCGGTGCATCCGCTGGGTGCAGCGGTGGCGGCGATCATCGCGGCCTGCTACATCGCCGGTGGCGTGGAGCTGTACCGCTACCGCCAGGCCAGCAACGGCCTGCGCAGTGCACTGAACGACCTGTCCAGCGCGAAGGAGAGCCTCACTCCCTGGCTGGAGCGCGTGCCCGCAGGCCTGCGCAATGCCGTGCGCCTGCGCGTGGAGGGCGAGCGCACTGCCCTGCCCGCTCCGGTGCTGACCCCTTACCTGGTCGGCCTGCTGGTGCTGCTGGGCATGCTCGGCACCCTGCTGGGCATGATGGACACGCTGCGTGGCACCGGACTGGCCCTGCAGAGCGCGACCGACATGGCCGCGATCCGCGGCTCGCTGGCTTCGCCGGTGCAGGGCCTGGCGGTGGCATTCGGCACCTCGATCGCCGGTGTGGCCAGCTCGGCCATGCTCGGCCTGCTGGCGGCGCTGCTGCGTCGTGACCGCCTGCAGGCCGTGCAGCAGCTGGATCGCGCCATTTCCGGCGACCTGCATCCGTACTCGCAGGCCTGGCAGCGCGCCGAGTCGCTGCGCCTGCTGCAGGCACAGTCCGCGGCGCTGCCGGCGCTGGTCGACCGCCTGCAGGCGATGACCAGCACCTTTGAACAGCACAGTGCGGCCGCCAATGAGCGCCTGCTGGCCGGCCAGGCCGAGTTCCTGACCCAGAGCCAGGCACTGCAGGAACGCCTGGCGGTCTCGCTGCAGCAGTCGCTGCGCGAAGGGGCTGAAGCCAGCGCCGCCGCCATCGGTGGCGCGCTGCAGCCGATGGCCGAGACCACCCTGGCTGGCCTGGCCCATCACGGCGAAGCACTGCATGCCCGCGTCGAGCAGGCCGTGCAGCAGCAGCTGGCCGGCCTGAGCGACGGTTTCGAGCGCAGCCGCGTCGCAACCGAGGCCAGCTGGGCCAAGGTGGTGAGTGAACAGACCCAGGCACAGCAGGCACTGGTGAGCGACCTGCGCCAGCACCTGCAGGCCTTCAGCGATGGCCAGGCCACGCATGCCGAAGCGCTGGTCACACGTATCGGCGAGCGCCTGCAGGCCGATGCACAGGACAATGCGGAGGCCTTGCGTGCTGCCGCCGAACAGCAGCAGGCCCTGAACAGCGCGCTGGTCGAGCGCCAGCAGCAGGCGTTGATCGCCGCCAGCGAGCATCTGGACGCGCGTGCGCAGGCGCTGCTGCAGGCACTGGAGCAGCAGCACAGCGCCAGCCAGTCGCTGCTGCAGGACCACGAACTGCAGCGTTCGCAGCAGTGGCAGGCAGCGCAGGCCACCGCCGCGACCGCGCACGCCGAACTGCAGGCCAGCCTGGACAGCCGCGAGCAGCAGCGCCAGGCGCGCTGGGACGCGGTCAGCGCCGAGTTGCAGCAGGCCCACGCCGCCCTGCAGGCGCAGTTGCAGGCCGGCGACGAACAGCGCCTGCAGCGCTGGAGCGATGCTCTGCAGCACGTTTCCACCGAGCTGGCCGAGCGCCTGCAGGCCAATGGCGAACGCCTGGCCGCGCAGCAGCAGCGCGTCTGCGACACGCTGGCGGAGACCGCACAGCAGATCGGCGAGAACGGTCGCGCACAGGCCAGCGCCACGCTGGCCGAAGTGTCCACCCTGCTGCAGACCGCCGCCGCCGCGCCCAAGGCCGCTGCCGACGTCATCAACGAGCTGCGCAGTACGCTGTCCGAGAGCCTGGTGCGTGACAACGCGATGCTGGAGGAACGCGGACGCCTGCTGGCCACCGTGCAGACCCTGCTGGATGCGATCAACCACGCCTCGCACGAACAGCGCACCGCTGTGGACGCACTGGTCGGTGGCTCGGCCGAGCTGCTGGAACGCGTCGGCAACCGCTTCACCGACCATATCGCCGCCGAGACCGGCAAGCTGGATGGCATTGCCGCAGCGCTCCACGGCAGCGCGGGCGACGTCGGACAGCTGGCCAGCAGCTTCGGCGAAGCGGTCGCGCAGTTCGGCAGCGCCTCCACCGAGCTGTCCGGCCGCCTGGAACAGATTGGCGGCGCACTGGACGCCTCGCTGGCCCGCAGCGACGAGCAGCTGGCCTACTACGTGGCGCAGGCGCGCGAGGTGGTCGACCTCAGCCTGCTGTCGCAGAAGCAGGTGATGGAAGAACTGCAGCAGCTTGCCACGCGCCGCGGCAAGGCCGGTAGCGCATGAGCGACGAGCTGGAGGTCGATGGCGGTTCGCACGCCCCGATCTGGGCCGCCTTCGGCGACCTGATGTCGGTGCTACTGGGCGCGTTCGTGCTGATACTGGTCGGTGTGGTCGCGGTGCAGCTGGAGCTGTCGCAGCGGCTGGACCAGGAAGTGAAGCAGCGCCAGGCCGAAGCCAAGCGCCTGCAGACCCTCGAACAGGCGCTGGCGGGCCCGTTGGCCGCCGGTCGCGTGACGCTGGTGGATGGCCGCATCGGCATCAGCGGCAGCGTGCTGTTCGCGCTGAACTCCGACCAGCTGCAGCCGGAAGGCCAGGAGCTGCTGCGCAGCCTGGCCGCACCGCTGGCCGCCTATCTGGGCAGCCGCGAAGAGATCCTGATGGTCAGCGGCTTCACCGATGACGCACCGGTGCGCGAAGGCAACCGGCGTTTCGCCGACAACTGGGAGCTGTCCGCGCAGCGCTCGCTGACCGTAACCCGCACCCTGATCGCCGATGGCGTACCGGCTGACGCCGTGTTCGCCGCCGCGTTCGGCAGCGAGCAGCCGGTCAGTTCCAATGCCAATGAGGAAGGCCGCGCACGCAACCGCCGCGTGGAGATCGCGCCGATTCCCAAGCCCAAGGCCCCGGATGCCAAGTAAGCTTTCAGCGCTCGAAGGCCTGCGCGCACTGGTGCGCGACCTCGATGCGGGGTCGCGCTCGCTGCCGCATTACCCGCAGGTGCCGATGCTGCAGCAGGTGCAGCGCGAGTGGTCGGAGCTGCGCAGCGAACTGCAGGTGCGCCGCTCACTGCGCACCGAGGCCCCGGCCGACGGCGGCCCGCTGAACTCGGCGGTGCTGGTGCAGCGCATGCTGGACACGATGCAGGCCACCAGTCCCGGCTACCTGCGCCACTTCATTGATTACGTGGACACCCTGTCCTGGTTGCAGGCGCTGCAGGATGGCGCCGCCAGCAGTGCGGATGCCGCAAAGCCGAAGCGGACACGCAAGCCGCGCTGAACATTCACTGGTAGTGCCGGCCGCTGGCCGGCATCAAACCGGACCGACCACGGCCGAAGCGCGCGCAAGCGGCGCTGAACAGCGAATGGCCGCGCTGAACATTCACTGGTAGTGCCGGCCGCTGGCCGGCAGCCATGCATCTCCGCGCAGGTCATGAGGTTGCCGGCCAGCGGCCGGCACTACCATCGAGGGTGCTCTGTGCGCCGGAATGCAATCTGCGCTGCGCTTCGCCATTGCTTTGGTAGTGCCGGCCGCTGGCCGGCATCAC
Organism: Stenotrophomonas sp. YJH_SMC_119; assembly: GCF_059368315.1. NCBI lineage: Bacteria > Pseudomonadati > Pseudomonadota > Gammaproteobacteria > Lysobacterales > Lysobacteraceae > Stenotrophomonas > Stenotrophomonas sp. YJH_SMC_119. The sequence continues at coordinate 108,304 of NZ_JCAFRP010000013.1, read as the reverse complement.
AACCAGACCGACCACGACCGAGGCGCGCACAAGCGGCGCTGAACAGTCAATGGCCGCGCTGAACATTGACTGGTAGTGCCGGCCGCTGGCCGGCAGCTATGCATCTCCGCGCGGGTCATGGGGTTGCCGGCCAGCGGCCGGCACTACCACCGAGGGCGCTCTGTGCGCCGGAACGCAATCTGCGCTGCGCTTCGCCTTTGCTGTGGTAGTGCCGGCCGCTGGCCGGCATCACAACCAGGCCGACCACGGCCAAGACGCGCGCAAGCGGCGCTGAACAGCGAATGGCTGCGCTGAACATCGACTGGTAGTGCCGACTGCCGGCCGGCAGCCATGCATCTCCGCGCGGGTCATGGGGTTGCCGGCCAGCGGCCGGCACTACCATCGAGGCTGCTCTGTGTGCCGGAACGCAATCTGCGCTGCGCTTCGCATTTGCTTTGGTAGTGCCGGCCGCTGGCCGGCATCACAACCAGACCGGCCACGGCCGAGGCGCGCGCAAGCGGCGCTGAACAGCGAATGGCCGCGCTGAACATTCACTGGTAGTGCCGGCCGCTGGCCGGCATCACAACCAGACCGACCATGCATACGGATACTCGCCAATCTGCCCAGCAAGACCGGCGCGCACCGGATTCCCCAGGATGTACAGCGCTTGCTGCGCCAGCGACTCCTCGGCCCTCACGGCATGATCAAAGTAGCCAGACTGCCAGACCGTACATCGACGCCCCACCAGGCGATTCAGGGCGAGCGCGCTCGACGATTTCATCCGGCGCGCGATGTCGGGAAGGTGAGCTGCGCGCAGCTCGAACATCCAGTGGACGTGATCCGGCATGACGACCCATGCGTGTGACTGTACGAGCCCGCGCTGTTCGATGTAGTGGAACTGGTCGATTACACATGCTGCTGCAGCTTCGCTTTCAAAGAGCCGGCGGCGCTGGTGTGTCGTGGTTGTCAGAACGTAGGACTGGCCGATGATCGAGTGACGGCCCAGGCGGAGGCGATGGCTGCTCATGCGCCATGGTGGGTCGATCATTGGGCGCTGGCTGTCGGGCCATGCCTCGATGGAGGTTGGGAGATGTCTGAAGTTGAATGAGCTTGCCGGCCAGCGGCCGGCACTACCGGAGCTGTGGGTTGCCGGCCAGCGGCCGGCACTACCACTGCCGGCAGGCGGCCGCCGGGGCTCAGCCGCGCAGGGTGGCGCCGCCGTCGACGTACAGATCACTCATCGCCACATGCCCGGCCTGGTCGGAGAGCAGGAACATCACTGAGTGCGCAATGTCCTCGGGGGTGGCCAGCTTGCGCAGTGGAATGCCGGCCTTGTAGGACTCCAGGCTGCCGGCGATTACCCGCTCGGCACCGCGCTCGTCCTGCCACATGCCGGTCTGCATCGGGGTCAACGTGGACCCCGGGGCGACGATGTTGCAGCGGATGCCCAGCGGCGCCAGCTCCAGCCCGAGGCAGCGGGTGAACATGGTGGCGGCGGCCTTGGACGCGGCATACGCCGCCATGCCATGCCGCGGCACACCGGCCGCATTCGAGCTGACGGTGACGATCGCGCCCTGGCCACGCGGTGACATCACCCGCGCCAGCGCACGCCCAACGTGGAACACGCCATCGGCGTTGACCGCGAACACCCGGCGCCAATCGGTATCGGTGGTCTCCGCAACAGCTCCCACATGCAGAACACCCGCCACGTTGGAGGCAAGGCCAATGGGCCCGATGCCGGCTTCCACACGATCCACCAGGGCGTCCACCGCTGCGCTGTCGGTCACGTCGAGTGCGAACGACCTGACCCGCGTATCGGCCACGTGTGGCGCCTCACGATCGGTCGCCACCACCGTGCAGCCGGCCTCGACCAACAGCCGTACCAGTGCCTCGCCGATGCCGCCGGAGGCACCGGTCACCAATGCCACGCGGCCTTCAAAACCGGTCAACTGCATGTTGCGATCTCCTGTTGCTCGTCCCATTGGCGCAGCCGCGCCGACAACCATGGCGCCAGCTGCGCCACCGCATCGCGGCCGGTCAGCTCGGCGTGCAGGAACGGCAGTTCCAAGGCCTGCACCTTGCGCGCGTGGGTCCGCCACAACGCCGACTGCAGCTGTGGTCGCGCCTGGTGATCCCGGCCCGCGCGGACGTGCACCAGCGTGCCATCGAACCGTTGGTGGATGTGTTCGCGGATCAATCGATTGGTGCCGGTCACCGCGCGCACCACGCCGTCGAGCACCACATCCGGCAGGCTGCCGAGTGCACTGCCACCACGCCGCAGGAACGCCAGAATGCGTTCACGGCTGTCCAGCTCCGGATGCGCATCCGGATCGTGGCCGGCAATCGCCAGCAGTGCCCGCAATGCAGCGATGGCATCGGGTTCCGGCTCGGCCCGCCAGCACTCGCTGGGATAAGCGTCCAGCAGCACCAGCTCGCCAACCTCGCGCCCGATCTCGTGGAGGCGCACCGCCATCGCCTGGGCGAGGATGCCACCCACCGACCAGCCCAGCAGATGCACCGGCCCCTTCGGCTGCAGTGCGACCACGCGCTGTACGTAGTCGTTGGCCATCGCCTCGATGCTGCTTGGCAGCGGCAGCCGCGCGTCCAGTGCCGGCGACTGCAGGCCATACACCGGGCGTGCCGGCTGCAGTGCACGGGCCAGGGTGCGGTAGTTCCAGGCGATGCCACCGGCCGGGTGCAGCACGAACAGCGGCGTGGGCCCGGCAGCGTCGGTCGCGGCCAGCGCGATCACTGGCCCCAGTGCGTGATCGGCCAGCGCGGGCGGCTCGGCAATTCGAACCGCCAGCGCGGCCACGGTGGGCTGCGCGAACAAGGCACCCAGACCCAGATCGCAGCGCCAGCGCTGCTCGATGGCCAGCAGCAGGTGCACCGCCGAAAGCGAGTCACCGCCGAGACTGAAGAAGTCCGCATCCACCGCCACCGGCGCCTCACGCCCAAGCGCCTGGGCGAACAGCAACGCCAGCTCCTGTTCCAATGGCGTGCGCGGCGCCAAGCCGGCAACTTCAAGTTGCGGTGGCTTCGGCAACGCGTTGCGGTCGAGCTTGCCGTTGGCGGTCACCGGCCAGTGGTCCACGCCGACAAACGCCGAGGGAACCATGTAGTCCGGCACACGCGTGGCGAGGTGGCTGCGCAGCATTACGGCATCGGCAAGCGCGGTTGGCACATAGGCCACCAGCCGGGCGTCGCCGGGCGCATCCTGGCGCAGCAGCACTTCCACGCGCTCCATGCCAGGCAGTTCGCGCAGTGCCGCCTCGATTTCGCCCAGTTCGATACGCAGGCCGCGCAGTTTCACCTGGTGGTCGCTGCGGCCCAGGTACTCCACCGCACCATCGCGGCGCCAGCGTGCTACGTCGCCGGTGCGGTAGATGCGCTCGCCCGCCAGGAAGGGATCGGCCAGGAAGCGTTCGGCGGTCAGGTCATCGCGACCGAGATAGCCACGTGCCAGTTGCACCCCCCCCAGGTACAGGTCACCGGCCACGCCTACCGGCACCGGCTGCATCCGCGCGTCCAGCACGTACAGGCGGGTGTTCCAGACCGGGAATCCGATCGGCACCGGCCGCGAGCGATCCTGCGCCGACGCCGGCCAGTAGCTGACATCCACCGCGGCCTCGGTCGGGCCGTACAGGTTGTGCAGCTCTGCGTGCACGTGCGTGTGGAAACGGTCGCGCAATGAGGCGTCCAGCGCCTCACCGCTGGTGAACACCCGGCGCAGCTGCAGCCCTGCCGAAGCCGGCGCAGCGAGGAAGGCATCGAGCATCGACGGCACGAAATGCGCCGTGGTGATCCCATGCCCACGGATCAAGCGCGCCAGTTCGGTGGGATCGCGATGCGCGTCAGGCCCGGCGACCATCAGGGTGGCCCCACACAGCAGCGGCAGGAAGAACTCCCAGACCGAGACATCGAAGGTGGCCGGGGTCTTCTGCAGCACGCGGTCATCGGCGCGAATGCCGTAGTGCTCGCGCATCCACAGCAGGCGGTTGACGATGGCACGGTGTTCGATGACCACGCCCTTGGGCTCGCCGGTGGAACCGGAGGTATAGATCACATAGGCCGCATCGCTGGGCGCCGGATCGGCCCACGGCGCGGCGAAGCTCAGCGCGGTCCACTGCTCCGGCGCGAGCACCGGTACGCCGGCCATGCGCGCCGAATCCTCGGCCGCAGCCAGTACGCACACCGGCTGTGCCGAGGCGAAAATACGTGCCAGCCGCTCATCGGGATGGGCAAGGTCCAGCGGAAGATAGGCCGCGCCTGCGCGCAGTACCGCGACCAGCGCGATCACCAGCTCCAGCGAGCGCGGCAATGCCACCGCCACCACGCTGCCCGGGCCGACATCCATCGCCCGCAGCTGCGCCGCCAGCGCGAAACTGCGCGCTTCCAGCGTTGCGTAGTCCAGCGTAGTGTCGCCGAACACCAGCGCAGGCGCGTGCGGATCCCGATCCATGCCCTGCTGCAGCAGCTCGACCAGGGTCGTCTCCGGCAGCGCGTGCGCGGTGGCATTGAATTCCTGCAGCACCTGCTGCGCCTCCTCGGGCGTCGCCAGGGGCACGGCTGCGATATCGTCAGCCTGCAGCGCCGCCGATACGAAATGCAGCAGCCGCGCCGCGTGCGCCTCGACATCCTCGCGACTGTACAGCGCGGGATTGGCCTCGATCTCCAGATCCAGCAGCGCCTGGCCATCGCCACGGAAGCCCAGCGTCAGGTCATCCACCGGCCCGGTGCACAGCACCTCCAGCGTCGCCTGCACGTCGGCCAGCGTCAGCGCCTTGTAGAACGGCTGCACATTCACCAGCGGACCGTGCAGGCGCTGCTGCGCGCCGACCAGGCCCAGGTCCCGGCGCAGCTGCTCACCGCGGTAACGGCCGTGCTTGCGACCCTGGCTGAGCTGCCGGCCCAGGCCGCGGGTGAAGGCCTCCACGCTGCCCTCGCCGGCCGCCACGCGCAGCGGCAACACATTCATCACCATCGCCGGCACCCGCGCCGACGCGTTGCCGAGCCGCCCCATGTAGGGCACGCCCAGCACCACTTCATCGGCCGCGCTCATCCGCCGCAGGTACTCGGCCGACAACGCGGCCAGCACATCCGGCCAGGGCTGCAGCCAACGCACAGAGGCCTGCAGCAGCTGCTCACGGAAGGCCGCATCGAGCGGCTGCACCCAGCGCAGCGCGTCGTCACTGGCCGCGAGCGTGCCGGCCAGGCCCACGCCTGCCGGTGCGCCCTGCATGTGCTCACGCCACCACTGCCCGGCCAGCGCGCGGCGCGGATCGGCACGATAAGCGGCATCATCGGCCAGCACGCCCGCCAGCCCCGGCAGTGGCTCACCCATGCGGCCGGCGTACAACGCGCACACGCGATCGGTGAACAGCGCCATGCCATAGCCATCAGCCGCCAGATGATGCACCCGCAGGTACCAGACCCAGCGCTGCCCGCCCAGCTCAAGCAGCATCTGTTGGCTGATCCGGTCGCGGGCGGGGTCGACCGGGCTCAGCCGGTCGGCGTGCATCAGGCTGCGTGCCGCAGCGGCAGCATCCGCTTCGGCGGAAACATCACGCACCGAAAGCAGCGGCACGTGTGCCGGGTCGTACCACTGCAGCGGCTGGCCATCGGCCCCTTCGGCAAAGCGCAGCGCAAAGGCCTGGGCTTCGAACGCAGCCTGGTCTGCCGCTGCAACGAACGCGGTCACGTCCAGCGGGCCATCGATCCACACCGCGTGCGCGGTATTGAATGACGGATTGTCCGGCGCCAGCCGCTGTGCAAACCACAGTCCGGTCTGGGCCTCGGTCAATGCCACCGGCGTGGCCAGCGCAGCGGCGTTCATGCGTTCTGCGCGGCCTGCAGCGTCTGCACCACGTTCCACCATTGGCGCAGCGTGGTGTGCTCGGCCAACTGCGAGAACTCAATCGGCAGGCCGGTGTTGCCCCAGGCCAGGACCAGGCCGAGCATGCGCATCGAGTCCAGGTCCAGGTCGATCAGGTTGTCGTCGTCACCGATCTCGGCCGGCGTACATTCCAGAACGCGCGCCACGTCGGCACGCATCCGCTCCAGATCCAGCATCTCAGCGGTGGCAGCCATCACAGCACCTCCAGCAACTGGTCGGTGGTCATCGGCACGCCACAGGTGCGTGCGATCCAGTGCAGCGCCTGATCGTGATCGGCGCGCGAGAAGTCCGCCACGGCATCGGCGGCGATGAAGGCCTCGATATCACGCTGGAACGCTTCGACCACGGTCGCGGTGCAGCCGATATGGGCGTACACGCCGGTCACCAGCAACTGGTCGCGGCCACGCACCCGCATCAGCGTCTCCAGGTTGCTGCGCTGGAACGCGCTGTAACGGTGCTTCACCAGCACGTGCTCGCCCGGCTGCGGTGCCAGCGCGTCGATGATCGGTTCATGGTCGGCGCTGCGGCGCATGCCCGGTCCCCACAGGTCGGCCTGCAGGCCACGGTCACGGCGATCCTGGTCGCCATGCTGGGCGGTGTAGAACACCGGAATACCGCGCGCGCGGCAATGCGCCAGCAGGCGTGCGATGTTGTCCACGGCCGGCCGCAGCGGTGCATTGCCGGCGTCGAATGCGGCCAGGAAGTAGCGCTGCATGTCGTGCACCAGCAAGGCGACACGATCGCGCTGCGGGCGCCACGGGCCGCGTGCCTGCGGCAGTTCGGCGGCGGTCGGCAAGGGGTAATCGGTGATACGGGGCAGCGCCATCAGCGCGTTCCTCCTGTCTGTTGCAGATGACGCGCACGCAACTGCGCGCGCAGTTCGCGGCGGCTGATCTTGCCGACCGCGGTGGTATCGAAACTGTCGACCAACACGACCTGGTCGGGCACCTTGAACGCCGCCAGGCCGCGCCCGCGCATCCAGGACTTCAGCGCCGGCGCCTTGAACGGTTCGCCCTGCGGAATCACGAAGGCACAGCTGCGCTCGCCCAGGTACTCGTCGGGAATGGAGACCACGGCCGCATCGAACACACCGGGGTGGGCCAGCAGGTGATCTTCGATCTCTTCGGCGGAGATCTTCTCGCCGGCACGGTTGATGTGGTCACCGGCGCGGCCCTGCACCACCAGGTAGCCTCCGGGCAGCTGCTGCACACGGTCACCGGTACGATAGAAGCCGTCATCGGTGAACGAGCGCGCATTGGCGACCGCGTCGTTGTGGTAGCCGCGGATGGTGTACGGCCCACGGGTGAGCAGATGCCCTACCTCGCCTTCGGCCACCGGCTGGTCGTGATCATCGACCACGCGCACTTCATCATCCGGACTGATCGGCCTGCCCTGGCAGGCCACGATCAGTTCCTCCGGGTCATCCAGCCGTGTGTAGTTGACCAGGCCTTCGGCCATGCCGAACACCTGCTGCAGCGTGCAGCCAAGGCCATCGATCACCCGTCGTGCGGCTTCCGGCACCAGTTTGGCGCCGCCTACCTGCAGTACCTGCAGGCTGGACAGATCATGCTTGCTGGTGGCGGCGGCCTGTGCCCACAGCAACGCCAGCGGCGGCACCAGCCCGCAGCAGGTCACCTGCTCGCGGGCGATCAGCGGGAAGGCCGCATCCGGACCGGGGCCGGGACTGAGCACCACGCGGGCGCCGGCATACAGTGCGCCGAAGAAGCCCGGCGAACTCATCGGGAAATTGTGCGCGGCCGGCAGCGCGACCAGATAGACGCTGTCGCGGTCGATGCCGCAGAGGTCATTGCTGGCGCGGAACGAGTAGATGTAGTCGTCGTGGGTACGCGGAATCAGCTTGGACAGCCCGGTGCTGCCTCCGGATATCTGCAGGAACGCCACCGACTGCGGGTCCGGATCGGACGGCAGCTGGCTGCGATCGCCCTGCAGTGCCTCCAGCGCGATGAACTCCGCCGCATCGCCGTCGATCACCACATGGCGAACCGCCGGCACTTCGGCCTGCAGCGCCCTTGCCAACGCGCGATGATCGAAGCCATCGTGCAGTGCGGTGGTGATGTAGGCACTGGCTTCCGCCTTGCTGGCGAAGTGGACCAGCTCGGTGATGCGGTGCGCCGGCAACGCATACACCGGCACCAGGCCGGCGCGGAACAGGCCGCAGACCGTGGTGATGAACCCGGCGGTATTGCCCAGCTGCACCAGCACCCGTTCGCCAGGCTGCAGGCCGAGCGCCAGCAGGCCCGCACCGATGCGGCCTGCCTCATGCCACAGCTGCGCATAGCTCAGGCGTACGTCGCCGGCGACTACCGCGATGTCATCGGCGTAGCGTTCTGCACGCTCGCGCAGGAAACCCGGGAAGGTCTCGCCACGCCAGTGACCGGCTTCGCGATAGCGCGCCACCAGCGTGTCGGGCCACACCTGCTGCAGTGGCAGGCGGGAAGAGTCAGTGGAGGTACTCATGCGGCAGGCTCGATGGCGGGCGCGGATTCATGGACACCCAGCGCGTTCAACAGGGCAGCGAACTTCGCTGCGGTTTCGGCCACCTCGGCCTCGGGGTGTGACTCGGCGACGATGCCGGCACCGGCATACAGGCGCAGCTGCGTGCCCTGCAGGCGCGCGCAGCGGATCGCCACGTACCAGTCGCCGTCACCCTGCGCGTCCAACCAGCCCACGGCACCGGCGTAGAAGCCGCGCGGCACCGGTTCCAGCTCGCGGATGCGCTGCAGCGCCGCCAACCGTGGCGTACCGCAGACTGCCGGCGTGGGGTGCAGCTGCGCCAGCAGTTCGGCGGCAGACGCCTGCGGATCCTTCAGGGTGGCGTGGATGCGGGTGCCCAGGTGCCACATGCTGGCGGTGGCATGCAGCACCGGGCGCGGCTGCGCATCGATGTGGCTGCAGTACGGTGCCAAGCCCTCGACGATGGCTTCGACCACGTGGCGGTGCTCGTCGTGGTCCTTGGTCGAGGCCAGCAGCGCCTGCGCCGCACGCTCGTCCTCGGCGGCATCGGCGCTGCGCCGCGCGGAACCGGCCAGAGGATGCGACAACAGCTCGGCGCCGCGCTTGCGCAGCAGCAGTTCCGGCGTCGCGCCCACCAGCCAGGCCGGCGCCTGGCCCAGCTCCACCGGCAACGGCACCGCGTAGGTCGCCACCGACGGATCTGCGCCCAGGCGTGCCAGCAGCACGTCCGGAGACAGCGCCTGGCGGGTGCGTGCCAGCAGGCTGCGCGCCAGCACCACCTTCTGGAGGTTCAGTTCGGGCGCGCGCAGTACCTGCACCGCCGCGGCAACCGCTGACACATAGTCCTGCGGCGCAGGCTCGGCGCACAGAGCACCGTCCAGCGGCGGTGCGGCCTGCGGCTGCAGTGCCAGCGCTGGCAGCAGGCGCTCGGGCTGGAACAGCGCATCGTCCGCACGCGGTTCGAACGGCACTGCGCCAACCAGCAGGCCCGGACCGCCACGCTGCCGGGCAAAGAACGCCGAGACGCGTTCTGCCAATGTCGCCAGCGCACCGGCCGGCAGCGTGGCGCGGCAGCCGCGTGCGTGCACGTGCTGGCCGGCATGCTGCAGCAGGAACAGCGACGCGTCGTCGGTGCTGTCCAGTGGCGCTGGCGCAGCCTCCGGCCACGCGCCCTGCATCAGGGAATCGTTCATGGGGTCTCCTTCATCCGATGCGCTGCAGCCAGCGCGCACAGCAACAGCAGCAGCGCACCGACCAGCAGGTAAGGCAGGCTTGGCCCGCCGCGATACAACAGCGTGCCGAGCATCGGCCCGGCCACCATGCCCAGCCCCTGCGCGGCAGCGACGGTGCCGGCGGCGGCGCCCTGCTCGTGCGCCTCCACCGCATCGGCGGCCAGCGCCTGGAACGAGGGGAATACGAAGCCCATGCCAAACGCAGCCAGCGCGTACGCCGCCGGCAACTGCCAGCCCTGCTGCACGCCCGCCACCGAAGCAAAGCCAATGCCGGAAATCAGGGCGCCAAGGACGATCCAACGGCGTGGATGTACCTCCAGCTTCATCACCAGCGCCTGCGCCAGGATCAGGCCGACACCAACGGCGGTAAGTGCGATGCCGGCCATGCGTGCACCGGCCGCCGCATCCAGGCCCAGGCGATCAATCGCGAAGAAGCCGACCGTGACCTGCGCGATGGTCACCGAGACCATCGCGATGAACGCTGCCAGCTGCGGCAGGCGCAGGCGCGCGTCGAGACGGCTCATCGGCGAGCGGCGCCGCGCGGATGCTCCCACCACCGGCGGCGTCGCTGGCAGCCGCCAGGCCAGCAATGCCAGTGCCAGCAACGGCAGCAACGCGGCCACGTACAGCGCCAGCGAAAGATTGGTATAGGCCAGCCAGCCAGCCGCAGCCGGTCCCAGCACCATGCCCAATGCGTTGGCGCTGCCCAGGCGGGCGAGGAACTTCGCACGTTGGCCGGTCGGTGCCTTGTCGGCGATGAGCGCGGCTGCGGTAGGAGGCACCGCCGCGTAGAACAGGCCGATCAGGCCACGCGCGCCGACCAGCACCAGCACCGACACCAGTACCGGCGGCACCGCCTGCAGGGCGACGTCGATGAACACCGCCAGTGCGATGTAGACCGCCGTATAGGCACTCATCGCCAGGATCAGCACGCGCTTGCGCCCAATGCGGTCGCTGAGCTGGCCCCAGGGGCGCGCGGCCAGCATCCACAACACGCCTGCGGCGGTGACCGACAGGCCGGCATGCCACTCGGACAAGCCGAGCATGCGGACCACCGGGCCGATCACGGCGACGAAGGACATCATCGCCATGGTGCCGATCAGGGCAGCCAACACCAGCGCCGGCAAGCCGGGAACGACGGGACGTGCGTGCATGGAACACCAGCCGTAACAGGAAAGGATGGCCGGGCACGCCTGCGCACCCCGCCCGGCACCGGCCCTGCTCAGGACCGGACGCCACCCTTAAATGATAACGGCTCGTATTTGCATTTGATACCCATTCTCTTGAATGGGCGCGCAACAGTGGGTTCAGCGCATCGCACGCAGGCCCAGCAGGCCACGGCGCTTGAACCACCACTCCAGCGGCAGCGTCACCAGCGGCGGGATGGCTGCCAGCAGCGCCAGCGCACTGGCCCACCGCGGCCAGCGCAGGCGCACCGCCGCGAACAGGGTGACTGCCACATAGACCAGGAAGGCCACGCCGTGCAGCGGCCCGAACAGCTTCACCAGCGCCACGTTGGCCATCGGGCCGTACTTCATCCACATGCCGATGAGCAGGCCGGCCCAGGTCACGGCCTCGATGAAAGCGACCGCGGCGAACAGACGTCCGGTCGGGTGCATGGGGGAACGTTGGGTCACGCGGGGCTCCAGCATCGGGGTATCAAATGCGAATGATACGCAGATGCGAACCCCATGTAGAGTCGAGCCGTGCTCGACTGCTGGAGCGTGCCCACCGAGGTGGACAGCTACCGGAGCGTGTGTGGCAGAACGTGCTCCCCGATCTCACGCAGCATCGCGTCCATCGGCCGCCCGTTGTCGACCAGGTTGAACATCACGTGCGCCACGCCCTGCGCATGCACGCGCAGCAGGTAGTCACGCAGGCCATCGCGGCCGACCTTCAGGCCCAGCGGCAGCGGCTCGGCTGGCGCCTGCGGATCGGCCTGCAGGTCCAGCAGCATCGACTGCACGAACGGCTTGGCTGGCCCACCACGCTGCACCAGCGCCTGCTGCCACAGGCCGATGCGCCCTTCCTGCGCGGCCTCCTCGCGGTGATAGGTGGCCCAGCCTTCGGCCTCGCGCGCGATCCACTGCAGGCTCTGCCGCGCGGTACCCACCACCAGCATCGGGATGCGGGTTGCCGGCGCCGGCAGCACGTCGAAGCCACCCGTCGCCTGCAGTACGGCGGTCCGCTCATCGGCCTCCGGTGACAGCGCCGCGCGCAGCAACGTCCAGCGCGCACGGAAGGTCGCCGCCCTGCCCTCCAGATCCTCGCCGAATGCGGCGAACTCTTCGGGGCGGTCCCCCGAACCCAGGCCCAGCACGAACCGTCCGCCGCTGATCCGGTCCAGGCTCAAGGCCGACTTCGCCACCTGCAGCGGCTGCCGCAATGGCAGCACGATGGCCGCGCTGCCGACCACGATGCGTCCGGTCGCGGCAGCCAGCATGCCCAGCCACAGGAACGGGTCATCCAGCGCGCTTGCTGTCGCGTCCGGACCCTGCGGCACCATCAGTGGTACATCACGCGTCCACAATGCGGCAAAGCCCAGATCATCGGCCAGTCGCGCAATGCGCCGCGCCTCATTCGGATCGGCCAGTCCATGCGCGGCGACAGGCGTCATCAGGCCCAGGCTCAGGCCCTGTTGCGGAAACAAGGCAGCGTAAGCAGGATTGAAATCACTCATGCCGCCAGCTTAGCGTGCAGGCCTGCGGCAACGATGACGCGCCGCCCACTACCGGAAGAACACTGCATGCCGACGATCCGCCCTGCCCACGTCGATGACCTGCCTGCGATCAGCGCGGTGTGCCTGGCCGCGTTCACTGCGGCGGTCGCGCCTTCGCTCAGCGCGGCCGGCATCGCCACCTTCGGCAGTGTCGCCGCTGCCGAAGCATTCGGCGCGCGCCTGCACGGTGACAGCCACATCCTGGTGGCCGAGCAGGACGGCCGTGTCGTCGGCGTGATCGAACTGAAGGAGGGCCGGCACCTTGCGATGCTGTTCGTCGATCCCGCCTGCCAGGGCCAGGGCATTGGCCATGCTTTGTTCGAGGCGGTGCTTCCACAGGTGCGCGAGGCGGTCCTGACCGTGCGCGCCTCGCTCAATGCAGTACCGACCTACCTGCGCTATGGCTTTGCGCTGGACGGTGACGTCGGCGAGTTCAATGGGTTGGTGTATCAGCAGATGGTGCGGGCAGCGGCCTGAAGGCATGCGCCCGGCGTTGCCCGGCAATGCCGGGTGGGCGTCATGCCCTGCAGCACGCCCGTCATGAGCAAACTGAATCAGCGGGCTCGCCGGCGGTTCCTACAATGGCCTGTCACCCTGCCCTTCGAGATGCTGCCGATGCGCGTCGCGCTTTCCGTGTTGCTGCTGGCTTCGGCGCTGAGCGCCTGCACCCCGGCCCCGGTTTCCACCGCCAACTCCGCCGAGGCACCCGCGCCGGCGTCCGCCATCGCCTGGCGCCAGGGCGATGTGGACGATGCCTTCGCCGAAGCCGCCGACAGCGGCAAGCCGGTGCTGCTGTACTGGGGCGCGGTCTGGTGCCCACCGTGCAACCAGCTCAAGGCGGGCCTGTTCAAGGACCCGGCCTTCATTGCGCTGACCAGCAAATTCGTGCCGGTCTATCTGGATGGCGACGAGGAAGGAGCGCAGGCCTGGGGCGAACGCTTCGGCGTACGCGGCTATCCGACCCTGATCGTGCTGGACCCACAGCGCAACGAAATCACCCGCGTGGCCGGCGGCAACGACGCCGCCGAACTGACCCGGGCGCTGACCGTTGCCGCAGGCCGCCGCAGTGCTATTGCCGCCACCTTGGCCACCGCGTTGGCAACGCCGGACCGACTGGCCGCCGAAGACTGGCAGGTACTGGGAGACTACGGCTGGGAAGTGGACGCCAACCGCCTCGCCGGCGAGCGCAAGAGCCAGGACGTACTGCGCCAGTTGTCCAAGGCGGCACCGGATGCCGCCCTGCAGCGCCGCTTCGCTCTGCTTGCCTTGGCAACAGCCGAAAAGCCCGATGCCTCGCCCACCGAAGTACGCGAGCTGCTGCAGGCGGTGCTGGCACAACCGGCGGAAGTGCGCCGCAACCGTGAGTTGCTGGGCTATGCAGGCGTGCAGCTGGTCAAGCAGGCCAGTGCCGGGCCGGCCACCAGCAACACGCTGGGACAGCAGCTGCTGGTCGCACTGGAGCGCGCAGACGCCGAGCGCGGTGATCGCGCCGACGACGCGTTGTCGCGTGCGCTGACCGAAGTATCGCTGGCCCGCCAGCAGCAGCCGAAGGGTGCACTGCCCGCGGCCCTGGTTGAGCGGGTCAAGCAGCGCGTGGCCGCTGCCGATGCCGCCGCCACCGATGCGCATGCGCGCCAGGCCACCATCAGCAGCGCGGCGTACGCATTGCGCCAGGTCGGCGACGACGCGGGCGCCGAGGCGCTGTTGCTGGCCGAGCTGAAGCGCAGCGAGCAGCCGTACTACTACATGCCCGAGCTGGCCGAGCTGGCCGAACAGCGCGGCGATACCGCCGGTGCACTGGAGTGGTTGAAGCGCGCCTACGACGGTGCACAGGGCCCGGCCACCCGCGTGCAGTGGGGCGTGCTGTACGTGGAAGGGTTGCTGAAGCTGGCACCGGACGACGCACCACGCATCGAGCAGGCCACCGCGTCGCTGATCGCCGAACTGGAAGCGCAGCCGTCGGGCTACCACCAGCGCACCCGCCAGCGCTTCGAGCGCCTGGCCGGGCAGTTGAAGACGTGGAGCGGCAAGCACCAGGGTGCGGAGACGCTGGCGCGGCTGCAGCAGCGGATGCAGCAGGCATGCGGTGACCAGGTGGATGGTGCGTGCAAGGACTGGTTGAGTTGATGATAACGCTGGCAGCGGGCACGTCAGCGCGCCGGCGAGGTTCGAAAAGCGGGTTCTGGTAGTGCCGGCCGCTGGCCGGCAACCCGACCTTCGCTGATTGCCGGCCAGCGGCCGGCACTACCATGCCGCTCCTGCTCCCTTTCACGCATCCCCCCCCGCCCCTTGACCTCAACCAATGTTGAGGTGCGATAACAGTCTCCCCACGGCCAGCCCTCTGGCCTTCCCCACGGAGATTGCTTCAATGTCGTACTCGCTTCCCCCGCTCCCCTACGCCTACGACGCCCTTGAGCCGCATTTCGATGCGCGCACGATGGAGATCCACCACAGCAAGCACCACCAGACCTACGTCAACAACCTCAACGCCGCCATCGAGCAGGCCGGCATCGCCGAGCAGCCGGTCGAGGCGCTGATCGCCAACCTCGATGCCGTGCCCGAGGCGCAGCGTGGCGCGGTCCGCAACAACGGCGGTGGCCACGCCAACCACAGCCTGTTCTGGACCGTGCTCAGCACCCACGGTGGTGCACCCGATGACGAGCTGGCCGCCGCCATCGACCGCGATCTTGGCGGCTTCGATGCCTTCAAGGACGCCTTCACCAAGGCGGCGCAGACCCGCTTCGGCAGCGGCTGGGCCTGGCTGACCAGCGATCGCGATGGCCGCCTGCAGGTGGAAAGCAGCGCCAACCAGGACAGCCCGTTGATGGGTGCAGCCGTGGGCCTGTCGGGCAACACCCCGATCCTCGCACTGGATGTCTGGGAACACGCCTACTACCTGCACTACCAGAACCGTCGCCCGGACTACATCGGTGCGTTCTTCAACATCATCAACTGGGCCGAGGTCGGCCGCCGCTACCGCCAGGCCAGGGCCTCATGAGCGGCGAGACACTGCCGTACGCCGGGCCGTGGGCGGGGGTATTCCCCGCCCCGGCGCCGGTGCCGTCGGTCGAGATGCCGCCGCGCGCACTGCGGCGGCTGCTCGGCCACTTTCCTACCGGCGTGGCCATCGTCTGCGCACGCGATGCGCAGGGCAAGCCCATCGGCCTGACCATCAATTCGTTCGTGCCGGTGTCATTGCAGCCGCCGCTGGTGCTGTGGAACCTGGCATTGCACGCGCAGAGCCTGTCCACCTTCCAGCGCGCCACCCGCTTTGCGATCAGCGTGCTGGCGGCCGACCAGGAAGCGCTGGCCCGGCGCTTTGCCGATCCGCAGGTGCGCAACCGCTTCGATGGCCTGGCATTGCTGGATGACGACGAGGACGCCCCACCGCGCATCGCCGGTGCGGTCGCCCATCTCACCTGTACCCGCCACGCACAGTGGCCGGTGGGCGATCACCTGCTGCTGGCCGGCCGCATCATCGACGTGCACGAGAACGGCGGCGCGCCGCTGCTGTTCCATCGCGGCCGCTTCCAGCCCGGCCCGGCCGAGCTGCTGGTGGAGGTGCGCTGATGAACATCGAAGCTCTGGAATGCATGCTCGCCGCCGGCAAGGACGGCGCGCTGCTGCGCTTCGGCCTGGGCAAGGGCTGGCTGGATGCCGGCAACCCGGTGCGCGCGGCCACCCATCTGGGCCGTTGCGTGGTGCTTGATCCGCAGTACTCGGCGGCGTGGAAGCTGCTGGGCAAGGCCTGGCTGGCCAGTGGCCAGCCCCAGGCGGCGCGCGAAGCATGGCAACGCGGCCTGAGCGTGGCCGGCGGCAAGGGCGACCAGCAGGCACGCAAGGAAATGCAGGTGTTCCTGCGACGCCTGGACCGCGAGCAGGCGGACCTGGCGAAAGCGGGCTGAGTCGATCAGCCCGCGTTGGCCGATGCCGGTGCGGACATGATGTCCGACATCGGCAGGCGACGCGGCTTGCTCGGGAACGCGTGACGCAGGATGCGCCAGACCACCTGGCCGAACTGGCGCGGCAGCGAGCCGTTGTTGTAGTGCTGGCCGTAGCGGCGGCAGATGTCCTTCACTTCATTGGCGATGGCCGCATAGCGGTTGGCCGGCAGGTCCGGGTAGAAGTGGTGCTCGATCTGGTGGCTGAGGTTGCCCGACAGCACGTTGATCAGGAAGCCGCCACTGATGTTGGACGATCCACGCAGCTGGCGCAGGTACCAGTGGCCGCGCGATTCATTGCGCAGGCATTCCTTCGGGAAGGTTTCCGATTCGGCGGTGAAGTGGCCGCAGAAGATGATCACGTAGGTCCAGATGTTGCGCAGGCCGTTGGCCACCATGTTGCCCAGCATCACGGTGAGGAAGAACGGGCCGGCCAGCAGCGGGAAGAACACGTAGTCCTTCAGCACCTGGCGGGCCATTTTCCGCGCCACCGGGCGGGTCTGCATCCACATCGCACGGCCGCTGATACGACCCTTCAGCCAACGGCCCAGCCGCAGGTCCTGCGCGGCCACGCCCCACTGGAACAGCAGCGCGAAGATCGGTGCGATGATCGGCTGCAGCAGGTAGAACGGCTTCCAGCGCTGTTCCGGGAAGATGCGCAGCAGGCCGTAGCCGATGTCATCGTCCATGCCACGCACGTTGGTGTAGGTGTGGTGGCGGAAATTGTGGGTCTTGCGCCAGTTGTCGGCGGTGGCAACGATGTCCCACTCGTAGGTGTTGCCGTTGAGCTTGGGGTCGCCGGTCCAGTCGAACTGACCATGCATGACGTTGTGGCCCAGCTCCATGTTCTCCAGGATCTTCGACAGCGCCAGCAGCAGCGTGCCGGTGATCGCGGCCGGCCACAGCAGCGGCATCCAGAACAGTGGCGAGAACGCCGCAAGGAACAGCAGGCCACGGCCGCCCACGCCGAACCAGCGCACGGCGGCGGCAACGCGGCGGATGTAGCGGGTATCGGAGGCGCCGAGGCTGCCGATCACACGGTCGCGGATCGCGTCGAGTTCCTCACCGAAGGCATGCATCTCGGCAGTACTCAGGGCACGGTCGGTAGCGCGGGTCATGGCAGGCGTCCTCAGAGATCCAAAGTCAGGTCGGTGGTCGGTGCGCTCACGCAGATCCGCACCGGCTGTGCCGATTCGGACTGCAGGTCGCCGGTGCGCAGATGGCGGGTGGCGCCACTGACGCGATCACAGGTGCAGGTATTGCAGATGCCCATGCGGCAACCATGCTTGGGCTTGATGCCATGGGCTTCGAGGCTTTCCAGCAGCGAGCGGCCACGCGGCACGCTCAGCTGGCGGCCACTGCGCGCGAGCGTCAGCGACACCTCGCCTTCGCTGCTGGCATCGCACAGCGGCGCCGGCGGGGTGAAGGCTTCGGCCTGGAAGCCAGCCACCTGGTGCGCCAGGCGCTCACGCGCGGCAGCAACGAAGCCGTCCGGGCCGCAGGCCAGCACATGGCGCTGCGCCAGCGGCGTGTCATCGCCGGCCACCTGCAGATCATGGGTATCGATTCGCGCGGCCGGCGCCTCACCCTCGCGGGTGGTCAGCAGGTGCACGCGCAGGTTCGGATGGGCCGCGGCCAGCGCCTGCAGTTCATCACGGAACTGCAGATGGGCGGCGGTGCGCTCCCAGTAGAACAGGTCCACCGGCGCTGCCAGCGGGCGCTGGCAGGCGTCGCGCAACAGGCTGCGCATCGGCGTGATGCCACTGCCAGCCGCCAGCAGCAGCACCGGCGCCGCGGCCGGCATATGGAACTCGCCGAAGGCGGCATCGAGGCGGAACAGTTCGCCCGGCTGCGCGTGGTTGACCAGATGCTGGCTGACCCGGCCGCCGTCGATCGCCTTGACGGTGATCGCCAGCTCGCGCCGACCCAGTGCGGTGGGGCTGTAGCTGCGCTGCCACAGGCGTCCTTCAATCTCGACGCCGAGGGTGACGTGCTGGCCGGCACGCATGCCGGCCCAGTGCCGGTTGGTGCGCAGGACCAGCGTCGCCGCGCCCTCGCCGGCCGGCTCACGCCGGACCAGGCGGGCCACCGGCTCGCGCAGGGTCCACAGGGGATTGAGCTGGCCCGCCCAGAAATCGAACAGCGACGGCGAGACCCAGCGGTACGGAGAGAACAGGGACGGACGGACGACAGCGCTCATGAGCGAACTATACGGGCGCACATACACCTGTGTATACATGTGTATATTGAACCGGATTGGGTATGATTCAGCCTCGCCCCACCGGAACCCCCATGGCCGCCGCCACCGCCTTGTCGACGCCCGAAGATGCCAACAGCCCGGCCCGCCGTACGGTGAGCCGCGAGGATCTGCTGGCCGCCGCCCTGAAACTGATCGGGCCGCACCGCAGCCTGTCCACGCTCAGCCTGCGCGAAGTGGCACGTGAGGCCGGCATCGCGCCGAACAGCTTCTACCGTCAGTTCCGCGACATGGATGAACTGGCCGTGGCGCTGATCGACGCCGCCGGCCGCTCGCTGCGCACCATCATCGGCGAGGCCCGCCAGCGCGCCACCTCCACCGCCACCAGCGTGGTGCGCGTGTCCGTGGAGACCTTCATGGAGCAGCTGCGTGCCGACGACAAGCTGCTGCACGTGCTGCTGCGCGAAGGCGCGGTCGGCTCGGACGACTTCAAGCACGCGGTCGAACGCGAGCTGCACTACTTCGAAGAAGAGCTGCAGCACGACCTGGTGCGCCTGGCCGCACTGGATGGCGCCGTACTGCATGCCCCGGAACTGGTGGCCAAGGCCATCACCCGCCTGGTGTTCGCCATGGGCGCCACCGCCATGGACCTGCCGCCGGAGAAGGATCCGGAACTGGTCGAGCAGATCTCCACGATGATCCGCATGATCATCGTCGGCGCCCGCACCCCCGCCGCGTTCCGCCGCGGCTGATCAAGCTCCCCTGGGCCGGATCCCTTTCCGCAGGAAAGGGCCCTGCCCCGCACACCTGGACTCCAGCCTCCCACACGGCACTGCCGTGCCGGTGAACCGTGGGCGCCATCACAGAACTGTTTCGCGAATGCGCAGGTTGGACATCCTGCACGCGCCATTCACTGAGATCTCACGCACGCTGAATTATTCAGACCGCGCACTCCATTCAGTTTGGTGAGTTATTGAACGGGGTTTGAACCCGGCACGTGCCGCTGCAGTCGCTTCAGATTAATTGCATGGCCCAGGCAAGACCCGATCCGCAAAGTGCCGCCTTCCGGCCCTGCGGATGCAGGTCCCACCCCAATGAGCTTCAAGGAGAAACACCCATGCGCATGATGCAGTTCACGCCGAAGTTTCCTTCCACGTTTGTCCGTTCGCGGTTGGGTCTGGCCGTAGCCAGCTCATTGATGCTCGCCGCCATGGGCACCGCAAATGCTGTCGACGTCGGCCCAGGCCAGACCGTCACCATTACCCCAGGAAGTGCCTTCGAGGGACAGAATCTCTCCGTCCATGGAGGAACCGCCAATGTTCTGGGCGCCCGCATGGGCGCACTGGACTCGTTCTCTGCAGGCGGCACACACCAGACAATCATCAACGCAGATGGTGCTGGCTTCACGTCAACCACAGGCAATTTCGTACGGAGCTCAACAGCGGTCTTCCGCAATTCGGTGCTGAGCGCCACAACCGGCCCGGCCCTTGGTTTGGCACGATCAGGCGCTGTCGATGGCAATGGACGCCCCTACCCCAGAGTGTCGTTGATCGACAGCTCGCTCACTTCCACACGCATCGGACTGCAGGTGCTCGCCGGCGGCTACGCTGATGTAGACGGTTCGACCATTTCCGGCGGTACGTATGGGGTCTCTGTCGGTGCGGGCTCCGTTTCGCTGCGCAATGGCTCGACGGTCAACGGAGCCACAGCTGGAATCCTGATCATCTCGAGCCCAACCATCGAAGAGAATCTCGCCGACTGGGGCGTGATGGTTGATGGTTCACACGTCGAAGCAAGCAACGGCAGCACCATTCTGTTCGGCGCTCATCTGCCTTCTGTATCCCGCCCGGATACGCTGTTGATACAGAATGATGCGACTCTGGTGGGGAGCAACGGCGTCATCATCTCTACCCGCGACAACGCCCACTTCGACCTCACCGCCCGCACCTCCACGCTCAAGGGCGACATCACCATTGCCGATACCGCCAGCGGCACGCTGCGCTTCCTTGACGGCCTCGACCTCACCGGCCGTATCCTCGGCCCAGCCGACGTCATCGTCGACCAGGGCGGTCGCTGGACGCTGTCCGGCGACAGCAACACCGGCAACCTCACCCTGGGTGCAGGCAGCAGCATCTTCCTCGGTGCAGCGGGCACTGCGGCCTATCCGCAGCTGACGGTCAACGGCAACTACACCGGCAATGGCGGCACCCTGCACTTCAACACCGTGCTGGCCGGCGACGACGCAGCAAGCTCGCGCATGCACGTGACCGGTGATACCAGCGGCACCACCCAGGTCACCGTCAACAACATTGCCGGTGCTGGCGCACAGACCGTCAACGGCATTCCGCTGGTGCAGGTGGACGGTGCCAGCAATGGCCACCTCGCACTGCAGGGCCGCGCCATCGGTGGCATGTACGAGTATTTCCTGCGCAAGGGCACTCCGGGCGCCAACAACGGCAACTGGTACCTGACCTCGGCCTACACCGGCAATCCGTGCGATATCAATCCGTCGCTGCCGGAGTGCACGCCGGTGGACCCGGTGGATCCGGTCGACCCTGTGGACCCGGTCGATCCCACCGATCCGGTCGATCCGGTCCCCGTGCTGCGTCCGGAGCCGGGCGCGTACCTGGCCAACCAGGCCGCGGCCGTGCAGATGTTCCAGCTGCGCCGCCATGACCGCGGCGAGCCCGGCTTCGACCGCGCCCGCATCGGCACCTGGGTGCGCGCCGGGCGTGACCAGCTGCAAGCCAACGTGGCCGGCCAGGTCGATGCCCGTACCCACATCAACACCCTGCAGCTGGGCAGCGATGTCTGGCGCTGGGGCGATGGCCGTGGCCAGGTCGGGGTGATGCTCGGCACCGGCGATGCGACCACACAGGCGGTGTCGACGCTGAGCGGTTATGGCACCCGCGGCAAGGTCAAGGGCAAGTCGGCCGGTGTCTACCTGGGCTGGGTGCAGGATGCACAGAGCAGTGCCGGCCTGTATGTGGACGGCTGGCTGCAGGCGGCGCGCTTCGACAACGAGGTGCAGGGCGAAGGCATCGCCCGTGAGACTTACGACTCCAGGACCCGCAGCGCATCGTTGGAAGCCGGTTATGCCTGGGCCATCCGCAGCAGTGAGGCCAGCACGCTGTACCTGCAGCCGCAGGCGCAGCTGACCTGGACCGACTACGAAGGCGACAGCCTGGTCGAAAACAATGGCACCACGGTCGAAGACGGTCGCGGCGGCGGCCTCAACAGCCGCCTCGGCCTGCGCCTGTTTGGCCAGAGCACGCTGCAGGGCAACCGCGTGCAGCCGTTCCTGGCGGCGAACTGGCTGCGTGGCCAGCGCGATGAGGCCATGCGCTTCAACAGTGAGTCGTTCAGCGCGAAAACGCCGGAGAACCGCTACGAAGTGCAGGCCGGTGCCCAGCTGCAGCTGGGCCAGCGCTGGAGCGCGTGGGGTGACCTGCGTGTGCAGCGCGGCGACTGCGGCTACCGCAACCATGGTGCCCAGGTGGGCCTGCGCGCCGCCTGGTAAGGCCACCGCCGCCCCGGGCCCAGGCCTGGGGCGGCGTTCCTCAACTCCTCTCGCACCCTGCCGGGAATGACATCCGGCAGGGTTCTGGCGCTTATTTGTAATGTTATAACATCGTCGTCCGCGATGTTCTGATCCCGCTTTCGGCTTCGTGATTGCACGGACTTATTTATATAGCCGTTGCTATATTTATAACCCTCTGCTTTCATATGCGTCAGCCAGGTCGCCCTCGCCGCCTTTCCTCTCCCAAGGACGACGCCTTCATGCCCGTTGCCACACCCCTCTTCCATCGGCTGCCCCTGGCCGCCGCCATCGCCCTGACCCTGCCGCTGCCCGCACTGGCCGCCACACCGAAGCCGACCGAGCTGGACCGCGTGCAGGTGAAAGTCAGCACCGCCACCCGCAGCGAACGCCTGCTGTCCGATGTCCCGATCCGCACCGAAGTGCTGCGCAAGGAAGACATCGCGTTGCGCGCGGCCACCGACTTCTCCCGTGCCGCCGAGCTGATCAACGGCCTGCGCGTGGAAAGCAACTGCCAGAACTGCAACACCAGCGAAGTACAGCTGCTGGGCCTGCCCGGTGCCTACAACCAGCTGCTGTTCGATGGCATCCCGCTGCTGTCCACGCTGGGCAGCGTGTACGGCCTGGAACAGATCCCGGCCGGGTTCGTCGACCGCATCGAAGTGGTCAAGGGCGGTGGCTCGGCGCTGTACGGCCCGGGTGCGGTTGCCGGTGTGATCAACCTGATTCCGCCGCTGCCGGCGCGCAGCGGTGGCCATGTGCAGGCCGGCGTGGATGTCCTGAAAGGCACGCCGCAGAAGAACGCCGATGTGCGGCTGGACCTGGTGGCCAAGGAAGCAGACGCCGGCCTGTCGGTGATTGCCCAGCGCAACTGGAACAGCGGCATCGACTACAACGGTGACGGCTACACCGAAATCACCCGCAAGAACCTCAAGGTCGGCGGGCTGCAGGCCTGGTACGCACCGACGCCGGGAACGCGGCTGCGCCTGGACCTGCAGGTGACCGATGAAACCCGGCGTGGCGGCAACCGCTTGGACCAGCCGGAATACCTGGCCAACATCGCCGAATCGCTGGATACGAAATACCGCCGCGGCAGCGTATCGTGGGACCAGGAAATCAATGCCGACGTCGATTTCCGCCTGGCCTACGCCTTCGCCGACATTGACCGCGACAGCTTCTATGGCGGTCTGGGCGACGTCGTTACCGATCCGTCCGCGCCGGGCTATGACCCGTCGCAGCTGGACCCGAACGTGGCCGGCAGCGCGGCCTCGCGTTCGTGGCGCCAGTACGGCCGCACCCACAACCCGCTGCACTACATCGACAGCCAGTTGAACTGGCGGTTGGGTGCGCACGCGCTGGCCTTCGGCGTGCAGTACAAGCACGAGGCGCTGCGCGACGACAACCGCACCGGTGACGGCCAGCGTCTTGCGGTACTGGAGGATGCGACCTTCCACAACCTGGGCGCCTTCATCCAGGACGAGTGGAGCCTGCGCGACAACGTCGACCTGGTGTTGGGTGCACGCGTGGACAAGAGCTCGGAACTGGACAGCGCGGTGTTCTCGCCGCGCATCGCGCTGGCCTGGCAGGCCACGCCCAACCTGAAGTGGCGTGCCGGCATCGCTACCGGCTTCCGTGCTCCGGAGATCTTCGTCGAGGACGTGCATGTCGACACGCTGGGGGGCGAGCAGGTGCGCGTGCGCAATACCGATGGCCTGAAGGAAGAGCGCGCGTTGACCACCCTGTTCGGCTTCGACTGGCGCTCGGACCCGGCCAATCCGGTGTGGAGCTGGGATGCCACGGCCTCCTATGCACGCATCCGCGACACCTTCGCATTGGGTGAGATCCAGCGTGGCGATGACGGGCAATTGAGCCAGCTGCGCTACAACGCCTCCGGCTCAAACGTGCTGGGCGCGGAAACCAACCTCGGCTGGCAGCCGTCTCCGCAGTGGCGCCTGACCGCCGGTGCCTCGTGGTACCGCTCGCGCTTCCGCGAACCACAGCGCATCTTCGACGACACCGGCGATGGTGGCGACACCGTGATCGAAAGCCGCGACTACCTGAAGACCCCACGCTGGACCGGCCTGGCCCAGCTGAGCTGGATGCCGGCCGAACCGTGGGAGACCTTCGTCGCGCTGCGCCATACCGGGCCGATGTCGGTGCTGAACAACCGGCTGGGCGAGCTGCACCGTACGCGCTCGTTCCTGGTCACCGATCTCGGGGCGCGCTGGCACCGGCATCTGGGCGCGCAGGCGCAGCAGGAAGTGTCGGTAGCCGCTGGCGTCAAGAACGTGTTCGATCAGCGCCAGAAGGATCTGGAAGTGGGCGCGCTGCGTGACAGCGACTATGTCTACGGGCCGCGCTTCGCGCGCTCGTGGTACGTCAACCTGCGCTATGCGTTCTGAGTTGCTGCGAACGTTGTCGCTGGTCAGCGCCCTGCTGCTGGGCGCACCCGCAATGGCCACGGACCTGCATGCGCAGGTTTCGGCCTCGCTGATGCGGCCGGAACAGCGCACGCTGCGGCCGATGCAATGGACGCCGCCGCCGAAGCTGGTGGCGCTGTACTTTGGTGCCGACTGGTGTGCACCGTGCCATGCCTTTGTACCCACCTTGCGCAGCGTGCGCGACGCGTTGCGCGAGGCCGGCGCCGATACCGAAGTGGTGTACGTCAGCCTGGATGAGAGCGAGGCCGCGCTGCGCCGCTACATGCACGCGCAGGACATGCCGTGGCCGGTGCTGGACCCGCGCCGCACCGCGCGCATGCCGGCACTGCAGGCGTTGGCTGGGCTGGCACCGCCGAATCTGGTACTGATCGATGCCGACGGCACGGTGCTGGCCAATGGCTGGCAAGGGCGACGCTACGACGGCCTGCAGCCAGTGCTGAAGGAATGGACGAAACGGGCGTGCGCGCAGGAACAGGCACGCTGCCCGCCTGGATTGTAGGGTCGCGCGAAATGCCGCCGGGCATGGCCCGGCGCTACCGTTACAGCGCCCCGCCCTCGGCCTTGCGCACGAACGCTTCAAACAACGCCAGCGTCTGCTCGCTCACATGGTGCTCGATGCCCTCGGCATCGCGCCGCGCGGTATCCGCGTCCACGCCCAGCGCCAGCAGGAAACGCTCCACGGTCTGATGACGCTGGCGGCTGGCATGGGCCAGCGCCTCGCCTTCCGGGGTCAGGAACACGCCGCGGTACGGCCGCTGCACCACCCAGCCATCGCGGGCCAGGCGCCGCAGCATCTTCGCCACGGTGGGCTGGGCCACGCCCAGGCGGGTGGCGATGTCGACCTGGCGGGCCTCGCCGCCGTCGGCCAGCAGGTCCGAGATCAGCTCGACATAGTCCTCCACCAGCTCCATCCGGTGCGCCTCGCGCACTTGCCGGAAGCTCTCGACCTGGCGCTCGGCCTCGATCAAGGGGGTGCTTTTCAGCGATGTCGAATCGTCGGTCTTGCCCACGCCTGCGCCTGTCCTTCCGGGGGGATCCGGTGTTGAACCTGAATTCTGGACCAGTAACGCGATAAAGACGATTGTTTCACATTGCTAATGACTATAGCCGGAGCTATATTCGAATCCATGAACACCCTGGCGCCCCGTGACCCTTCGGCCTCCACTCCGGCCAGCCTGGGTGCGCTCAACGCCTCGGTCGCGGTGCCCGACAAGGGCCATTGGTGGTTCCGCCTGCTGGCCTTCCTCGGCCCCGGCTACATGATCTCGGTCGGCTACATGGACCCCGGCAACTGGGCCACCGACCTCGCCGGCGGTTCACGCTTCGGCTACCTGCTGCTGTCGGTCATCCTCGTCTCCAACCTGATGGCGGTGATCCTGCAGGCGCTTTCGGCGCGGCTGGGCATCGCCACCGGCATGGACCTGGCCCAGGCCTGCCGCGCGCGTTACCCCAAGCCGGTTAACCTGGCGCTGTGGGCGCTGTGCGAGGCGGCGATCATCGCCTGCGACCTGGCCGAGGTGATCGGCACCGCGATCGCACTGAAACTGCTGTTCGATCTGCCACTGCTGTGGGGCGCGGTGATCACCGCCCTGGACACGCTGCTGGTGCTGCTGCTGATGAACCGCGGTTTCCGTGCGCTGGAAGCCTTCGTGATCGCGCTGCTGATGGTGATCTTCGGCTGCTTCATGGTGCAGATCGCGCTGGCCGCACCGCCGGTGATGGACGTGCTGGGCGGCTTCATTCCGCGCGCGCAGGTAGTGACCGATCCGCACGCGCTGTACATCGCGATCGGCATCATTGGTGCCACGGTGATGCCGCACAACCTGTACCTGCATTCGTCCATCGTGCAGACCCGTGCCTACCCGCGCACCGATGAGGGCCGTCGCAGCGCGCTGCGCTGGGCGGTGACCGACAGTACCCTTGCGCTGACCCTGGCACTGTTCATCAACGCCAGCATCCTGATCCTGGCGGCGGCGGTGTTCCATGCCAATGGCCGTTTCGACGTGGAAGACATCGAACAGGCCCACCAGCTGCTGGCGCCGATGCTGGGGGTGGGCGCGGCGGCGACGTTGTTCGCGGTGGCCCTGCTGGCGTCGGGCCTGAATTCGACAGTGACCGCCACGCTGGCCGGCCAGATCGTGATGGAAGGCTTCCTGCACCTGCGCCTGCCGCCGTGGCTGCGGCGGCTGATCACGCGCGCACTGGCAATCATTCCGGTGGTGGTGGTGATCATGCTGTTCGGCGACCAGGGCGCCGTAAAGCTGCTGGTGCTGAGCCAGGTGGTGCTGTCGATGCAGCTGCCGTTCGCGATCATCCCACTGGTGCGGATCGTGACCGACAAGATGACGATGGGCGCGTTGGTAGCCCCGCGCTGGCTGGGCGCGATCGCCTGGGTGATCGCGCTGGTGATCGTGGTATTGAACGTGAAGCTGCTGGTGGATACCTTCAGCGGCGGGTGATGCCAGATCCAGGGGTTGGACCCAGTAGATCCACGCCATGCGTGGATGCCTTTACACGATGCGGGGTCAGAGCCCTTGCCTCTGGCAAGGGATCCGACCCACCATCTCCACGCTACAGATGCAACGCGATCGCGGCCTCGATCTGTTGCGGCGACTGGAATCCGGCCAGGCGCGTACGTTCGTCACCGTCACGGAACAGCGACAGCGTCGGCGTCTGCCGCAGCCCCAGCTCCCTGAAGAACGCCTCACCCAGCACTTCCAGCTGCACGCGCAGCAGGGTCGTTCCCTGCCCCGCCGCGCTGTTGGCCACCCGGTGCAACGACATCTCCAGCATCCGGCACCCCGGGCACTGGTCCTTGTGGAAATCCACCAGCACCCGCGGGTGCTCGGCCAGCAGCTGCTGGAACTGCTCAGGCGTGGTGGCGTCGATGATCTGCATCGGTGTTGCTCCAATAGTGGGCCAGGACCGCGTCGGTCCAGGCCTCGATGGCCCCCGCATGGCGTTGCCCATGCGGCATCTGTTCGATTTCCAGCGGCGGATAGTCGCTGCGGAAGTAGCGGATCAGGCGGTGCACGGCGCCGCAGTAGTACTCCTGCCCCCACTGCGTTTCGCCGGTGCCGAACACCGCCAGCTGCCGCGGCCGCTCGCCGCGTTCGGCGATGCCGGCCACCCATGCCTTCATCTCCGACGGCGTGCGGCCGGCGTTGTCGGTCCAGCAGCCCAGTAGCACCAGGTCGGCCTCGTCGGCCGCCAGCGGCGGCGCCTGGCGCAGGTCGTCAGCGTCCTGCCAGTGAACCGCATGACCGGCAGCGCGGCAGCGCTCGGCAATCTGCCGGCCAAGTTCGCGGGTATTGCCGCTCAACGAGGCGACCACCACCAGGATGCTCAGCGCGGCGCCGGACTCACAGGTCGTCGAAGCCGTTGTCGACGTTGGTCTTCTTGTAACTTGCATTGCGCATCTCGAAGAAGTCGGTCTTGGTTTCGGTGAAGTTGTCGGCGTAGGCCTTGATCCACGGCATCACGTTGTCGGTGGTATCGCTGTACAGGCGTTCGATGCCGAGCATGCCGGCCATCTTGTTGGCGCGGTACTTCACGTAGCGCACCATCTCGTCCACGTCGATGCCGTCGATGCCATCCAGCACCTCCGACGACCACTGCGTCTCCAGCTCGATGGCATGCTCGAACGATTGGTGTACGTAGGCGGTCAGTTCATTGGTCTGCAACTCCGGGTTCTCGCCGATGATGGCGCGGATCAGCTCGCTGATGAATTTGGTATGCGCCAGCTCGTCGCGGTTGATGAAGCTGATGATCTTGCCGGTGCCGTTCATGCGGTTCTGCCGCACCATGTTGTAGAAGTACGCGAACCCGGAATAGAAATTGATGCCCTCCAGGATCGAGGACTGGATCAACGACTTGAGCAGAGTCTCGGCGGTCTTCTCGCGCATGAAATCGTCATACGCCCCCATGATCGGTGCATTGCGCTTGATGATGGTCGGGTGGGTGCGGGCGATCTCGAAGATGCGGTTCTGGTTCGGCAGGTCGGTGATCGAGGCCAGCACGTAGCTGTAGCTCTCGTTGTGGATCACTTCCTGCTGCCCGATGATCGCCGCATTGGCGTGCGCGGCCGGGTCGGTGATGTACTCGGCCACGTTGTAGATGAAGCGGGTCTGCGGTGAGTCGAGCGTGGCGAGCAGGCCGATGATCGAGTCGTAGGCGTTCTTCTCGCGCGCGTTGAGCTCGCCGTACTGGCGCGCGTCCAGCTTCATGTCGACCTCGTCGGGAATCCAGAAGTTGGTGGACAGCTCCTTGTAGGCCCGATAGAACGACGGGTACGGGATGTCGTTCCAGTTGAGGATGCCGCTGGTGCGGCCGTTGATGATGCCGGTGCTGCGGTTGGGATGGCGCGGTTCGAGGATCTTGATGCGGTCGAGGGGAGTTGCCATGGTTTTCTGCCTTCGTTCTCTTTCTATCGTGTTGCCGGCCAGCGGCCGGCACTACCGAAGATCGCGGGATTGCCGGCCAGCGGCCGGCACTACCGAAGATCACGGGGTTGCCGGCCAGCGGCCGGCACTACCGAAGATCACGGGGTTGCCGGCCAGCGGCCGGCACTACCATTGATCAGCTGGAGCACCACTCGCATTCGCTGATGTCGATGTCGTTGGAGCGCACGTAGTAGGTGGTCTTCAGGCCCTCGCGCCAGGCGCTCAGGTGCAGCTCCAGCAACGTGCTGGCGCGGATGGTGCTGGGCACGTACAGGTTGAAGCTGATCGACTGGTCGACATGGCGCTGGCGGCGCGCGTTCTGGCGCACGCTGGCGAACTGGTCGACCTTGTAGGCACCCTTCTCGTAGTACGGCCAGGTCTCCAGCGACAGGCCCGGCGCCGCCACCGGCCGCCGGAAGTCCTTCTTTTCCTCGTAGTAGAACGCGCTGTAGATCGGGTCGATCGAGGCCGTGGAGCCCGCAATCTGCGCGGTACTCATGTTCGGCGCCACCGCCAGCAGCCAGCCGTTGCGCAGGCCGTGCGTGGCCACTTCGTGGGCCAGGCTGTCCCACGCGGCGCCACTGTAGTCGCGGTCACGGAAGTAACGCCCGTTGTGCCAGTCACTACCCGCGAACATCGGGTAGCTGCCCTTCTCCTTCGCCAGCTGCGCGCTGGCCTGGATGGTCAGGAAATTGATGCGTTCGTAGAGCCGGTCGGCCAACGCCTCGGCATCCGGTGATTCCCATTGGATTGCCTGCTGCGCCAGCAGGTGGTGCCAACCGAACGTGCCCAGGCCGATGGCGCGATACTTGCGATTGGTGATCGTGGCCTGCGGCACCGGCAACGCATTGAGGTCGATCACGTTGTCGAGCATGCGCACCTGGATCGGGATCAAGCGCTCCAGCACATCGGTGGCCAGCAGGTCATCCGGTGCGCTGATCGCCCGGCCGAGGTTGATCGAGGACAGGTTGCAGACCACGAAATCGCCGGCACGGCGTGTGGTGACGATCTGGTCGCCGCTGACGATCTCCTGGATCATCCGCGTCGGGCTCATGTTCTGCAGGATCTCGGTGCACAGGTTGCTGGAATAGATCATGCCCGCGTGCTTGTTCGGGTTCCGGCGGTTGACCTCGTCGCGGTAGAACAGGAACGGGTTGCCGGTCTCCAGCTGGCTGAGCATGATCCGCTTGAACAGATCGATGGCCTTCACCGTGCGGCGGCTGATGCGCTCGTCGGCCACCAGTTCGGCGTAGCGGTCGCGGAAGCTGCCCGCGCCGCGCGTCTCGTCGTAGAAGTCCTGCAGGTACCAGCCCTTGGCCTGCTTCACCTCGTGCGGGTCGAACAGGTACCAGTCGGCGCGGCGCTCCACCGCCTCCATGAACAGGTCGGGCACGCACACCGAGGTGAACACATCGTGCGCGCGCAGGCGCTGGTCGCCGTTGTTGAGGCGCAGGTCCATGAACGCTTCGATGTCGCGGTGCCAGATGTCCAGGTACACCGCCACCGCGCCCTTGCGCTGGCCAAGCTGATCGACCGACACCGCGGTGTTGTTGAGCTGCTTGATCCACGGCACCACGCCGCCAGAGGAATTGGCCACGCCACGGATCGGCGCGCCGCTGCTGCGCACATAGCCCAGGTATGCGCCAACGCCGCCGCCATGCTTGGACACACGGGCGATATCGGTGTTGGAGTCATAGATGCCCTGCAGGCTGTCATCCACCGTGTCGATGAAGCAACTGGACAGTTGCCCACCCACCTTGCCGGCATTGGCCAACGTTGGTGTGGCGACCGTCATGTACAGGTTGGACAGCGCCCAATACGCCTCGCCGACCAGCTGCATGCGCCGCTCACGCGGTTTTTCTTCCTGCATGAGGTACAGCGCGATGGTCAGCCAACGCTCCTGCGGCAGCTCGTAGACCTCGCGGCTGCGATCGCTGGCCAGATAGCGCGTGGCCAGCAGGTACAGGCCGTTGTAGGCGAACAGTCGATCGCGCTCCGGATCGATCATCTCGCCGGCCTGCTGCAATTCTTCCTTCGAGTAGCAGCGCAGGATGTCGTTGCTGTAGATGCCGCGGTCGGCCAGGCTTTCCTGCAGGCCCACGTAGGAGCCGTACTTCAGGCCGACATCGTAGAAGCGGTTGCGGCTGGCGCGCTTGTACAGGCGGCGCAGGTAGATGCGCGCGGCAACCTGTTCCCACTCGGGTGCGACCAGGTCCACCCGCGACTCGGCCTCGCGGATCAGCAGATCGACCAGGTCATCGGCGCTGAGGCTGGGCTTGCGCTCGACCATCGCCTGCACCACGCGGCGGTAGTCGCTCACGTCCAGCTGCGGGAACTCGGCATGCACGGCGTCGATGCTGCGCTGCAGGCGTTCGGCCTCGAACGGCAGGCGGCGGTTGCCGGCCTCCTTGGTGATCCAGGTCGGCACGCGCTCGCCACCGGCGCGCAAGGCGTCGCCAGCGCCGGCCAGATCGGCCACGCGGAAGGTACTGTCGGTCATGGTGGTGAAACTCCAGGCTCGCGCGCGCGTTGGCGGTCGATGCCATGGCGGCCCTGAACGCGATACCGGCGCACGGGGCGAACGGGTGGGATTGCCAGGGCACGGGAACGTAGGTCGTCGGCATCTGCCTGCGCCTGCGGCCGGTATCCGGGCCGTGGGGGCGACCTGCGTCCGCACGATGGCGGCCGCGTCGACACGGCGAGCCTCAGGGGCGGGCCGCGGGACGTTTGCTGCATGTCCGGCGGCGGCGGCTGACCGGGAGTGACGGCCACAACATAGTGGGGATATCCGAACTCGTCAACACAAGATGCGGTAATCAATACATGTCGCGACGATCAGTCGCAGGATGCCGTGTTGCACCTGCGGCGCCTTGTCGACAGCGCCTGCGTCCCCAGTTCGGTACAACATCAACTTTCCCCGGAACACCGCCCATGCGCGCTGCCCAGTACCCCTCCTTCGGCAACCCGGCCGACGTCCTTGCCATTGCCGATGCGCCGCTGCCCGAGCCCGGCCCCGGCGAGGTGCGCATCCGCACCGTGCTGGCCTCGATCCACAACCACGATCTGCTGACCGTGCGCGGCCTGTACGGCTACAAGCCGACCCTGCCGGCGATCGGTGGCAGTGAAGCACTGGGCGTGATCGATGCACTCGGCGATGGCGTCGACGGCCTGCAGGTCGGCCAGCGGGTGGCCGCTGCCTCGGTGCACGGCACCTGGGCCGAAGCGTTCATTGCGCCGGCACGCATGGTGATTCCGATGCCGGAGGCGATCCCGGACGAAATGGCCGCGCAGCTGATTGCCATGCCGCTGAGCGCGCTGATGCTGCTGGAGTTCCTGCACGTCGAGCCGGGCCAGTGGATCGTGCAGAACACCGCCAACGGCGCGGTGGGCAAGTCGCTGGCGATGCTGGCGCGGGCGCGTGGCGTGCTTGTGGCCAACCTGGTGCGCAATGCCGATGCAGTCGCGCAGTTGCAGGCGCTGGGCATCGATCATGTATTCGACACCTCGGTGGACGGCTGGAAGGATCGCGTGCGTGAAGCGACCGGCGAAGCACAGGCCGCGGCCGCGGTGGATTCCATCGGCGGCGACGCCAGCGGTGACCTGGTCGACCTGCTCGGCCACCACGGCACGCTGGTGTCGTTCGGAGTGATGAGCGGCGAACCGATGCGCATTCCCGCCGGCGGCCTGATCTACAAGGAAGCCATGGTGAAGGGTTTCTGGGGCAGCAAGGTCAGCCAGGCGATGGCGGTGGAGGACAAGCGCCGGCTGGTCGGCGAACTGCTGATGCGTGCGGGGAGCGGCGAACTGACCCTGCCGGTGGAGCAGATCTTCGCACTGGACGACATCGCCCAGGCAGCGAAGGCTGGCGCCGGTTCGGGCCGTAACGGCAAGGTGCTGCTGCGGCCTTGATGCCTCAGCGAATGGCGCTGTCCCGGTAATGGCGCTGTCCCGGTATGGCGCTGTCCCGGTATGGCGCTGTCCCGGTAGAGTCGACTGTCAGTCGACTCTCGCGCGTAGCGCGGGGGGTATGAGGCTTCTTTCCACAGGGAAAGGGCTGTGACGCTGCAGGGGTGTGCGGACCAACGGTCCGCACCCACCAAAGATCGGTCCCGCACCCACCGAGTGGGTCTGCTCCAACGGAGGCACCGACTTTCGTTAAGAACCTGTGATGTATAACTGAATGCGCTTTCGTCATTGGAAGGCGCACGTGCCTGCGTGCGGTACTGACGGCTCCTCCCCCGTTCGGCGTTGTCGCTTCCATGTACCGCACCACCCTGAACCTGCTTGCCGGCGCGATCGCGCTGGGCCTCACCGCCGGCGCTGCCGGCGCCGCTGAAACCGCCGATACCGGCAAGGACAGCACCACCTTGGGTGCCGTGCTGGTGACCGGCTCCAACATCAAGCGCAGCGATACCGCCGGGCCGAACCCGGTGCAGATCGTCAGCCGCGAACAGATCGAGCAGACCGGCCGCTCCACCCTCACCGACGTGCTGCGCAACCTGTCGGCCAATGCCGGCAACAGCTTCGACGAACAGTACACCGGCAGCTTCGCGGCCGGCTCGGCCTCGATCGGCCTGCGTGGCCTGTCTCCGAAGAACACGCTGGTGCTGGTCAACGGCTACCGTGTCTCCAACTTCGGTTTCGCGCTCAACACCCAGGACACCTTCGTCGACCTCAACGCGCTGCCGATCAGCGCAGTGGAACGCATCGAAGTGCTGAAGGATGGCGCTTCGGCGGTGTACGGTTCCGATGCCATCGCCGGCGTCATCAACATCATCCTGCGCAAGAACTTCCAGGGCGTGGAAGTCGGCGGCGGCTTCGGTACCGCCACCCAGGGCGGCCTGAACGAGCGCAAGGCCAGCCTGCTGGCTGGCTTCGGTGACCTTGAACAGCAGGGCTGGAACGTGCTGTTCGGGCTGGACCTGCTCAAGCGTGATCGCCTCGACGCCGACCAGCGTGCCTACACCCGCAGCGGCGATTTCCGCGACAAGCCCGGCGGTCGCCTGGCCGGTTGGTCCACCGCCGGTGGCAACTGGCTGTCCAACCCGCGCGCACCGCAACCGTTCGCCAACTGCCCGGATGGCAGCCAGCTGCGCCCGTACAGCGATTTCGGCAGCACCCTGCCCGGCCAGGCCTGCGCCTTCAACGCCCAGCCGTTCAAAACCCTGCAGCCCGGCGCCGAGCGCCTGCAGGCGTCGTTGAGCGCGACCTACCGCTTCAACGACAGCGTCGAAGCCTTCGCCGACGTACTGTACAGCCACAACAAGGCCGACCAGATCTTCAGCGCGCCGCTGACCGTCGGCCCCGGCCTGCGCGCGTACAACCCGGCCACCGGCACCCTGATCGACGTGCCGGCGGTGCTGCCGGTCGGCCACCCGAACAATCCGGGCAGCACGCCGCTGCCGTTCGAGTACACGTTCTTCGACCTCGGCCCGCGCCTGAAGGACAACACCCAGGTGTTCTACCGCGCCTTGGCCGGCGTGCGTGGCAGCGGCGAGCGATGGGACTGGGAAGTGGCGGCGCTGACCTCGCAGAGCGCGCAGCGCGAATACGTCGACAACTTCGTCAACCGCTACGCGTTCGAGCAGATCCTGCGCGATGGCAGCTACAACTTCCTCAACCCGTCCAGCACGCCGGGCGCGCTGGATGCACTGCGCCTGCAGACCAAGCGTCCGGGCTGGTACAAGCTGCATTCGTTGAACGTGAAGGCCTCGACCTCGCTGTGGGAGCTGCCGGCCGGTGCGGTCGGCTTCGCCTGGGGTGCCGAGTTCCGCAAGGAATCACTGGACGCGCGCACCAGTGCGCAGGTGTTGTCGGGCACCGAACTGCGCCCGGCCATCAACGTGGTCAACGGCGAGCGCCAGGTCAGCGCCGCCTACGCCGAACTGAGCGTGCCGCTGCACCGCACGCTGGAGCTGCAGGTGGCCGGTCGTGGCGACCACTATGACGACTTCGGCAACGCGTTCTCGCCGAAGGTGGCGCTGCGCTGGCAGCCGTTGGACAGCCTGCTGCTGCGCGGTTCGTTCTCGCGCGGGTTCCGCGCGCCTTCGCTGCCGGAGATCGCGCCGGGCCAGACCGTCAGCTACGGCTCGGTGATCGATCCGCTGGACCCGCTGCAGCCCGGCGGCAGCCGTGGCGTGACCAACATCCGCACCGGCAATCCGGACCTGAAGGCCGAACGCTCGCGCAACTTCAACGTCGGTGCAGTGTGGTCGCCGGATGGCGACACCAGCATCGGCCTGGACTGGTACCGCATCGAGCAGGACAACCTGGTCAAGCCGGACAGCGCGCAGTTCATCGTCGACAACCCGACGCTGTTCCCCGGACGCGTGCAGCGTGATGCACAGGGACGCATCCAGTTCATCACCAACCAGTATGCCAACCAGGGCGAACTGACCACCTCGGGGCTGGATCTGGAAGCCAACCGCACCTTCCGCACCGAAGGCTGGGGCAACTTCACCGTTGCCGGCAGCTGGACCCACCTGCTCAGCTTCAAGCAGCCGCTGGTGGCCGGCCAGGCCCCGTATGAAGGGGCCGGCAACAACCGCCACGGCGCACTGCCGCGCACCCGCGGCACCACCTCGTTGAACTGGGCAGTGGGCGACTGGAGCAGCACGCTGAGCCTGCAGTACGTGAGCGGCTACGACCAGCGCGTGGCGACAGCGACCAGCAACCCCGGCCTGCGTGATCGCATCAAGCCGTATCACCAGCTGGACCTGTACGTGGCGTACGAAGGGATTCCCAACACCACGCTGTCGCTGTCGGTGCTGAACCTGACCGACAAGGACCCGCCGTTCGACCCGGCCGGTGGCTCCAATGGTTTCGACATCAGCCAGTACAACCTGCGCGGGCAGTTCGTTTCGCTGGGGGCGCGCTACCGGTTCTGATGCGCCACCTGCAGAGCCGAGCATGGGCTCGGCTCTGCAGGGGTGTGCGGACCAACGGTCCGCACCCACCGCATCACCGGCTCAGGTGCAGGAACTGCAGGTGCCGTTCGTACTGGCTGATGATGTCGTTGATGATCTGCTTGCGGCTGTAGCCCACCAGGTCGTAGTCCTGGCTGCCTTCGAACAAGTGCACCTCGGCGCGGTAGTAGCGCTGGTTGCGCAGCTGCTGGGCCGCGAACGACGGGGTCAGGTAGCCACTCAGGATCACCCGGTACAGGAAGTCCTGCTGCTCGCCGTGATTGACCGTCAGCTCCATGTCGCCGGCCTCGAAGCGCGTGGATACATCCCAACCCTGCCCGCGCAGCTGTTCGGCCACCGCTTCCATCGCCGGCTTCACCGTATCGTCCATGAAGCGGTAGACCTGGTCGCGCACCGGGAAGTGCATGGCCTGGCTCAGGCGCTGACGCCAGCCCTGGTGGTGGCGGTCGTCGCCGATCAGCGGCGAGGGCCGGTACTGCAGCGCGCGCTTGCGGTGCGATTCGTCACTGAAGGCGCGGGTCAGCCCCCACATCATCAGCAGCAGCACCGCCGAGAACGGCAGCGACGCCAGCACCACCGCAGATTTGAGCGCATCGATGCTCCCAGCCAGCAGCAGCCCGGCGGTCAGTACGGCGATCACCGTGCCCCAGAACACACGCAGCCAACGCGGACCATCATCCTCCGGTGCACCGCCATGCGAGGACAGCGTGGACAACACCACCGCCCCCGAGTCGGCCGAGGTCACGAAGAAGATGAAGCTGACCAGCACCGTCACCGCGAT
This sequence comes from Stenotrophomonas sp. YJH_SMC_119, assembly GCF_059368315.1. NCBI lineage: Bacteria > Pseudomonadati > Pseudomonadota > Gammaproteobacteria > Lysobacterales > Lysobacteraceae > Stenotrophomonas > Stenotrophomonas sp. YJH_SMC_119. Next base: position 71,737 of record NZ_JCAFRP010000013.1, on the reverse strand, counting down.
CACTGTGCGGCTCCACGGGTAGCCATCCAGCAGTGCATACAGCACCGTCGGTGGATCATCCACCGCCAGCTGTGCCAGTTGCTGCTGCCCGTGGTGCAGCACCTGGTCCAGCGCGCTGTTGCCGAAGATCGACAGCCAGGCCAGGGTGAAACCCAGCGGAATCAGCAGCACGCCGAACACGAATTCGCGGATGGTGCGGCCACGTGAGATGCGCGCGATGAACAGGCCGACGAACGGCGCCCAGCCGATCCACCACGCCCAGTAGAACACCGTCCAGCCGCCCAGCCATTCGGGGCGGCCGCCATAGGCGTACACATCGAAACTCTTGCCGACCACGCTGCCCAGGTAGTCGCCCAGGTTCTGCATCAGCGTGCTGAACAGGTACTGCGTCGGCCCGGCAAACAGCATGAACAGCACCAGCGCGATCGCCAGCAGCATGTTGATGTTGGCCATCCAGCGCACGCCCTTCTCCACGCCTGAAACGGCCACGGCCACCGCCGCGCCCATCATGCTGACCACCAGGATGATCTGCACCAGGTTGGAATGCGGGATGTTGAACAGGTGCGACAGGCCGGCGTTGAGATGCAGCACGCCGAAGCCCATGTCGGCGCCGATGCCGAACACGGTAGCGACAATGCCCAGCGCGTCTACGGTGTAGCCGATCGGCCCGTTGATGCGCTTGCCGATCAGCGGGTACAGCGCCGAGCGCAGGGCCAGTGGCAGGTTGTGGCGGTAGGCGAAGTAGGCCATCGCCATCGCCGCCAGCGCGAACACACCCCAGCCGTGCAGGCCCCAGTGCAGGAACAGCAGCTGCATGGCCTGGCGCGCGCCGGCCTCGCCCGCGGCCGGATCGCCCTGCGGCGGCTGCAGGTAGTGGGTCAGCGGTTCGGAAACGCAGAAGAAGAACAGGGTGATGCTGATGCCGGCAGCGAACAGCATGCCGGCCCAGGAAAGGTAGCTGAACTCCGGCTCGTCATGGTCGGCGCCGAGCTTGATGCCACCGTACTTGGACAGCGCCACGCCGACCACGAACACCAGGTAGAGGGTCATCGCCAGCAGGTAATACCAGCCGACATTGAGTGCGGCCCAGTCCTGTGCCTTCAGCAGAAGGCGGCCCGCACCAAGCGGGAACAGGCTGACGAACAGCGCGAACGCCACGACAACGATCGCCGCGAAGGCGAACACAGGCCGAAGGGTGCGCACCGGGGATTGTTGCGGCTCCAGTACATCCATGGGGCGGCGTTCTCCGGTAGATCAAAGGGTTAGCCGACCAATTCTGGCTGAACCGCAGTGGACAGAGCATGAAGTTGCGGCCTGTGGTCACAGGCCCGGCCCGCCATTCCGTGTTATCACGCGCGCGCCGAAGCGTACCTGCGAGCGCAGCCGCGCGCGGACCGCGTGCATCGCGGCCACGCGCGTACTGTCCAATCACGACATCACTGCACCACATGCACCGCGCACAGCTTGTTGCCGTCCGGGTCGCGCAGGTAGGCCAGGAACAGCTGGCGCCCAGCCATGCTGCGGATGCCAGCCGGGTCTTCGATAGCCGTACCGCCATGGGCCACGCCAGCATCCTGCCAACCGCGCACGGCCTCGGCACTGTCGAGGGTGAAACCAATGGTGCCGCCGTTGGCATGGCATGCAGGCTGCCCATCGATGGGCGCGGTGACGCCGAACATCCGCCCATCCTTGAAGTACAGCAGCCGACCCTTTTCGTCGAACACACCCGGACGTGCCCCCATCGCGGCGAACAGGGCATCGTAGAAGCGGCGCGCGGCATCCATGTCGTTCGTTCCTACGGTGATGTGGCTGAACATGCGGGCACTCCTTGTGGAAAGCCGCAGTGTCGGCGAGCACGCCGCGCATCGCAAATCCGGCGATCTCTCCTGCTGCGGCATGCGCAGGATTTGTCGTGCGCCGCCCGATCACCCTATAATGGGAATCATTCTCATTAATGACCCGTGCCGATGGCCGTGCCCGCCGCCTCCAGCACCGCGCTGGCGGGGTTCTACCGCGAACACCATGGCTGGCTGCTGGGCTGGCTGCGCCGCCGCACCCACAACGCCGACTGCGCCGCCGACCTGACCCAGGACACCTTCCTGCGCCTGCTCAGCCGGCGCGTCGATCCGTCCGAACTGCGCCTGCCGCGCGCCTATCTCAGCACCATCGCGCACGCGCTGCTGGTCAACCACTGGCAGCGCGCGGACCTGGAGCGCGCCTATCTGACCGCGCTGGCCGCACAACCGGAGCCGGTGCATCCCTCTGCGGAGGAGCGCACGCAGGCGCTGCAGCTCCTGCATGCCATCGCTGACATGCTGTCCGGCCTGGCCGAGCGGCCACGGCGTGCCTTCCTGCTGGCCCGGCTGTCCGGACTGGGCTATGCGGAGATCGGCCAACAGCTGGGCGTGTCCGAGCGCATGGTCAAGAAGTACATGGCGCAGGCGATGCTGCATTGCCTGCGCCTGTCCGGCGACGCGGCGGCATGAGCGCGGCAGTGGCCGGCCCGGCGCTGGAGCAGGCGGCAGAGTGGTTCGCGCTGCGCCAACAGGGCTGGAGCGACGACGACCAGCAACACTGGCGTGCGTGGCTGCAGGCCGACGCCGGTCACGCCGACGCCTGGCGCCGGGTCGAGGCGGTCTGGCAGTCGTTCGCCCCGCTGTCGGCACCGGCGGCAGCAACGGCGCTCGATGCCGCCGGCCATCGCCGCCGCCGCGCGCTTCGCAGTCTCGGTGGCGCCCTCGGCATCGGTGCGGTCTCGCTTCTCGGCCTGCACGGGCTGCAGGCGCAGCGCCACCTGCAGACGCAACGCACCGCTGCCGGGCGCACCGGTCATTGGACGCTGGCCGATGGCAGCCAGTTGTGGCTCAACGCCGGCAGCGAAGTGACCGTCGACATCGGCAACGGCAACCGCGCCCTGCATCTGCTGCGCGGCGAACTGCTGCTGCAGACCGGCCACCACCCCGCATTCGTCGGCCTGCCCCTGAGCGTGCATGTACCCGGCGCGCGCCTGCAGCCGATCGGCACCCGCTTCGCGGTCGGCCGCGAAGCCCAGCACAGCCGCTTGGACGTGTTCGAAGGCGTGGTGCGGTGCCTGCCGATGTTCGGCGCGGCGCTGGATGTGCCTGCGGGAAGTGCGCTGCAGATCGGACCGATGGGGGGGCTCACAACGGTCGCTGCCGATCCTCTGCGCGGCGACTGGCAGGACGGACGCCTGCAGGTGCAGGACACGCAACTGATCCGGGTGATCGACGAACTGGCCCGTCACCATCGGGGCTATCTGGGCTGTGATCCGGCACTGTCCGCATTGAATGTCACCGCGGTATTGCCGCGCCTGGACAGCCTGCAGGCCCTGAAACTGCTGGCGCGCGCCCTGCCGATCCGCATCGAGCAGCGCTGGCCATGGTGGACCGTTGTGCGTCCGCGTTGAAATCGCGGTTCCCTTTCTGCGCGCTCGGCGGGCACTACAAGGGAACCCATTGCGGATGTCGCCGCCCCCATGAAACTACCCTGCCCTTCCCCTCGCCCGCTTGCCATCGCGCTGTGCCTGGCCCTGGCCACGCCGTGCCTGTTGCCGGCCGCCGCCCACGCACAGAATGCTGCCTCCGCCGTTCGCTGGCAGATCCCGGCCGGTCCGCTTGACCAGGCCTTGACCGCGTTCGGTCAGCAGTCCGGCCTGTCCATCGCTGCCGATGCGCGCCTGACCCGCGGCCGGCACAGCGGTGGCGTGCAGGCCTCGCTCAACACCGAGGCCGCGCTGGCACAGCTGCTCACCGGCACCGGCCTTTCGTTCCAGCGTGATGCCAGCGGCGTGGTGCTGCAGGCCGCCCCGGCCACCGACGCCGGCGTACGCCAGATCGGCACCCTGCGCGTGGCCGGCCAGGCCAGCGAAGGTGCTTCGCCGTGGGGGCTTGCCGATGCCGATGCTGTCTACCGTGACAGCGGCTCGCGCGTGCACCTGGACCACCAGCAGCTGGAACGCTTCCGCGGCCAGTCGATCGGCGATGTACTGGCCGGCGCAGTCGGCGTGCACACCGGAGACGTACGCAATGGCGGCGCGCTGGACGTCAACATCCGCGGCCTGCAGGGCCAGAACCGGGTGCCGGTGATCATTGATGGTGGCCAGCAGGCCATCGACGTGTACCGCGGCTATGCCGGCGTGCAGCAGCGCAGCTACCTGGACCCGGACCTGATCAGCGCGATCAGCATCGAGAAAGGGCCGAGCCTGGCCGCCAATGCCGTCAGCGCGATCGGTGGCGTGGTCTACATGGAAACGCTGAAGGCCGAGGACATCCTCGACGACGGCCAGGACTGGGGCCTGCGCGTGCGTGGCGGCGTGGCCGACAACAGCATCGACCGCACCCGTACCTTCAAGCAGATCGCGCGTGGCAGCGACAACCACAACAGCCTGCGCGACCCGCGCGACTGGAACGGCAGCGTGGCCTTCGCCCAGCGCGGCGAAGACTGGCAGCTTGTCGCAGCCTACGCACGGCGCCGCCAGGGCAACTACTTCGCCGGCAGCAACGGCGCCCACCGCTACGACGACCAGCACCTGTCCAGCGGCGGTACCGGCATGTCCAGCCAGGCCGTTTCCAAGCTGTACCATCCGGGCGATGAAGTCCTGAACACCCACACCGACAACGAATCGGCGTTGCTGAAGTTCAGCTGGACGCCCAACCCGGACCAGCGCCTGGAGCTGAGCCACCGCTTCTTCAACTCCAGCTTCGGCGAAATCATGCCGTCGGCGATCGGCCGCGTGGGTGAGTCCAACGAATGGGTGACCTACGTGGACAAGGCCAACACCATGTACCAGTTCGAGCCCGGGAAGATGCGGGTCAACGCCACTTCGCTGCGCCATCGTTACCGCCCCGAGGCGCACCCGTGGCTGGACCTGAACAGCACGCTGTGGTTCACCACGGCCACCAGCCGCATGTTCAACAGCAATATCGCCAACACGCCGCTGTTCAAGGACGTGCCCAACGACCAGATGCCCGACACGCTGGGCGAGACCTACGGCCCTGGGCTGCAGTCGGACGTGAAGACCCGGCGCTGGGGCCTGGACAGCAGCAACACCACGCGTTTCAGCAATGATCTGGGCGACTGGACGCTGCGCTATGGCGCGTCCTTGCAGCACGAAGACACCGCACCGAACTCGCCGGTGCTGCCGGTGGACTACAACAACAACCGCTACCTGCGCTCGGGCACGCGCCGCGAGGCCAGCGTGGTCGCGTCGTTGCAATGGCAGCCGTGGGACTGGCTGTCGCTGATCGCAGGCGGCCGCTTCATCGACTACCGCACCCGCGACCGCAACCGCGTGGCCTTCGTCAGTGAATCGCGCGACCTGCGCTATACCTTCGCGCGCCTGAGCAAGGGCGGCCAGCTGCTGCCAGGCTGGTACAAGGAGTGGTACCCGGATGCACAGGGCAACTACACCTACGACTCGCTGCGGGCCACGCCGTACGGCGACAGCACGCTGGGCCAGAGCTACGATTTCGACGGATTCATCCGCGATCCGCGGGGTGCCAATGGCTTCCATACCAAGCAGATTCCCACCGCCTGGGGCTACAAGCCGGCGATCCGGCGCTCGGGCCACGGCTTCGCACCCTATGCCGAGGCGCGCTTCAACCTCGACGCAGACACGTTCTTCTACGTGAAGTACGCGCAGGGCTGGAAGATGCCCAGTCTGTTCGAATCGACGCTGGGCAACAGCACCTCGGCGCCGGTGGCCGACCTGAAGCCGGAGAAGAACCGTTCCTGGGACATCGGCTTCAGCCTGCTCAAGCAGGACCTGTGGCGTGACGGTGACCGGCTGGCGTTCAAGGTGGCCTGGTTCAAGAACGATATCGACAACGCCATCACCCGCCGCTTCGATTCCAGCAACTGGGCCTTCTACGTCGACAATGTCGACAACTACACGGTGTCGGGCTACGAGCTGCAGTCCGGTTATGACGCCGGCATTGCCTACCTGGACCTGTCGGCCAGCTATTACCAGCGCGCGCGCACCTGCGATGCGGCTACCGCCAAACGCCTGCGCGAAGACCCGTATGCGAAATGGAGCAAGCTGGACACCACGCCGGACTGCGTGGACGGCGGCTTCGGCACCTCGTTCGTCAACGCGCAGAACCCGCCGAAGTACTCGATCCACAGCACGCTGGGCGTCCGCCTGTTCGACAAGCGACTGGATACCGGCATCCGCCGCACCTACAACAGCGGCCCCACCCATGAACTGGACAAGCCCTGGAACACCACCGGCTCCACCGGCCTGCAGAACATCTACCTGCCGACCGCGATCTATGACTTCTATGCGCGCTGGCAGTTCACCCCGAAGGCCGAAGTGGAACTGGTGGTGAGCAACCTGCGCAACACCTACTACATGGACACGCTGGCGATGAGCCTGATGCCGGGCCCGGGCCGCACCACGCGGCTGAACTTCACCGCACGGTTCTAACTGCTGCAGAAACAGCAACGCCCCGGAGAGATCCTTCGGGGCGCTTGCCTGCGGCGGCTCACGCTCTGGCAGGTGCCAACCTGGGTTGGCACAGCGCTTCCGCACCGGTAGATGCCAACCTTGGTTGGCACAGCGCTTCCGCACCGGTAGATGCCAACCTTGGTTGGCACGGCGACTCAGCACCGGTAGGTGCCAACCTTGGTTGGCACGGCGACGCGTTACTTCGCAGTACTCAGCAACAGCACCGCGACGGTCACCAATGCGATGCCGATCCAGCCGATCGGACGCAGGCGGTTGCCGAACAGCAGACGACCGCAGGTGGCGGTGCCGATCACGCCGATCGCCCCCCACATCGCATACGCGGTGGCCAGGTCCATGTAGCGCACGGCCTGGCCCAGCAGGGCAAAAGCAATCCAGACCATGACGATCGCGCCGACGCCCCAGCGCCAGCGGCGGAAGCCCTCCGACTTGGCCACCATCATGTTGGCGGCAACGTCGATCAGTGCCGAACAGATCACGAAAAACAGGGCCAGGGTGTTCATCAGTGCGCCTCCCCGAGGGTGACGCAGACGATTCCGACCACTGCCAGCACCAGGCCGGCGAGCTGCTGCAGCGACAGGCTCTCACCGAAGACGGTGAGACCGACCACGGTCAGCAGGGTCAGGCCCAGGCCTTCCCACACTGCGTAGGCCACGCCCACGGCGATGCGGCGCACCGACTGCGCCAGGAAGAAGTAGGACAGCGCCAGCGCGCCGGCCATGATCAGGTAGCCGGTCCAGCCGCCATCGCGGGCGGCATGGGCCATGAACGAGGTGCCGACCACTTCGGCGACGATCGCCACGGTCAGACAGGCCCAGGCGACCAGCGCGCCACGGGCGGGAACAGTACGGAACATGTGAAACTCCTTGCAGGACGGGGACCGCACCGCCTCATCAATAGATCCACGGCATGCGTGGTGGGTCCGGAACGCCCCGCAGACAGGGGCGACGGCGACCAGTATCATCGTCTTTTACGGTGGGATCAAAATGGATTCCATCGAAAGGAGCGATGGATCAATGCCGTACTCCCCTGAATCCCTGCAGGCCTTCGTGGAAGCCGCGGCGCTGGGTTCGTTCTCGGCGGCGGCGCGACGCCTGCGCAAGACCCAGTCGACAGTCAGTACCGCCATTGCCCACCTGGAAACCGACCTGGGCGTGAGTCTGTTCGATCGCAGCGGGCGCTACCCGCAGCTGACCGAGGCCGGGCGACAGGTATTGGGGCACGCGCAGGAAATCCTGGCTGCCGATGCGCGCCTGCAACAGTTGAGCGTGCGCCTGGCCGCGCCGGTCGAGCCTCGCCTGACCGTGGTGTTTTCCGATGTCTACCAGCTCGATCCAGAGCAACGGATCCTGCAACGCTTCGCCGAGGCGTTCCCGGAGATCGAACTGGAATGGCTGGATGCCGAGGGTGAGGACGTACTGGAGCTGGTCGGCAGTGGTCGCGCCGCGCTGGGCCTGCTGCCCAGGCAGGAGCGCTATCCCGGTGAATTGACGGCCCGGCCGCTGGCCCACCACAGCGAACTGTCGGTGTACGTGGCGCGGGAACATCCGCTGGCCAGCGCCGGGCGTCGCGCCGCCGCACAACTGGCGCGGCATCGGCAGGTGCGCCTGAGCGCGGAAGTCGATCAATCGCGCGTGGTCACCGGCCTGGCCTGGACCGCCACCGACTACCTGATGGTGATGGAGATGGCCGAGGACGGCATCGGCTGGGCTGAACTGCCGCGGGCGCTGGTGCAGCGCTACGACCGTGGGCGACTGGTGGAACTGGTGCTGCCCGGTTGGCCGCGGCGCATCCACAGCGACCTGCTGTGGCGCCGCGACACGCCTCCCGGACCGGCCGCACTGTGGTGGGCCGACGCGCTTGGATGAGGTAGTGCCGGCCGCTGGCCGGCAATCCCAGTGTCCCGTGGTTGCCGGCCAGCGGCCGGCACTGCCGATCAACGATGGGCGAGCGCGTAATCCAGCGCCGAGCACACCGCCGCCACCTGCGCGTCGTTGCACTGCTGTGCCGTCGCGACACGCCGCCCGGACCGGCCGCACTGTGGTGGGCCGACGCACTTGGATGAGGTAGTGCCGGGCGCTGGCCGGCAATCCCAGTGTCCCGTGGTTGCCGGCCAGCGGCCGGCACTACCGATCAACGATGGGCGAGCGCGTAGTCCAGCGCCGAGCAAACCGCCGCCACCTGCGCGTCGTTGCACTGCTGTGGCGCCGCGACACCCCGCCGGGACCGGCCGCACTGTGGTGGGCCGACGCGCTTGGATGAGGTAGTGCCGGTCGCTGGCCGGCAATCCCAGTGTCCCGTGGTTGCCGGCCAGCGGCCGGCACTGCCGATCAACGATGGGCGAGCGCGTAGTCCAGCGCCGAGCACACCGCCGCCACCTGCGCGTCGTTGCACTGCTGCGGGGTTGCCCGCGGGCTGTCCGGGTAGACCTCGGTGGTGGTGGTGTACTTCGCGCCGGTAATGCCGGCGCACAGGCCCAGCTTCACCAGCGGGTACTCGATCACGCCATGGGCCACCACCGGCGAACCGATGATCTCGCCCTTGTCGTCGGCCGGCGCGATGTGGGTGACCTTCTCCACCGCGGCGATGACGGCCTGCTGGAAGGCCGGTTGTGGGTTCTCGCTGTCGTCCACCAGGTAGAACCCATCGGGAATCAGGCCCGGCTCGAACGGCTTGCCGTCACGCGCGGCCAGCGCCGGGCGGAACTCGCTCTCGTCGCTGTCGGTGGTTTCGTGCAGGTCGATGTGCAGCACGAACTGGCCCTTGTACGGCGCGATCAGTTCGATGACGGCGGTCGATTCGCGGGCCGGGCCGTCGGCGCGGAAGTTGCGGTTCGGGTCGATCGCATCGAAGTTCCAGCGGTTGATGCGCTCGAAGCCCCACGGATTCACGCACGGCGTCACCAGCAGGTTGGCCTTGCCGGCATAGTCGGCGGCGTGCTTTTCGAGGAACTCCAGCGCGCCCATCACGCCGCTGGTCTCATAGCCGTGCACGCCACCGGTGACCAGGGCAGCCGGCAGCGCCGGGTTCCAGTCGCGGCTGCGCAGGGCGAACAAGGTGTAGGTCTCGCCCGCGTAGTCGAGCTGGCCGTAGGCCACCTTGTCAAAGCGCGAAGCCAACGCCTCGATGCGCGGCAGCACCTCTTCGTCATAGCGACGCAGGCGCTGCTGGCGGCCACGCCACGCCTCCCGCTCCGCCGCTCCCCACGGCTGGCCAGGGGTTCCGACGGGGTAGAAAGCAGCTTGGGACATGGCGGATCTCAGCGGGTCAGGAAGCAATCACCCACTCTACCACCGGGACATCGGCATGAACCGGAGGCGCATTCCAATAGCGAATGGAATCAGCAATAATTCTCATTTACGACCTTCCACAACCCGCACCGATGCCCATCCACGCCCTGCAACCGGCCCGCCTGCCCCTGGCTGCCGCCCTCGCCCTGTGCCTGCTCCCGGCCACCCGTGCCTTCGCCCAGGACGGCGCCACCACGCTGGACAGCATCCAGGTTTCCGGCAGCTGGCTGGGCACCGGCCTGCATGACAGCGTCAAGAGCTTCGCCGGCGCGCGCACGGTGGTCGACCGCCAGCGCATCGAGGCCAGTGGCGCAGCCAGCATCGGCGATGCCATGCGCCGCATCCCCGGCGTGCAGGTCACCGACAACTCCGGCACGGCCGGCAGCTCGGTCTCGCTGAACATCGGCGTGCGCGGCCTGACCGGGCGCTACTCGCCACGCTCGACCGTACTGCTGGACGGCGTGCCGCTGGCGGTGGCGCCGTATGGCCAGCCACAGCTGTCGTTCGCACCGACCAGCCTGTCCAACATCGAATCGATCGACGTGGTGCGCGGCGGCGGCGCGGTGCGCTACGGCCCACAGAACGTGGGCGGCATCATCAACTTCAGCACCCGCGCCATTCCGACCGGCGCGGGCCTGCACGGCGAAGCGGGTGTGCGCTACACCGCCTACGACCATGGCGGCGGTGACAGCACCCAGTACAACGCCTTCCTCGGCGGCACCGGCGGCAACGGTCTGGGCGCGGCGCTGCTCTACTCGGGCCAGGACGGGCGCGGCTGGCGCCAGGGCAGCGATGACCGCTTCAACGACCTCGCGCTGAAGTTCGCCTATGCCATCGACGAACAGCAGGAACTGCGCGCCAAACTGTCCTACTACGATGTGCGTTCGCTGACCCCGGGCGGCCTGACCCGCGCCCAGTACGAGGCCGATCCGTTCCAGAACACCCGCCCCACCGATTTCTGGAAGGGCCACCGCACCGGCATCGACCTGGGCTACACCAATACGCTGTCGGCCAACAGCGAGTTCGAGGTGCTGGCCTATTACAACGAAAGCAGCCGCGCCAGCTCGCTGATCAACGCCGCCAACACCCAGCTGACCGTGCAGCCGCGTGACTACCGCGTGCTCGGCATCGAGCCCCGCTACACCCAGCGCCTGCACTGGGGCGCCAGCGTGCACGACATCACCGCCGGCTACCGCTTCCTGCGCGAACGTGGCAACGACCGCAGCTACACCGTCACCCGCCGCACCGGCGTGGCCAGTGCCACCAACCGCTTCGACAACGCCACCGACGCCCACGCGTTCTACATCGACGACCGCATTGCGATCGGCCAGTGGCGGATCACCCCGGGCGTGCGCATGGAATGGATCGACATGGACCGCCGCCAGGCCGGTGGCACGGCGACCTTCAGCAGCCGCAACGACAAGGCTCTGCCCTCGCTCAACATCGCCTACCTGCTGACCCCGCAGCTGACCGTGTTCGGCAACTACACCACCTCGTTCGGGCCGGTGCAGAACATCCAGCTGAATTCGCAGACCGCCAGCAATCCGCTGAACCCGGAAATCGCCAAGACCACCGAACTCGGTGCGCGCTGGCAGGACGGTGCACTGCGCGCGGAAGTAACCGTGTTCAAGATGCGCTTCGACAACCAGATCCTGCAGGTGCCGGGGATCACTCCGCCGACTTTCCAGAACATCGGCGCCACCGATCACAAGGGTGTGGAGAGCGCACTGGAATACCGCTTCGCCGAGGACAGCGCGCTGGCCGGGCTGGAGCTGTACGCCAACTACACCTGGACCAAGGCGATCCAGCAGTCCGGCGACAACCGTGGCCTGGACGTGCCCTTCTACGCGCGCGACACCGACAGCGTCGGCGCCCGCTACGCACTGGCCGGCTGGACCTTCAATGTCTCCAGCACCCACCAGAGCGGCCAGTACGCCGACGCCGCCAACACCTGGGCCGAGAGCGCCGATGCGCGCGTGGGCCGCGTGCCGGGTGTTCGCCTGTGGAACGCGCAGGTGGCCTGGCAGGTGCCGGGACTGGGTGACAGCGAGATCGCGCTGGGCGTGAACAACCTGGCCGACAAGCGCTGGTACACCCGCAACGTCGATGGCAACGCCGGCCGCATGGTGGCCGCGCCGCGTACCTTCTACGTGCAGGGCCACTACCGCTTCTGAAGCGGTAATCGCCCGATGCAGTGACGGTGGCGATCACGGTGGCGGCGTATCATGCCGCCACCATGTCACTGCCTGTTTCGTCATCGCGCCTGCACTCAGCTTTCCAGGGCCTGCGCCTGCGGCTGCGCGGCAGTGATCTGTGGTTCATCGCACTGGCGTTGCTGGTCGGACTGATCGCCGGCTACCTGACCCTGCTGCAGTCGGGCATCGCGCGCTGGTTGCAGGGCACGCTGTATGGGCTGGACGAAGGCATGCGCCTGAGCTCCCTGCCCTCGCTGACCTGGACCGCGCTGCTGGTGCTGCCACTGGGCGGCCTGCTGGTCGGCCTGGTCAGCCTGGCCGCGACGCGGCTTAAGCGCCCCCTGCTCGATGCGGTGGAAGCCAATGCCCTGCATGGCGGCCGCATGTCGATGCGCGACAATCTGATCGTGCTGACCCAGACACTGCTGTCCAATGGCTGCGGCGCCTCGGTCGGGTTGGAGGCTTCGTATACGCAGATGGGTGCCGGCAGCGGTTCGCAGCTGGGCCGGGTGATGCGCCTGCGTCGCAACGACGTGCGCATCCTGGTCGGTGCCGGTGCCGCCGGTGCCATCGCCGCCGCCTTCGGTGCGCCATTGGCTGGTGCGTTCTATGCCTTCGAAATCGTCATTGGCGCCTACACCCCGGCCGCACTGGCACCGGTGGCCGTCGCCGCGCTGGCCGGTGCGTTCGTGGCCGACCAGGCTGGCATCGAGGCCTACCTGCTGCCCGCCGCCTCGACCATCGACGTGCGTGCCGCCGACTACGCCATCTACGGCCTGCTCGGCTGCTGCTGCGCGATGTTCGGCATTGTCATCATGCGCCTGATCGCTTCGATCGAAGGCACGGTCAAGCGCAGTCCATTGCCGCTGTGGGGTCGCCCGGTGGTGGGCGGCCTGCTGCTGATCCCGCTGGCCCTGGCCAGCCCGCAGGTGCTCTCGTCCGGCCATGGCGCGCTGCACCTGGACCTGACTACCCACCTGCCGTTGATCTGGATCGGCGGCCTGCTGACCCTGAAGTGCCTGGCCTCCGGCATCTCTCTCGGGTTTGGTTTCCGTGGCGGCCTGTTCTTCGCCTCGCTGTTCATGGGCACCCTGGTCGGCGCCCTGTTCGCCGGCCTGCTGGCGATGGCCACCGGCGTGCCGGTGGTCGACGCCACGTCCGCCGCGCTGGCCGGCATGGCAGCGCTGGCCGCGGCGGTGGTCGGCGCGCCGATGACCATGGCCATGCTGGTGCTGGAAGGCACCCACGACTTCCTGCTGACCAGCGTGGTGATGAGCGCGGTGCTGGTGTCCAGCACGCTGGTACGGCAGTGGTTCGGCTACTCGTTCTCGACCTGGCGCATGCACCTGCGCGGCGAGACCATCAAGAGCGCCCGCGACGTCGGCTGGGTGCAGAACCTCAACGCCGGCCGGCTGATGCGCAAGGGCGTGGCCACCGCGCCGGCCGATCTCGATGCCGCCGCGTTCCGCCAGCGCTTCCCGCTGGGTTCGGGCAGCCGGGTGATCCTGATCGACAGCGAAGGCCACTACGCCGGCATCGTGCAGATTCCGCGCGTCTACGGCGACGGCGTGAAGCCGGAAACCACAATCGGCGAGCTGGCCGAGAACCGTGGTGTGTCGCTGTCGCCGGCCGCGGACGTGGTCAGCGTGATGCAGCGCTTCGACCAGACCCAGGCCGACGAACTGGCCGTGGTCGCCGCCGACGGCCAGGTGCTGGGCGTGGTCTCTGAAGCCTTCGTACGCAAGCGCTACGCCGAGGAACTGGACAAGCGCCAGCGCGAACTGATGGGCGAACGCGTCGAGGACACCGACTGACCCCGCAAAAAGGGGACGGAGGGGATTAAGTCGTTTCTGGCACCTGACTAACCACGCGTGGCGTGGACCGCTGGAAATCCACGCATGGCGTGGCTCTACTGTCACCTCGACCGGGTAGACTCCGGCCATGCGCTTCATTGAGACCTTCCAGGCCGGTCCCTTCGCCGACACCGTGGTGAGCCTGCTGGCCGCCTTCGTGCTGGGCACGCTGATCGGCGCCGAGCGCCAGTACCGGCAACGCACCGCCGGCCTGCGCACCAACGTGCTGGTCGCCGTCGGCGCCGCCGCCTTCGTCGACCTGGGCATGCGCATCGCCGGCAGCGCCGAGGCGGTGCGGGTGATCTCCTACGTGGTCTCCGGCGTCGGCTTCCTCGGTGCCGGCGTGATCATGAAGGAAGGCATGAACGTTCGCGGCCTCAACACCGCCGCCACCCTGTGGTGCTCGGCGGCGGTGGGCAGCTGCACCGGCGCGGACATGCTGGCCGAAGGCGTGCTGCTGACCTTACTGATCATCGCCGGCAACACCCTGCTGCGGCCGCTGGTGAATGCGATCAACCGTATCCCGATCAACGAGGCCGCCACCGAAGCGACCTACGAAGTGCGCCTGAGCGTGGATGCCGAAGCCGTGCCGCGGGTGCGCGAGCGCCTCGTCGATGCGCTGGAGGCTGCGCAGTATCCGGTCGGCGACGTGCAGGTGGTCGAGCATGCCGATGCACCCACCGATGTGATCGCGGTGCTGGTCAGTACCGCCGTGAGTGCCGATGAGCTGGATGTGGTGCTGGCGCGGATGGAACACGTGCCGGGCGTGCTGCACGCCACCTGGGAAGTCAGCACCCGCGATTGATTCATCCACGCATGGCGTGGATGTAGCGAGGTCGTGGTGAAGTAGATCCACGCCATGCGTGGATGCTTCTCTCACCGACCCGCCATGCGCTGCTGTGCGCGCAGCAGCTTGCGGAATGAACCGCACTGCCGCGCGTCCTGCGCTTCCGGGCAGGCCGCCGCGCGCTGCAGGTGCCGGCGCACCCGCTGCAACTGGGTGATCTGCCGCTGGAGCACATCGGCCTGTGCCAGCAGCGCCTCACGGTCCAGCGAGATACATCCATCCTGTGGCGGCAGCGACAACCCGATCTGCTGCAGCGACAACCCGGCCGCCTGGCCAAGACCGATCAGCGCCAACCGTTCCAGCACGCGCTCGTCGTACTGCCGGCGCAGGCCGCGACGGCCCAGTGCCTGCAGCAGCCCAAGCTGTTCGTAGTAGCGCAGGGTCGAGGCCGGCACGCCACTGCGCTTGACCACCTCGCCGATATCCAGTTCACGCACGGGCTTGACCTCAAGTGACCTTCAAGCGCCAACCTATGGGCGACTTCCCCGCAAGGCAAGACCATGACCAGTACATCCCCCGTTGATCAGAACGCGCTGTGGAACGGCCCCGGCGGTCAGATCTGGGTTGCGCAGCAGGCCATCCTCGACGGCCTGTTCCAACCCCTGGCCGACCTGCTGGTCGACGAACTGCCCGACACCGTCACGCAACTGCTGGATGTAGGCTGCGGGACCGGTGCCAGCCTGCTGGCATCAGCCGCCGCACGCCCGTCGGCGCACTGCACCGGCCTGGACATCTCCGCGCCGATGCTGGCGCTGGCCCGTCAACGCGCCGAGGCGGCAGGACTGGACGCAGACTTCATCGTCGCCGACGCACAGCAGCATCCGTTGCCCACCGCGCACTTCGACTGGATCCAATCGCGGCTGGGTGTGATGTTCTTCGAAGACAGCCAGGCCGCCTTCGCCAACCTGCACCGTGCCGCGCGACCGGGTGCCGGCCTGCGTTTCATCGCCTGGCGCAGCGCAGCGGAGAACCCGTTCATGACAACGGCCGAGCGCGCCATCGGCGATGCACTGGATCTTCCGCCCCGCGCGCCCGGCGCACCGGGCCAGTTCGCCTTTGCCGATGGCGAGCGTGTGCAGCACCTGCTGCAGGCCGCCGGCTGGAATGACGTGGAGGTTGTTGCGGTAGACCTGCCCTGCTCGCTCGCCCGCGAAGACCTGCCGACCTATGTCGGCCAGCTGGGCCCGTTGGGCCTGGCGCTGCGCAATCTGCCCGAAGACCGGGCCACCTCGCTCCGGAACAAGGCGGTAGCGGCATTCACCCCGTTCATCGAGGGCGACCGCGTACGCGTGGATGCCGCCTGCTGGCTGGTCCGCGCCCGCGCCTAGGAAAAGGGGACGGAGGGGATTAAGTCGCTCTTGCCCCGAGTGTGCCGGAAACGACTTAATCCCCTCCGTCCCCTTTTTCCCTACAGCGCCTCGCCGGCGTCGGCCAGGCGCGATTCGATCAGCGCATACCACTGCTGCAGCACGTCGATCAGCATGTCCAGCTCGGCGTCGGTACGCTGTGCGCGGCCACTGCGCAGGCAGGCCTGGGCTTCCTGCAGCTGGGCCAGGAACCCGGCCACGGTGTCTGCCTGCAGGATCAACCCCGGCAGGCGCCGCCCGGGAATGCGCACCACGGCATGGTTGCCGAGCTGGCCGTACACGCTGAGTGTGGTTTCCGTCTTCATGGAAAGAGGCAGGAATTGAGCGTTCATCGCGGGCACCATGGAAAACCTGAGCCGCCGGCAGGCGTGGTCAACGGGGGAGACGTAACCACGTCCTGCCGACGGTCAGGGGGGACTCGGGATACCGGGGCATGGCCCCGGTGCGGGACTCTCAGCGCGGTTGGGCGATCCCAGCGATCTGCACGCGACGGTTCGGCGCCAGGCAGGCGATCAGCTCGCGCCGATTGCGCTGCTCGCACTGCACGATCGGCTCGGCTGCGCCCCGCCCTTCGGCGCTGATGCTGGCCGCAGGCACCCCGCCCTGCACCAGCGCGCTGCGTACGGCCTCGGCACGTCGCTGCGACAGGGTCTGGTTGTAGCTGGCACTGCCGATACGGTCGGTGTACCCGGTCACCCGGATCGACTGCACCTGCGCAGCCTCGCGCACCTGCGCCAGGATGCCCTGCACCGCCTGCTGGCCTTCGGCGCTGAGTACCGCGCTGTCGAATCCGAACAGCGCGTCGGCCGACAGCCGCAGGGGTTGCTCCGGCAGCGGTGCCGGTGCAGGCGGCGCCGGTGGCCGTGGCGGTTCGATCACCGCCGCGCACGATTCCGGCTTCCAGTAGCCCCCCTGGGCGATGCCCTTGCTGTCGAAGCGCACCTGGAACTGGCAGGTGAAATACTCCGCGCCCTGCGCGGTGCGGAAGTTGAACAGGTAGTTCCACTCGCGCACGCCCCACATGCCTTCGTTGAAGTGCGGCGTGCCCAGCAAGGTATACAGCTGCCGCTTGCTCATGCCCGGCGCGAATCTGCGCAGGTCGGCGACGTCGGGATAGATGCCCTCCTTCAACGAAGCCTTCGACGCCTCCGGGAACTGCACGGCGGTGGTGTCGGCAGGACGGTCGGCGGCCGGCGCATGGCTGCGGCAGGCGGCCAGCAGGCCCATCCCCAGGACCAGGCCCAGCACTGCGGCCATCTGGCCGGTGCGGGCGATGCGATGCTGTTTCATGTCATTCCCCCCTTTGGACGTTTCCGCGATGCCGGGCCGCGCGTGCGGCCCGGCCGCGGGGATCACCACTGGATGCCGGCACCGACGGCCACACCGGCCTCGCCAAGGCTGTTGGTGGAGCCGCTGAACTTGTAGATCCAGCGACCACCTTCAGAGACACCGGAGATACCGATCGCCACGCCCGACTCGCCGTTGTAGCTGCCAGCGGCGACCGAGGCCATGCTGCGGCCCGCTTCGCTGGGCTGCGGCAGCGCTGCGGTGGCCATCGCCGACGCGATACCGGCCGAGGCGCGGTTGTCGGTCTTGCGCAGGTCGCGCTCGAAGCCGCCCATGCGCTCGTCGGTGTACGCCTTCGACCAATCCAGGGTCTGCGCCATGCCCGACTTCAGCTGGTCCACGTTGACCGCGTCGGTACCGGCGGTGCCGGCGGCGACGTTGCGCACCGTGGTCGGGCCGCTGCTGGTGCTGCCCAGGGTGACGCTGTTGTAGTTGGTCGCACCGTTCACCGTGGTGTCGTAGCGGATCGTGCCCTGCTGCGAGGCCTGCAGCTGGCGTACGTTGACCGCATCGGTGGCCTGCGAACCGTCGGCCACGTTGACCACCTGGCGTTCGGCACCAGCGGCACCCACCGAGACCGTGTTGGCCCGGTTCGCCACCGAACCCGCACCCAGCGCCACCGAGTTGTCGGCCTGCGCCTGCGAACCATTGCCCAGCGCGCTCGAGTTGGCGCCGGCTGCGGTTGAGCCTGCACCACCGGCGGCCGAGTTGGCACCGCTGGCGGACGGGTCGGCCAGGTTGTTGGTGTTGTTGGCGCGGAAGCTGCCGGCCACGTTGGTGATGTTCTGGATCTTCTGGTCGGTGTACTTCTTCGATTCGTCGATGGCGTAGTTCACGCCGTTCTTCAGCTGGCCGACATTGGTTGCGTCGTACGTATCGGAACCGTCGGCGACATGCGTGATCTTGCGCTCGCTGCCAGTGCTGCCGATGGACACCTCACCGGCCGAGTTGCTGGCGCCGGTCTGCCCGTACGCGCCGGTATAGCCGCTCTGGGCGCCAACGCTGGCCACCGAACCGGCACCCAGCGCCACGCTGTTGCCGGCGCTGGCGCTGGCGCCGTTGCCGACCGCCACGCTGTTGGCACCGGCCGCACTGGCCTGCGGGCCGACCGCCACCGCCTCCGCCCCGGCCGCCGTTGCGGCCGCTGCCGTCGAGTTCACCGCCAGGTAGGCACTGCCACCGCCGCCGTTGGTGATGCGCTGGTTGAGGACCTTCAGCGAGCCGTCCACCGCAGTGAAGGCGGCGGTGACGTTGTTGTAGTCGCCGCTGGTGAAGGTGCCATCGGTGGCGATGCTGGAGATGCTGAACTTCGGCGCGGTCCACACGTTGGTGGTGCCGTTGTAGGCAGTGGTGCCACCGAAGTAGTTGGCGATGGTGCTGTTCGTGTTGAACAGCTGGTCGCCGGTGATGGCATCGCTGCTGCCGGCCAGGATGCTGCCGGCGGCGACGTTGGTGATCTTCACCGCGCCGGTGCCGGTGCCCGTCAGCGTCACGCTGTTGAGCACGTTGCCGCTGGCGTCGACGTCGTACTTCACGGCCAGCTTGTCGATCTCGCCGGTCTGGTCGGCAACGTTGGCCAGCGAATTGCTGACCGCGTCGAAGGCGGTACCGACGTCGTTGTAGTTGCCCTTGGTAATCGTGCCGTTGGCGGCCACGTTGTTGATCGAATAGGTCGGTGCGGTCAGCACGCCGCTGGCGTTGACCGCCGCGCCACCTCCGAGGTGGGTGGCAACGGCCTGGTTGGCCGCAAACAGCTGGGCACCGTTGATGGCCTCGCTGCTGGTGGCGCTGACCTGGCCCGGGCCCAGGTTGCGCAGCGTGGTGGCGGTGCCGCTCTGGCCCAGCGTGGCACTGGCGTAGTTGACGCTGCCGTCGCCGTTGAGGTCATAGCGCAGGGCGCCCTGCTCCGACGCCTGCAGCTGGCCCAGGTTGACCGCATCGGTCGCGGCGGTACCGGCGGCCATGTTGGTGACCTGGCGTTCGGCACCGGCCGCACCGATGGACACGCTGTTGGCACGGTCGGCCAGGCTGCCGGCACCCACCGCGATACTGTTGGCGGCGGTGGCGCGGGCGTTGGTACCGACCGCGATCGAGTCGGCGCCAGTGGCCAGCGCCTCGGTACCGGTCGAGTTCACCCGCAGGTACTTGGTGCCACCGTTGCGGATATCGGTGATCTGCGTGTTGAGATTGACCAGCGAGCCGTCGACCGCGGCGAAAGCATCAGTGGCGTTCTCATACAGGCCCTTGGCGATGGCGCCGCCGGTGGAGATGGTGCTGATCTCGAACAGCGGTGCAGTGAACGCGCCGCTGGCCGGATCGAAGGCCGCGCGGCCGCCGAAGAAGCTGGCGATGGCAGCATTGGTCGCCGCCAGCTGGCCGCCATTGACCGCTTCCAGACTGCCGGCAGTGACTGCGCCGCCGGCCAGGTTGCCGATGGTGGTGGTGCCGGTGCCCGCGCCAAGCGTGACACGACGGTAGTTCGGATTGCCGCCAGCATCCAGGTCGTAGGTGACGGCGGCATCGGCCACGCCGTTGATCAGGCTGATCGCGCCCTTCAGCTGGGCTACGTTGACCGCATCGGTGTTGACGCTACCGGCAGCCACGTTGGTGATCTGGCGCTCGCCACCACCGGCGGTGCCCACCGACACTTCGCCCGCCGAAACCTGCGGAGCAGTCAGGCCGTAAGCACTGTAGCTGGCCTGCGCGCCGCGCAGTGCGGCCGAGCGGTAGCCCAGTGCGACCGAGTTGGCCTGGTTGGAGGTGGCTTCAGCACCGAGCAGGGTCTGCCCGTTTGCGGTACCGACGGCACTGTCGCCGACGATCACCGAATGGCCCATGCGCGCAGCGTAGTCGGCGGTCGGCACACCGGTCGGATTGCTCGGGTCGTTGACCCCATCACCCGGGAAGGCGACGTTGGCATCGACCTTCGGCAATTCGTGCCGTGCATTGGCACCGATCACCACTTCCTTCGAACCGTTGGCGAAGGCGCCATCGCCCATCAGCACCTGGTAGTCCTGCGCGGCGTTCACGGCCCAGCACGAGATGTCAGCCAGGGCGACGTCCAGGCACTTGGCGGCCCACGCCGGCGAGTCCTTCGGCAGCAGCAAGCCCAGCAGGCCACCCGGATTGCCGTTGTTGATGTTGTAGATGTAGCTGTCGGAGGTGACGCCACCGATCAGGGTCAGGTGCGAGCTGCCACCGGTAGCGGCACCGCCCAGCCCGTTGAGGGTGCTGCCGACCGGCGACAGGTTGACCACCGGCAGGCCCAGCACATTGACCGTCGAGTAGGTCTGCATCACGTTGGCATTGCTGAGCTTGAGGTTGCCGTTGCTCAGGTAGCCATCGCCACCGAACAGGCTGGTGGTGGTCGGGCCGATCAGCTGCCCCACATTGCCGACCAGGCCGCCGGTGCCGATGATCAGGCCCGCGTTCGGATCGGCCGGAGCCGGCGCCTTCGGGCTGGTGGGCGGGATCGCCGAGGGCTTGGTCAGGCCGAGGCCACCGAGCGTGCCGCCGACCAGGCCGCCGACCGCGCTGCCCAGATTGCCGAGGGTGCCATTGAGGTTGCCGTTGAGCAGGTTGCCCACGGCACTGCCGACGTTGCCGAGCGTGTTGCCCAGCAGGCCACCCAGGCCAGTGCCGGAGCCGGTGGCGCCATTGAGCAGACCGCCGACGGAACCGACGGTGTTGTTGAGCGTGCCGCCGACCGCAGTGCCGACGCTGCCAACCGTGCCGCCGACTGCGCCACCCACGCTGCCGACGGTGCCATTGAGGGCGCCGCCGACCGCACCACCGACGCTGCCTACGGCGCCATTCAGTGCGCCACCCACGGCGCCTGCAGTGTTGTTGAGCGTGCCGCCAACAGCGCCGCCCACGCTGCCGACCGTGCCATTGAGGGCCCCGCCGACGGCACCACCGACGCTGCCTACGGTGCCGTTCAGTGCGCCACCCACGGCGCCTACAGTGTTGTTGAGCGTGCCGCCTACGGCGCCGCCCACGCTGCCAACCGTGCCATTCAGGGCACCACCGACCGTACCACCGACGCTGCCTACGGCGCCGTTCAGTGCGCCGCCGACGGCGCCCACGGTGTTGTTGAGCGTGCCGCCCACGGCACCGCCCACGCTGCCGACCGTGCCATTGAGGGCGCCGCCGACCGCACCACCGACGCTGCCCACGGCGCCGTTCAGTGCGCCGCCAACGACGCCCACGGTGTTGTTGAGCGTGCCGCCTACGGCGCCGCCCACGCTGCCAACCGTGCCATTCAGGGCACCACCGACCGTACCACCGACGCTGCCTACGGCGCCGTTCAGTGCGCCGCCCACGGCGCCCACGGTGTTGTTGAGCGTGCCGCCCACGGCACCGCCGACGCTGCCGACCGTGCCATTGAGGGCGCCGCCGACCGCGCCACCGACGCTGCCTACGGCGCCGTTCAGTGCGCCGCCTACGGCGCCCACGGTGTTGTTGAGCGTGCCGCCCGCGGCACCGCCCACGCTGCCGACCGTGCCATTAAGGGCACCACCGACCGTACCACCGACGCTGCCTACGGCGCCGTTCAGTGCGCCGCCCACGGCGCCCACGGTGTTGTTGAGCGTGCCGCCAACGGCGCCGCCGACGCTGCCGACCGTGCCATTGAGGGCACCACCGACCGCGCTGCCGACCGTACCGACGGTGCCGTTGAGCGCACCACCGACTGCATTGCCTGCGGCGCCGACCGCACTACCCACCAGCCCACCGACACCCAGTGCGCTGTTCTGCGCCGCAACCGTTGCCTGGCCGGCCAGTTTCAGATTGCGATCGGCAACCACTTCCTGGCCATTCGGCGCCTGCACGCGCACCTTGCCGGCAGCACCAGCATCAAATGCTGCGGTGATCGCGCGATCGTGGGTTTCTCCCGGCAGTTCCTCCTTGGCGGGCAGCGTGATCGCCGCCGTCGCCTTTACCTGGCCCTGGGCGTCGATCTGGTGGCCTGCCACCTTCAGCTTCGAATCCAGCGCCCCATCCACAGAAGCCTTCAGACCCCGCAGTGCGCCCGCCGGCGCGCCGCTGATGCCGGCGGCCGCCTTTGCACCGGTATCGATTGATGCCACCTGCCCGCCGCCAAGACCGATGTTGGCATTCGCTCGGACATCAGCGGCAAGCCTTGGCACGGCGACCTGCTTCGGCGCTGTGTTCGCGGCCAGCTTGACCTGCACGGAGGCCGGCAGCACGTCACGCACCACCGGCAGCGACGCGGTGCTCAACTGCAGGCCGACGCGCGCATCCGCGCTGATCGCCGGGCTGCTCTGGGCCTGGCTTGCGGCAGCCGCGAGGGCTACCTCGGCATCGACCTTGACTGGCATCGGCTGGGTGTACTTGGCTGCAAGAGCCTGCAGATCACGCAGCGACTGATTGGATTCGGATGCTCCCGCGTGGCCACTGGCCAGCACGCACAGCAGTGCCAGGGCGAGCGTGGTGGGCATCAGCAGGAAGGCGCGCGGATCCCGCGCGGCGCTGCCGCCGCTGTCGCCGGTGGCCAGTTCCGAGGCCACAACCAGAGCATTGAGCTGGCGGTTCCATACACGCCGGTAGATGCGATTCATGAGCACTTCCCCCGTAGGCGAACAACTTGAATGTCAGTGGACTTGCCGTTAGGCAGGTGACTGACATTTCAGCGTTTGCAACGGTGGCTGCGCACTTCATTCCGGCACGGCAATCGTGCATTCCGGCAAATCCACGGCCGGAATCGGCAGCGGGCTATGCAGAAGCGGCAACGATATCGGCAAGCACATGGGCAATTCCGGCAGAAACCACCCCGAAACCCTTGCGGCGCTTGATTCAGGCCGGCTGGCCGATCTGCGCGGGAGCGCGCATCAGCGTATCGCGCGGCAGCTCGCCGAAAACCTTGCGGTAGTTGTCGGCAAAGCGGGAGAGGTCCCATAGGCCACAGCTGAGGGCGATCGCCTTCACCGAACGGCGGCTGGAATCGGCCATGGACAGGCTGCGGCAGGCAGCGCACAGGCGCAGCATCGACAGATAACGGTTGGGCGAAGTTCCGAACAGGTCCTCAAAGGCATAGCGCAGGCCGCGTTCGCTGACACCCGCCGCGTCGCATATCTCGTTCATGTAGATATTGCGGCGCAGGTTGAGCCGCATGAAGTTCTCCGCCCGCTGCGCGATCAGATAATGCGTGCGCCGGGCGCGGCTGCAACCGGGCCGATCGGCGGCGCCTGCGCCGAGCAGGGCCTGCACGTGCTCGTGCAGCAATCGTTCGGTTTCCTGCGGCTGCAGGCCAGCGCCCTGGCCGAGCTGAAGATGCAGCTGCTGATAATGATGGGCGAGTGGCGCCGAATCGTTCGCCAGATTGAACAGTGAAAGTGCCTGGCCCGCGGGCGGTGTGCTGCGCAGGCTGAGTTCGGTCAACTTGCGTTGCACCCGTGCGACCGGCACCAGCATCAGGGTCATGTGCGTACCGGGGCTGAGCGTAAACTCGCTGATGCCTTCGGGCATCACCGTCAGCGCCATCCCCGGTGCAAGCGGCACCCCGTGGCACCAGCTCAGTGTTTCATCGGTGGCGTGCAGATACCCCAGCATCGCCCAGTCGGGTGGCAGCATGAAGCGGCCACGGCAGTGGAAACCGCAACTGATGCTGCAGAACAGGGCTTCCTCATGCACGCGCGAAGCGAAGGCCGCCCGCGGCCCGTTGCCATCGAGCAGCAGCAGTTCGACATCGCACACGCGAAGTACGCCGCCCAGCGTCGCCAGATCGATCGATCGCAGGCCGCTGTCGTCGCTGTCTTCTACCCCACCATCGACCATGACAGTGTCGTCCCCCCGTTGATCCGCAACTCGCTGCGGCCCCCACTGCCTGACAGGGCCACACCATTCCTCCAGGAACCTTCGCCATTGCCGGGATGGCCTCGGCCGGTGCCACGCGACCAACCCGGTTGAAAGCAGCAACGTGAGAGCGAGTATGCCCGATAATCATCGAAGGTAAACCCGAACTCCGTATTGAAGAAAATAGATACAGAGATGAAGAAAATGTCGTCGCCAGTGGCACGATATTCGCATGCACCATTTGCTCCATCACAATATCTGCACGTCGATGAATCGTTTTGCCAGCGAACGGATACGCGTCACAGAAACAACCTGAAAGTTTAAGGGCTGCCGCGTTTCTGCCGAATTTGCATATAGGTTCCAGTTGCAGCCAACCGCCATTCAGGCAAAGTCGACGACACGGTGATCCGGTCGCTTCAAAAACGACCACACCTGGGGGAGCGTATGACCACGACCGTATCGCAGAACAGTTCGACCGCCGGCGCATCGCCGCGTGGTTGCGACGTTGCGGCCGGCATTTCCCCCGGGGCAGATCACCAGGAATGAGCACGGCGGGTCATTCCCGTCATGCCACCCCGCCAGGATGTGCGGGGCCCACGGACGATCCCGGCGGAGCCGGGCCACCGCCCAACAGGTGTCCTGCATCTGCAGACAACAAGTAGAGGGAGACAAGGCCATGAACGCATCCATCCGCAAGTTCCTGAAGGAAGAAGATGGCGTCACCGCGCTCGAGTACGGGCTGCTGGCCGCCGTCATCGCCGGCATCCTGATCGCGGTCGGCAACAAGGAGATCAAGGGGTTCTTCGAGACGCTGTTCAAGAACCTCTCCGACCTTGCCACCAAGGCCTCCGGGTCGGCACCTGCGACCAGTGGTGGCGGCTGAGCCTGCGCGCATCGCACATCCCTGCAGCGGTGCTGGGATGTGCCGGTGGCAACTGCAGGCTGTCCAATGACGGACGACGGAGTGTGTGATGACGTTGCTGGGACTATTGGCCATCGGCGTGTGCCTGCGGATCGCGATCAGCGATCTGTATGCCCGCCGGGTGCCCAATGCCTGGCTGTTGTCTGCGTCCATCATTGCCATCGCATTGATCATCGCGGGGCAGTTCAGCACGCCGCGCCAGCCGTGGCCTGCCCACGCGGCGGGCGCGGCGCTCGGCCTGGTCGCCCTGCTGCCGTTCTATGCCATCCGCTGGATGGGCGCCGGTGACGTCAAGTTCTTCGCGGTACTGGGGCTGATGCTGGGCTGGAAAGCCCTGCTGCCGATCTGGATGGTGGCCAGTCTCGCGGCCGGCCTGCACGCGGCAGTGATCATTGTTGGCCGCCGCCTGGGCGTGATGCTGCCCACGGGCCTTCAGATGCAGGTCAACCGCGCCAGCAGCCAATGGCAATCGCACCCCGCCCTGCGCGACATGCAGGCCGCGCGCCAGGGACGACATGGCATTCCCTACGCAGCCTACCTGGCCATCACCGGCATCGGCTGGGTCCTGGCAAGCGTCTATGGAGGTGTGGCATGAACATCCGCGATCCACGGCGTCAACGCGGTGCAGCCAGCATCGAATTTGCCCTGATGCTCATGCTGGGCCTGCTGCCACTGCTGCTGTTCACGTTCTCCGGCGTGATGATCATGGCCGCGCAACAGACATTGGCGACGGCCTCGGCCGAGGGCGCTCGCGCTTCGTTGCGCTATGGCAGCGCCAATGAACGGCGTACCGCAGCCTGCGTAGCAGCCCGCAGTTCGATGCAGTGGCTGTTGAAATTCTCTGGACAGGGTGTCGACTGCAGCAATGGCGGCAGCAACGCAATCGTTGTCTCCGCGCAGGCACCCTGCGCCGGCCTGGCCACTGCCCAGTGCATGACGGTGACCGTCAGCTACGACTACGCCAGCCATCCCTTCCTGCCGGGCACCGCCACGCTTTACAAGTGGGTGATGCAGGCCCCCATCCGTAGTGTCGCGGTCGCCCAGCTCGACCTCGGCAGCGGCAACTGACCATCGGCACAGGAGACGGTTCCATGCTCAAGTTGACCCGCATCGCTGCCGTCGCCCTGATCGGGCTGGCCGTGCTGCTGGCGGTGATCGCCTTGATGATCGGGCGCAAGCAGGCCGCGCCGGCCACGGTTGCCCCGGTTGCGCAGAGCGAAGCCCAGGCGATCACCGTGGTAGAGGCGGTGGCACGACTGCCGGCCGGTGAACCGATCTCTGCCAATGGAGTGCGCCTTGCGCAGCGGACCACGGCGGTAGCCGGTGCTGCCACCAGCATCTCGGCCGTGGTCGGCAAGGTGCCGGTGCAGGACATCGCCGAGGGCACCGCCATCAGCAGCGGCGCCCTGGCACAGGGATTCTCGCTGCAGCTGCGCCCCGGCGAACGCGCGCTGGCCGTCCCGGTGGACGAACTGGTCGGCGCCGGAAACCGCATCCTGCCGGGTGATTTCGTCGATGTCTTCCTCAACCTGCGCAATGCCCAGCCCAACGCCAGCGGTCCGGCAGAGGCCGCGCAGACCCGCCTGCTGCTGTCGCGGCTGCGCGTGCTCAGCTACGGTCAACAGGACATCGCTCCGGTCACCGGCGATGCCGTCGCCGGCAACGAAGGCGATACCCGCAACGATCCCCGCGCCGCCGACATCACCGGCAATGGCAGCAATCATGGCTCGGGCAACGAGGCCACCCAGCCGGCACGCAGTGCGGTGCTGGCAGTGCCGGTGGCCGATGCCAACCGGCTGCTGCTGGGTGCGCAGCAGGGAAAGCTGTTCCTTGCCCTGCGCAACCCGGCCGATACGGGGCAACCCGACCTTGCACTGTTTCCACAGGCGCGTGGCGTGATCGATCCCGTGCGTGGCCTCGATGCCGAACAGCAGCTCGCACTGCAGCGGCCGGAGAACCACGCCTTCGCCGGCATCGATGGTGATGCCCTGGCCGGCCGCGGCAACAGCGCAGCCCGCAGCAACCCGCAGCCGCCGGTGCATGCGCCGGCGGCTCGACGCAGCGCACCGCGTGCGTCGGGCATCGAGATCATCCGTGGCGACAGCTCCGCCCCCCGCGGTTCCCTTTGACCTGCATCGAGCGCATCCATGACCGAACGCCGCCGCCCACGCCCCTCCCCCCGCCAGTGCTGGCTGGCCCTGCTGCTGGTGCTGCTGGCTCCGGCAACAAGCGTGGCCGCAGACGATCTCGTGTTGCAGGCGCGTGAGCAGCGCCCGTGGACGCTTCCGGCCGATCTGGAACGGGTCGCCATCGCCGACCCAGGCGTCGCCGACATCGTGATGCTGCGTGGGCAGCGGCAGGCCCTGCTGGTCGGAAAAGCGCCGGGTACGACGACCCTCCTGCTGTGGCACCGCAAGCAGGCCGAGCCGCAACGCCTGCAGGTGCGGGTGCAGAGTGCCGTGCAGGGCGCGGCAGACGCAGGCTCCAACGGGCTGGTGTTCACCCAGCAGGACAACCAGGGCCTGCTGCAGGGAAGCACCGATAGCCTGCTCTCGCACATGCAGGAACAGAAGACCGCGGCCATGGCGCTGGGCAAGGACGGGCTGCTTGCCGACGCGTCGACGGTCAGCAGCGGCGGCGTGGTGCAGGTCGAGGTCAAGGTGGTCGAATTCAACAAGACCGCGTTGAAGCAGATCGGCATCAGCTTCCAGAACCGCAATGGCAGCTTCGCCTACGGCTTCGCCCGCCCGGGCGGCCAGTTGCCGGGCAACACCGGCATCCTGCCGGGCATGAAGGAAGGCAACTCCGGCAATGAGGCCGAGTCGCCCATCTCTTCGGCGTTCCGGCTGGTGTTCGGCTCGACCAAGGGCCTGTGGAACGCCGATGTCGACCTGTTGCAGAGCAACGGCATGGCGCGCGTGCTGGCCGAACCTACCCTGGTCGCACTATCCGGCCAGAGCGCCAGCTTCCTGGCTGGCGGCGAACTGCCGATCCTGGAACCGCAGGGCCTGGGCACCACCACCATCACCTATAAACCGTTCGGTATCGGCCTGACGGTGACACCAACGGTGCTGGCCCCCAACCGCATCGCGCTGAAGGTCGCACCGGAAGCCAGTGATCTGGACTACAGCAACGCCATTGCCCTCAATGGCGTGCAGATTCCCTCGATCACCACGCGCCGTGCCGACACCACGGTCGAACTGGGCGATGGCGAGAGCTTCGTGATCGGCGGCCTGGTCAGCTCCAATGTCGTCTCCAACGTCGGCAAGATCCCGCTGCTGGGCGACCTGCCGATCATCGGCTCGTTCTTCCGCAACTTCGACTACAAGCGCCAGGACAAGGAGCTGGTGATCATCGTCACGCCGCGGCTGGTGCAGCCGCTGGCGCGCAACACCGAGCTGCCGTTGCCTGGCGAACGCGAGGCCAAGCCGCACATGCCCGAATGGGGCGCCTGGCTGCTGGGTCCCATCAGCCAGGACCCGGTGCCCGGCTTCTCACGCTGATTCCATGATGCCTGCGATACCACGCCCATGCCCTACGCCACTGCCCAGCCGCTGCATCCGCAAGGACCGCCGATGAATCTGGTCCTGTACGGAATGGATCGCGAACTGCTGCCCCGGCTGGCGGCCAAACTGCCGCCGACCACTACCCTGCACTGGCAGGACAGCAGCGCGCCGACCTCCGCTCTGGACCTGCAACGCGGGCCGCAGAGCCTTGTGCTGCTGGATTTCCGCCCTGAACATGCCGCCGCCTCCAGCGTGCTGGCGCAGCAACTGCAACAGACCGAACCGGATCTTGCATTGGTTGCCGTCGGTGCCACCAGTACCGGCCAGGTGGAAGGCATCGTCATTGCATTGCGGGCGGGCCTGCGCGACGTGCTGGACCTGGACAGCGACAACGTCGGCATCGAGGCCGCGCTGCGCCGCGCCCTGTCGCCACGACCGGCTGCCGCCGCGCAGCACGCGCACAAGGCGCGCCTGATCGTACTGCTGGGCGTGCGCGCCGGAGTGGGCACCAGTACGCTGGCCGCGCATCTTTCGGTGCTGGCACAGCAGACCCGTGCGCTGGCGCAAGGCGAGGCGCTGCAGCAGGACGGCCTGCTGATGGAGCTGGCCCAGCCTTCGGGTGACCTCGCGCTGTACCTCAACCTGGACAGCCGCTTCCATTACGAAGACGCGCTGCGCAACGCCAGCCGCATCGACGCCACCCTCGCCCGCACTGCGATGGCTCGCCATGACACCGGCCTGGTGCTGCTGGACCGCGCCAGCGGCAGCGATGCGGTGCCGCCATCCGATCCGGCTGCGCTGCTGCAGCGCCTGCGCCACGTATTCGCCAGCGTGCTGTGCGATGCCGGTGGCTGCCCGCTGCGGCAGCTACCGCCGCTGTTGCTGGACCAGGCCGACGAGATCTGGCTGGTCACGGACGCTTCGATCGCCACGCTGGTATCGCTCGACCAGGCCTTGAAGCACCTGGCCGGCCAGCGCGAACGGGAGAAGCGCCTGCAGCTGGTGATCAACCGCCACGACGACAGCAGCGGCATGAGTCCCGACCAGATCGCACGCCGATTCGAAGTGCCACTGCTGGCCACGCTGCCCGAACGCCCGCGCGTGCGCCTGGCGGCCAGCCAGGGACATCTGCTGCTGCAGGACGCACCGCGCGACCCCTACCTGCGTGCCCTCGCCCCGCTTGTGTCGCGCCTGGATCCGGCTGCCTGCCCGGTCCAGGCCCATGGCCTGCGGGAAAGACTCTCCCTTGCCCTGGGTGGATCGCAATGGAAGACAAGGTAACCCCGTTCCCGCATGCCGCCACCCGCCCGGTGCTGCCCGACAGCGCCCCGGCCCACCTGCCGTTCGCGCAGACCGAGCAGTACCAGAAGGTGCTGTCGGCCGCCCATGAGCACCTGCTCAACAGCATCGAGGACGAGCGCATCGACATCGATTCCTGGGCCCCTGACACCATCGCCCGCTGGGTGCAGGTGCAGACGGTGGGCTTCATCCAGGAATGGCGCATCCCGATCAACGAGGAGGAGATGCAGGTGGTGGCCGAAGGCCTGGTCAAGGAGCTGACCGGCTTCGGCCCGCTCGACGACCTGCTGCACGACCCGACGATCGAGGACATCCTGATCAACGGGTTCAAGGATGTGCATGTCTCGCAGGGAGGACAGCTCAAGCGCGCCACCCAGCGTTTCACCGACGACACCCACCTGCTGCGCATCCTTCGCCGCATCCTCGCGCCGCTGGGCCGCCGACTGGACGACTCCAACCCGATGGTCGATGCGCGCCTGCCCAACGGCGGCCGCCTCAACGCGATCATCTCGCCGCTGGCAGTGGATGGGCCGATGGTCTCCATCCGCAAGTTCCGCAAGGATCCGTTCACCCCCGACGAGCTGCTGGCCAAGGGCACCTTCGATGCGCCGATGCAGGCGCTGCTGAAGGCCATGGTGCTGGGCCGCTGCAACATCCTGGTGTCCGGCGGCACCAGTTCCGGCAAGACTTCACTGCTGAACGCACTGGCCAGCTACGTGCCGCCGAACGAACGCGTGATCACCGTCGAGGACACCGCCGAACTGTCACTCAACCACCCGCACGTGGTCCGCCTGGAAAGCCGCATCGGTGGCGCCGAAGGCCATGGCGCGGTGAGCATCCGCGACCTGGTCCGCAACAGCCTGCGCATGCGCCCGGACCGTATCGTGGTCGGCGAGGTGCGCGGCGCCGAAGTACTGGAAATGCTGCAGGCGATGAACACCGGCCATGACGGCTCGATGGCGACCATCCATGCCAACTCTCCGCGCGACTGCCTGTACCGCATCGAGATGCTGGCCGGCTTCGCCGGGTTCCAGGGCAGCGAGGACAGCCTGCGCCGGCAGATCGCCAGCGCCATCGACTTCATCGTGCAGATCTCGCGGCTGGGCAGCGGCCGGCGCGTGCTGGTCTCGATCACGGAAATCACCGGTGTCAGTGACAACCTGATCACGACCCAGGAAATGTTCCGTCACGAACTGCAGATCGATGGCAACGGCAAGGAAATCGATCGCTGGATCGGACTGGGCTTCCACCCGCATTCGCACAAGCTGGAGCCGTTCCGGCAGCAGTTGCGCGAATCGTTGTACGGAGACTTCTGAGCATGGGCACGGGCCTGATGCTGGGTGTACTGAGCATCATCTCGGTGCTGCTGGCGCTTGCGGTATGGCTGTGGGGCACCGCCAGCAACCGGGAGCAACGCCAGGCTTCGCTGCAGCACGCCGAGCAGCAGCTGGCTCGCGGAGGCGCCAGTGGCGGAGCCCCGGCCGGGGCATCCGTAGCCGCCGCCAACGACCCGGCGCGACCGGCAAGTGCCGGGCGCCGGGTGTTGCCGCTGGACGGCCTGCTGCAACGTGCGGGCCTGCAGACGGGTTGGAAGCTGCCCATCATGGTGCTGGTGCCGGGACTGGTGCTTTCGGTCGTGGCCATGCTCAGGCTCGGTACGGCGTGGATGTTCCCCCTGACCCTGCTGCTGTACCTGCTGGCCTGCTGGCTGTGGGTCATGCGCCGCACCACGAAACTGCGTGCACAGCTGCTGCACCAGCTGCCCGACTTCCTCGACAACCTGGTGCGGCTGACCGCGCTCGGCAACAGCCTGCAGGCTGCCTTCCAGGTGGCGTCGATGCAGACCAGCGCGCCGCTGCGCGGACTGCTGGACACCACCGTGCGCTACGCGCGCAGCGGCATGGACCTGGACCGTGCCCTGAGCCTGGCGGCACAGCCCTACCGGATGGATGTGCTCAAGGTGCTGTCCGTCGTGATCGGTGTCAGCGTACGCATCGGCGGACGCTCCGATCAGATCCTGCAGCGCATGGGCGATTTCATGCGCGACCTGGAGCAGGCCCAGCAGGAGCTGGCCGCGACCACGTCGGAAACGCGCATGTCAGCCTGGGTGCTCGGCCTGCTGCCACCGGCCAGCGCGGTGCTGATGGCCATAACGAGCCCCGAATTCTTCCAGCCGGTGCTGCACGATCCGCTGGGTCACAAGATCCTGTTGATCGCGCTGGGGCTGGAGCTGTTTGGCGCGTTCCTGCTCTACCGCCTGGCCAAGTCGCTATGACCACCCGGATCCGCCACGGAGGTGCCCGATGAGCGCCAGCACCTGGTTTGCCCTGTCGCTGCTGGTTCTGGCCGCCGGTGTTGCCCTGCTGGGCATCGCCGGATGGGTGCGCAGCCATCGCGAACAGCGCACCTCGGCCACCTTGAAGACCGCACTGCAACCGCGGGATGAGGCGCGCGACACGGAGGCCGCGCGCCGTGATTCGCTGGGTTGGCTGGAACGCTTCGGGCGCGCGCTCAGTGGCGGCCGCCTGGAATCTGCATTGCTGGCCAATGAAGACCGGCTGCTGCTGGACCTGGCGGGCTGGAACACACGTCGTGGCACCGCCATCTATCTTGGCCTGCGCCTGCTGCTGGGCGTGCTGGTGCTGGTGCTGGCCCTGGCGTTCAGCAGCGCCCAGGGGCTGGCCAGGATGATGGTTGTGATCGGTGCGCTCGCGGCAGGCCTGCTGCTGCCGAAGTTCATCCTCTCTTCGTGGGTGAAGCGGCGCCGGCGCGCCGTCGACAACGAGCTGCCCCTGCTGATCGACCTGCTGCGCCTGCTGCAGGGCGTGGGCTTCAGCATGGACCAGAGCCTGCAGACGCTGGGCGACAAGCTGCGCGACGCGTTGCCGGTGCTTGGCGGCGAGTTGCAGGAGGCCAACGTCGCGTACACCCATGGCCGCACGCGCGCGCAGTCCCTGCGCCGGCTGAGCGAGGTCTACGCGGATGATGACCTGACCAGCCTGATGCAGTTGATCCTGCAGGTGCACGCGCACGGCGGCGCAGTGCAGGAACCACTGCGGCAGTTCAGCATCCGGTTGCGCGAACAGCGCCGCAACGCCCTGAAGGAAAAGGTTGGCAAGCTCTCGGTGAAGATGACCGTGGTGATGATGCTGACCCTGCTGCCAGCGCTGATGCTGGTTCTTGCCGGACCGGCGCTGGTCGCGCTGGCCACCACCATGTCCAAGATGGGATCGCCCTGATGCCTGCCCTGCGCACCTCCTGCCTGTTGCTCGCCCTTGCCGCCGTCGCCAGTGGTTGTGCGTCGACCACGCCGAAGTACCTGCGCGCGCCCAGCCTGGCCGCGCCCGAACCGGCGCCGCAGGACAACCGCAATGCCTACCTGGAACTGATCGGGCGCATGCAGCAGCAGGGTGCCTGGTATGCCTCGCTGGCCCACGTCGATGCCTTCCGCCAGCGCTATGGCGACCCGCCGGCGTTGCGCCTGCTGCAGGCCGACGCCCTGCGCGAGACCGGCCAGGCCGACGCTGCCATCGCCCTGTACCGCGAGCTCTCCAGTGGCCCGCAGGCCGCTGCAGCCGCACACGGCCTGGGCCTGATCGCCGCGCGCCGTGACGACGATGGCGGCAGCGAGGAGGCACTGGCCCGGGCCACGCAGCTGCAGCCCTTGAACACCGATTACCTGGGCGATCTCGGCTATGCACGTCTGCGTGCAGGTCAGTTCGAACAGGCGCGTGAACCGTTGGCCAAGGCGCTGGAGCTGTCTCCAGGCAATGCCAAGGCCACCGCCAACCTCGCCCTGTGGGCGGAGCTGCGTGGCGACACCACCACTGCAGAGCGCCTCGCCGGACAGGCCAATCTCAACGAGGACACCCGCCGCAGCATCCAGCAACAGGCCGCGCAGATCCGTGCCCGCCTGCAGCAGCGCCAGGCCGCCGCGGCAGCTGCCGCAGTCGTGCCGGCCCCCGCGCGTGCTACCGCCAGCGATGCCGGCAGCAACCGGCCCGGCGCCACGCGACTGGCGGCGGAACCACGCCGCGACAGCCGCGATGAGCGCGATCCGCAGCGCCTGCCGCCCTCGATGCTGGAACGCTTCAGCACCTCCGATCAGCCGAACGGAAACACTCCATGAGCGCCATGCCCCTGACCCGACACCTGTTGCCTGCACTGGCCTGCCTGCTGTTGACCGGCGGCGCGCAGGCGCAACAGCAACCCCTGACCGGGCAGATGCTTGGCGGCAGCACGCCCGCTGCGCCGGCTTCGCAGCCGCTGCAGTCCGAGTCACTGGCCACCGTGGACCTGGCGACCCCGCCGGCACCGGTGCCGCAGGCGGCGCCTGCAGCGGTCGCCACCACCGACGGCAACGCTGCAGCCGCGCGACCCGGCCGCGGCCAGATCGGCGACACCACGCGCGACCTGTTCCACCTGCAGGCATCAGGGCAGCAGGCCGGGCAACGCCTGCCGATCCTCGGCGACCAGGCCACGTTGAGCTACGCCCGCTACATGAAGAGCTTCGAACACGAGATCCCGGACTTCTTTGAAACCGATGTCGCCAAGTCCAAGGGATCATCCTCATCGGGACGCTGAGGTAGGCCATGAAACGCCCACGCCAGTTCAGTTTCGGCCGCCCACGCGGCGGCATGTCGGTCACCATGATGCTGGTCATGCTGGCGCTGCTCGCCATGCTGGGCCTGGTAGAGATCGGCTATCTGTTCTGGGCCAAGCGTGACGCACAGAAAGTCGCGGACCTCGCTGCACTGGCCGGTGCACAGCGGCTGGAGCTGTGCACGTCTGACAACAGCGACAACAGTGCAGCGCGGCAGAGCGCGGTCACCCAGAACAGGTTTGCAGGCACCGTGCAGATCCGCTGCGGCAACTGGAGCGCCATACGCAGCACGTCGAACCGCTTCGTCACCACCGTCGATGCCAGCAACCCGCGCAATGCCGTGCAGGTAGTCGCGCAGCGCAGCGTGCTGCCGTTCTTCGGCCAGAACACCGGCCTGCCCACCGTCAGCGTGGAGGCCGTAGCCCGCCGTTCGGAGCCCACTGCAGTATTCGCGGTCGGTTCGCAGCTGCTGCGCACCAATGGCGACTCGGTACTGTTGTCGACCCTGCGCCTGGTCGGCCTGGATGTGACCAACGCCACCGTGCTGTCCTATGACGGCCTCGCCCAGGCCAACGTCACGCCGTCGGGCCTGCTCAAGGCATTGAACATCCCGGTCAGCGCCAACCTCAGCGTGGCTGACTTCAACCGGCTGCTGTCGGTCAACAAGATCTCGCTGGCACAGCTGGTCGATGCCACCGCCACCGTGGTCGGCCGCGACAGCACCGTGGGCGTACAGCTGCGTGCACTGTCCGATCTGGTCGCCACCCAGCTGGACATCAACAAGCTCAACATCGTGCTGGGCAGCCAGTCCGGTGGCGGCGGTCTGTTCGCCGAAGTGGTCTCGCCCGATGGCACGATCGGCAGCGCGCTGGAAACGAAGGTCAACGTGCTCAACCTGATCAGTACCGCCATCTCCATCGCCAACGACGGCAATGGCGTTGCGGTGAAGGGACTGGACCTGCTGGGCATCAACATCCAGGCCGGCGTGGTGGAACCGCCCTCGATCGCCATCGGTGGCGTCGGCACACGCGCGTACAACGCGCAGGTGCGGCTGATGGTGGACGTGGACAGCAACAACCTGTTCGCGGTGGGCCCGTTGCTGAACCTGCTCGGCACGCGCCTGCACCTGCCACTGCATGTCGATGTCGCCAACGCGATGGGCACGCTGACCGGTATCCAGTGCGGCGCCAGTCCACCCAAGGCCACCATCCAGGTCGATTCGTCGGTGCTGCGCGCCTGCGTCGGTAATGTCGACCCGGCGCAACGCTTTTCCAGGAGCAATGTCTGCGACGCCACCCTGAAGAACGAGCAGTTGCTGAGACTACTCGGACAACCCTTGATCAATGACAGGATCACCCTGCCCGCCCTGACCAGCTCCCAGAACCTGACCCTGGCCGCCGGCGAGACCGCCTCGACCCGGATCAACCCGCTGGCAGTAGGGAACGCGGTGTCTGACCTGGTCAATGAACTGCTGCGCGTGCTGTCAGGCATGCTCAGCTCACCCAAGCAGGGCATGAGCGCCAACGACACTGCCAAGGCACTGGCCGACCGCTACCTGCAGGCGGCCTTCCCGCCGAACACCCGCTATGAGGTGGACAAGTTGATTCCACTGCTGCGCGATGGCGACGCAAGCCGGCAACTGGCCCCGCTCAACAGCTGGACCGTACCCGGAGGCCTGCCCTACGCCTGCGGCCTGCTGAACCTGGCCACCTGCCACAAGGACGGTCCGGTCTGGGACGCGTTCAAGGTGACCGTCACCGGCCAGGGACTGGGCGTGCTCGATGGGCTGCTGGGATCGCTGGTGGGCGGCCTGCTGATCAACCGCTGCGACAGCCTGCTGGGCAACCTGATCGACTACAACGGGTGTGTACGCAACAACCTGGCCTCGTACATCCAGACCGCGCCGGCCGGCTTCCTCGATGGTACCGGTGGAACCGGCGTCACCAATCCGGATGGCAGCGTGAGCTGCAGCGGCCTGCTGTGCACGCTGCTCAAGCCGATCCTGACCGCCCTGCGGCCGGTGCTCAACAGCGTCGGCACCCTGCTGACCAACCTGCTGGCGAGCGTGCTGGGCCTGGAACTCGGCCGCACCGACGTCAACGTGCAGTCGATCCAGTGCAGCGCGGCGCAGCTGGTCTACTGACCCGTGACGGGCGCCCTTGGCGGCGCCTGCGCCCATGCTAGACTCCCGGCGGGGAACCACCTTCATCTCAACCCACACTCATCCGTGGATGGTCTAGACATGCGAGAAACTTCAGGGGGCGCGGTCTTCGCCCGGCACGCGCGCGGCGCGGCACTGCTGGCCGTAGCCATGATGCTGGTGGCACCGGCGGCAATGGCTGCCCGTGGCGACCGCGAAGCAGCCGCAGAGCCGGCCGCACGCAGCGCGCCGGTGGTGCGCAACACCGTTGACGAGCTCAAGCAGCTGATGGATTCGCGCCAGCTGACCGAGCTGCGCACGACCTACAACGGCAACTATGGCGCCAGCCTGCTGTTCAACGCCAACACCCTGACCTATTACGTCGCCCTGTTCCAGGAGAAGAACTTCTGGCGGGTGATCAAGACCGATGCGGTCGACAACGCCGAGCGCGTCTACCGCACCTTTGCCCAGCAATCGGAACAGCTGGCGCAGGTCTACATCGATACGACCCGCCTGGAAGCCGGCAAGCGCTACACCGAGCGCCTGGTGGCCTACAACGAGGAGCGCCTGCGCACCCTGCAGCAGGAAATGGAACAGCAGCAGGCGCAGTCGGCCCAGGTCAGCGCGGCCCTGCAGCAGGCGCAGCAGCAGGCGGTCAGCCTCAGCACCGACGTGCAGAGCACCAACAGCCAGCTGGACGCCCTGCAGCGCCGCATCCAGATCCTGCAGGCCGAACAGGGCAACCCGGAACTGAGCCTGCCCAAGCCGGAAAGCGTGCCTTCGCCGGCACCGGCTGCCGCCAGCGACGGTCGCTGAGGCCCGGCCATCCGCATCCACGCACAACGGCGCCACAGGGCGCCGTTGTCGTTTACGGCCTTTCGTGAGCCACGCTCAGCGGCAGGCGTCGTACACCGCGTCATCGAGCTGCCGACGCTGTACGAAGTCCAGGCGCTTGGCCTTGGCCAGCACCTCCCCGCGGCGCTGTCGTGCGCGCTCACAGGCCCTGGGGTCCGTGCTGATGGGTATCAGCGCGGCCTGCGGCCGCCCCGAGCGCACGGTGCGCGGTCGCGCCGGCACCGCGCTGCCCCCGCTGGCCGGCTTTGGCACCGGTCCGCGTGACAGCGACTGCTCCTCGGGCACCTCCCAGCGCCATTCCGCATGCCCCTGGCAGGGTGTCTGCTGATAGACCGGATGTGGCCCGTCCACGCATTTGTAGACGCTGGTCTGCGCATGAACCGCCGTGACCAGCATCAGGCACAACAGTGGGCTGCATCGCATTCTCGGCATCACAGGCTCCTCGACCAGGCTGCCGCCATCGTCTGTGCGGTGGCCGCTTCATGCCAGAGCGATACGCGTCACAGTCCGGGCAATCCAGCACAGCCGTGCAAGCCGTCCGATGTGCACTGCGATGTACTGCCGAAGGCACCGGCACCGCTGCCAGTGCCTTCCCTCCCTTCCGCCAAGGAACCCGCAATGAGCAATTACGTCACCGTCGCCGATGGCGCCCGCATTTTCTACAAGGATTGGGGCACCGGCCAGCCGGTCGTGTTCGCCCACGGCTGGCCGCTGTCGTCCGATGCCTGGGACCCGCAGATGCTGTTCATGGGCCAGAACGGCTTCCGCGTGATCGCCCACGACCGTCGCAGCCACGGCCGTTCCAGCCAGACCTGGGATGGCAACAACATGGACACCTACGCCGATGACCTGGCTGCGGTGATCGAGGCGCTGGACCTGAAGGACGCGATCCTGGTCGGCCATTCCACCGGCGGCGGCGAAGTGGCCCACTACATCGGCCGCCACGGCAGCAAGCGCGTGTCAAAAGTGGTGCTGGTCGGCGCCGTGCCGCCGCTGATGCTGAAAACCGACGCCAATCCGGCCGGCACCCCGCTGGACGTCTTCGACGGCATCCGCAAGGGCACGGGCGGTGACCGCTCGCAGTTCTTCAAGGACCTGACCACACCGTTCTTCGGTGCCAACCGCGATGGCAATACCGTTACCCAGGGCATGCGTGATTCGTTCTGGCTGCAGGGCATGCTCGGCGGCGTCAAGGGCCAGTACGACTGCGTGCACGAAT
This sequence comes from Stenotrophomonas sp. YJH_SMC_119, assembly GCF_059368315.1. Classification (NCBI taxonomy): domain Bacteria; kingdom Pseudomonadati; phylum Pseudomonadota; class Gammaproteobacteria; order Lysobacterales; family Lysobacteraceae; genus Stenotrophomonas; species Stenotrophomonas sp. YJH_SMC_119. Next base: position 32,997 of record NZ_JCAFRP010000013.1, on the reverse strand, counting down.
TCTCGGAAGTGGACTACACCGAGGACCTGAAGAAGATCGACGTGCCGGCGCTGGTGGTACACGGCGATGACGACCAGATCGTCCCGTTCGATGCCTCGGCGAAGCTGTCCTCGCAGATCATCAGGGATGCCGAGCTGAAGGTGTACGCCGGTGCGCCGCATGGCCTGACCGTCACCCACGCCGACCAGTTCAACGCCGACCTGCTCGCGTTCGCACGCAGCTGATGTACCGCGGCGGCGCCGTAACGGCGCCGCCGCCCCTTCGGTAGTGCCGGCCGCTGGCCGGCAACCCGATCACCATCGTGATCACGCGCAGCCGGCCAGCGGCCTCTGCTTCGGTAGTGCCGGCCGCTGGCCGGCAACCCGATCACCCATCGTGATCACGCACAGCCGGCCAGCGGCCGGCTCTACCACCGGCGCGTCAACCGCCTCTGCTTCGGTAGTGCCGGCCGCTGGCCTGCAACCCCATCACCCATCGTGATCACGCGCAGCCGGCCAGCGGCCGGCTCTACCACCGGCGGGTCAACCGCCTCTGCTTCGGTAGTGCCGGCCGCTGGCCGGCAACCCCGATCACCCATCGTGATCACGCACAGCCGGCCAGCGGCCGGCTCTACCACCGGCGGGTCAGATGTCGGTGTGGTGATGCGGCACGGCGGCAGGCAGCGGGTCATGCCCACCCACGAAGTGACGCACCACGGGGGCACGCTCACCGCGATGCAGCTCCCGCAACACTTCCTGGATGGCCTTGTCATCAGCGGTGATGCGTTCGTGCTGGCGCAGGTGCTCGAGCCACGACGGGGTCACGAAATACTCCAGGTGGATGCCTGGACTGGCCACGTCCTCGACCACGCCCCAGACCACCGCGCCATCGCGGCGGCGGATCGTGCCCAGCGCGCGCATCTGCGACTGGAACGCGGCACGATCAGCACCGTCGATGCGGTACTCGATGGTGACCAGCACCGGGCCGCGATCGTTCGACACCGGCACCGACAGCTCGGGTGCGGGCCAGTGCCCGGCCGGACGCAGGTTCAGATCCTCGGTGCCAGCAATCCGCACGCGCCACACCAGCAGTCCGCCGATCACCGCACCTGCGGCAGCCACCAGCAACGCCAGCTCCGGCGAGGTGCGCTGTGCCAGCGCGCCCCAGCTCAGGCCACCGGCCGCCACGCCGGCCGAGAACACCATGATGTACAGCGCCAGCGCACGCGCGCGTACCCATGCCGGCACCGCCGTCTGCGCGGCGATCTGCAGCGACGACAGCACGGTGATCCAGGCGAAGCCATTGACCAGCATCACAGCCGGAAGCACGTACCAGCTGCGGGTCAGCGCCAGCCCGACCAGGCTGAGCGCCAGCGACAGCGTGGCCAGCAGCACCAGCAGGTCGCGATCCAGCTGCGCGCGCAGCTTCGGCAGCAGCAAGGCCCCACCCACTGCACCGATACCGATGCAGCCCAGCAGCATGCCGTACTGCCCCGCCCCACCCTGCATCTGGCCGCGTACCACCACCGGCAGCAGTGCATTCATCGCCGCAGCAAAGAAGAAGAAGCCCACCGACTTGATCAGCACGGCCTGCAGGCGTCCAGCGCGGCTGGCATAGCGCAGGCCCGCCTTCAGCCCTGCACCAAAGCCTTCCGGTGGCAGGCTGGATTGCTTGGGATCACGCTTCCAGCCCCACACCACGAACAGCATCGCGGCAAAGGTGATGGCATTGAAGCCGAACGCCCACACCGCACCCAGCTGCGCCACGATCACGCCACCAATGGCCGGGCCGATCGAGCGGGCGATGTTGATGCCGATCGAGTTCAGCGCCACCGCCGAGGCCAGCATCGGCTGCGGCACCAGCTCGGACACGATTGCGGCCTGCGCCGGCATTGCCATCGCTGCACCGCAACCCATGCAGAAGGTCAGCAGTACCAGCAGCTGCGGAGTCAGCATGTCCATCGCAGTCAGCGCCGCCATCACGGCCGCGACCAGCAGCATCCAGCCCTGGGTCGCCAACAGGTACCTGCGGCGATCGACGATGTCGGCCAGCGTTCCGGCGGCGAGTGCCAGCAGCACGATCGGCACCGTGGTGGCCGACTGCACCAGCGCCACCATCAACGGCGAACCGGTACGTTCGGCCATGACCCAGGCGGCCGCCACGTCATTGACCCAGGTGCCGATGTTGCTGGCCAGGATCGCCAGCCAGATCGAGCGGAACATCTGGATCTTCAGCGGGGACCAGGCACCTGCGGCCTGTACGGGGGGTTGCGACGCGCTTGCGTTCACCATTGCCATGCTCCAACGATCGAGGCGAACAGCGTGTCCTGGCCACCGGCCTGCTTCAGCGCAGGACCGGCATCGACCCAGGCCAGCTGCAGCTGCCATTGCCAGTGTTCGCTGGCCTGCCAGCGGGTTTCGGATTTGTATTGATTACCGATGCGGCGCGCAGCACCGGCACTGCCTGGCAACGCCACCAACGGCGCCGGCGTGGTGTAGACCGCATCGGCGCGACGATGCTTCCAGGCCATCTGTACGCCCAGCTCCGTCGTCACCGTGTCGTGCAGGCGCAGGGTCAGGGTCGGCTGCACGTCCATCAGATTGGCCGGGGCCAGCAGGCTGGCCTCGCTGAAGTAGGCCGATTTCGGGAACAGCGCATTGAAGGTCCCCAGGCGGCCGTCACGCGGATTGCCATCGCCACTGGCGATGTCGGCCTTCAGCCCCAGACGCGGCTGCAGCGGCAGCTCCGCCCAGCGCCACCCTGTATCGGTGGCCAGCGTCCAGGCGCGGATATCGAGCGTGCCGACGGCCGTTCGCAGTTCACCGCCCTGCGCCACCAGCTCGCTGTTCCAGTCCAGTGCACCGGCCTGGCCGAACCAGCGCGCACCCAAGGTCTGCCGCCGCTCGATGCCGGAACCCGCCGCGAAGCGTGCGCCTTCGCGGCGGTAGTCCAGCAGATACAGATCCCACTGCCCCGCGCCCTGCCCGCGTGCCGTGGTGGCATAGGCACCCCACAGGTGGGCACCGTGCTCCCCGCGATCATCAAAGGCACCCGGCCGGTTCTCCACCGGTCGCAGTGCCATCAGATCAAGCGTGCCGAGGCGGCCCTTCCAGCCCAGGCGCGCACCATCGAAGGCCAGGCGGATGTTCGGCCCATCGCGCACAGACAACAGTCGTGAGCTTCCGTAGCCGGCTTCCTGCCGACCGAGTTGCAGGTGGAAGCCGCCGCGCTGCCAGCGCCAATACGCCTGCTGCACGTCCAACGCGCTGCGGTCGGTGCGGCCGGGTCCGCCGGCCCTGCCATTCTCAGCATGCACGCCCAGCTGCAGCTTTGCCTGCCAGCGGTCCTCCACATAGGTGGCCGAGGCCAGCGCACGCAGCAGGCCATGGCCATCTTCGCTGCCACCGATACCGAACCGGGTCGGGTCGTAGTACAGGCCACGCACGCGCAGTGAGGCATCCCACTGCAATTGGCCGTCACCGGCATCAGTGCAGTGGCCACCCTCGCAGGCCAGCGCCAGCGATGGCACGGCCAGCAGCGCCAGGCTCAGAACGCGAAGCACGAGCATCCCATCGCGCCCCAGAACGCGGTCAGGTCATTGGTCGGCGCCGCGTGCTGCGCGGCATGCCCGTGCGCACCGTGGGTACTGCAGGCCACGCCGTGATGGCGGCGATGGGTGGTGGCCAACCCGGTGGCCGCACCGCCGACGTGGTAGCCACCGAACCGGTTGACCGGCGACCAGTCCGGCATCGCCGGCGGCAGCTGCGGCGCAAGGCCGGCGTAGTCGCCGTCGGCGTGCACGATGCGGCCGCCGACGACGGTCAGCAGGCTGGTGATGTCGGCGATCTGCGCGTCATCCACGCGGAAGAAGTCGGCCGAGAGCAGGATGAAATCAGCCAGCTGACCGGCTTTCAGCGTGCCCTTCACCGCTTCGTCGCCGGAGAACCAGGCGCTGCCTTGGGTCCACAGGCGCAGCGCCTGCTCGCGTTCGAGCAGGTTCTCATCGCCATACAGGGCCAGACCGCCCACGGTGCGCCCGGTCACCAGCCAGGACAACGCCACCCACGGGTTGTAGCTGGCCACGCGGGTGGCGTCGGTACCGGCACCGACCGGTACGCCATCGGCCAGCATGCGCTTGACCGGCGGTGTATGCCGCGCGGCCTGCACGCCATAGCGCTCGACGAAGGCTTCGCCCTGGTAGGCCATGCGGTGCTGCACGGCAATGCCGCCACCCAGCGCACGGATGCGTTCGATGTTGCGCGGGGTGATGGTCTCGGCGTGGTCGATGAACCAGTGCAGGCCATCGAACGGCACCTCGCGGTTGACCTGTTCGTACACATCCAGGATGCGGGTGATGCTCTCGTCGTAGGTGGCGTGGATGCGGAACGGCCAGCGCTTCTCGACCAGCAGCTTCACCACGTCGTGCAGTTCCGGCTCAAGCTCCGGCGACAGTTCCGGGCGGGGCTCGTTGAACAGTTCGAAGTCGGCGGCGGAGAACACCAGCATCTCGCCGGCACCGTTGTGGCGCAGCAGGTCATCGCCCTGGCGCGGCTGCAGGATCTCGCTCCAGCCACGGAAGTCATCCACTTCCCTGCCCTTGTTCTGGGTGAACAGGTTGTAGGCAATGCGCACCGTCAGCTGATCATCGCGGTGCAGCTGCTCGATGATTTGGTAATCCTCGGGATAGTTCTGGAAGCCACCGCCGGCGTCGATCACCGAGGTGATGCCAAGCCGGTTCAGTTCGCGCATGAAGTGGCGCGTCGAGTTCGCCTGGTACTCGATCGGCAGGCGCGGTCCCTTGGCCAGCGTCGCGTACAGGATCAACGCATTCGGCTTGGCCAGCAGCAGCCCGGTCGGGTTGCCCAGCGAATCGCGCACGATCTGCCCGCCCGGCGGATCCGGCGTGTCCTTGGTGTAGCCGCAGGCGCGCAGCGCGGCACGGTTGAGGAGTGCGCGGTCATACAGGTGCAGCAGGAACACCGGTGTATCCGGCGCGATGTCGTTGAGCTCCTGCAGGGTCGGCAAGCGCTTCTCGTTGAACTGCGCGGCAGTGAAGCCACCGACCACGCGTACCCACTGCGGCGCGGGCGTGCGGTCGACCTGGGCTTTCAGCATGTCCAGGGCGTCGCCCAGCGAGCGCAGGCCGTCCCAGTGTAGTTCCAGATTGTAGTTCAGGCCACCGCGGATCAGGTGGGTGTGGCTGTCGTTGAGGCCGGGCAGCAGGCGCCGGCCCTGGGCGTCGATCAAGGTCGCTTCATTGCCCCAGCCACGCATGATCTCCTCGTCGCTGCCGACGGCAACAATGCGTCCTTCCTGCACGGCCAGCGCCTGCGCATGCGGCTGCTGCGGGTCGAGGGTGGTGATGCGGGCATTACGGATGACCAGCGTGCTCATGCGACGCTCCTTGGAAGTGGAATCGAGTTCGGCACCGGCACGGCCGGCCAGACCGAGCGCAACAGCGGCGCCGCTGGCCAGCAGCACGTTGCGGCGGCCGTGATCGAGGGGATCGTGACTCATGCGAGGTCTCCCGGAAGGCGGTGGACGTCCAGTGCCCAGGTGCCGGGCCCGGCCAACGCGATGGCCAGCAGTACCGTGGTCCACATCAACGGGTACTCACTGCCACCGCGCATCCAGAACCAGCCCCTGGGCAGGGCCAACAGGACGGTGAAGCCGATGAAAGCAGCCGCTGCAAGCGCGGCGATGCGGGTCTGCCATCCCAGCAGCACGGCCAGCCCGGACAGCACCTGCAGCAGGGCCAGCAACAGCGGCAACGGTGCCACCGCTGGCAGCCCGAAGCCGCGCAGCTCGGTAGCGAAGCCGGACAGCCCCGGTCCACCGAACCAGCCGAACAGCTTGCCCAATGCGTGCGGCAGCAGGAAGCCTCCTGCCGCCACGCGCAGCATCAGCAGGGCCAGGTCGAGGCCATGGCCAGCCAGCATGCTCAGTGCCCGCCTTCCTGCGCGCCGAACATGCGCTTGGCGTACTGGATGCCGATGCCGTAGCCGCCGGCATGGTCGCGGGCAATGCCGGTGGTCAGGTCGTAGGTTTCACCGCGTGCCCAGTCGCGCTGCAGTTCAAGCAGGTACTGCACGCTGGTCATCGGCACCGCGCCGGCCTGCACCATGCGGGTGATCGCACGCTCGTGCGCTTCTTCGCTGACATCGCCGCAGGCATCGGTGATCACGTAGACCTCGAAACCCTGCGCCAGCGCCGACAGCGCCGGCCCGACGATGCAGACGCTGGTCCAGAGGCCGGCAAGCACCAGGCGGCGCTTGCCGATGCGGTTGATCTCATCGATCACCGGCTGGTCTTCCCAGGTATTCATCGAGGTGCGGTCGAACACCGGCTGGCCAGGGAAGATCTGCGGCAGTTCCGGGAACATCGGGCCGGAGAACGACGCTTCTGCAACCGTGGTCAGCACCACCGGCACATTGAAGCCCTTGGCCCCCTTGCTGATCAACGACACGTTGTTGCGCAGCGCGGAGATGTCGATGGTATGGGTAGCGAATGCCATCTGTGACTGGAAGTCGATCAGCACCAGGGCATGGTCGGTGGGCGACAACAGGGCCGGGGCGGGCGTGGCGGTGGCAAGGCTCATGGGTGGACTCCGTTGGAAACACGATCAGGGGGAAGCAACAGGGCTGCATCGCCGGCCAGGTACTGGCCGGGGCTGCAGCCGGTCTCGGCGCGGAAGCTGCGGACGAAATGGCTCTGGTCGAAGAAGCCGAGCTGCTGCGCCAGGCAGGACATCGGCAGGTGCTGGGCCGACAACAGCTGGCGCGCACGTTCGATACGGCGACGGCGTACATAGCGCAGCGGGCTGGCGCCGGTACCGCTGCGGAACAGGCGCACCAGATGGAAGCGACTGACGCAGGCGACGGCCGCCAGTTCGGTGACCCGCAGCGGCTGTGACAGGTGTTCATCGACATAGCGCAATGCACGCTGCAATGCGGCGACCTGCTGCGGCGCCAGTGAAGCGGCGGGCGGATCAGGCGGAAAGATGGTGGCCATGCGGGACGCCGCGAAGGGATGCCCCATGGTGCGTGACCCCTGCGTGATGCCCTACCCCCGTCGGTCGAGGCCAGCACCTACCCGAATGGGGGAGGCCGACGGCCGAGCAGGCGGCGCCCGAACAACCGCGCATCCAGTGAATAGGCGCCAGGGCCCAGCGCCAGCAAGGCCAGCGGCAACACCACCAGTGGCCACGGCAGTGCCTGTGCATACAGGCCCAGTGTTGCCGGCACTACCGCCAGCGGCGTCAAGACGCCCAGTGCAAGCATCGCCACCGCCAGCAGGCATAGTGCCGACAGCCAGCCCGCGTGCGTGCCCGGCGTGCACAATGCAGCGGCCACGCACAGCCGCAGCCACAGCAGGCCGATGCCCGGCCCGCGGTCGGGGAACATCACGAACAGGCGCTGCATGGCCGGACTCCACAGGACATGCCGGCGTGATAGCCGACCACGGCACCAGGCGCCTACCCCGTTCGGGTCACCCGCGGCTGCCCCGCACCTGCCAGAATGCGCGCCATGCACCGCCGCCCCTTCCCGTTCCTGCGTCGCCTGCCGGCGCTGCTGGCGTGCCTGCTGCTGTGGACCGCCCTGCCCGCCCTCGCCGTGCAGCGGCCGGCCGTGAGCAGCGGGTTGCCCGGCTACGAGCACACCGCCTGGCGGGTCGGCCAGGGTGCACCCGGTGACATCTGGGACATCAGCCAGGACCGTGACGGCCTGTTGTGGTTGGCTACCGGTTCGGGCCTGTACCGATTCGACGGACGTCGCTTCGAACGGCAGGCGCCACCGGCTGGCACCCGCTACCCGTCCACCAACATGGTCACGTTGGAACACAGCGCCGATGGCGCACTGTGGATCGGCTACTTCCAGGCAGGCATCAGCCAGTTCGCGCGCGGCCAGCTGTACAACTACGGCCGCGGCCAGGGCGTGCCGGTTGGCGTGGTACCGCACTTCAGCCAGGACCGAGACGGCCGCATGTGGGCAGCCATCAATGGAGGGCTGCGCGAGTTCGATGGCCAGCGCTGGCAGCCGCTGCCCGCAGACACGGGCGTTCCGGAACACCGCGTGCAATGGGTGCTGCACGACAGCCGTGGCACCTTCTGGGTACTGGCCAACCTCAGGATCTGGATGCGTCCTGCAGGCCAACCGCGTTTCGAGGACACCGGCATTGCTGTATCCCAGATGGCGACGCTGACCGAGAGCCCGCAGGGCGAAGTCTGGCTGGCCGACCGTGTGCGCGGCACCTCGCCGCTGGCCAATGCGCAGGGCCTGCTGCCGGACAGCGAACGCGAAGCGCGACGCCTGCCGGACCTGGTCGCCGCACGCCTGCAGTTCACTGCCGACGGCGCGTTATGGGCCACGATGAGTCCGCATGGCGGTGTGGCCCGGGTCACGTTCGACGGCAGCCGCGCCGTGCGCATGGAGCGCTTCGATTCGCCGCACGGGCTGACCGCCACCTCGGCCGTGCCGATCATCGCCGACCGCGAAGGAAATCTCTGGGTCGGCACCAATCTGGGCCTCAACCGCTTCCGCGTGCGCAGCGTGCACACGCTGGCGGTCGGCCCCAGTGATCCCTATCGCTCGCTGGTGCGGGCCAGCGATGGGCGTGTGTACGGCTACGGCGAGGACCTCAAGCCGTACGACCTGCGCCGGCCACTGCTGGAAGGCAGCGCCGCACAACTGCAGGCGGCCGCGCGCCGGGCGCCCACGCCGATCTGGCAGTTCGACTGGGTCAACCTGGCACGCACGGTGGCCGGCCACACCACGCTGATTCCGCTGCCCGAGCCCTTCACCGGGCAACCGCTGCATGCCCTGCTGTTCGCCGATGACGACCAGGCCTGGGTCTGCACCGGTGAACGTGGCGTGCTGCACTATCTGCACGGCCAGTGGCAGCGCGAAACGCGCCTGCCCGAACAGGCCTGCTCATCACTGGCGCTGGATGCCAATGGCCAGCTGCTGCTCGGCTATGCCGACGGCCGGCTGCGCAGCATGGGCGCGACCCGCATCGAAACCTTCGATGCCAACCACGGGCTGTTGGTCGGGCCGGTCACCGCGCTGCTGCACCACCAGGACCTGTTGCTGGTGGCCGGTGAGGCCGGGCTGGCCGCCCGCCTCGGCAATGGCCGCTTCATGCCGGTCAGCACCGACATGGCCGGCGTGCTGGAGGGCATCACCGGCATGGTTGCCGATGCGCACGGTCACCTGTGGCTCAATGGCAGTCGTGGCCTGGTCCGGTTGGGGAGCGATCAGTTGCGGCGGGCGCTGCGTACCGGGCAGCCGGTGACGCCACGCCTGTTCGATGCGGTGGATGGCATGCCGGGCATCGCCCTGCAGAGCGGACCGATCCCCACCGCCGTGCTGGCCGACGACGGCCTGCTATGGCTGGCCACCAACCAGGGCCTGGCCTGGCTGGACACCACCCGGTCGCACGTCAATGCGATGGCTCCCAGCGTGCGCATCGGCGACGTGCTGCATGGCAGCGAACGGCAACCACTGCGGGACGGCCTGCGCCTGCCGGCCGGCACCAGCCAGCTGCAGATCGACTACGTGGCGCTGTCGCTGGCACGCCCGGAACGCAACCGCTACCGCTATCGCCTGTCCGGCGTTGACGATAGCTGGCAGGACGCGGGCAGCAGCACCCGCGCGTATTACACCAACCTCGCGCCAGGCAACTACCGGTTCGAGGTGGAAGCCGCCAATGAGGACGGCATCTGGAGCACCGCACCGGCCAGCCGCAGCTTCCGCATCGCGCCTACCTTCATCCAGACCGTGTGGTTCAAACTGCTGTGCACCGCCGCCGTGCTCGCACTACTGGTGCTGGCAGTACGCATCCGCAGCGGGCAGCTGGCCGCGCTGTTCCGTGCGCGCCTGCAGGAACGCAATGGCGAACGCGAACGCATCGCGCGCGACCTGCACGACACCCTGCTGCAGGGCAGCCAGGGCCTTATCCTGCGCCTGCATGCGATCAGCCAGTCACCCCAGACCCCCGAGCCGGTGCGCAGCCAGCTGGAGTCGGCGATGCAGCTGGCCGAGCGCAACCTGGCCGAGGGCCGCGAGCGGGTCAATGCGCTGCGCGAGGGGCCGTTCGCGGGTCGCGACCTCGCTTCGGCACTGGCCGATGTGCACGCCGAGTATGCCGGGCACGGCACCAATCCGCTGCGCCTGACCGTGGAAGGCCCCCACCCACCGCTGCAGGCTGATGCCGCCGAGGAAGTGTTCCTGATCGGACGCGAGGCGATCCGCAATGCGCTGCGCCATGCCAATGCCAGCGCCATCGAAGTGGAGCTGTCCTACGGCACGCGGTGCTTCCTTCTACACGTGCGCGATGATGGCGTGGGCATCGCCGACGAAAATGCCGGCCATGGCCATTGGGGCCTGCAGGGCATGCGCGAGCGCGCGCAGCGCCTTGGCGCGGAACTGCAGCTGTGGACCCGCCCCGGGCTGGGGACCGAAGTCGCGCTGGCAGTTCCCGCCCGGCGCCTGTATCACCGCCGCCCATCACGTTGGCGCTGGCCCTGGAGTAGAACGAGCCATGACTGAAACCCCTGCCCCGATCGGCGTACTGGTGGTCGACGACCACCCGCTGCTGCGTGACGGCCTGGCCGCCCTGCTGGGCGCACAACCCGATCTGCGCCTGCTCGGTGAAGCCGCCGACGGCGAGGAAGCCATCGCACGCTACCAGCAGCTGCAGCCGGACGTGGTGCTGATGGACCTGCAGATGCCCCGCCTGGATGGTGTGGAAGCCATCGTGCGGATCCGCGCGACGGACCCGCGCGCGCGCATCATCGTGCTGACCACCTACCGCGGTGACGTACGTGCGGTGCGGGCGTTGCAGGCCGGCGCCAGCGCCTACCTGCTGAAGGACATGCTGCGCCACGAGCTGGTCGACACGATCCGCATGGTTGCGGGCGGCCGGCGCGCGCCGATTCCACCAGCGGTGGCGGCGAGCATCGCCGCGCATGTGGTGGAAGACCGGTTGTCGCCGCGCGAGACCGAAGTACTGCGGCACGTGGCCGGTGGCCTGTCGAACAAGCGCATCGGCGAGCGCATGCAGATTTCCGAGCAGACGGTGAAGGCGCACATGAAGAGCCTGATGGACAAGCTCGGCGTGGGCGATCGCACGCACGCGGTGACCCAGGCGCTGCGGCGCGGCATCATCAGCCTGGACGACAGCGGTCACGATTAGTGGGTTGTTCGGCAGGGCTGCAAGCCCTGCCGAACGCCCCCCTTACTTCAAGCGCAGGAGCAGGCTGCCGCCCGCACACACCACTGCCAGCCAGGCCACGCCGTGCCACCCCCACTGTGCCAGCGCCAGGCTGCCCAGCGCACCGCCGGCGGCCATGCCGATGAACATGCCCGTGAACAGCAGCGCATTGAGGCGGCTGCGGGCCGGCGGCACCAGGCCATAGACCAGCGTCTGGTGCGCCACCAGCGCTGACTGGAAACCGAAGTCGAACAGCAGCGCACTCACCACCAGCAGCGGCAGCAGCGCGGCGGCCGGCATCCAGGCTTCGGCCAGCAGCAGCCCGAAACCCAGCAGCGCCACTGCGATCGCCAGCCGCGCCACCGTATGGCAACCCAGGCGATCGGCGAAACGTCCTGCAAACGGCGCAGCCAATGCGCCGGCCGCACCGGCGATACCGAACGCACCCGCCGCCGCACTGCCCAGGCCCAGGCGGGCATGCAGCATCAGCGCCAGCGTCGACCAGAACGCGCTGAAGCCCACTGCCAGCAACGACTGGCTGGCCACCGCACGGCGCAGCTGCGGCTGCTCGCGCCACAACGCCAGCAACGAACCCAGCAACGCCGGATAGCGCAGCGTGCTGGTCGGTGCGAAACGCGGCAGCGCGCGCGCCATCACCGCGCCCATCGCCGCCACCGATACCGCAGCCAGTACGAACTGCGTGCGCCAACCCCATGCTTCAGCCACCACGCCACTGACCACGCGCGACAGCAGGATGCCGAGCAGCAGGCCGGTCATCACCCGGCCGACGATCTGGCCGCGTTGTGCATCCGGTGCCAGCACCGCAGCGGCGGGCACGATGTCCTGCGCCAGCGTGGCCATCAGCCCGACCAGCAGGCTGGCCATCAGCAGCCCCGGCAGGTGCCCGGCCATCGCTGCGGCGCCCAGTGCCAGCGCCAGCAATGCGGACTTCAACAGGATCAGGGTGCGGCGGTCGAAGCGGTCGCCCAGCGGTGCCAGCAGCAGGATGCCCAGCGCATAGCCGAGCTGGGTCAGGGTAGGTACCAGGCCGGCGGCGCGCTCGCCTGCGCCGAGGTCCTGGGCGATCAGGCCCAGCATCGGCTGGCTGTAGTACAGCGAGGCGACCGAGAAGCCGGCGCCGGCCGCCATTGCCAGCACCAGCGGGGTGGAGGGTGCGGTCGCGGGCGCGGCGGCGACGGATAGCGAAGGGGTAGACATGGGGGAGTCCGGTGGAGGAAGTGGACGTATCCTGCCGGTATTCGCCCGGCGTCTGTAGTAGGCTCCTGCACATACACTTCATACGTGAAACGCATGAATGACCTCGCCACCGGCGCGGATCGCCTGGATCTGCTGCGCACCTTCCTGCGCATCGTCGATGCCGGCAGCCTGTCTGCTGCTGCCGTGCAGCTGGGCACCACCCAGCCGACGGTCAGTCGCCGCCTGCAGGCACTGGAGCGACAGCTCGGCCTGCGCCTGCTGCAGCGCTCCACCCACGGCCTGCAGCTGACCGAAGATGGCCTGCGCTGCCAGCGCCATGCGCAACGCGTGGTCGACGAATGGGAGTCGCTGCAGGCCGAACTGCACGGCGAACCGGAAACGCTGCGCGGACGCCTGCGGGTAATGGTGCCGCACGCCTTCGGCCAGGCGCAGCTGCTGCCGACCATGCTCGCGTTCCTCGCCCAGCACCCACAGCTGAGCCTGGAGTGGATCCTTGAAGATCGTCGCCCGGATTTCATCGCCGAAGGCATCGACTGCGCGGTGCGGGTGGGTCCGGTCGACGAACCGCGCATGGTCGCACTGCCGCTCGCCGAAGTGCCGCGCATCGTCGTGGCAGCGCCGTCGCTGGTGCAGGCCACCGCGATCAGCACACCAGAACAAGCGCAGGCACTGCCGTGGATCTCACTGGTCACCTACTACCGCGAACGCCTGCTGCTGCATGACGCACAGGGCCGCGCGCATACGCTGTCGATCAGCCCACGCCTGCTCAGCGACAACCTGTTCGTGGTGCAGCAGGCCGCACGCGCTGGGCTGGGCGCAGCGGTGGTCTCGGCCTGGCTGGTAGCCGACGATCTCGCACAGGGGCGGCTGGTACAGCTGCTGCCGGACTGGCAGGCGCCGGCACTGCCGGTGCATGTCGTGTTTCCTGCTGCGCGCCAGCAGCCGCCGCGGCTGCGCGCCTTCATCGATGCGATGAAGGCCGCACTGCCGCAACTTCATGGAATGCGGCCGGCACCGCGTTAGGCCAGCGGCCGCGTCATCCACGCATGGCGTGGATGCCGTCCAACCCCATAGGGTCGGATCCCTTCCCACCGGGAAGGGCTCTGACCCTGTCGGTCACTGCGTCTTCGCCGCCTCGGCATTCCACGCCGCGACCTTGGCCTTGGTCTCGGCCAGCATCTTGTCTAGTGCGGCGCGGTCATACACGCTGCCACGCAGGATCACGCTGTCGATCTTCCCGGTGGCGGCGATGTCCTGCAGCGGGTTGGCGGTCAGCAGCACCAGATCGGCGGCCTTGCCCTGTGCGACACCACCGTAGCGGTCCATCTGGCCGAACCAGGCCGGACCGGAACGGGTTGCGGCCGACAGCGCCTGCGGTGCGGTCAGGCCTTCCTTCACGAACAGCTGCAGTTCCTGGTGCAGCGCGATGCCCGGGAAGTTGAACGAATTGAGGAAGCCCGCATCGGTACCGGCGATGATCGTCACGCCCGCCTCCTGCAGCAGCGGCAGCACCGCGGCCACCTGGTGGTACTGCGCGTGGCGCGCTTCAATCTGCGCCGGCGTGGCCTTGGCTGCGCGGTCCACGCGCCACTGGTAGGTCGCGCGCAGGCCAGGGCCGATGTAGGCCAGGTACGGATCGTTGGCGTGGTCATCCTGGTCAAGGAAGTCGAGGATGCGGCCACCGTTGAGGGTCGGGGTCACGAATACGCCGCGCTTTGCGAAATCACGGTAGGCATGCATCGCAGTGTCACGGTCGAAGCTGGCGTCGAGGCGCCGGTTGGCTTCGGCACGGTCGATGCGGCCGGCTCCAAAGTCAGCGGCGATCTGCGCCTCATCCTTGCTGCCGGCCTTGAATGCGTAGTCCAGATGCTCGATCGAAGCCAGGCCGGCATCGACCGCCTGCTCCACGGTCAGTGCCATCGGAATATGCCCCGAGGCTTTGAAGCCGGCCTTTCGCGCAGCGCTGGCCGAGTACAGGAACAGTTCCGGCTTCAGCGTGCTGTCGGTGATCTTCACGAAATCGACCTTGTCATGCTGCAGGCGGGTAATCGCCTTGTCGGCGTCGGCCTCGCTGCCCACTTCGATCGTGCCCTTCCAGACCGGCTTGATGCCTTCGATCTTCGCGCCGGAACTGAGCAGGCGCGGGCCGAACAAGGTGCCCTTGGCGATCTCGCCACGCCACTGCAGCACCTGCTCGGGCAGATCGCCGGAGCAGTCACGCACCGTGGTGATGCCATGCGCGATGTACAGCGGCAGCAGCGCCTTGTTCTCTTCGATCAGCGCCGGACCACCACCGAAGTGCACATGCATGTCCCACAGGCCCGGAATCAGGTACTTGCCCTTGGCATCGATCTGGCGGGCCGCACTCCATTGGCTGCGCAGCTGCGCGTCCGGACCGACGGCGACGATGTCCTCGCCACGGATCACCACGCTCTGCCCGGCCAGCGTGCTGGCGTGCTCGACATCGACCACGGTGGCATTGCGGATCAGCAGGTCGGCGCGCTCGGCGGCAGACGCCGACAGCGGTGCTACCGCAAGGAGGATGGCAAGGGACAACGGACGGGAACGGAACATGGACAGCATCCTGATGGGCACGCCCAGCGTGCGGGTGGAAGGGGGTTGCATTCAACGCACCGCGCCGTGCTGGCGCAGCAGGGTCTCAATTCCGGTATAGCCGCGCTGGCGCGCGTGCGCCAGCGGCGTCACGCCGTCGCCGTCGGCAAGCTCCGGGTCGGCACCGGCCTCCAGCAGCAGCTGCACGATCTGCACGTGGCGCGCACCGCCATCGCCGAGCAGGATCGCTTCCAGCAGCGCGGTCCAGTGCAGCCGGTTGACATGGTCCACCGCCACACCGGCCCGCAGCAGCGTGCGCACAGTGGCGACGTGACCGCGCTCGGCGGCCGGAATCAGCGCGGTGCCGCCATAGCGGTTGGTGCTGCGCAGATCGGCGCCATGCGCCAGGGTCATCGCCAGGATCTCGTCCAGGCCGCGCGCACCGGCGTACAGGTAGGCGCTGTCCTGCAACGCGTCCTTGGCGTTGACGTCTGCCCCGGCCTCGATCAGCTCACGCGCGGCATCCACGTTGTTGCCATGCGTGGCCAGCAGCAGCGCGGTGCGGCCCTGGCCATCGCGCGCCTCCAGCGTGGCGCCATCCTCGATCGCCTGTCGCACCGCATCGGCGTCGCCGCGGCTGGCGGCATCCCGCAGGCGCGCGTCTGCGTCGGCCCTGGACGTGGCGGTGCAGGCGGGGGTGACCATGGCCAGCAGGCACAACAGCAGCACGCGCGTTAACGGCGCAGGCCAGCCAGCGGAATGATGGACGCGCATGACAGTGTCTCCTCATGTCCGTCGCCACGGAACGCCGTGCGACGGTAGCAACAGCCGGGCATTGCCGGCCCCTGCCCTGCATGGTAAAAGTCGGCCTGGGTATCCAGAAGTGAAATGTTCAAATGCAAGACAGTGCCAAATCGAATAGAACCCTGTTCGAACTGGACCTGCTGCGGGCGCTGGTGATGGTGGCCGACTGCGGCAGCTTCACCACGGCGGCCACGCGCCTGCATTCGACCCAGTCCACGGTCAGCCAGAAGGTGCGCCGGCTGGAGGAACTGGCCGGGCATCGCCTGCTTGAACGCGGCCATCGCGACGTGCACCCCACCGATGCCGGCCACACCCTGCTCGGCTACGCGCGGCGCATGCTCGACCTGAACGAGGAAATGGCGCAGGCGCTGGCCGGTGCGACGGTGGAGACCGCGGTCCGCATCGGCGTGCCCGAGGATTTCGTCAACGCGCAGACCACGCGCATGCTGGCCGCCTTCAGCCGTCGCCACCCGCAGGTGAAGCTGGAGATCAGCAGCGGCCTCAGCCGCGACCTGGCGCAGGGCTTCGACCACGGCGAGCTGGACCTGGTGCTGGTCAAGCAACGCCGCAACAGCCGCCAGGCGGTGCATTGCCGGCGCGAGCCGATGCACTGGATCGACAGCCTGCGCAGCAGCTGCCTGCAGCAGGACCCGCTGCCGCTGGTCACCTTCCCGCCGCGCGGGCTGTACCGCGACGAGATGATCCATGCCGTGGAAGCGCTGGGCCTGCGCTGGCGCATCGCCTTCACCAGCTCGTCGCTGAGCGGCATCCAGGGCGCGGTGGCCGATGGCATCGGCATCAGCCTGCTGCCGCGCCGCGCGGTCAGCCGCGAGCACCGCATCATCGATGGCGAGCGCGAGCTGCCGGTGATCGACAACTACGAGATCGGCCTGCTGCATCGCGCGGACGCCGATGATGCCGTGCGCGCACTGGCCAGCGAGCTGTGGCGGCAGGTGCAGCGCGAACCGGAATGACCACGGTAGATCCACGCCATGCGTGGATGCCTTTCGCGCATCACGCATCGAAACATGGTCACTCCGGCCGTGTAGCGGGCAACAATCGCCTCGTAGAGTGCCTGTTGTTTCCGTGCCCCACGGCGCCCTGCCATGTCCGACGAAATCCCCACCCGCTTCGATCCCCTGCCCGCTGCCCTGCAGACGCATCTGCAGCACCAGCGCTCGCTGATCGCCGCGCGCGTGGCGGCCGGCTTCCCGACGTTGCCGGTGCAGTGGCCGCTGGCGGCCAGCACACTGCAGCGCGTGATCGATGCCAAGCTGATCGACCGTGCCGACTGCGATGGCTGGGAAGCGCTGGGCGTGGCATTCGGTGACACCCTGGCCCAGCGCGTGCCGGGCCTGGCCTGGATGCAGGTCACCGATGCATGGGGCATCGACGCGGTGCTGCGTTATGCCGACAGCAGCCTGCAGATCGGCGCCAGCACACTGCTGCTCAAGCGCGTCGAACAGGGCGAGATCATCGACATCGCCCACCTGCTTGCGTGGCTTGAGGAATTCGTCGCCACCCGCGCCGACGATTACGCCTGACGGTACATCGGGGTAGATCCACGCCATGCGTGGATGAATGAGACCACGCGATGGCGCATCCACGCCATGACGTGGATCTACAGCCAGCGGCCGTCGACCACCACGCGGCGCTCCACCGGCACCCCGGCCACAGCGGCCGGGCCGTGGTCGGCACGCACGGCCACGAACGTCGCCGGCCGGCCTTCGGCAATACCATGCTGCGGCAGGCCGATCGCCTGCGCGGCGTGGGTGGTGACCATGTCCAGCGCCAGCATCAGGTCGGCATCGGTGTAGAAGCCGGACCGGTAGCCCAGCAACATCGCCCGCTGCAGCAGGTCGCCGTTACCGTACGGCCACCAGCAGTCGCGGATGTTGTCGTTGCCTGCGAACACGCGCACACCGGCATCATGCAGCGCGCGCAGCGGCGGGAAAGGATGATCGCCCGGCGCGTTGCTCATGATCGCCACACCCGCCGTGGCCAGTGCTTCGCCCACCTGCAGCGCGCGCGCCAGCGGCACGTCGCCCAGCGAATAGGCATGGCTGACCGCAACCCGCCCCTGCAGGCCGGCGGCCCGCGTCCGCGCCGCGATGCGCAGCAGCTGGGCCAGGCCGGTTTCGCCGGGCTCGTGCAGATGGATGTCCAGCTGCACGCCGTAACGCTCGGCCAGGCCGAACAGCAGCGCCAGCTGGCCTTCGGCATCACCATCGAGCGTGGTCGGGTCGATGCCGCCGAGCACCTCCACGCCCGCGGCAAGCGCCTGCTCCAGTACGGCGGCGGTGCCGGGACAGGACATCACCCCGGCCTGCGGAAACGCCACCAGCTGGATCCGCATGATGTCGGCGCAGCGCAGTGCCGCCTCGCGCACCGCTTCGAGATGGCCGAGACCGGTGCTGCCGTCGATATCGACATGGCAGCGCATCGCCACCGTACCGAAAGCACTGCATTGGCGGATCAGCGCCTCGGCACGGTCCACCATCGGTGCCGCACCCGCCACCGCCGCCTTCTCCACCGCCAGCCGCTCACGCAGGCTGTTCACCGGCTGGTGCGGGTGCCAACGGTCGCCGACGAAGCTCTTGTCGAGGTGAATGTGGCCGTCGACCAGCCCGGGCAGCACCGCGAAGCCCTGCAGGTCGACGCATTCCGCCGCGTCGGCCGGCGCCGCCTCGCCATTGAGCCCGCTGATGCGGCCATCACGGATATGGAAATGCAGTGGCGCACCGTCGCGGTCGACACCGCCATGGACGAACTGGAGGGTCATCGGGAACTCCCGGAATGCCAAGAATGGCGCCATCGTGCGCCTCGCCGCAGCCATCGGCCAACGAAATATCTGGATGGCACGCATTCACCAGAACGATGACTGCCCTGCGACAACCGGTCGCAGCCACGCCGTGCACACCCCTGAACGGGTAACATGGGCGCCTGTTTCCGCTGTGATGCCGCATGGGCCCATCCGACCGCCACGATCGTCTCCGCCGCTGGCAGGCCGCGTCCCTGCTTGCCGCCGCCCCGATCGCCAGCCTGTCCGCCACTGATGCGGCGGCCGCTGCGCCGCTGCAGTCGCCGCCGGGTCAGCAGCGCATTGCCCCGGCTGCACTGGTCGAGCGCCTGCACCAGCGCGTGCTGTCCGGGCAGAGCGCCACTGCCACGCTGGAACACTGGTGCGCCGAGCACGGCCTGGCCGAACAGGCGCGGGTGCGTGCAGTGCGCGTACACGGCCAGGACAAGCCTGCCCCCGCCGACGTGCTGCAGGCGCTGGGTGTGAAGCCAGGTGCCGAGCTGCGCTATCGCCGCGTGCAGCTGGTCTGCGGCAGCCGCGTGCTGTCCGAGGCCGACAACTGGTACCTGCCCGGCCATCTCAGCCCGGCCATGAACCAGGTGCTGGACAGCACCGACGAACCGTTCGGTCGCGTGGTCGGCCCGCTCGGTTTCCAGCGCCAGACCTTGGCCGACCAGACGTTCTGGCCGCCGCGGGGCGAAGGCGACCGCGGCGTGATCCTTGAAGTGCGCGCCCTGCTGCGCGACCGCCAGCAGCAGCCTTTCAGCTACGTCATCGAGTCGTACCTGCAACAGGCGCTTCCGTAACGCGCCGTGGCGCCGGTCATCCGCCGGCGCTACGGGCCCGTGATGCCGTTGGCGGCCGGATCCACCGAGAACACGAAGCGCCCGCCATGCTGGTCCCTGCCCCATGTCATCGGCGCCGTGGCCAGGCTGTAGACCGGGGCCACCTTGTCCATGCCGATCGCCTCGGACCAGGCACTGAAATCCTCATCGGTACGGCTGCGGATCTCGCCAACGCACAGGCTGTAGCCGCAGGCAAAAGACACCAGCGTGCCGTCGTTGCCGATGAGCCGGGTCGCGGCCGCCCTGTAGAGCCGGGTCAGGTCCTGCACTTCCAGGTGACCGGCTGCATCGCGCTCGAACTGGCTGATCGCCTGCGCGAAGGCCTTGTCGGAACCCAGCACCGCCTCGCTCTTCTGTGCGGACACCGCACCCTCGTTCAGCAGCATGCGCTCGCCCTCGAGGAAGTGACCCTCCGGTTGCGCGAGCCCAGGGGCAGCCGTCGTGGTACTCGATGCCGTTGGCACGCGCGCTGATACAGCATCGGTCGCGGGGTTGGAAAGGGACGGCGCAGGCGCGGCATTGGCCACCTCCGCGGCATCCTCCACGCTGGCCGCCTGCCTGCCACTGCAACCTGCAATGGCCAGCACGGCAATCACACTCCACCCCCTGACATCCATGCGCATCCTCCTCCGTGTATCGCCCCAGCATGCCATGTGCGCGCCGGCAACACGGATGCACTGCACAAAGAAAAGCCCGGCAATGCCGGGCCTTTCGTTCGCCTGCCGGATCAGCGGAACCGGTAGTCCAGCTGCACCCAGTACTGGCGGCCATACGGATCGTAGTTGCCGACCGGATAGAACGGCCAGCCGCCACCGTTCTTGTCCGCCGGCGGGCGGCTGTCACGCAGGTTGTTGACGATCACGCCCACCGACAGGTTCTCGCCGAATTGGCGGAACACGCTGGCGTTGTAGGTCATGTACGGCGCGATGCGGCCACTGCCATCGGTCTTCGGCAGCGAGCCGAAGCGGTTGCCGTACAGCGTGGTGGTCCAGTCACCCTGGTTCCAGGTGATGCTGCCGTTGGCCTTGCTGCGCCACTGGTAGTCATCCAGCGAATTGCGGATGTCACGCTCCGGATCATCGGAGAACTGCCGGTACTTGTGCTCCAGCACCACGGTGTAGGCCAGGCGCGTGGTGAAGCGGCCATAGCGACCGGCATCGAAACGCCAGTTGCCCTTCAGGTCCAGCCCGCGAACCGATTCGGAGGCGGCGTTGATCGGATTGATCAGCACACGGGTCACCTGGTCCGGCTGCACGGTTGCATTGGACGGGTTGCGGATCACACGCGACAGCGCGTCCAGGCACAGCGGTGAGCCGATGTCACGCGCCTCGCCGCCCAGCGTCTTTCCCAACCGGCAATCGGCCTCGTCGCGCAGGATGCGGCTGGTATCAAGGCTGGTCACCTCGTTGTCGATGCGGATGTCGTAGTAGTCGGCACTGAAATCCAGGCCAGCCAGCGGCGACCAGACCACGCCGAAGCCATACGACTTGGCCGACTCCGGCTGCAGCTGCGGGTTGGCACGGTTGCTGTAATCGATCGACAGGCCGTTGTAGTCGCAGTTGTCATACGACTGGCCTGCGGTGCGGCAGCGCCAGTAGTCGGTCATGCCCGGGTTGTAACCACGCGTCTCTGTCGCGAACACGTAGTTCATGTCCGGCGCCCGGAAGCTGGTGGCAGCGGTACCACGGATCAGCAGGCTCTCGATCGGGCGGAACTCGACGCCGAAGCTCCAGGTCGCCTTGCCGATATGCTCACCACCGGCTCGGTACTGGTCATAGCGCCCGGCCAGGGTGGTGGTGAGCGACTGCAGCAACGGCAGCTGCAGCTCCACGCCGGCAGCATAGCGGTCGCGCTCGCCACCGGCACCAATACCGGCGCTGGTGTTCCAGAATTCACCGGTGCCCAGTCGGGGGTCCGGTCGATTGCGATAGCCCTGGCTGCCAGCCTCGACCACCGCAGCCAGCGCAGCGTCGCCACCGGGCAGTGCGAACAGCCGGCCGTTGACGCTGGCGCTGAAGGTCTGCAGCCACGCCGCGTTGCGGCTCTCCTGGTAGCCGGACAGGCTCTGGTACTCGTTCGGGCTCAGCGGCTGGAACAGGCGCGCGGGATCCGGCGCATAGACCTCTACGCCATTGCGCACGCCCAGCTTCGGGCCCAGCAGGTATTCGTTGATACCGGCCAGCAGCACCGGGCGGCGGGTGCGGTTCTCGTAACGCGAACGGCTGTAGACCGCCTCATAGTCCCAGCCACTGTCGCCGATCTGGCCGCGCGCGCCGACGTTGAATGACCACGAGTTTTCCAGGAAGCGGTTGGCATTGCGCGGCAGGCCACCGATTTCCTCGGGCGCAAACCGGCGGTACCAGCTTTCCAGGTTGCCGGTGGTCTGGTTGTAGAAGTAGTTGCGGGCCGAGGTCCAGGTGGGCGCACGGGTGTTGTTGGTGATGCGTGCGCTGCCCACGGCCAGATCGGCGAACAGGTCGGTGGTCTCGTTGACGTGGAAGGTCAGCAGGCCGTAGCCGTTGAGGTTGCGCTTCTCGGTCTGCACCGTCCAGTAGCTGGAGGCGGCCTCGTTGCTGCCGCAATACCAGCCCTGGCGCGGGTTGAAGGCACGGAACACGCTGCCGCCATAGATATCCGACGCCGCGTCGCAGCCATTGGCGCCCGGATCGATGTTGCGACCGGTCGCGGCGTTGCGGCGATACGCGATCGCGGTCGCCTGCGGCGCCTTGCCGGCGGGGTCATCATCCAGCGAGTCCATGAAATCGCGCTGGCGCGCATGGATCGCCTTGCGCACATCGAACTCGAAGCCGAACAGGGCATCCCAGCGCTCGCCGGAACTGCCACCAACCACCTGCGCGCGCTGGTTGTCGCCACCGCCCTGCTGGGTGCCGCCGGCCCGCACGTTCACGTCCACACCCTCAAAGCGGTCCTTGAGGATGATGTTGACCACACCGGCGATGGCGTCGGAGCCATACACCGCCGACGCACCGGCCGCCAAGACCTCGATGCGCTCGATCAGCGCACTGGGAATGTTGGCCAGGTTGACCACGTTCACCGAGCCCTCGTAGGCCAGCGGGTAGTCGGCCTGGCGGCGGCCGTTGACCAGCACCAGCGTGCGGTTCGGGCCCAGCCCGCGCAGGTTGATGGTGTTGGCCGCCGGGGTGAAGGTGTTGCCGAAGTCCTCGCCCTGCACGTTGCCGGTGTTTTCAGTCAGGGCGCTCAGCGCGTCGAACGCGTTGCGGTAGCCCTGCGCGTCGATCTGCTCGCGGCTGATCACGGTCACCGGCGACGGCCCTTCGACACTGGCGCGCGGAATGCGCGAGCCGGTGACCTTCACTTCCTGCAATGAGGTGGGTGCGCTTTCCTGCGCGAAGGCCGGCGACGACACCAGCATCAGGGACGACAGCGCGAGCACCAGCGGACGCGGGCGCAGCGCCTTGTGGGAGGCAGACATGGGCTTCCTGGGGGAGTTGGACGGGTGGTATGGGACCGGAGGCCTGCGCGGCGCATAACGATCCCGTAACGAAAGTGTCCTGAATGGATGGTTTCAACGGAAATGACCAGCCCTGATGGACTTATGCCTGAACCGAATCAGGCTCCGCCCGGTGGTCGTCGCGTTTTTGCAATCTTTTGAATGGTCTGGCGAAGCGGGCATTGCCATCGTTCCGGGGATGATGACCCCGTACCCCACATCCCTCCTCCCCCCGCTGCGCCCTGTGTCGCGCCGCCATCTGCTGCAGCTGCAGGTGGCACCGGTCACCCTGCGCCCGTTCCAGCGGGCCGATCTGCCGGCCTGGCGCCTGTTCGACGACCGCCGCCGACGCGGGCGCCGCCATCCGGCCGGTATCGACGAAGAAGCCCGCTTCCTTGCCCACATGCATCGCTCGCGGCTGGAGCAGGACAACGACCAGCTGCTGCTGGGTGTGTTCGATGACGAGCACGGCACTGTCCTGGACCAGCTGCATGTCCGCCTGCAGTCCCTGCATACGCGCTGCGCCGAGCTGCTGTCGCTGCAGCACTGGCACCCGCACGTGGATGCAGCGCTGCGCGCGCTGTGCCCGTTCCTGTTCGAGGATGTGGGCGTGCACCGCCTGTTCGTGATGCTGCCACCGGACTGCAGTGACCCGTTCGCCACTGCGCTGCACGCCTTCGGCTTCGAGCACGAAGGCCTGTTGCGCGACCATCATCTGGATCTGGATGGCTGGCAGGACCGCCAGCTGCTGGCGCTGACTGCACCGGTCTGGCGCAGCCGCCAGCAGCCACCGGGTTAGCGGACCCGCTCCAACGCGTCGCCTGCGCCGGTCAGCACCGAGCAGGCGTGGTCCTGCAGTTCTTCGGCGCTGGCCTCGTTGCCGGTGCCGGCGTCCACCCGGGTCGCCAGCAGGATGAAGCCCGGGCCGCCCTGCACGGCGTCCCGGCCGGCCACGACCAGGCTCCACTGACCAACATCGTCCACGCCTGCGAGATCGTAAGCCAGCAGATTGAGCGGATTGGCGGTCAGTTCCGCGCCCGCCAGCAGGCGTGCCTGGTATTGATGGCCGCGCAGCAGGACCGGCAGCGGTGCCCAGCGGCTGCCGAGGGCGGCAGCATGCGTGTCCAGCGCCTGCAGCACGTCGGCGCGCAGGCAATCCACGTGGATATGCAGCTGGTGCTGCGAGCGGCCGTGCGGCGAGTTCAACGCCAGGCTGGCGACGTTGCGCGGCAGTGGTTGCCGCAGGGCCTGTTCGGTGTGGCTGCGCGCCTGCCAGGCGGCAGCGAAGTAGTTCGGTGCACCACGCTGGTACAGGCTGCGGCTCTCGATACCGCTCACCTTGTCCAGCGGCATCAGCAGGAACTGGTAGTCGCCGTGCGCATCCTTGACCAGCACATCGCGGCGGTCTGCGGCCGTCTCCACGCGCAGGCAGTCGCCGCGTGGACCTTCGGGGCCCCGGCAGTCACGTTCGATCAATCGCCACAATGCATCGGAATGGGCCGGCGGCGGCGGCGCACTGGCACAGGCGGACAACAACAGCAGGGACGACAGCAGGAAGGGGCGCAGGGACACGGCAACGACTCACGGAGCAGGCACGGCAGACAGCGCCGCGCTGCATTCTAGCCAGTGCGAAGCTGCAATCAGTAGGTGCCGAACGGCACTTCAACCACGATCGGGGCGGCACCCTCGCCGGCCTGCAGGCTGTAGCGGTCCAGCGCCCCATCGTCATCGGCGTGCGGCTGGCGCTGGAAATGCAGCGGGTAGCGGGTGTCCCCCAGGCGCACGGCGCTGCCGTCGGCCTCCAGCGCTGCACCTTCCGGAATCAGCAGCCCGCCCAGGTCACTGTAGGCGCCAGGCACATCGGCGAAGCTGTAGTCGACCAGCTCGTCCACCCGCTGCATCGCATAGACGTGCGGCACATAGGGGCGTGCGGGGCTGCGGCCATTGCTCAGGTCGGTCACCCAGGCCTGCGGCAGGTGGTACTGCTCGCGCAGCGCAGCCACGCCCAGCGAGGGACTGGCCACCTGCAGGCAGCACACCGTCCGCTTGCCTTCACGGTCGAGGATGGCGAAACGATCGCCTCGGGTCGCCGCCTGCGGCAGCATGGCAAACGCCAGGTTGCGCTGCGCAGGCTCGTAGCCCGCTTCGGTCTGCAGGTTGCGCCAGGCACCGAATACCGGGGTTTCGATCGGCGCAGGTTCCGGATCGGCAGCGGAGGCGGAGGCGGAGGCGGAGGCGGAGGCGGCAAACGCTACGCCCAGCAACGACAACACCAGCGCCGTCATCGTCTTGTCCTTGCCGCGCAAACTGCCTGCCGTCATACCGTATCCAACACCTGCGCCGGAAAGGCCCGGCCTGCCCGCTGGCGTACTGCCAGCCATTGCTCCCACTATGCAATGACCACGCTGTGCCGGCAATGACCGGGGCGCTGACGCCTTTCGCACGCTCGGTGCTATCGTTCCCGCCATCTTCCCTGCGCAGGAGCGCTCGCATGTCTGCATTCCGTCTGTCCCTGTTGCTGCCGGCCTCTGCCCTGCTGCTGTCGGCCTGTGTCAGTACGCCTGGCCCGGAAGTCAAAGGCAGCGGCCGCTGCGACGCCAGCCAGCTGGGCTGGGCGATCGGCCAGCCGGCCAACGAGCCCAACATCCGCCGCCTGTCCCGCGAGAGTGGCGCCGGCCTGGTCAACCCGATCGGCCCCAGCACCATCACCACCAAGGACATCCGCCAGGACCGCCTGCGCGTGTTCGTGGACAAGGACAACATCATCACGTCCACGCGCTGCGAGTAAGCGCCGCCACCGCTTTTGTAGGGTCGAGCCATGCTCGACTGGCTTTTCGCGCCGCCCATCCGAAGACCCGTCGAGCATCGCTCGACGCTACAATTCAGGGTTCGGTATAGCCGGCACAGTCCGGCAGTGCCTGGTCCGGGTGGAACATCCCCGCCCCGAAGCGGAACAGCCGGGTGTAGGTACACGCCGGGTCCTGTTCGATGCGCAGATCCTGCTTCTTCAGCGGCCCCCTGGCCAGCGAATCCTCGAAGCGCGAAACACCGGCCGGGTACCGGGTCGCCACGGTCTGGTAGCGCAGCACTGGCATGCCCTCGGCAACCGTATCCAGCGCCAGCTTCGCCGAGAACCCGTATTCGTCGTGGCAGGCACCGGCGCGCTGCTTGATGTCCTGCTCGCTGAAACAGGCGCGGATCATCGCATTGCCCAGCCATGGCACGGTCAGCACGTCGTCGTCCACCTGGATGTCGTCCTGCAGGTGACGCACGCGTGCCAGCTGCAGCGTGGACGCGTCGGCACCTCCACCGGAGTACATGGTGCTGAACTTGACGATGCCACCCACCAGCACATTCTGGCGGGCGCGCTGCTGCGGGTCGGTCACCGGTTCATCGCTGCCCACGCCAGGGGCCAGCCGCACGATCCATGGCCACAGCGACAGCTCGCTTTCCTGCGGCACGTCGATGCTGACGTGGTAGGTGTGCGGCTTGCCCTGGCCCGGTGCCTTCTCAAGCACTTCCAGCACGGTCGGCCGGTCACCCTCCTCGGCAACCGGCTGCACGCGCACGCACCAGTTGCCGTCCCGCGTGCAGTCATAAAGCCCCGACGGTCCAGTCTCACTCGCGATCAGTACCTGTCCCAGCGGCTCCATCACGTTGCCGGCAGCATCGCGCTGCTGCGGCAGGATCGCGCTCTGGGCCAGCGCCAGCAGCGGGGTCGCCAGCAATGCAGTGCACAGGGTGGCGCAGACGGCGGCGGTGGGCATGGATGGCTCCTGCGGATGGGCTTCCGATGGTAACCGTTGCCCGGGCGGCGTCGAGCCATGCTCGTCTGCTGTCTGTCGGCAGGAGCAGCCGAGCATAGGGGCGGCTCTACATCATCCGCAATCGCAGCCACCCCAGCCCTTGGCCTTCGAGGTCTGGCCGATACCGGGATTGAACGTGTTGCTCGGGTCCAGCTGCCTGTAGAACCCGGCCAGCGCCGGCTTGGCCGGGTACAGGTGACCGACATTGTGCTCGGCCGGGTACTCGGCACCGCGCTGGTCCAGCAGCGCCCACATCGCGTGCTCGATCGCCATCGGGTCTTCACCCTTGCGCGCGATGTAGTCCTGGTGGAACACGTGGCACAGGAAGTGCCCGTAATACAGCTTGTGCAGCAGGCGGCCGTCGACATCGGCCGGCAACTGCTCGAACCAGTCGGCATCATCTCGGCGCAGGGCAATGTCCAGCGCCACGATGTCCTGCACCTGCCCGCGATGCACTTCGCGGTAGCGCACCGCGGCACCGGCCACGGCGAAGCGATGCAGGAACGCCTTGCGCCCCTCCTCGGCCGTGCAGTGGAAAAAGCCGCCTTCGTGCCCGGCGAAGAAGGCGCGCAACCAGGCCTCGGTTTCCGCAGCGTCCTGGGCAGAGACCTTCAGCAACAGGTGATGCTCGTAGCGCTGGCGGAACTCGCCCATGCGCTTGGGCAGGTGCGAGGGCAGCAGGCCGGTCAGAACCTGCATCACCCGGTCAGTCACCCCACGCAGGCCCAGCCGTTCGAACCAGCCGTCGACGCGGCTCTTCAATGCGAACGCGGCAGGTACACGTGCGGTGCCGAGGCGATCGATCAGCAGGAAGCTGTCCTTGCCGTAGCGCTCGCCGATGTCATAGGCATCGCGGTGGATGTACTCACCGGCAATCGGCAGGCGCTCGAAGCCGGTCAGCAGCTGGCGCCGGATCGCCGTGAGGCTGTCGGTGCGGTTGCTGCCGATGTAGAAGACTTCGGCGGCCTCCTTTTCGAAGGTATCCAGGCGCACCGCGAACACCGCCAGCTTGCCGGCCGAACCGGCAGCCTCGTAGTGGCGGCTGGGATCAGCATTGAAGCGCGCCGGGGTATCGGCGTCGACCTTGCGCACTTCGTCGGCGTAGCGCGGATCGGAGGCCGCGCGGCCGTCGCCGTCCCCCACATCCGACGCACTGTAGTCGCCGGCCTGCAGGCGCTGCAGGATCTGCTCGGGCGTATCGCCCAGCGCGATGCCGAGATGGTTGACCAGCTGTAGTTGGCCCTGCGCATCGACCCGCGCGTACAGCGCCAGCTCGGTGTAGGCCGGGCCACGGCGCACCAGCGCGCCGCCGGAGTTGTTGCAGATGCCGCCCAGCACCGAGGCGCCGATGCAGGACGAGCCGATCACCGAATGCGGTTCACGGCCCAGCGGTGCCAGCGTCTGCTCCAGGCGGTCGAGCGTGGCACCGGGCAGGCACAGCACCTGGCGGCCTTCGTTCAACAGCTGGATGCCGGTCAGGCGCAGCGTGCTGACCAGCACGATCGGCCGGCCGTAGTCATCGCCGTCCGGGGTCGAGCCACCGGTCAGCCCGGTATTGGCCGCCTGCAGGATGACCGCCGCCCCACCCTGCACCGCTGCCTGCAGCACGCGCCACAGTTCCAGCAAGGTACCCGGGCGCACCACTGCCAGTACCGGGCCATCGCCGAAGCGGTAGCCGCGACGGAAGCGGCGCGTGGCCTTGTCGCCGGTCAGTACATGGCGGCTGCCGACCGCGTCGCGCAACTGTGCCAGCACGGCATCGTGGCCATTCATGGCAGGCTGACCAGCGAATCGCGGCCGATGTCAGCGATGCGACGCGCACCGGTCAGTGTCATCGCCACGCGCATCTCCTTGGCGATCAGGTCCAGCAGGTTGGCCACGCCGGCCTCGCCCTGCGCGGCCAGCGCATAGACGAAGGCGCGCCCCAGCAGCACGGTATCGGCACCGAGCGCCAACATGCGCACCACGTCCAGGCCGGTACGGATGCCCGAATCGGCGAGAATCTTCAGATCGCCCTGTACTGCGTCGGCAATCGCCGGCAGTGCGCGTGCGGTGGACAGCACGCCGTCCAGCTGGCGGCCACCGTGGTTGGAGACCACGATGCCATCGGCACCGAACCTGACCGCATCACGCGCGTCATCCGGGTCAAGGATGCCCTTGATCACCATCGGGCCCTTCCAGAATTCGCGGATCCACTCCAGGTCCTTCCAGGAAATGGAGGGATCGAAGTTGCTGCCCAGCCAGCCGATGTAATCCTCCAGCCCGGTCGGGTTGCCACGGTAGGTGGAGATGTTGCCCAGGTCATGCGGGCGGCCGAACAGTCCCACGTCCCACGCCCAGTGCGGATGGGTGATGGCCTGGCCGATACGGCGCAGCGAGGCGTTCGGGCCGCTCATGCCGGAGTGGGCATCGCGGTAGCGCGCACCCGGCACCGGCATGTCCACGGTGAACACCAGCGTGGTCACGCCAGCGGCCTGCGCCCGCTCCAGTGCGTTGCGCATGAAGCCACGGTCGCGCAGCACGTACAGCTGGAACCACATCGGCCGCTGGATGGCCGGTGCCACTTCCTCGATCGGGCACACCGATACGGTCGACAGCGTGAACGGGATGCCGCGGCTGTCGGCCGCGCGCGCCGCCTGCACTTCACCGCGCCGGGCATACATGCCGGTCAGGCCGACCGGCGCCAGCGCCACCGGCATTGCCAGCGTTTCGCCGAATAGCTCGGTTTCCAGGCTCAGGTCGGACATGTTGCGCAGGATGCGCTGGCGCAGCGCGATGTCGGACAGGTCGGAAACGTTGCGCTTCAGCGTGTGCTCGGCATACGCGCCGCCATCGATGTAGTGGAACAGGAACGGCGGCAGCCGCCGTTCGGCAGCAGCACGGTAATCGGTGGAGGCGGAGATGATCATGGGGTCAACCGTGTGGGGAAGGTAGACGCGAGGCCCGCGCACGCCGGGCTTCGTTGTCATCGAGCGTGCGCAGCGTGGTGTGCACGAACTCGAGGTGGGCATGCGCGGCGGCGCGCGCGCGTTCGGGGTCGCCGGCCAGCACCGCGTCCATCATCTCGCGATGCTGGTCGGACAGCGGCGAGAAGGTCCTCGCCGAGGTGTAGAGCTTCTCGCGGCTCTGCGAGATGTTGGTCTGCAGCAGTTCGAACAGGCCGCGCATCACCTGCAGCAGCACCAGGTTGTGCGAGGCCTCGGCGATGGACAGGTGGAAGGCCGCGTCAGCCTCCGCTTCACCGGTGGGGTCGTCCTTGCCGTGCGCGTCCATCATGGTCTGGAAGGCCTGCGCGATGCGCGTGCGGTCCTCGTCGGTGGCACGCAGCGCCGCATGCCAGGCGGTGGCGCCTTCCAGCGCATGGCGGATCTCCAGTACGTCGAAGCGGTATTCCGGGTCGCCCTGGAACAGCGGCAGGTACGGCGCCAGCGGTTCATCCAGCGCCTGCCGCGCGCGCGCCGCCGGTTCGGCCACGTAGGTGCCGCCACCGACCCGTGCGGTCAGCAGGCCCTGGCTGGCCAGCTGCGCGATGGCCTCGCGCAACGCCGTGCGCGAGACCCCCAGCTGCACCGCCAGCGTGCGTTCGGCCGGCAGCCGATCGCCCGGCTGCAGCCGCTGTTCCTGCACCAGGCCGCGCAGCTGCGCGGCCACCTTGTCCGAGATACGTTGCGTGCTCATGGCGCCATTGTGGCCCGAAGCGCGCAGCGGGTGGTCGGCCAGCCGTGCATGGCTCAGGGGATCATCCAGGTCAGCCAGTAGGCCTGGGCCAGGGTGATCAGGCCGACCATGGTGGTGAAGACCAGGCTGTGCTTGACCGTGAAACGGAACAGGTCCGATTCCTTGCCGGCCAGGCCAACCGCCGCGCAGGCAATGGCGATCGACTGCGGCGAGATCATCTTGCCGGTGACGCCGCCGGTGGTGTTGGCCGCCACCAGCAGCACGTCGGACACGCCGATCTGCTGCGCGGTGGTCGCCTGCAGCGCCGAGAACAGCGCGTTGGACGAGGTGTCCGAGCCGGTCAGGAACACGCCCAGCCAGCCCAGGAACGGCGAGAAGAACGGAAAGGCGTCGCCGGTGTGCGCCAGTGCCAGCGCCAGCGTTGCCGACAGGCCCGAATAGTTGGCGATGAAGGCGAAGGCCAGCACCATGCCGATCGAATAGATCGGCATGCGCAGCTCACGCACGGTTTCACCGAAGGTCTGCAGCGCCGACCGGGCCGGCATGCGCAGCGCGATGATCGCGATCACCGCCGCGAGGATGATCGAGGTGCCGGTGGCCGAGAACCAGTCGAACTTGTAGACCGCCTCATAGCTGAGCGGCGCGTCCACGATCGGTGGCATCTTCTGCACCCTCTGGTCGAGGCCCGGCACCGGGAGCTTCAGCACCCAGCCTTCCAGCGGGCCGCCTGCCGCGAACAGCGACTTGAACGGCTTGATGCTCCACAGCGTGACCATCGCGGTGAGGATCAGGAACGGCGACCACGCCTTGGCGATCTGGCCGATGCTGTAGCGCGGCGCCTCCAGTGCCTGTGCGGCCGCCTCGGCGCTGGTTTCGGTATCGAAGCGGAAGATCCGTACCGGCTTCCAGCGGCGCAGGAACAGGGTCAGGCAGACCAGCGACGCCAGCGAGGCGGTGATGTCCGGCAGTTCCGGACCGATGAAGTTGGAGGTCAGGTACTGCGCGATGGCGAAGGAGCCACCGGCCACCAGCACCGCCGGCCAGGTTTCCTTGATGCCACGCCAGCCATCCATGATCGCCATGATCCAGAACAGCACGATGACGGTCAGGAACGGCAGCTGGCGGCCGGCCATCTGGCCGATCTCGAAGGCATCCAGGCCGGTGACCTGCCCGGCCACGATGATCGGAATGCCCATTGCACCGAACGCCACCGGCGCAGTGTTGACGATCAGGCACAGGCCGGCGGCATACAGCGGCTTGAAGCCCAGCCCGACCAGCAGCGCCGCGGTGATCGCCACTGGTGCGCCGAAACCGGCCGCGCCTTCCAGGAAGGCACCGAAGGCGAAGCCGACCATCAGCATCTGCAGGCGCTGGTCTTCGGTCACCGACAGGATCGAAGCGCGGATGATGTCGAACTGACCGGTCTTGACCGAGACCTTGTAGAGGAACACCGCGCCGATGATGATCCAGGCAATAGGCCAAAGGCCGTAGACGAAGCCGAAGCCGGCCGCACCCAGCGCCTGGCTCAGCGGCATGCGGTAGAACAGCAGGGCCACGCCAAGCGCGATGGCCACGGTGATCGTGCCGGCCAGCCAGCCCTTCATGCGCAGCACGGCCAGGGCAACGAAGAAGAACGCGATCGGCAGCAGCGCGATCAGGCTCGACAACCACAGGTTGCCGGCGGGGTCGTACAGGTGTTGCCAGGGCTGCATGAAGACTCTCGACTGGATGCGGAAGGTGCCCCACCGCAGGCGGTGGATCGCCGTGGCTGTCGATTATTGGTCGTACCAATAATGATTTCGATCAGACCACTTGCAGCGGATTTAACCGCCACTCCGGCGAGGAACCTATTAGACCATAGGGCTAGATGCCATATTGGTCCGACCATTTAGTCCGCATGGTAGTGCCGGCCGCTGGCCGGCAATTCGAGATTCCCTACGAGATCCGTTTCTCCAGCCGCCGCATCACTGCCAGCACCAGCACGCACAGCACGCTCACGCCGATGGCAATCACGTACTTGCTGATCCCCACCGCAATCCCGATGGCCGCCGCCATGATCAACGAGCTGGCCGTGGTCAGGCCGCTGACCTGGTCCTCGCGTGACCCACGCAGGATGGTGCCAGCGGCAACGAAGCCGACACAGGCCACCACCGCTTCGATCAGGCGTACCGGATCAACCTGCAGCAGGTCGCGGTAGCGCTCCTGCTGGAAATGCTCGGCCACCGAGTCGCCAAGGCCGACGATCAACGCGGCGGCCCCTGCGATCAGCATGTGCGTACGCAGGCCAGCGGCGTGCTTGCCCATCTCGCGCTCGACGCCGAGCACGCCGCCGAACAGCATCGCTGCGGCAACGCGCAGCAGGATCGAGACATCCTGGGTAAGTTCCATGGGAAAGCTCCGGAATTTTCCCGGAGCGTCGCGCGGCGATCGTGGGACGGCGGTGAAGGCGATGGCACGCCTTCTTCACCGCACGCATTCCTCCACGCATGGCGTGGATCTTATCTCTTGCCAATCTGGCACCTTGGGTGCCGAGAGCCCGGCGTGGGCGACCGTGTGGATCCAGGTCTTGCGACCGAGAAGTAGCTTGGGTCCCCACGCCGGATTCTCCCTGAACCGCCCGAACAGTTGGTT
>NZ_JCAFRP010000012.1:0-138312 GCF_059368315.1 Stenotrophomonas sp. YJH_SMC_119 | reverse complement strand
CTGTCGAAGGCGGGGTGGGTCCGGTTGCGGGGGCGTGAGCCGCATGGGCCCGAGGCATGCCTCGGGCGGGTTGGGCAGGACGCCCAACCCCGGTCTTGCCGTGTGCGCAGGACTGCGCACACGAGCAAGCGGCGACCGAGCCTCCAAGGACGGATTCACGGCGTCCCCCGCAATCGGACCCACCCCGCCATCCCCCAGTAAGCCAGCTTCTGCTGTTGCTTCGGCTGTTGCTTCTGAGGTTGCCGGCCAGCGGCCGGCACTACCGCGGGTGCAGGGCGCAGCCCTGCATAACAAACCCCACCCCCTACCAAGGTAGGGCGGCCCGCGCGGCAGCGCCGGACTATCCTCGAACCCATGACTTTGTCTGGGAGGGCTGCGTCATGAACTACGAGGAAACCTACCGTCGCTCGATCGACGAGCCGGAGGCCTTCTGGGGCGAGGAAGCCAAGCGCATCCATTGGCATAAACCGCCGCAGCAGGTGCTCGACTACAGCAACCCGCCGTTCCGGCGCTGGTTCGTCGGCGGCGAAACCAATCTCTGCTACAACGCCGTCGACCGCCACCTGGCCGAGCGCGCCGACCAGCTCGCGCTGGTCGCCATCTCCACCGAAACCAACAGCACACGCGAGATCACCTATCGCCAGCTGTACCGCGAAGTGAACGACTTCGCCGCGGTACTCAAGCACCTCGGCGTCGGCCACGGTGACCGCGTGGTGATCTACATGCCGAACATGGCCGAGGCGGTGTTTGCGATGCTGGCCTGCGCGCGCATCGGTGCGGTGCACTCGGTGGTATTCGGGGGCTTTGCGGCGCACAACCTGGCGCTGCGCATCGACGATGCCAAGCCCAAGCTGCTGATCGCGGCCGACGCCGGCATGCGCGGTGGCAAGCTGATTCCGTACAAGCCGATGGTCGACGCCGCCTGCGCCGAAGCGGCGTCGCCGCCACCGCATGTGCTGATCGTGTCGCGTGGGCTGGATGCCGCCGAACCCCGCGTGCCGGGCCGTGACGTGGACTACGCCACGCTGCGTGCGCAGATCGGTGAAGTCGACGTGCCGGTGCAGTGGCTGGAAGCGAGCGAACCGAGCTACCTGCTGTACACCTCCGGCACCACCGGCAAGCCGAAGGGCGTGCAGCGCGATGTGGGCGGCTATGCAGTGGCGATGGCGCAGTCGATGGAGACCGTGTTCGACTGCAAGCCGGGCCAGGTGATGTTCTCCACCTCCGATGTCGGCTGGGCGGTGGGCCACTCCTACAATGTGTACGGCCCGCTGATCGGTGGCTGCACCTCGCTGCTGTACGAAGGGCTCCCGACCAATCCGGATCCCGGCATCTGGTGGGCGCTGTGCGAGCAGTACAACGTGCGCACGATGTTCTCCTCGCCCACCGCCATCCGCGTGCTGAAGAAGCACGACGCGGACTTCATCCATCGCCACGACCTGCGCGCGCTGAAGTACCTGTTCCTGGCCGGCGAGCCGCTCGACGAGCCGACCGCGCACTGGATCAGCGAAGCGCTCGGCAAGCCGATCATCGACAACTACTGGCAGACCGAGACCGGCTGGCCGGCACTGACCCTGTTGCCGGGCCTGGAGATGAAGCCGGTGCGCTTCGGTTCGCCGGGCTTCCCCAATCTCGGCTACCGGATGAAGGTGATCGACGAGAACACCGGCGAGGAAGTCGCACCGGGGCAGAAGGGCGTGCTGGTGGTGTCGCCACCGCTGCCGCCGGGTTGCATGAGCACCGTGTGGAATGATGACAGCCGCTTCCTGCAGAGCTACTTCAGCCACTTCAAGGAACTGCTGTACAGCTCGCTGGACTGGGCGATCCGCGACGACGATGGCTACACCTTCATCCTCGGTCGCACCGATGATGTCATCAATGTAGCCGGGCACCGTCTGGGCACGCGCGAGATCGAGGAGGCCATTTCCAGCCATCCGCGGGTGGCCGAGGCCGCCGTGATCGGGGTCAAGGATGAACTGAAGGGGCAGGTGCCGCTGGTGTTCGTCACCCTCAAGCAGGGCCTGGATGGCGAGGATCCGGCGCCGGTGGTGGCCGAGATGATGGCGACGGTGACCACCTCGCTCGGCGCGGTCGCACGCCCGGCGCACGTACACGTGGTCAATGCACTGCCCAAGACCCGCTCCGGCAAGCTGCTGCGGCGCTCGCTGCAGGCGCTGGCCGAACAGCGTGATCCGGGCGACCTGTCGACGCTGGACGACCCCAGCGCGCTGGAGGAGATCCGCCGCGCGCTGGGCCGTTGATCCGGTAGTGCCGGCCGCTGGCCGGCACCCCCATCAATCCCGAGGTTGCCGGCCAGCGGCCGGCACTACCCGCGGCACTTGCGCTAAGCTCGGCCTGTCATCGACCTGCAATACGCGGCGCGCGCCGGGGGCGCGTGCCGTCCGGGGATGGCACACAGGGGGGCGCGCCCGTCAGGGCGCGCCGGCATTGTGCATCGAGGGAGGGGGAGGCAATGGCATTGCTGCACGCCAAGACGGCTGCTGGCCGTCAGGAAATCGAAGACCGTGGCCGGCGCCTGCCGGCGGCACTGCGTTCGATCCTGCTGATGGTCGACGGCCATCGCGATGACACCGAACTGCGTGGCCTGTTCGAAGGCCTGCGCGCGCCGGCCGATGCACTGGAGCAGCTGGAAGCGCAGGGCCTGATCGAAGTGATCGGTGGCAATGCCGAGGTGGCACCGGTACGTGGCATCAGCACCGGCCGCGAACAGGATCCGGCGTTGTACCAGCAGCTGTACGACGCGATGAGCGAGGCGGTGCGGCGCCACCTGGGCCTGAAGGGCTACTTCATGCAGTTGAAGATTGAACGCTGCACCGATGCACTTGCACTGGAACGCCTGTGCCCGGAACTGCTGGCGGCGGTGGGCAAGGCGCGCAGCCCGGCGCTGGCGCAGCGCTGGTGGCAGGAAACCCAGGCCGCCGTGGTCAATGGTGGCGGCGAGGTCGTGCAGGCATGAGCCACCGCGTAAAGTGATCGGTTCACTTCCCCACAAGGAGTCCCGCGTGCAGGACGACCACGACGACACCGACACCCCAGGCTGGGACGCGATCAATGCGGCGCTGGCGCCGCTGTATGCCGGCCAGGAACCCCGTCACTACGGTACGGCGTTGCCGTACACGCTGGGTGGCCAGGATCCACTGGATGGCATCAGCGTTTACTGGGTGGATGCACCGGTACCGCATTGGCACTACATCACCTACGGCTTCTCCGAGCTGTACACCAAGGAGAGCAGCGATGCCGCCGCCAGCGGCTATGGTTTCGAGCTGACCTTCCGCCTGGCTGCTGAAGCCGGTGAGCACGCCGGCAGTACCCCGCCGGTGTGGCCGATGAACCTGCTGCAGAACCTGGCGCGCTACGTGTTTGGCAGCGGCAACGTGTTCGAGGATGGTCACCATCTGAACGCCAACGGCCCGATCGCGCTGGAGACCGGCACGCGTCTGTGCCACCTGGCCTTCATCGCCGATCCGCAGTTGCCTGCGCGCGACACCGCCAATGGCCACCTGCAGTTCCTGCAGCTGGTCGGGCTGACCGATGAGGAGATGGAAGCGGTCAAGCGCTGGTCGACGCGCGGCGTGCTGCAGGCGCTGCAACCGGCGATGCCGCTGTGGATCAGTGACCTGCATCGCGGCAACCTGTTGGAGGATCCGACACTCGCCGCACAGGTGCGGGCCGGCAGCGAGCGCGAGGGCTCCAGCACCGGCATGTTGTTCATCGAGACACTGGATTGGCGGCAGGAGGCGGGCGTCACCACCCTGGTGCTCGGCGCCGGCCAGGTGGCCAGTGTGTGCGAGCTGTTGCCATTGCGCCTGCGCCACGGCAAATCGCTGGAACTGGCCAGCCGCGAGCGGCAGTGGGAGTTCATTCCGGCAGCGCGCGGTGAAACCGGCGAGGTATCGGCCGACAGCGCGCGCTGGGCGCTGGACGAGACGGGGCTGCAGGCCCTGGCGGGCGTGCGTGCCGAACGTGGCATCTACCCGGTGGCGGGAGCGCTGCGCATCGAAGTGGTGCCGACCTACCTGCGCGATGCCAACGGTGAAGTGATCCGCCAGATCGGCTGAGTGTGGTGATGGCGCCGGTGGGGTCAGAGCCGCCTGCTGTGCAGACGGATCCGACCCCGGGTCAGGCTCAGGCCAGGCCTTCGGCCTTCAGTGCGGCCTGCACGCCGGCATCGGCGTCCATGCGTGCCTTGTAGGCGGCCAGGTTGTCCAGGCCCGACAGGTCGACCTTGGTGCCGGCGGCCCAACGCAGGGTGATGTAGAAGTACGGATCGGCGAAACTGCGGAAGCCGGCCAGCCAGGGCTTGTCGGCCAGCTGCCTGTCAGCGGTCTCGAACAGGCCACGCAGGCGCTTGTGTGCGGCGGCGCGGATCGCGTCGAACTGGCTTTCGTCGGCGATGAACTTGCCCGGTGCGAACAGCGGCGAGAAGGCCGGATGCACGTCGGAATTGACGAAGGCCAGCCAGCGGGTGGCTTCGGCACGCTGGCGCGCACTGCCATCGCCGCCGAGGCCGGCCTGCGGGTAGGTGTCGGCGATATAGCCCATGATCGCGGCGTTCTGCAGCAGCACGAAGTCGCCATCGACCAGCGCGGGAACGGCGCCGGCCGGATTGATCTTGAGGAATTCCGGACCCTTCAGGGTGTCCTTGTTCAGCAGTTCGACCTCGAACGGCTGGCCGGTCCACTGCAGGGCGATGTGGTCGGCGGTGGAACAGGCACCGGGCTTGCTGTACAGCTTCATGGGAACTCCAGGTGATGCGGGCGGGAAACGCCCACTATCCCAGAGCCTGCCAGCGGGCGGCAACGCTGCCGCCAGCACGGATCGTTACGACTGCCGCGGCTTGAGGTTCTGCACCTTATAGAAGGTGTGATCGCCGATGGTGGCCACCTGGTAGGCGTTGCGCCAGTTCGGGCTGGCGATGGACAACGCGGCGAAGTGGCTGGCTCCGGGCACGATCTCGCGGCGCTCGCCGGCCGGCAGCGCCCAGTTGCGCTCGGCGTCGAAGGCCACGTTCATTGCCTCGCTCCAGGCCGCGTCATTGCCCAGCTGGGTGCCGGGGGAGACGATGGTCGGCGCGAACTGCTTGCGCGCGGTGACCACCTGGCACATCGAGTCGCCCCACAGGCCACTGTCGAGGCGGCGCAGGGCGACCTCGGCAACGGCTTGCTGGCCGCGCAGGGTCTGGTCGCGGGCTTCCAGGTAAACGGTGGTGCTCAGACACAGTGAATCAGCGGCCGGCTGCGGCAACAACTGCGACAGCCAGAGAATCCAGGCCAGTTTCATATAACTCCTTGCTCCGTATGGGCCGCACTCTCCGCTTCCAGTCGCGGGGGCGACAGGATGCGGGGTACGACTTGGCGTCATGGGGAGGCGGCCATCGGGGCCGCCCCGTGGGCAGCCCCAAAAGAAACGACCAGTACCGATCGTGGGGGCTGCGCCGGCTCACCGGAAACTGGCTGGTGAGCGGAAAGATGGCGCAAGGTAGGGGGGCGTAGCCGAACGCATCGTGAACCGTCCGGCTTGACATTCAGGTTCGGGAGGGGTGATGGAAATCACATTCCGTCCCCCATTCAGGCGCTCATCAGAGCGCGGCGGCCACCCGGCTGCCTTGGTCGATGGCCCGCTTGGCGTCCAGTTCGGCCGCTACATCGGCACCGCCGATCAACGTCGCGCTGATGCCGGCGGCCTGCAGTTCGGCCTGCAGCGAACGGTTGGGTTCCTGCCCGGCGCAGACCACCACATGATCGACCGGCAGCAGCTGTTCGCTGCCCTCAACGCGGATGCGCAGGCCTTCATCGTCAACACCCAGGTACTCGACGCCGCCGAGCATGCGCACGCCCTTGGCCTTCAGCGTGGCGCGGTGGATCCAGCCGGTGGTCTTGCCCAGCCGCGCGCCGGGCTTGCCGGGGCTGCGCTGCAGCAGCCACAGCCGCCGCGGCGATGCCTCGGGCTGCGGCCTGGCCAGCGAGCCGCGGGCCTCGAATGTGCTGTCCACGCCCCATTCGGCCATCCAGCGCTGTGGGTCCAGCGAGGGGGACTCACCAGCGTGGCTGAGGAACTCGCCGACATCGAAGCCGATGCCGCCGGCGCCGATGATCGCCGCACTGGCGCCCACTTCGACCCGGCCCAGCAGCACGTCCAGGTAGCTGACCACCTTGGCGTGGTTGGCGCCGGGGAAGTCGACCTTGCGCGGCGTGATGCCGGTGGCCAGCACCACCTCGTCGAAGCCGGCCAGGCTGGCCGCATCTGCTCGCGTGCCCAGGCGTAGCTGCACGCCGGTTTCAGCCAGCTTGTGGCGGAAATAGCGCAGGGTCTCGTGGAACTCTTCCTTGCCGGGGATGCGCTTGGCCACGTTGAACTGGCCACCGATCTCGTCGTTGGCATCGAACAGGGTGACCTGGTGGCCGCGCCCGGCGGCCACCGTGGCGCAAGCCAGGCCGGCCGGACCTGCGCCGACCACCGCCACCTTTTTCGGCGTGGCAGCCGGGCGGTAGACCAGCTCGGTCTCGTGTGCGGCACGCGGATTGACCAGGCAGCTGGCCAGCTTGTTCTCGAACACGTGGTCCAGGCAGGCCTGGTTGCAGGCGATGCAGGTGTTGATCGCCTCGGCGCGGCCGGCGCGGGCCTTGTTGGGCCATTGCGGGTCGGCCAGCAGCGGGCGCGCCAGCGACACCATGTCGGCGCCGCCGCTGGCGAGGATGCGCTCGGCGACGTCGGGCATGTTGATGCGGTTGGTCGCCACCAGCGGCACCGTTACATGCGGCTTGAGCTTGGCGGTGACACCGGCGAAGGCGGCGCGCGGCACCGAGGTGGCAATGGTCGGGATGCGCGCTTCGTGCCAGCCGATGCCGGAATTGATGATCGTCGCGCCAGCCGCCTCGATGGCCTGGGCCTGCTGCACGATCTCTTCCCAGTTGCTGCCGTCGTCAACCAGATCCACCAGCGACAGGCGGTAGATGATGATGAAGTCCGGGCCGCAGGCCTCGCGGATGCGGCGCACGATCTCCACTGCAAAACGCATGCGTTGGTGGGCGTCGCCGCCCCAGCGATCGGAGCGCT
The DNA here is from genome assembly GCF_059368315.1 of Stenotrophomonas sp. YJH_SMC_119. Classification (NCBI taxonomy): domain Bacteria; kingdom Pseudomonadati; phylum Pseudomonadota; class Gammaproteobacteria; order Lysobacterales; family Lysobacteraceae; genus Stenotrophomonas; species Stenotrophomonas sp. YJH_SMC_119. The sequence goes on along the minus strand of NZ_JCAFRP010000012.1, from coordinate 131,235 downwards.
TGTTGGTGCGCGGGGCGATGAACTCGTTGATGAGGTAGCCCTCCGAGCCCATCACTTCGACGCCATCGTAGCCGGCTTCACGGGCCAGCTTTGCGCTGCGTGCGTAGTCGGCGATATGCCGCTCGACGCCGCTGGCCGACAGCGCACGGGGGGTGAACGGGTTGATCGGCGCCTTCAGCTTCGACGGTGCCACCGACAGGGGATGGTAGGCATAGCGGCCGGCATGCAGCAGCTGCAGGCAGATCTTCGCGCCGTGCTGGTGCGCGGCCGCGGTGAGCTGCCGGTGCGGGCGCACTTCCCAGGGCCAGGACAGCTTTCCGCCAAAGGGCTTCAGCCAGCCGACCACGTTCGGCGCGAAGCCACCGGTGACGATCAGGCCGACGCCACCTTCGGCGCGTTCGGCGAAGTAGGCGGCCAGGCGCGGGAAGTCGCGGGCGCGATCTTCCAGGCCGGTGTGCATCGAACCCATCAGCACGCGGTTGCGCAGCTGGGTGAAGCCCAGGTCCAGCGGGGCGAACAGGTGGGGATAGGCGCTTTCGTTGGCTGGCGACATGATCGATACGCTTGCGTACGGAAGCGCGAAGCGTGCCGGGAAACGGCGGCCGGGGCAAGGGGCGCGGGCGGTAGTGCCGGCCGCTGGCCGGCATTCGATCAGCTCAGGGTGATTGCGGTTGCCGGCCAGCGGCCGGCACTACCGGGGGACGCCCAATCCCGAACCAGCCCAGCGTTACTCCGCACAGGGGGCCGATCAGCAGGGCGAAGGCGAGGGTGCCGACACCGACATTGCCGCCCAGCCACCAGCCCAGCAGCAGCACGCTGCCCTCGATCAGGCTGCGCACCTTCCAGATCGGCCAGCCGGTGCGGGCATGCAGGCCGGTCATCAGGCCGTCGCGCGGGCCGGGCCCGAGCTTGGCGCCGATGTACAGGCCGGTGGCCAGGGCGACCAGCAACATGCCGGCGCAGAACATCGCCAGCTGCCAGCCAAGGCCGACCGCCGGGGGAAGCAACCACAGCCCGAACTGCGCGGATGGGCCGATCAACATCACGTTGAGCACGGTGCCGACGCCCGGCTTCTGTCGCAATGGCCACCACAGCAGCAGCACCAGGGCACCGATCACATTGGTGGCCAGGCCGAACGATAGCGGCGTCTGTGCGGCGATGCCCTGCGACAACACGTCCCAGGGGGCCACGCCGATCGCTGCACGGATCATCAGCGAGGCGCCGAAGCCGTACAGGAACAGGCCGATGATCAGTTGCAGCAGACGCAGGGGCAGGGCGGTGGGCATGGTGGCGCTCGGGGAGAGGGGGGGCTGTTTCCACCGTAATCCCGATTCAGTCACTCCCATAGATACAGATGCCGGCCGATCCACCGCTACAGGAGTCGTCGATCCTGCGTATGGGCCGTTCTGTGGAGGTGGGCCATGCTCCGGCTGCTTTGCCTGGCACCGCCAGCCGAACATGGCTCGGCACTGCACCGGCGTTCCAGCCTGGCTCAGTCGCCCCAGCCGGCCAGCGCCAGCTTGCCCACCGTGCGCCCGCTGGCCAAGCGCTGATGCGCGATGTCCAGATTCGCCGCATTGATCGCGCCCAGCGTCTCGCTGAGGGTGCCGCGCAGCTGGCCAGCGTCGATCATGCTGGCCGCGCGGCTGAGGATGCGGTGCTGTTCGATGCGGTCCGCCGTGGCGAAGCGCGAACGCGCGAACATGAACTCCCAGTGGATGCCGATGCACTTGGCCTTGTAGGGATCACCGATGCGCAGCGCGCCGCGCGGTTCGACGATGAGGCCGACATGGCCCTGTGGCGCCAGCAGCTGACCCAACGCATCCCAGTAATGGTCGGTGTCGGCCAGGTTGAGCGCGACCTGTACTGCGTCGATGCCCAATGCCTGCAGCTGGGGCAGCAGCGGCTGCCGGTGGTCGATTACATGCTGGGCACCCATCTGCCGGCACCAGTCGATCGACGATTCACGCGAGGCGGTGGCGATCACCTCGAATCCAGCATGCCGGCCCAGCTGGATCGCCATCGATCCAACACCGCCTGCTCCGCCGATCACCAGCAGGTGCTGGCCGGCATGGCGGCGATCATCCAGCTGCAATGGCATGCGCTGGAACAGCAGTTCCCATGCGGTGAGCGTGGTCAGTGGCAGTGCGGCCGCTTCGGCGAAGTCGAGCGTGGTCGGCTTGCGCGCTACCAGCCGTTCGTCCACAAGATGGAACTGCGCATTGCAGCCTGGCCGGGTGACATCACCGGCGTAGTAGACCTCGTCGCCGGACGCGAACAGGCTGGCGTCCTCGCCGATCGCTTCGACCACCCCGGCGGCGTCCCAACCGAGTACGCGGGGGGCTTCGAGCGTGGCCGGATCGGTGGCCGCCCGCTGCTTGCCGTCGACCGGGTTCACCGAGACGGCCTCGACCCGGATCAGCAGGTCGCGGCCACGCGGAGGCAGCGGCGGGGGGAGGCGGATATCGCAGAGGGCAGGGGCGGATTCACGACTCAGGGCGACAGCTTTCATCTCGGCTCCGGCTGGGTACGTGGCTCCATCATAGAGTTCCTCACGTTTCAGCAGATACGCTGAATCGGGTGGAGCAAGCTGTTGCGCAATATGTCGTATTCCGCACCTAAACCCCGTCAAACCCTTGCAGCGTGAGGGTCTTGCGGATTTTCATCATCCTGTATAGGGTTTCAACGTCGGACCGGTGGAGGGTCGGGCGCGATACTTCACATGTTACGGGACTGTTAACATGACCTTCACCCGCCTGAGCATAATGTTCGCGGCGGTGGCGTGCTGAATCGGCTGTCGAACATCGACGCACTAGTGCTGGCCCATGCCTCTACCGGTTTCATACCCCCGAAATAGGAGCTGTACTCAATGAACAAGAAGATCCTTACTGCCGCGCTGCTGGGTGGTCTGGCTTTCGCCCAGGCTGCGTCCGCGCAGGAGTTCGATGACCGCTGGTACCTGACCGGTTCGGCCGGCTTCAACTTCCAGGACAGCGACCGCCTGACCAATGACGCTCCGTTCGTCACCCTGGGCCTGGGCAAGTTCATCAGCCCGAACTGGTCGCTGGACGGTGAGCTGAACTACCAGAACCCGAACTTCGACGCCAACAAGGACATGAACTGGTCGCAGTACGGCGTCTCGCTGGACCTGCGTCGCCACTTCATCAAGGAAGGCCGCGGCTGGAACCCGTACCTGCTGGCCGGCCTGGGCTACCAGAAGTCGGAAGAAGAGTACAACCCGATCAGCGGTGGCCTGGCTGACCGCAAGGACGGCAACTTTGCCGCCAAGGTCGGCGTCGGTCTGCAGACCACCTTCGAGAAGCGCGTCGCTGTCCGTGCCGAAGTCGCCTACCGCGCTGATTTCGACGACCAGAGCGTGAACCCGAAGCGTGCCGGCAACGATGAAAGCTGGTTCGGCGACGTGCTGGCTTCGGTCGGCGTCGTGATCCCGCTGGGCCCGGCTCCGGTCGCGGCTGCTCCGGCTCCGGCTCCGGTTGCCCCGAGCTGCGCCGACCTGGATGACGACGGTGACGGCGTCAACAACTGCGACGACAAGTGCCCGAACTCGCAGCCGGGTCAGACCATCGGTCCGGACGGTTGCCCGGTGCCGGTCTCCATCGACCTGAAGGGCGTCAACTTCGACTTCGACAAGTCGAACCTGCGTCCGGACGCCGTGGCGATCCTGAGCGAAGCCACCGAGATCCTGAAGCGTTACCCGGATCTGCGCGTTGAAGTCGCCGGTCACACCGACTCGAAGGGTACCGACGCTTACAACCAGAAGCTGTCGGAGCGTCGTGCTACCGCCGTGTACAACTACCTGACCAAGAACGGCGTTGACGCCGGTCGCCTGGTCGGCCCGATCGGCTACGGCGAGAGCCGTCCGATTGCTCCGAACACCAACCCGGATGGTTCGGACAACCCGGAAGGTCGCGCCAAGAACCGTCGTACCGAGCTGAACGTCCAGAACTAAGTTCTGACGCTCTGCCAGTAGGACACAGCAGGACCCGGCTTCGGCCGGGTCTTGTTGTTTCTGCGGCCCGGAATCCGGTGCCTGCCGGTCCGGGGGTAACCGTTCGTCGGGTTTTTGTCCGTAAAACCAATGGGTTGCCGTATTCATTGAAAGTGGCGCTTGAAAGCTGTCGCGGCATTGCTAAACTCGCCGCGTCACTTCCTTTCCTGGATGCCCTTCATGCTGCGCTCTGCATCGGCCGCCGTCCTGGCGCTGGCCCTGGTTCCCGCCGCCCACGCTGCGGTCGATTGCTCGGTCAACACCAGCGCCTCGCCGCTGCCGTTGCCGGCCACGACCATCGCGCCGGTGGCCGACGAGCTCTACATCCGTGGCAACCAGCTGGGCATGCCGGCCGGCGTGCTGAGCAGCAACTACGATCCGTCGCAGTCGCTGGACCAGGTGCTGCAGCGCCTGCGCATCGATGGCTGCCAGAACATCGCCAAGGCCATTCCGAGCGCACCGGCGGTGAAGCCGAACGATCCGGCGGCCTACAAGCCGCAGACCGAATTCGACAACACGCCCTGGCGCTTCGACATGAGCCAGAACGGCAAGCGCATGACCGCCGAAGAGTTCGACGCCTGGATGAAGGCGCGTGGCGTGCGTGTGGTCAAGGCGCGTCCGGCTCCGGCCGCCACTCCGGCCCCGGCCGAAGCACCGGCTGAGACCAAGCCGGTCGACAAGAAGTAAGCACCGCGGGGAGCAGAGGCTTGCGCACGCGCCGCCCACCTGCCACCCCCGCCGCCCGCTCCCACGCATCGCGTGGGCGTGCGACTCCCGCTGCCACCGCCGCCGGTGTCCGTCATGGCCTGGCGCGCGTGCTGTCCAAGGCCGGCGTCTGCTCGCGCAGCGAGGCCGCGCGCTGGATTGCCGAGGGCCGCGTACGCGTCTCCGGCCGCATCGTGCGGGATCCCGAGTTCCCGATTGGCCAGCCGGCGCCGCCGATCGAGGTCGATGGCCAGCCGATGGGCGCGCCGCAGCGCCTGTACCTGATGCTCAACAAGCCACGCGGGGTGGTGACCACCGCGCAGGACGAGCGTGGCCGCGACACCGTCTACCGCTGTTTCGATGGTGCAGGGCTGCCGTGGATAGCGCCGGTCGGGCGCCTGGACAAGGCCAGTGAAGGGCTGTTGCTGTTCAGCAACGATCCGCAGTGGGCGGCGCGCCTGACCGATCCGGAAACGGGTCCGCAGAAGACGTACCACGTGCAGGTCGACCGCCTGCCAGATGACGCCACGCTGGCGGCCCTGCAGGCTGGCGTGGATGACGAGGGCGAGTTCCTCGTGGCCCAGGCCGTGCGCGTGCTGCGCAGCGGCGACAAGACCGCGTGGCTGGAGGTGGTCCTCGACGAGGGCCGCAACCGCCACATCCGCCGCCTGCTGGCGGCCTTCGACCTGCAGGTGCTGCGCCTGGTCCGGGTTGCGATCGGCGGGCTGCAGCTCGCCGATCTCGGCAAGGGCCAGTGGCGGATGCTGGAGGTCAATGACCAGCAGCGGTTGGGGGCCGCTGCACCGGGCTGATCATCGCCCGCGGCCGGCGGTTGCCGGCCACCGTTCCAGGCGTAGGGGGCGCCTGGTTGCTGAACTTCCCGAACGGAGCCTGCCCATGTACCACCCGACCCTCAACCAAACCCTGCGCTGCGCAGGCCTGCTGCTGCCGATGGTGCTGCTGACCGCCTGTGGTGGCCACAAGAAGGTGGCCAAGGCAGAAACGCCGGCCGAAACCCCGGTGGTGGAAGTGAAGACCCCGGAGCTGGATGGCCGCGGCAGCTACCGCTTCCTGATGAGCAACGGCGACAAGAAGATGACCGCCGATGAGTTCGATGCCTGGATGAAGGCCAACGGCATCCGCGTTGCCAAGGGCAACGGCCAGGACGCTGCCGCCAAGCCGGTGGTGGTGGCCAGCAAGGACGAGCCGAAGGGCAAGAAGAAAAAGAAGTGATGCCGGGAAGGTGCCGACCTCGGTCGGCACGCCCTCAAGCTCTGGTAGGTGCCGACCTTGGTCGGCACGCTTTGACCGCTGGGATCAACCCTTGATCACGCCCAGCTCGACGCCAATGCGGGTGAACGCATCGATCGCGCGGTCCAGGTGCTCGCGGCTGTGCGCAGCGCTGATCTGGGTGCGGATGCGCGCCTGGCCCTTGGGCACCACCGGGAAGAAGAAGCCGATCGCGTAAATGCCTTCTTCGAGCAGGCGCTCGGCGAACTTCTGCGCCAGCGGTGCGTCGTACAGCATCACCGGGCTGATCGGGTGCACGCCCGGCTTCACGTCGAAACCGGCGGCGACCATCTTTTCGCGGAAGTAGCGGGTGTTCTCCACCAGGGTGTCGCGCAGGTCGTCAGCGGCGGCCAGCATCTCGAACGCCTTGATGCCGGCGGCCACCACATGCGGCGGCAGCGAGTTGGAGAACAGGTACGGCCGCGAACGCTGGCGCAGCAGCTCGATCACCTCGGCGCTGGCGCAGGTGAAGCCGCCCAGTGCGCCGCCCATGGCCTTGCCCAGGGTGCCGGTGATGATGTCGATCTTCTCCAGCACGCCCTTCACTTCGGCCGAGCCGCGGCCGGTGGCACCGAGGAAGCCGGTGGCGTGGCATTCGTCGATGTGCACCAGCGCGTTGTACTTCTTCGCCAGCGCGGTGATCTCGTCCAGCGGGGCAATGAAGCCGTCCATCGAGAACACGCCGTCGGTGGTGATCAGCTTGGTCTTGCAGCCGGCGGCATCGGCGGCCTGCAGCTGGGCTTCCAGGTCGGCCATGTCGCAGTTGGCGTAGCGGAAGCGCTTGGCCTTGCACAGGCGCACGCCGTCGATGATCGAGGCGTGGTTCAGTGCATCGGAAATGATCGCGTCGTTCTCACCGAGCAGCGGTTCGAACAGGCCGCCGTTGGCGTCGAAACAGGCCGCGTACAGAATGGTGTCCTGCTTGCCGAAGAAGTCGGCGATCTGCTTCTCCAGCTGCTTGTGCAGGTCCTGGGTACCGCAGATGAAGCGCACCGAGGCCATGCCGAAGCCGTGGGTATCCAGCGCATCCTTGGCGGCCTGGATCAGGTCCGGATGGTCGGCCAGGCCCAGGTAGTTGTTGGCACAGAAGTTCAGCACCTTGCGGCCATCCTCGAGGGTGATCTCGGCCGACTGCGGGCTGGTGATGATCCGCTCGGACTTGAACAGGCCCTGGGCGCGGATGGCGTCCAGTTCCTCGGCGTAGTGGCGGGTCAGGGCGGAGGAGGCGTCGGTCATGGCGTGGGCACGGCTCTGAACGGGGAAACCGTTGATTCTACCGGGCTACGACGGCCTTCGACCGGGCCGGGCAGGGCACCGCCACGGGTGGCACATGTTGCATCGCAATAGCAAACGGGTTAAAAATTCGTGAACCGCGCCTGTCTGGCGCCGGTTGCCCGCTCCCCCTTCCCGCCCCCGCCACCCTCGGAGACGCCCATGAAGCACGCCCGTGCCTGCCTCGCCATTGCCGCTGCCCTGACCCTGGCCGCCCCGTTCGCCGCCAGCGCCCAGGAAAACGAATCGCCGTACAGCTGGAACGTCACCGCTGTTTCCGATTACCTGTTCCGTGGTGTGTCGCAGACCGACGAGGATCCGACCCTGCAGGCCGGTTTCACCTACACCAGCCCGGTTGGCCTGTACGCAGGCGTGTGGGGCTCGGGCGTGGATTTTGGTGCGGGTGACCCGAAGACCGAGGTCGACTACCTGATCGGCTACGGCGTGGACGTCAGCGAGCGCGTCAACTTCGACGTGCTGCTGAACCGCTACACCTACCTGAAGTCCAGCCACCAGAACTACAACGAGCTGATCACCACCACCACGCTGGATGACACCTACAAGCTGACGGTGGCCTACACCAACGATGTCTGGAACAGCAGCACCGATGGCTGGTACTTGGGCCTGGGCGGCAGCTGGGGCCTGCCGAAGGACTTCACCCTGAATGCCAACGTCGGTCGCAGCACCTTCGAGGACGGCATCGCCAAGGACTACACCGACTGGAACGTCGGCGTCGCGCGCCAGTTCGGCCTGTTCAACGTTGGCCTGGGCTACTACGGCACCGACGGCAACGGCCGCGACAACTCCGGCAAGCTGGCCCACAGCCGGGTGATGCTGAGCGTCGCGATCGGCAAGTAACGCCGCAGGCGTTACGGGTAGTGCCGGCCGCTGGCCGGCAACACCAAAGAAAAAGGCGCCCATCGGGCGCCTTTTTCAATTTCAAGGTGTGCCGAGCAGGCTCGGCACCCACCCATCGCGCACGGCGAAGGGTCAATTCCAGCTCAAAACAACCTTGCCGGCCTTGCCTTCTTCCATCAGGTCGAAGCCCTTCTGGAAGTCGTCGATCGGCAGCTGGTGGGTCATCACCTTGCCGAGCGGGAAGCCGGACAGCACCAGCTGGGTCATCTTGTACCAGGTCTCGTACATCTTGCGGCCGTAGATGCCCTGCACGGTCAGGCCCTTGAAGATGATCTTGTCCCAGTCGCAGCCGGCGCCCTTGGGCATGATGCCGAGCATGGCGATCTTGCCGCCGTGGTACATGCAGTCGAGCATGTCGTTGAACGCACGCGGGTTGCCGCTCATTTCCAGGCCCACGTCGAAGCCCTCCATGTGCAGTTCCTTCATCACGTCCTTCAGCGACTGGTTGGCCACGTTGACCACGCGGGTGGCGCCCATGTCGGCGGCCAGCTTCAGGCGGAAATCATTGACGTCGGTCACCACCACGTTGCGTGCACCGATGTGCTTGCAGATGCCGGCGGCGATGATGCCGATCGGGCCGGCACCGGTGATCAGCACGTCCTCGCCGATCACGTTGAATTCCAGCGCACAGTGCGCGGCGTTGCCGTAGGGGTCGAAGAACGCAGCCAGCTCCGACGGGATCTGGTCCGGGATCGGCCACAGGTTGCTGGCCGGCATCACCATGTATTCGGCGAAGGCGCCGTTGACGTTGACGCCGATGCCGACGGTGTTCGGGCACAGGTGCGGGCGGCCGCCACGGCAGTTGCGGCAGTGGCCGCAGACGATGTGGCCTTCGGCCGAGACGCGCTGGCCGATTTCATAGCCGGTCACGGCCGAGCCGAGTGCGGCGACGCGACCGACGAATTCGTGGCCGATGGTCAGGCCCGGCTTGATGGTGCGCTGGCTCCACTCGTCCCACAGGTAGATGTGCAGGTCGGTACCGCAGATCGCGGTCTTTTCGAGCTTGATCAAGACCTCGTTCGGGCCCGGGGTCGGCACCGGAACCTCTTCCAGCCAGATGCCCTTGGCCGCTTCGCGCTTGACCAGGGCCTTCATCGTTTGCTGCGCCATCGGGGTGGAACTCATCAGGGGGAAAGCGCGGATTATAGGGTGCCGCGCGGATTTCCCATGTTGCGCTGCGGGTGCATTGGCGGAACGAAAGGCGTGCGCCGGCGGGCGTTTCGAACGTGCCGCAAACAGCAGCGCCTCCCTGATTCCGGGGGAGGGGGCGTGGTCACCCTGGCCGGGACACGCAAAAGCCCATCCATGGTGCTCGATGGCGCCTTGCTCGTGCGCGCTGTCCTGCGCACACGGCAAGACCGGGGTTGGGCGTCCTGCCCAACCCGCCAGTCGCATGCGCCCGGCCCATGGCGCCATCGGTCCCGGCCAGGGTGACCACGCCCCCTCTGGACCATTCCATGTGCGCGGCCGACGTGCGCATGGCAGCGCAAGAAGTAGGCCCATGACTTCCGGGGTTCGGGCCGGGGCAGGGCGGCGGGCTACAATCGAGGGTTCCACTACCAGGGGCCGCTCCATGCGCTCGAACCTGCTTGCATTCTCCATCGTCGCCAGCCTCGGGCTGGCCCAGGTCGCCCATGCCGCTGAAGGCATGTGGGTGCCGCAGCAGCTGCCGGAAATCGCCGGCCCGCTGCAGAAGGCCGGCCTGAAGCTGTCCCCGGAACAGCTGTCCAACCTGACCGGCGACCCGATGGGCGCGGTCGTCGCCCTCGGCGGCTGCACCGCCAGCTTCGTCTCGCCGCAGGGCCTGGTGGTCACCAACCACCACTGCGCTTATGGCGCCATCCAGCTGAATTCGACCGCGCAGAAGAACCTGATCAAGGACGGCTTCAACGCGCCGACCCTGAAGGACGAACTGAGCGCCGGCCCGAACGCCCGCGTGTTCGTGCTCGACCAGATCACCGACGTCACCACCCAGGCCAAGGCCGCCATCGCTGCCGCCGGCAACGACCCGCTGGCCCGCAGCCGCGCGCTGGACGCCTTCGACAAGGCCCAGGTCGCCGCCTGTGAAGCCGATGCCGGCTTCCGCTGCCGCCTGTACAGCTTCTCCGGAGGCAACACCTACCGCCTGTTCCGCAACATGGAAATCAAGGACGTGCGCCTGGTCTACGCGCCCCCGGGCAGCGTCGGCAAGTTCGGCGGCGACGTCGACAACTGGATGTGGCCGCGCCACACCGGCGATTTCTCGTTCTACCGCGCCTACGTCGGCAAGGACGGCAAGCCGGCCGCCTTCGCCGCCGACAACGTGCCGTACCAGCCCAAGCACTTCCTGAAGTTCGCCGACCAGCCGCTGGGTGCCGACGACTTCGTGATGGTGGCGGGCTACCCGGGCCGCACCAACCGCTATGCCCTGGCCGGTGAATTCAACGAAACCGCCAGCTTCACCTACCCGACCATCGCCAAGCACTACAACGCCGTGCTGAAGATGATCGCCGACGCCGGCAAGGCCGACGCCGACGTCAAGGTGAAGTACGCCGCCACCGCCGCCAGCATGAACAACGTGGCCAAGAACTACCTGGGCCAGCTGGAAGGCTTCAAGCGCATCGACGCCGCGGGCCAGAAGCAGGCTGAAGAAGCCGCCGTGCTGGCGTGGCTGAAGAAGCAGGGCGCTGCCGGCAAGCCGGCCCTGGCGGCACACGCGCAGCTGCTCAAGCATCTGGATACCAGCAAGTCGACCCGCGAACGCGACCTGTTCGTCGGTCAGTTCAACAACACCTCGGCCGTTGGCGCGGCGATCACCCTGTACCGCCTGTCGATCGAGCGCAGCAAGCCGGATGCCGAACGCGAAGCCGGTTACCAGGAACGCGACCTGACCACCATCGAAGGTGGCCTGAAGCAGATGGACCGTCGCTACGTGGCGAAGATGGACCAGCAGCTGCAGGCCTACTGGCTGGAGCAGTACGTGGCCCTGCCGGCCGCACAGCGCGACAACGAAGTGCTGAACAAGTGGCTGGCCGGCAGCGATGCCGCTGCGGTGAAATCGCTGGTGGGCAAGCTGTCGGGCACCGAGCTGGGCAGCCTGGATGCACGCCTGAAATGGTTCAAGGCCGACCGCGCCGCGTTTGAGGCCAGCAACGATCCGGCCATCCAGTACGCCGTGGCCGTCATGCCGGCACTGCTGAAGCAGGAAGAGCAGAAGAAGATCCGCGAAGGCGAATCGCTGACCGCGCGCCCGCTGTACCTGCAGGCCGTGGCCGACTACAAAAAGAGCCAGGGTGAGTTCGTCTACCCGGACGCCAACCTGTCGCTGCGCATCACCTTCGGCAACGTCATGGGCTATGGCAAGGACGGCGTGAAGTACACCCCGTTCACCACCCTGGAAGGCGTGGCGGCGAAGGAAACCGGTGAGGATCCGTTCGATTCGCCGAAGGCGCTGCTCGATGCGGTCAAGGCCAAGCGTTATGGCGGCCTGGAAGACAAGCGCATTGGTTCGGTGCCGGTGAACTTCCTGTCCAACCTGGACATCACCGGTGGCAACTCGGGTTCGCCGGTGCTGGACGCCAACGGCAAGCTGGTCGGCCTGGCCTTCGATGGCAACTGGGAATCGGTCAGCTCCAACTGGGTGTTCGACCCGGTGATGACCCGCATGATCGCCGTCGACAGCCGCTACATGCAGTGGATCATGCAGGAAGTGGCGCCGGCGCCGCAGCTGCTGAAGGAACTGAACCTGGCGAAGTGAGGTAGTGCCGGCCGCTGGCCGGCAACCTCGACCAGACAGCCGGAGTTTCCGAAACCCCGCGACCCACGTCGCGGGGTTTTTTCATGCCCGGCCCGGTGCGCCGAACAGGTATCATCCCTGTTCCGCGTACTTCACAGGATGTGAACGAAACGCGGAAACCTCCTCCCCCCAGGACCCCTTGCACGCATGCGCATCCTGCTTGCCCGCCACGGCGAAACGCCGTGGAACGCCGAAGGCCGCTACCAGGGCCAGATCGATATTCCGCTTTCGCCGATCGGTGAAGCCCAGGCCCAGGCACTGGGTGCCCGCCTGGCCTCGGTGGACATCACCCGTGCCGTCGCCTCGCCGCTGTCGCGCGCGCAGCGCACCGCGCAGCTGGCGCTTGGCGCCGCCCGCGCCGACATGCTGCTGACCGAGCCCGAGCTGCAGGAAATCGCCCACGGTGAATGGGAAGGGTTGCTGGCGAGCGAGATCCACGAGAAGGATCCGTCGCGCCTGCAGGCCTGGCGCGAGGAGCCGGATACGGTGTTGATGCCCGGCGGCGAATCGCTGCGCCTGGTGCTGGAGCGCAGCTGGCGTGGGCTGGCGCGTGCCACCGAAGGCCTCGGCGAGCACGACACTCTGCTGGTGGTTGCGCACGATGCGGTCAACCGCGTGATCCTGTGCAAGGTGCTGGGCCTGCCGCTTTCCCGCCTGTGGACCTTCCGCCAGGCACCGACCACGCTCAACCTGCTCGAAGGCGCCGACCTGGACAGCCTGGAAGTGGTGCGCCTGAACGACTGCGCCCACCACACGCCGTTCTTCGGCGAAGCCAAGCACCGCGCCCTCTGATCCATCCCCCGCATCAACTGCTTCTGCTGGAACCGCTGCCGTGACGAACACCCCGACCACCCTGGCCGACTGGCTGGACTACATTGAACGCCAGCACCCGGCGAGCATCGACATGGGCCTGGAGCGCGTGCGCGCCGTGGCCGCGGCGATGGGCCTGGGCGCGCCGGCCAAGCGCACCATCGTGGTCGGTGGCACCAACGGCAAGGGCTCAACCGTGGCCTTCATCGAAGCCATTGCACGCGCCGCCGGCTGGAAGGTCGGTGCCTACACCTCGCCGCACCTGCTGCGCTACAACGAGCGCGTGCGCATCGACGGCCAGGACGTGGACGATGCCGCGCTGGTCGCCGCGTTCAATACCATCGAAGCCGTGCGTGGCGAGATCACGCTGACCTATTTCGAGTACGGCACGCTGGCCGCGCTGCAGCTGTTCGCCGACGCCGGGCTGGACCTGGCGGTACTGGAAGTGGGCCTGGGCGGCCGCCTCGATGCGGTCAACATCGTGGACGCCGACGTGGCGGTGATCACTACCGTGGACATCGACCATGCCGAGTGGCTGGGCGAGGATCGCGAGGCGATCGGGACCGAGAAGGCCGGCATCATCCGCGGCTGGAAGCCGGTGATCCTGGGCGAGACCGATCCGCCGTCGAGCGTGCTGCGCCGTGCCTACCTGGTTGGCGCCAATGCGATCCGTGGTGGCAGCGACTATTTCTACGAGCCGATCGATGCGCAGCGTTGGCGCTGGCGCGATGTCGGCCTGCGCATGGAACTGCCGACCCCGGCGCTGGCCGGCCCGATCCAGCTGGCCAATGCGGGTGCCGCCATCGCCGCGCTGCGCGCGCTGGACAAGCCGGTGCCGCGTGCGGCGTGGGCCGCCGGTGTCGCAGCGGCACGCATTTCCGGCCGGCTGCAGGCATTCGAGCGCGATGGCGTGCAAATCCGCGTCGACGTCGGCCACAACCCGCAGGCGGCGGGCCAGCTGGCGCGTGCGCTGAAGGCCGAGGTCTCGGCCGGGCGCACCCTGGCGGTGTACGCCGCGCTGCAGGACAAGGACGCAGCGGGGGTGGTGCAGGCGCTGGAGGACGTGGTGGGCGAGTGGACCCTGGCCGGGCTGGAAGGCCCGCGCGGGCAGAGCGCCGCCCAGCTGCAGGCACGCCTGGCCGGCACCGCCGCCGCCACGGCGCTGCTGGCTGACAGCGTCGAACAGGCACTGGCGCAGGTGCTGGCCCAGGCCGAGCGCGGTGACCGCGTGCTGGTGTTCGGCTCCTTCCATACCGCTGCCGCCGCCCTGCAATGGCTGCAGGGCGATGCCTGATACGCGTTCAGCCAACGCCGACGCCGTCCGGTCCGGCACCCGTATAATCGATGCCAATCTCCGGACAGTTGCCTGCCTCACGTGGATACGCCTCTGAAACAGCGTCTGATTGGTGCCATCGTGCTGGTGGCACTGGCCGTGATTTTCCTGCCGATGCTGGTCAAGGGACCCGCACCGGACAGCGGCGTGGCCAATGTGCCGATCGCCGCGCCGGATGCCCCGGCCGATGGCCAGTTCGAAACCCGTGAGCTGCCCCTGGTCGCCCCGGCCGGTGGTGCCACCGGCCTGCAGACCGGGCAGGCCAAGCCGCTGCAGGACGCCGCCACGCCGGCCACTCCGCCGACCGTGGACACCTCGCCGACGGTCGCCGCCGGCAACTATGCGGTCACCTTCGGTGCCTACGGCAGCAAGGCCGACGCCGACGCGGTGATCGCCTACCTGAAGCGCTCGCAGCTGCCGGGCTTCGCCGAAACGGCGACCATCAACGGACGCCAGGCGTGGCGCGTGCGCGTGGGGCCGTACGCCGACCGTGCACAGGCCGAGGCCGCCCGCCTGCAGGCGGTGAAGATCCGTGCCGATGTGAAGGCCGAAGTGATCACCCTGGATGCCGCAGCGGACAGCAGCGCCCCGGTGGCAGCCACCCCGGCACCGGCTACGCCGAGCGCCAGTACCCCATCCGCCGCCACCGCGCCGTCGGCCAGCAGCAACCCGGTGCGCAGTGAAAGCCTGCCGCCGAGTACGCCGACTGCAACGACCACTCCGGCGGCCAAGCCCGAGCCGCCGAAGCCGGCGCCGAAGCCCGAAACCCCGAAGCCCGAGCCGAAGCCGGAGGCCACCGCCAGCAAGCCGGCAACGGCCCCGGCCACGCCGGCAGCACCGGCCGCCAGCGGCGTCGGCTTTGCCGTGCAGCTGGGCGCGTTCGGCCAGGCCAACGATGCCAACGCCCTGCGCGACAAGGTCCGCGCCGCCGGCTTCAGTGCTTTTGTCGAGCAGGTGCGCACCGAAAAGGGCACCCTGCATCGCGTCCGCGTCGGGCCGGTGGCCAACCGTGGCGATGCCGAGCAGCTGAAGGCGCAGGTTGCCGCCAAGGTCGGCGTGGCCGGCATGGTCCGACCGCACCCATGACCCACGCGCAGCCTCGTTGCCAGCGCCGCCGAAGGAGCGGGGCGCCATGATCGACGTGGTGCTGCTGATCGTGATCGCCGCCTCCACCCTGCTGGGGATGCTGCGCGGCTTCGTGGGAATCGTCATCGGCACCCTGTCGTGGCTGCTGGCCGCGTGGGCGGCCTTCGCCTTCGGCAATGACGCCGCCCATTGGTGGGCCGCCCCGGCGGCCCCCGGTGGCGAACACTTCGTCGGTGGCTACCTGGGGGTCGGCATCGGCGTGATGATCGTGGTTGCGGTGATCGGCATGGTCATCAAGGCTCTGGTCCACCGCAGCATGCTGACCAGCCTGGACCGCCTGCTGGGCGGGGTGCTGGGCGCCGTGCGGGGCGGCCTGATCGCCGCGATCCTGCTGCTGCTGGGCAGTTTCACCCCGCTGACTGCCGAGCCTTCCTGGCAGCGCTCGGCGGTGCGGCCACTGCTGAACCCCACCGTTGCCTGGATGAACAGCAAGCTGCCGCACTGGGAGGTTCCCGGGGCCGATCTGCTGCCCAAGGCCTTGCCGACCGACGCGCTGTCCCCATCTGCATTGATGGAGTTGGGCAAGAACGCAGGCGCCGGGTTGGGAAAGCCGGGCGCGGCAGGCGATAATGGCATCCTCAACCAGGTAGTGGCAGGCAGCGGATGGCTGCGGCCTGCGAAAGCGGAACAGGGCGATTCCTACGATCCGGCCGAAGTGCGTCCGGACGCCCCAGCACTGCCGGACAGTATCGAGCCGGGCGATCCGGCCAATGTCGACCGCAGGCGCGGCGACCACCGCGGCCAGGTACGGCCACCTTCCTTGTAACTGGGCACAGCCCAGCGGAGACCTCGCACCATGTGTGGCATCGTCGGAATCGTCGGCAACCAGAACGTCGCCGGGCAGTTGTATGACGGCTTGACCGTCCTCCAGCACCGTGGCCAGGACGCGGCGGGCATCGCCACCGCCAACGGCAGCCGCCTGCGCGTGCAGAAGGCCACCGGCCTGGTCCGCGATGTGTTCGATGCCCGCACCATGTCCACCCTGGAAGGCAGCGTCGGCATCGCCCACGTGCGTTACCCGACTGCCGGTTCGGAAGGCATGGACGAGGCGCAGCCGTTCTACGTCAATTCGCCGTACGGCATCGCGCTGGCCCACAACGGCAACCTGATCAATACCGAGGCGCTGCGCCAGCAGGTGTTCGAACAGGACCGCCGCAACGTCAACACCGATTCGGACAGCGAAGTGCTGCTGAACGTGTTCGCCTACGAACTGGAGCAGCAGCGCCAGCTGAGCCCGGAAGCCGCGATCCGCGCGGTGGCTGGCGTGCACCGCCGCTGCAAGGGTGGCTATGCAGTGGTCAGCGTGGTGCTGGGCCTGGGCCTGGTCGCCTTCCGCGACCCGCATGGCATCCGTCCGCTGGTGCTGGGCAAGCGCAGCCATGCCGAGGGCGACGAGTACATCGTGGCGTCCGAGTCGGCCGCGCTGGACGTGCTGGGCTTCCAGCGCGTGCGCGATGTGCAGCCGGGCGAAGCGCTGGTGATCACCGCGCGTGGCGAGCTGTTCTCGGAGATCTGCGCCGAGCCGGCCGAGCACACCCCGTGCATCTTCGAATACGTGTATTTCGCACGCCCGGATTCGATGATCGACAACGTGTCGGTGCACAAGGCGCGCATGCGCATGGGCATCAAGCTGGGCGAGAAGATCCTGCGCCTGCGCCCGGACCACGACATCGACACCATCATCCCGATCCCGGATACCTCGCGCGACGCTGCGCTTGAGATCTCCAACGTGCTCGGCGTGAAGTACCGCGAAGGCTTCATCAAGAACCGCTACATCGGCCGCACCTTCATCATGCCGGGGCAGGGCGAACGCGTGAAGTCGGTGCGTCGCAAGCTCAACCCGATCCACCTTGAGTTCCGCAACCGCGTGGTGCTGCTGGTGGACGATTCGATCGTGCGTGGCACCACCAGCCAGCAGATCGTGCAGATGGCCCGTGACGCGGGCGCGCGCAAGGTCTACCTGGCCAGCGCCGCGCCGCCGGTGCGCTACCCGAACATCTACGGCATCGACATGCCGGCGGCCGAGGAACTGGTCGCGCACAACCGCACCGTGGAAGAGATCGAAGCCCACCTGGGCTGCGACTGGCTGATCTACCAGGACCTGGAAGACATGGAAGCGGCAGTGAGCGAGGGCAATCCGGCGCTGCGCAACTTCGATTCGTCCTGCTTCAACGGCCACTACCCGACCGGCATTGAACCGGGCTACTTCGAGCGCATCCAGCAGCTGCGGTCGGACGACGCCAAGCACAAGCGCCGCGCCTGAGGACCAGGCGTGGTTGACGTACCCGACGTTGCTGGCGACCTGCTGCGCGCAGCGCAGCAGTGCCTGGCCGAAGCCGACCCGCTGCGCAAGGTTGCGCTGACCCAGGCCTACGCCGCTGCGTTCCGTGCCGGCCGCCTGAAGGTGGCTGCCGGCGCGCTACCGCCAGAGCCGATCCGCATGCCGGGCCGGCCGGCGCAGCTGGTGCTGGTGCACCCGCGCGAAGTGCCGCGGCGCGGACTGGGCGGTGTGGAAGGTCGGGCTGCCTTCATCCACGCCATCGCGCATATCGAACTCAACGCGATCGACCTGGCCTGGGACGCGGTGTACCGCTTCCGCGGCCTGCCGCCGGCATTCCATGCCGACTGGGTCAGCTGTGCCGACGACGAATCGCGGCACTTCATGCTGCTGCGGGAGCGCCTGCAGGTGCATGGCCACGACTACGCCGACTTCCCCGCGCACAACGGCCTGTGGGAAATGTGCGAAAAGACCGCGCACGATGGCCTGGCACGCATGGCGCTGGTGCCGCGCGTGCTGGAAGCGCGCGGCCTGGACGTGACGCCCGGCATGATCGAGAAACTGCGCAATGTCGGTGATGGCGAGACCGCCGATGTGCTGGAAGTGATCCTGCGCGAGGAAGTGGCACATGTGGCTGCCGGTTCGCGCTGGTACCGCTGGTACTGCGACCGCGCCGGCGTCGAACCGCGTGCACGTTTCAAGGAACTGCTGGTGGAGTACGCCGGCGGCTACCTGCACGGACCGTTCAACATGGAAGCGCGCCTGCTGGCCGGTTTCGACGCGGATGAGCTCGCCAACCTGGTCGAACAGGCCGGTTGAAGAAAAGGGGACGGAGGGGATTAAGTCGTTTGTGGCACAAACGACTTAATCCCCTCCGTCCCCTTTTTTCAGACGTTCGGCAACACCACGCGCTTGCCATCCACCGTCGGTCGGTTGATGTAGAACAGGCCGGGACCCGGCCGGTAGGGTAGTTCGCTGACGCCGGCATCGGCGGCGTAGGTCAGTGCGGTGTCGCCCAGTGCATCGAAGTTCCAGTGCGCCGACTGCATCAGGTAACGCCGGCGCAGCAGCGCCTCCTGTGTCTGCGTCAGCGGCTGTCCGGCCACCAGGCGCCGTGCGATCGGCTGCAGGGCGGACGGCAGCTCCCAGCCAGGAACCTCGGCGGCATTGGCGGTCCATTGCACGCCGGCGTCGATGGCCTGCTGCTGCATCACCTGCAGTGCGATCAGCTGGTAACGCCAGTCGATGCGCCGACGCAGCACCACCGCGGCGGTCACATACAGCGCCGGTGACAACAGCACGCTGCGGCTGCCGGCGCGACGCTGCTGCTGCCACTGGTGCCAGACATCCACCCAGACCTCCTTCTCACCCACGCCCAGCTGCTGGCGCCAGCGTTCGGCATCGGCCTGCGTTTCAGCGTAGACCGTGGTGGCCCGCAGCAACGCCAGTGGAGGGACCTGGTAGTCGGCAACCGCGGGGCGGCGCAACTGTTGCCGGCGCGGGCGGCTGAGCAGCTTGGGACCTTCTTCCAGCTGGTTGTAGCCACCGCCGATATTGGCGTGTACGCCGGGTAGGGCGATCTCGGCAAACGGCGGTGCCACGCTGGTCAACGGATAGTGCTGGCGATGTTCATCGCGTGCAGTGAGCTGCACGACGCGACCGGCGATGCCGCTGTGCAGGGCCAGCTGCGGCCGCTCATCGGCGCGGCCGCCATTGACTGCGACAACGGTGTCGAACAGCCCGATGAAGCGCAGCACCGGCGTGGCCGGGGCGAAGTTCGCAGTGCAGGACAGGCCGGCGGCCTGCAGCAGCTGGCGCCAGCGCACGCTGTCCCAGCCCTGCAGTTGGTTGGCGATGTCACGTGCGGCAGCAGCACCGCGTGAATAACCGAACAGGTCCAGCTGCACGCCATGCAGCGGTCGCTGCCAGCGTGCGGATAGTCCCGACAGTGCGGCCGGCAGCAGCACCTGCAGCGCGCGCTGCACTTTCGCGCGAACGCCACTGGCACCGATGCCGAAGGCCAGCCCGATCAGATCGTCGTCGGCATCATCGCGGGTACCCACGCCTTCGACATAGATCGACAGCGAGGGAGCGGCCATCGCATCACGGCGGCTGTCCGGATACAGCTGCTGCAGGCGCGCGATGTTGGTCAGGCCGTTGTCGTAGCTGCTGGTCAGCCGGCTCTGGTAGGTCGAATCATCGTCCGCGCGCAGCTGCGCCGGTCGAGGCTGCGGAACCTGCGGACGGCCGCGCGCCAGGTTGTGTGCGTTGTTGCGGGTGCCGTCGAAGAACAGGCCGATCCGCAGCAAGCCGACATCTTCGTCCGTGTCCTTCGCTGGTGCCATGTGCATTCCCCGTCGTGGCCGCGTCACGGTAGCGCGAAAGCGGTGTATTGGCGAAGTGTAGTGACGCTTTTGACCTTACTTAACGCAGATGCGGTCGATCACAGTTCCTGATTTTCATTCCCATCTTCTATTGAATTCACACGACCCGCGCAGGCCATATGGCCAAACCCGGCAAACCCGGGCGTGCTGCATCAACGCTGTTCACATCATTCAAGGAGCGACGCAATGTTGTCCAGATCGATTGGCAAAGCGGCAGGTGGCCTGGTGTTGGGTTTGTCGGTGGCGGCAGCCGCGCATGCGGCACCGTTGTTCGAACCGGTGACGGTCATCAGCCGGGCATCGGCCAACAGCGAGCCTGCACTCGGCAAGCTGCTGGCCACCCCGTCCACGGCGACGGTGCAGGAAGTGCGTGTCGACGCGGCGGCTACGGCGCAGCCGCAGCTGGAATTCGAGCTGCTCGGCAAACGGGTGCAGGCGGTGCGCAGCAAGGTCGAGGCGCTGCCCGATGGTGGCAGCATCTGGTACGGCCAGTTCCGTTCGCCGTCCGACCGGTTGACCGCCGCCACCTCCAGCGGCCAGGACGATCCGGGCAATTCGTTGATCCTGGTACGTTCGGGCGACACCATCACCGGTTCGATCCGCAAGGACGGCAAGCTTTATCGCCTGCGTCCACTGGGTAACCGCCACGTGCTGGTCGAGGTCGACGAATCGAGGATGCCAGCCGATCATCCGGCTGACTACAACCAGCTGCCGAAGATCCCGATGGCCGACAACGACCGCATCGGCATCGCGCAGGCCTCGTCCGGTAGCCCGGCCACCATCCGCGTGCTGGTGGTGGCGACCAATGCAGCGGTAGCGGCTTATGGCGGCAACATGCAGTCGCTGGTGCAGCTGGCGGTGGCCGAGTCCAACCAGGGTTACGTCAACAGCAACGTCGGCCTGACGCTGCAACTGGCCGGTTACGAGACCACCAACTACAGCGAGTCCGGTAACTTCACCACCGACCTGTCACGTTTCCGTGGTACCAGCGACGGCTACATGGACAGCATCCACACCAGCCGCAACACCACCGCGGCCGACGTCGGCGTGCTGCTCATCAACAACAGTGCCTACTGCGGCTTGGCCTCGGGCATCGGCTCGACCGCATCGACCGCCTTCGCGGCGGTGTACTGGGATTGCGCAACCGGCTACTACTCGTTCGCGCACGAGATCGGCCATCTGCAGAGCGCGCGGCATGACATCGCCACCGACTCGAGCACCTCGCCCTACGCCTATGGCCACGGCTATCGCTACGAGCCTGCCACCGGCACCGGTTGGCGCACGATCATGGCCTACAACTGCACCCGCAGCTGCCCGCGCCTGAACTACTGGTCGAACCCGAACATCAGCTACAACGGCATCCCGATGGGCAATGCCAGTACCGCCGACAACCAGCGCGTGCTGGTCAATACCAAAGCGACCATCGCGGCCTTCCGCTGAGGCCAGGCGCCGACCAGGCGCGGCGTCTACCCGGGCACGTGCACCTGCCCGGGTAGATGCCAACCTTGGTTGGCACCTTCGGACCCATCATTCGCGCGCGAGCGTATCCAGCGACCAGCCGCCGGCATCCACGCGCAGCACCGAACCCTGCTCGTACCAGTCGCCCAGCACGATGCGGGTGCAGGCACGGCCACCGGCCTGCAGCGAATGGATTGCCGGGCGGTGGGTGTGGCCATGGATCATGGTGTCCACGCCATGGCGCGCGAACGTGGCAACGACTTCGGACGGCGCCACGTCGGTGACGGTCTCGAACTGCGCGCGATCACCCTGCTTCATTTCCGACTGGCGGGCCTGGCTGGCTTCGCGCGCCTTCTGCGCGAACGCGATACGCGCTGCCAGTGGCTGTGACAGGAACTGTGCCTGGAACGCCGGGTCACGCGTCTGTGCACGGAACTGCTGGTAGGGAATGTCATCGGTGCACAGCAGGTCACCGTGCTGCAGCAGCACCGGGCGACCGTAGAGGTCGATCATGCACGGGTCGGGCAGGATGCGCAGGCCGGCACGGCGCGCGTAGTCCTCGCCAAGCAGGAAATCACGGTTGCCGCGGATGAAGTACACCGGCACGCCGCTGTCGGACAGCACCTTCAGTGCATCGGCCACTGCGTCGGCGGCGGGCGAGGGCGTGTCGTCACCGATCCAGGCTTCGAACAGGTCGCCGAGGATGTACAGCGCATCGGCGCCGGGCGCCTGCTCGCGCAGGAAGCGCAGGAACAGGTCGGTGATCTCCGGACGGCTGGGGTCCAGGTGCAGGTCGGAAATGAACAACGTGGTCATGCGGGCATTCTAGGGCATCAACGATGACGGTAGCGCCGCCGGCATCGTGGGGATCAGATCCCTCCCCGAAGCAAAACGGATCTGACCCCGGGGCTACACCGGCAACGGCAACCAGGCCAGGCTGGCCGAGGCCAGCCCGATGGCGATGCCGGTGGCGGCCAGCACATCGGACGGGTAGTGCAGGCCGAGTACCACCCGCGACAGCGCCACGCCCGCGGTGAACGGCACCAGCAGTGGCGCCAGCCACGGGTAATAGGCCAGCGCCACGATGGTGAACGACACCGCGTGCAGGGTATGCCCGGAAGGGAAGCTGAACTCGTCCAGCGGTGCCACCCAGGCACGGATGCGCAGGTCGGCGGCATACGGGCGCGGGCGCCGGGTCCAGCGCTTGAGGCCCTTGTACAGCAACAGCGCGGCCAGGCCGGTGGCGGCCATGTGCACCGATGCGCGCAGGCCGTCGAAGCCATCAAGCAGCACCAGGGCGCCCATCAGCACATACCAGAACACGCCATCACCGAGCCGGCTGATGACCGCGAACAGGCGGCGCACACGGCGGCGGCGGCAGTAGTGGTTGGCCCGCCGGCACAGGCGTGCTTCGCGGTCGGCCAGCAGTTCAAGCCGCGTTGTGCGCATGGCCGGTCCTCCGCGACTGGGCCAGTTCGGCCAGCAGGGCGTCGAATTCCGCCACCACCTGCTGCGGATGCAGGCGCTTCATGGCGCGTGCGGCGTTGCTGCCCAGCACGTGGCGCTGCGCGTCATCCGCGGCCAGTTGCACGGCCGCGTCGATGAACTGCTCGTCGTTGTCCACTGCGGCGCCATTCTCGCCATTGCGCAGGTACTCGCGCGCAGCGCCGTAGTCGAAGGCCACCGTTGCCACGCCGCTGGCCATGCTTTCAAGGGTCACGTTGCCGAAGGTCTCGCTGCGGCTGGGGAACAGGAACAGATCGCCGCTGGCGAAATGACGTGCAAGCGCATCGCCACGCTGGACGCCGCAGAAGATGAAGTCGGGATTTTCATGCGCCAGCTTTTCGCGGGCCGGGCCATCGCCCACCCACACGAAGCGGGCCTTCGGACGGATCTGCTGCAACCGACGGAAGGCCTTCACCGCCAGCCCGAGGTTCTTCTCCGCGGCGATGCGGCCAACGTAGATCGCCACCAGGCCGTTGCCGTCCACGCCCCACTCTTCGCGCAGGGCAGGGTCACGACGGTTCGGATCGAACTGCTGGCTGTCGACCGCGCGCGCCAGCAGGCGCACGCGTTCGAAGCCCTGTTCGCCGAGGAACTGCTGCAGTTCGCGGGTGGGTACCAGGGTTGCATCGGCCTGGTTGTGGAAGCGGCGCATCCAGCGCATCGCGGCGGCCTGCAGCCAGGCCACGCCGTAGTCG
Source organism: Stenotrophomonas sp. YJH_SMC_119 (assembly GCF_059368315.1). Classification (NCBI taxonomy): domain Bacteria; kingdom Pseudomonadati; phylum Pseudomonadota; class Gammaproteobacteria; order Lysobacterales; family Lysobacteraceae; genus Stenotrophomonas; species Stenotrophomonas sp. YJH_SMC_119. Next base: position 107,656 of record NZ_JCAFRP010000012.1, on the reverse strand, counting down.
GGCAGGTACTCGTCGAAGCGGGTGTGGAAGCCACTGGCCACCGGGATGCCGAGGCGCCGTGCGGTGCGCACCGCCGACCAGCCCAGTGGGCCTTCGGTGGCGACATAGACGGCATCCGGGCGTTGCTGCTGCCAATGGCGACCGAGCCGGATCGGTGCCGGCATGCCGAAGCGCAGGCCGGGGTAGCGCGGCAGGGCGGCGCCGGGAACCAACAGGGTGCCCGGTGCGGAGTCCAGCGCTTCGTTGGCCTGGCGGGGCCGGATCAGGTCGATCTCATGGCCGGAATTGCGCAGTCCCTGCTCCAGCCCCTGCACGGTGAGGGCAACGCCGTTCACTTCCGGCGGATAGGTCTCGGTGACGATGGCATAGCGCATGGCGGGCCTCCGGGTTTCCGGCATGCTCGGGCCTGGCGATGTAGCCGATGTGACCGCTTTGCGACCGGCAGATGACGCGGCCGGAAGCGTACGCCACCACGGCCCCGGAGGGCCGTGGTGGGCACCGTGCGTGGTGCGTGGATCAGAAGCGCTGCTGGTATTTCATGTAGATGAAACGGCCGATGTCGAAGCCACCGTAGTAGGAGAAGTTGGCACTCGGCTGGCTGTACATGGCCGGGCCCTGGCGGCCGAACACGTTGTTGGCGCCGATCGAAACGGTGGCGTCCCACGGCAGGCTGTAGCGCGCCTGCACGTCATGGAAGGTGACCGATCCACGACGGTTGTAGTCGCGCGTACCGCTGAACCACGGCGCGCGCTGGTCGGGGTGGGAACACTCGTTCGGATAATCCTCCGCACCCAGGCAGCGTTCCTTGACGGCGGAGAAGTAACGCAGGCCCCAGGTCAGGCCGAGGTTGCCATGCTCCCAGCCCAGCGACGCGTTGGAGCGCACGCGGAAGCCGATGCCGCCGTTGGTGGCAATGCCATTGCTGGGGATGGCCGGTACGCCGGCTTCGTTGGTGGTCTTCTCTTCGGCGTTGACCACATAGGTGGACTTCCAGTCGGCGCTCAACCTGCCCCAGCGGGTTTCGACCTTGTGGCCGATCTCCAGGTCGTAGCCTTCTGCCTGGCGGAAGCCGCTGTTGCGGTTGCCGAAGTTGAGTTTGTTGACGATGCCCAGCTCCGGGTCGCGGGTGAAGCTGCTGCAGCGCTCGGCAATACCCAGCTCGTAGCAGTCGCGAAGGATGTCGTTGGGATGGTCGGAGACGATGGTGTTGTCGATGCGGATCTTCCACCAGTCCAGTGCGATGTGAAGCCCTTCGGCGAACGTCGGGCTCCAGACCAGGCCCAGAGTGCGGCTGGTCGAAGTTTCCGGCTGCAGGTCGGGATTGGAGCCGTTGGTGAAGGGCAGGGGCGTCTGTCCACTGCTGCCGGTGATGGGTTCATTGCCCTGGCCGAGCTGGCGGTAGGTGTCGGCGTTGGCGATGTCGGCAGCACAGCGCGCGCGGACCTCGGCACTGCTTGCGGCTGCGCCATGGACCGTATCGCAGGGATCGCGGAAGCCGGTGGTGAACGTCTCCGAGCCGCCGCCGTACAGGTTGGCGATGGTCGGCGCACGGAAGCCCTGTGCCCAGGTGCCGCGGACCAGCAGCTGATCGATCGGCTTCCAGGTGAAGCCGAACTTGCTGTTGAGGGTTCCGCCGAAGGTGGAGTAGTCCGAGTACCGCGTCGCCGCGCTGAGGGTCAGTTCGCGGGCGCCGGCGAGGTCGCGCAGCACCGGCACGCTCAGTTCCAGGTAGGCTTCGTCGACGCGGTAGCCGCCACCGGTGGGGCCTGCCGCCAGGTTGGTGGTGGCACCGGTCTGCGCAAGCGCATCGGGGATGAAGCGGCCGTCCTCGCGGCGGCTCTCGGCCCCCACGGCGAAGCCCAGCTCACCGGCGGGCAGGCTGGCAAGGCTGCCGCTGAGGTTGGCGAACAGGTTGCGGGTGGTGGTGCGGCCGCGGGTGAGTTCTTCCGGGAACAGCCAGTCCTGGAGCTCCGTGTTGCCGGTCAGGCCATAGGGATCGTCCTGGCCATACGGAACCAGCGGGTTCCAGGGTTTGCAGCCTGCGATCGGCGCATCCGGCGTTCCGCATTCGACCTTGCCGGTTGCCGGGTTGTAGAACGAAGGACCGGTGGCATCGGCCACGCGCTGCTTGTGCAGGTTGCCGGTGGCACGTTGGGTCAGCTCACTGCGGTTGTACTGGTAACCCGCTTCCCAGTCGAAGTCGCGACCGCCGAATTCGAAGTTGCCCTCGAGTGCCGCGACGGCCTGCCAGGTGGTCAGATCGCTGGTGCTGACGCGAGGAATCTCCCAGGTACGACGGTTCCAGTGCACATCGCTGGGCGTGTCGTAGCCGTGATGGCTGCCGAACGGATTGAACCAGCTGTCGGCCGACATCGGGGTGATGCCGGCTGGGCCGGACTGGAAGGGATAGCCGGCAATCTGGCGAGTGGTGGTGCGCCGGTTGTAGGCCAGCTGGGTGTTGAAACGGACCTGATCGTTCAGCTCCACGCGCGCATCGACGAAGATCGAATCGCGCTTGATCGGCGTCTGCAGATGCATCTGCTCGTTGCTGTTGCTGACATCGCCGGTGAACGGTGTGTTGTCGCTGAGGTGGAAGCTGTCCGGCCCGCCCGGCTGGCTGCCACGGTCGAGCGAATAGCTGCAGCCCCGGCTGTTGCTGCAGCCGGGGCCCTTGAAGCCGGTGATGCGACCCCACTGGCCGACCGTGGTCCAGCCGTCATCCGCGTGGCCGTCGGTATAGGTATAGGCACTGAAGCCGCGGTCCCTGGCCCAGACGCCCTTTTCTTCGACATGCTCGGCAGCAACGCTGATGGAAGCACGGTCATTGGACCAGCCGGCAACCACGTCGTACTGGGTACGGGCACCGTCGCCTTCACTGTATTGGCCGTGATAGACGTTGGCGGTTACACCCTGAACGTTGCGCCGGGTGATGATGTTCACCACGCCGGCCATCGCGTCGGACCCGTAGATGGCCGAGGCACCATCCTTGAGCACTTCCATGCGTTCCACCGCAGCGGCAGGAATGCTGGAGATGTCCTGAAAACCCGAAGTGGTCATGCCCAGCCGCTTGCCGTTGACCAGCACCAGGGTGCGCTGCGCACCGAGACCACGCATGTTCACGTAGCTGCCGCCGGCGGCTTCGCCGGCGCTCAACGGGCTGGCGCGGCTCAATGCCGGGCTGCCGGTCGCGGTCAGGTTCTGCAGGATGTCGGCAACGGAGTTGAAGCCCTGTCGCTCGATGTCGGCGCGGCTGACGGTCAGCACCGGCTGTGCGGTTTCCAGGTCGACCTGGCGGATGCGTGAGCCGGTGATTTCGATGCGGTCCAGCGTGGTGGCTTCCGGTGCCTGCTGCGCGAGCGCCGGAACGGCCAGGGTTGTGGTCGCCGTGATTGCAAGCGCACGACGGATCGCCAGCCCCAGTGCGGGAATACGGATGGTCATGGGTGTCTCTCTCTCAGTCTTCGAAGTCTTCGGTGCGCAGCCAAGCGGGCCGCGCCAACGCCACCGCAGGCGGTGGTTGTTCGAACCTAGTGAAGGAGGAGAGGGAGAGGTATGGGGAAAGGACGAAATCGCCATGGAGCGGCATGACGCTTTCGCACAAACCGGAAGTGAATCAATCGATTGATCTGATCGACGGCGGAGCGATGGACGATGCACCCTCGCCCCGACTCTGGACCGAAAGCGTCATGGCAATTGCAGGCAGCGACAACCTGCGCGGAAACAGAAAAGACCACGGCTCCGAAGGGCCGGGGTCGTAGAGCTTCAACAGCTTGTCGAACACACGCGGAAGAGGCCTATGGCGACGCGTCATGACGTGCCGCCCTGGCCGTAGGGATCAGGCCACGAACGGCCGGAACTGGATACCCAGCCCGGCGATGCCGTCGGTCTCGCCGATCAGGTCGGCGCGGAGCAGCGGGCGCGCATCGATGAAGGCCTGCGGCACGATCAGCGACAGGCGGTTGTCGTCCGCGGTCAATTCCAATGCCGGCAGCGGATCGTCCTCGTGGGCGCGGTTGAGCAGTACCGCCAGGCGCAGCAGGGCGGCCAACCGGCGTGCGGTCAGCAGCAGGCGCTCGGGCAGGGCGTCGAACGCGGTCTTGGTCACGCTGCGGCGATGGCTGCGTACCAGTGCGGCCAGCATCTGCTGCTCCTGCCGCGAGAAGCCGGCGATGTCCGAGTGTTCCAGCACGTAGCTGCCATGCACGTGGTAGCCGCTGTGGGCAATCATCAGGCCCAGCTCGTGCAGGCGCGCGGCCCAGCCGAGCATGCGTGCGTCGTCGGCATCGAGTTTCCAGCGCTCCTGCACCTGCTCCAGCAGCGACAGCGCGGTGTCCTGCACGCGGTCGGCCTGTACCGTGTCGATGCCGTAGCGCTGGCTGAGCGCGGCCACCGATTCGTCGCGCAGGTCGTTCTCACCGGCACGGCCGACGATGTCGTACAGGATGCCTTCGCGCATCGCCGCCTTGCTGACCAGCAGCTTCTGCAGGCCCAGGGCCTGGAAGGCGGCCTCCAGCACCAGGATGCCGCCGGCGATGATCGGGCGGCGGTCGCTGGACAGGCCCGGCAACTGGATGTCGTCGATCTTCTTGGCCTTCAGCAGCTCGTCGCGCAGCTGGGGCAGGGCCTCGGCGGTGATCGCGCCCTTGCTCAGCTTCATCGTCGCGCAGATCTCGCTGATTGCCTTGTGCGTGCCCGAAGATCCGAGCGCTTCCTGCCAGCCCAGTGCGCGGTACTTGCTGGCGAAGGGCTGGAACTCGCGGCCGATCTCGGCCAGCGCGTCCTTCCAGCGCTTCTTGCTCAGCTTGCCGCCGGGGAAGAAGCGGCGGGTGCTGGCGATGCAACCGGCCTGCAGGCTTTCACGCTCCAGGGTCTGCATGCCCATGCCGATGATGAATTCGGTGGAGCCGCCGCCGATGTCGATGACCAGCCGGCGCTGGCCGGGCTTGGGCGGTTGCGCGTGGGCCACGCCGAGGTAGATCAGGCGCGCTTCTTCGCGGCCACTGACCACTTCGATGGCATGCCCCAGCGCGGTTTCGGCCGGGACCAGGAACGACTGCGGCGAGCGCAGCTGGCGTACGGTGTTGGTGGCAAGCGCGCGTACCCGGTGCGGCGGCACATTGCGGATGCGCTGGCCGAAACGGGCCAGGCATTCCAGCGCGCGCTGCCGTGCGGCGGAAGAGAGCCCACCTTTGCCATCCAGGCCATCGGCCATGCGCACGGTCTCGCGCAGCCGGTCGATCACCCGCAATTGGCCGAGCGTGTAGCGCGCGATGACCATGTGGAAACTATTGGAGCCAAGGTCGATGGCGGCCAGCAGGTCGCCATCCTGCAATGCGGGCGGAGTCGTAGTGGTATGCGGCATGGGCGAATGTTAGCCGAAGGGGCGGTGTGCTCGTCACCGCGCGGCCTTCACATTTTGGAAGAGGGGAGTGCGGCAGGGCTGCGCCCTGCACCCGCCGAATCAACGGCAACAGCAAAAGCGAGCTATCCGTGGGTTGGCGGACCCACCCCGCCTTTGACAGATTTCTGCGATCTGATGGTGGGTGCCGACCGTTGGTCGGCACTGATCCTATCCCGCCCCAAATCGGTGCCTACTGCTCTTGGTAGGTGTCGACCTTGGTCGACACACCGGGTCAGAGCCCCTGCATCAATGCCATCTGCGCAGAATGCGGGGCTTCGTCGTGCGCCGGGGCACGCTTGTGGTAGATGCCGTCGGCATCCAGTTCCCAGGCGTTGAGGTTGTCGTCCAGGTAGTTCTGCAGCACCTCGCGGTAGACCCGCTTGGCCAGCTCCGGGTCGAGGATTGGGAAGCAGGTCTCGACCCGGCGCAGCAGGTTGCGCTCCAGCCAGTCGGCGCTGGCGCAGTACATCTCCGGTGCGCCGTCGTTGCCGAACCAGTAGACGCGGCTGTGCTCCAGGAAGCGGCCGACGATCGAGCGCACGCGGATGTTGTCCGAGATGCCCGGCACACCCGGGCGCAGGGTGCAGGCGCCGCGGATGATCAGGTCGATCTGCACGCCGGCCTGCGAGGCGGCGTACAGCGCGCGCACCACCTGCGGTTCGTTCAACGCGTTCATCTTGGCGATGATCCGCGCGGGGCGGCCGGCGGCGGCGATGCGCGTTTCGCGCTCGATGCGGCCGAGGATGCCGGTGTGCAGGGTGAAGGGCGACTGCAGCAGGCGCTTGAGCTTCATCTTCGAGGCCAGCCCGGACAGCTGCTGGAACAGCAGGTGCACGTCGTTGCCGATGTCCGCATCGGCGGTGATCAGGCTGATGTCGGTATACGCTCGGGCGGTGCCGCTGTGGTAGTTGCCTGTGCCCAGGTGTACATAGCGGCGCAGCTTGCGGCCCTCGCGGCGCACGATCAGCAGCATCTTGGCGTGGGTCTTGTAGCCGACCACGCCGTACACCACCTGTACGCCGGCTTCCTGCAGGCGATCGGCCAGGCCCAGGTTTGCCTCTTCGTCGAAGCGTGCGCGCAGTTCAACGACCACGGTCACGTCCTTGCCGTTGCGCGCAGCCTGGATCAGCGCATCGACAATCAGCGAATCCTTGCCGGTGCGGTACAGGGTCTGCTTGATCGCCAGCACGTTGGGGTCGATCGCCGCCTGCCGGATCAGGTCCAGCACCGCGGTGAAAGCATCGAACGGGTGGTGCAGCAGCAGATCCTGGCGCGCCGCGGTTTCGAAGATGCCGTCGCTGTCGCGCAGCGTGCGCGGGGTCATTGGCGGGTACTTCAGGTCCGGCTGTGCGATCAGGTCGTACAACTGGATGATGCGGTTGAGGTTGACCGGGCCGTCGATGCGGTACACCGCGTTCTCGGTCAGGCCGAAGTTCTGCAGCAGGGTGCGCACGATCTCGCGCGGCATGTCCTGCGCGATTTCCAGCCGCACCGCCGGCCGGTAGCCGCGATCGACCAGTTCGTCGCGCAGTGCCAGCGCCAGGTTCTCCACCTCCTCCTCGTCCACCACCAGCTCGGAGTTGCGGGTGACGCGGAACTGGTAGGCCCCCTGGACTTCCATGCCCGGGAACAGCTCATCGACGAAGGTGGACAGCACCGAGGACAGGAACACGAAATTCTGCGACCCGCCGAGCTTCTCCGGCAGCTGGATGATGCGCGGCAGCGAGCGCGGCGCACGCACGATGGCCAGATGGCCGGCGCGGCCGAATGCGTCGGTGCCCTTCAGCACCACCACGATGTTCAGCGACTTGTTGAGGATCTTCGGGAACGGGTGCACCGGGTCCAGGCCCAGCGGCGACAGCACCGGCATGATCTCGTTGCGGAAATAGGCGCGCAGCCAGCGCCTCTGCCGATCGGTCCAGGAGTGGCGGCCGAGCACGCCGATGCCGGCCTCCATCAGCGCCGGGCGCAGCGTCTCGTTCCAGCAGCGGTACTGCTGGTCGACCAGTTGTGCCGCGCGGTCGTGGATGGCGTTGAGGATGGCCTGCGGGCTCATCCCGTCCGGTGCCGGTGGCAGGCCGAATTCCTGCGCGTGGCGGACGGCGGCGGCGCGGATCTCGAAGAACTCGTCGAGGTTGGTGCAGGAGATGCACATGAAGCGCAGGCGCTCCAGCAGCGGCACCTGCGGGTCCATCGCCTGCGCCAGCACGCGGAAGTTGAAATCCAGCTGCGACAGTTCGCGGTTGATGTAGAGCGCCGGGTCGCGCAACGGATCGTTGTCCGGGCTCACGGGGAGGGGGAGGGATCCGAGGCTGCTCATGGCGTCAATCTTCGATGGAAGTCAGGGGGGCGGACTCGCGCGGGCGCACGTGGTCGGCATCGAAATGGCAGGAGAACACCGAGCCCTTGCCGACCTCGCTTTCAATCTCCAGCCGCGCGTGGTGCAGGCCGAGGATGTGCTTGACGATGGACAGGCCCAGGCCGGTACCGCCGCTTTCGCGGGAGCGGCTGCTGGAGACACGGTAGAAACGTTCGGTCAGGCGTGGCAGGTGGGTGGCCGGGATGCCGTAGCCGGAATCGCGCACCGCCAGCACCGCGCCATCGCCTTCGCGGCGGAACTCGACCGCAATGCGGCCGCCGGCGGGCGTATAGCGCACCGCATTGGTGACCAGGTTGGAGAAGGCGCTGTGCAGCTCCTTGGTCGATCCCTGCAGGTCGACGCCGGCCAGGTCGTCGATGCTGATCTGGTGGCGGCCCTGGCTGTGCGCTTCGGCCTCGCGGCGTAGTGTGGCCAGCATCGGCTGCATGGCGACGGTCTCTTCCTCGCTGTGCTCCTGCGACTCCAGCCGCGACAGGGTCAGCAGGTCTTCCACCAGCTGGGCCATGCGCTGGCTCTGCTTGCGCATTTCTTCCAGCATCGGACCGGTGCCCGGGAAATCCTCCGGGTCCATCATGTCCAGGTAACCGTGGACCACGGTGAGCGGCGTGCGCAGTTCGTGTGAAACGTTGGCGACGAAGTCGCGGCGCACCTGTTCCAGGCGCAGCAGCTTGCTGACGTCGCGGGCGATCAGCAGCCAGTAGTCCGAAGAATACGGAATCAGTCGCAGGTTCAGGCGGATCGCAGGATCGACCGGTGAGGGCACGTCCAGGATCGGCTCGGCGTTGCGGCCGCCGGCCAGCCAGTGCGCCAGCGGCATCGGCTGCAGGCGTTCGACCAGCGCCTCGCCGAGGTCGCCCGGATGATGCAGGCCAAGCAGGGCGGTGGCCGCTTCGTTGAACCACTGCACGCGCTGGCTGTTGCGGTCCAGCACCACCACGGCATCGGGCAGCGCGGCGGCAGCGGCGCGGTAGCTGCGCAGCATGTCGAGCAGGCGGCGCTTGCGAACGCGCATTTCCACCTGGTTGCGGTACAGCAGGCGGTCCAGCTCGTTCCAGACGCCGGTGCCTTCCTCGGCGGTATCCCAGCGCTGGCGCGCGGTCAGCCGGCGCAGCACGCTGCGCAGCCGCCAGTAATGCCAGGCCAGGGTGGCCAGCGCGCCCAGTGCGATGCACAGCCACAGGTGACCCGTGAACCACCCCACCAGTCCGGCGAACAGCAGTACCGCGGCAACGGTGGCCAGGGTCTTCAACCAGGCAGAGCGGATGTGGCGGGGCATTGCGATCTCGTCGTTGAAGTGCGGCGGTTCACTGGGGTGAACCGAGGGTTATAGCAGAGTTGCCGGCGCCGGCACCCGCGGGTGCGCGGCGTCGGCACGACGAGACTCAGGTCGCGGTGGAGAAGCGGTAGCCGGCGCCGCGCACGGTCTGCACCATGTTCTCGGCGTTGAACGGTTCCAGCGTCTTGCGCAGGCGGCGGATGTGCACGTCGATGGTGCGCTCCTCCACGTACACGCTGCCGCCCCACACATGGTCCAGCAGCTGGGCGCGGGTGTAGACGCGCTCGGGGTGGGTCATGAAGAAGTGCAGCAGGCGGTACTCGGTCGGGCCGATCGGCACCGGCTGGTCGTTGGCGAACACGCGATGGGCGGCGCCGTCGATGCGGATCGGGCCGACGGCCACGCTGCCGTCCTCGTCGTCCTCGCGGGCGCGGCGCATGACCGCACGGATGCGGGCCAGCAGTTCGCGCGCCGAGAACGGCTTGACCACATAGTCGTCGACGCCGGCTTCAAGGCCACCTACGCGGTCGTTCTCTTCACCGCGGGCGGTCAGCATGATGATCGGCACTTCGCGGGTCAGCGTTTCCTTGCGCCAGCGGCGGGCCAGGTCCAGGCCGCTGGTGCCGGGCAGCATCCAGTCCAGCAGGATCAGGTCGGGGACGCGGTCGGCGATGGCGGTCTGGGCCTCACGGGCATCGCCGGCGTGGACCGGTTCGTAATCGCCCTTGCGCAGGGCGAAGGCGACCATTTCACGGATCGCGGGCTCGTCATCGACGATCAGGATGCGTTTCTGCACGAGGACACCGTAGGGCTCGGTTACTGGAGTGGTGCCAGTAGACTACGGTTTGATGACATGTTTGTGACTACCTGGCCGGAACCGGCCTGGATTGCCATCGACCGGTCATGCAGCGCTCAGCGGCGGTCCAGATCCGGGTCCTGCACGCCCTGGCGGCGCAGTTCCAGCACGGTGGGCGTGATCGCTTCGATGCGCGCGTCCACACGGGCCCGGCCGACATAGTCCAGTGCCGGGTTGCGCTTGAGCGCCTGCAGCTGCATCAGCGATTGTTCCGGGCGGCCGCTGAGGAAGGCCGCCTCGGCATAGGCTTCGCTGGCGCGCACGCTGTCACCGGCCAGTTCGCTGGCGCGGGCGTACCGCTGCTGGAAGACCGGATCGTTACCACTTTGCGACAACAGCGGCCGCAGCATCGCCTGCGCACGCTGGCCGGCCTCGCGGGTGCCCTGTTCGTTCAGGATCTCGGCATAGGTCAGTGCCACCGGACGGCTGTTGGGGTGCTCGCGCAGCAACTGTTCGAAACGGCTGTTGGCCTGCGCGCCCAGTCCGGCACGCGATTCGGCCTCGCCCAGCCCCAGTGCCAGCCACAGGTTGTCCGGTCGGGTCTGCAGCAGGCTGGCCAGGGTCTGCCGGGCCTGCGTGGCGCCGCTGCGGCCGCCGCGCATGATCGCCAGGGCCTGGCCGTAGCGCTGGGCGTCGTTCAGGCCATCCTTCTGCCGCTTGGCCAGATCGGCATACTCGCGTTCCAGTTCAGGGGTGGAATCAGCGCTGAGCACACGCAGGCGCTCGCGCGCCCAGTCGAAGTCGCCGCTGGCGCCGCGTGCGAGCTGGCCCATCGGAATGCGCAGCACGCTGCTGGGCAGCAGCGGGTTGTTTCCGCGCAGCATCGGCTCGGCCAGGCTCGGGTCGGCCGGATCGACCCGCTCCCTGCGCTCGCCACTGGGGGTGCTGGTGGTCAGCAGCACCGTGTCCTTCTTCATCTGCTCGGCGCGGGCCTTGGCCTCGCTGATGCGGGTGATGTTGACCGGATGGGTGCGCAGGAACTCGGGCACGCTGTAGCCGCCCTCGTTGCCGCGCATTGCCGAGGCCATCCGCTCGAAGAAGCCGGCCATGGCATCCACGTCGTAGCCGCTGCGCGAGAGGGTGCGGATGCCGAGGCGGTCGGCCTCGGACTCGTTGGAGCGGGTGTAGTTGATCTGCCGCTGCTGCATCAGACCCATGCCGGAGCTGATCGCGGCCATCGTCGCGTTGCCGGAGGAGGTGCTGTTGCTGGCCTGCGCGGCCACCACCGCCGCCAGCATGCCGAGCAGGATCGGGATCTGGTCGCGTTGGGCACGCTCGACCCCGCGCAGCACGTGCTGCTGGGTGACGTGGGCGATTTCGTGGGACAGCACCGCAGCCACCTCATCCTCGCGCTCGGCGGTCAGCACCAGGCCGGCATTGACCCCGATGTAGCCGCCCAGCGTGGCGAAGGCGTTGATCTGGCGGTCCTTCATCACGAAGAAGGTGTAGGGCTGGCGCGGCTGGTCGCTGTTGGAGCCGAGGCGGGTGCCCATGGTCTGCAGCCAGTCGTTGACCAGCGGATCGTCCAGCAGGTAGCCATAGTTGCGCAGCTCGCGCAGCATCATCGCGCCGTATTCGGCCTGCCGGGCCGGAGTCAGCAGCTCGCCGGCCGACGAGCCGATGTCGGGCAGCTTCTCCTGGGCCTGGGCCAGCGGCATGGCCATGGCCAGGGTGACGGCGGTAGTCAGCAGCAGGGCTCGCAAGCAGGAGGTCCTCGGGCGGGGCGCGCCAAGCGTGGCAGGGCAGGGGGCAACCATTCGTTAATCCACAGTGTTGCGGCCGTGGCGTGGAATTTCCAGCGCACCGGTACCATATGTAGACCGTCGATCCATCGTGGAGTTTCCCGTGACAGCCCAGACCGCCGGCGGCGCCCCCGCCATCACCATCTATTCCACCGCCGTCTGCCCGTACTGCGTGGCCGCCAAGAACTTCCTGAAGAGCAAGGGCCAGCAGTGGACCGAGGTCCGCATCGACCTGGACCCGGCCGAGCGCGAGAAGATGATGGCACTGACCCGCCGCACCAGCGTGCCGCAGATCTTCGTCGGCGACGTCCACGTGGGCGGCTACGACGACATGATGGCCCTGCACCGTGAAGGCAAGCTCGAGCCGCTGCTGGCCGGGCAGGGCCAGGCATGAGCGCGGCCGACGACGGCAGCAAGGACCGCATCGCCGAATTCACCGACTTCCGCAAGCGCATGAACGAACGCATCCTGGGCGAACCGAACCAGGTGGTGCGGCGCTTCTTCGCACTGGACACGCAGACCTACCAGGCCGGCGCGCTGGATGTGAAGACCAAGGAACTGCTGGGCCTGGTGGCCTCAATGGTGCTGCGCTGCGACGACTGCATCAGCTACCACGTGGCCCAGTGCAAGGACGCCGGCGTGACCCGTGAAGAGTTCTTCGAGACCTTCTCGGTCGGCCTGGTGGTGGGCGGTTCCATCGTGATCCCGCACCTGCGCCGCGCGGTCGACTTCCTCGACCAGCTTGAAGGCGGCGCCAGCGCTCCGGCAGCGCACGAGCACTGAGGGTAGTGCCGGCCGCTGGCCGGCATCGCCTGAACTCGACCTGGCCGAGGTTGCCGGCCAGCGGCCGGCACTACCGGGCCCGCGAGGGGGCCTGTCCCGCGATCCAGCAGCCCAGGAGCCCCTTCTTGTTGAAGGGGCGCGCCGACAGGCGGGGGTAGAGGAAGAATGCGCGGGCAATTCTGCCTGAGCCAGGCACTGGGACCATGGTCTATTTGGGACCTCGGCCCCGTCTCAGGCATAATTGCCGGTGAAACTTCCTTTGCGCCGGCGTTTCCGGGCACGTCCGGACGGCGTTTTTCCCCCTGTTCGGAACATCGATCAATGACGCAGAAAATTACGGTCATCCGCGGCGACGGCATTGGCCCGGAAATCATGGACGCCACCCTGTTCGTGCTCGACCAGCTCAAGACTGGCCTGGAGTACGAAGACGCCGACGCCGGCCTGGTGGCCCTGGAAAAGCACGGCGACCTGATGCCGGCGGTGACCCTGGAATCGATCGCGCGCAACAAGGTCGCGCTGAAGAGCCCGCTGACCACCCCGGTCGGTGGTGGCTTCACCTCGATCAACGTCAGCCTGCGCCGCCATTTCGACCTGTACGCCAACGTGCGTCCGGCCCACACCTTCCCGAACACCAAGTCGCGTTTCGACAACGTCGACCTGATCACCGTTCGTGAGAACACCGAGGGTGCCTACCTGGCCGAAGGCCAGGAAGTGTCGGCCGACGGCGAGACCGCCTTCTCCGGCACCCGCATCACCCGCAAGGGCTCCGAGCGCATCGTGCGCTACGCCTTCGAGCTGGCCAAGAGCACCGGCCGCAAGAAGGTCACCGCCGTGCACAAGGCCAACATCATCAAGTCGACCTCGGGCCTGTTCCTGAACGTCGCCCGTGAAGTGGCCGCGCAGTACCCGGAGATCGAGTTCCAGGAAATGATCGTCGACAACTGCTGCATGCAGCTGGTGATGCGTCCGGAACAGTTCGACGTGATCGTTACCACCAACCTGTTCGGCGACATCATCTCCGACCTGTGCGCCGGTCTGGTGGGTGGCCTGGGCCTGGCCCCGGGTGCCAACATCGGCAAGGACGCGGCGATCTTCGAAGCCGTGCACGGCACCGCGCCGGACATCGCCGGCCAGGGCAAGGCCAATCCGTGCGCGCTGCTGCTGGCAGCCGCGCAGATGCTGGACCATATCGGCCAGCCGGAAAACGCCGAGCGCCTGCGCAAGGCCATCGTGGCGACCATGGAAGCCAAGGACTCGCTGACCGGCGACCTGGGCGGCACCGGCACCACCATGAGCTTCGCCAAGGCCATCGCCAGCCGCCTGTAAGCGGCAGGTCGATCGCGGTTGGATCCACAGCGGGGCGCCTTCGGGCGCCCCGTTGCGTTTCTCCGCCGGTGTAGCGTCGAGCCATGCTCGACTGATCTTCGTGTCGGCAACCGCAGAAAGGCCGTCGAGCATGGCTCGACGCTACAGATGTGGCCTGTGCGAGCTTCGCACAGATCATGTGCCTCTGTGGGGCTGGTTCGTGCGCCAGGCGCTCCGCATCCTGTGCTCCACACCCATCGCAGGAATCCGCACATGAACCTCACCACCTTCGGCCTGGCCAGCCTGATCGGCATGGCCGCCACCGCCCCGGTTGCCGCCGTTGATCCGGCCCATCCCACCATCCGCCAGATGGCCGGCGCGCCGGTCGCGACCTCGCTGGATGCAGCGAAGACCGCCGTGCTGGTGATCGACTTCCAGAACGAGTATTTCGATGCCAGCGCCGCACCGGGCTTTGCCGGTGGCCGCATGGTCATCCCCGACGGCATGGCCGCACTGCGCCAGGCGAAGCGGGTGGTCGAATTTGCCGGCGCCAATGGCATCGGTGTGATCCACGTGCAGCATGTGCTGCCGGCCGGCGCGCCGCTGTTTGCGCAGGGCAGCGTCAATGCGGCCTTCCATCGCGACCTGCAGCCGCGCCAGGGCGAGACCGTGGTGCAGAAGGACAACGTCAGCGTGTTCGCCGGCGCGTCCGCCGCCGTGCTCGACCAGGTGCTGAAGAGCGCCGGCATCGACACGCTGATCGTCACCGGCCTGCAGACCCACGCCTGCGTGGCCGGTGCCGCGCGCGATGCGGCCGCCGCGCCGCGCGGCTATCGGGTGATCGTGGCCTCCGATGCCAGTGCCAGCCGTGACCTGGACCTGGCCGGCGGCCAGCGCATCAGCCATCGCGCGCTGCATGAAGCCTCTCTGGCCCAGATCGAGGACACCTTCGGCGATGTCATGACGACTGACGCGATCCTCGCACTGCCGGTGCGCAAGGCTGGCGACGGCGCTTGATAAGCTGGCGGGGCCCGCATGCCGTGGGCCCCGCCAGACGGAGCTGCCCGCCGATGGATCACTTCGCCGCCCTGCGTGCGCTGCGCGCCATCGTTGACGCGGGCAGTTTCACCGCGGCCGCTGAACGCCTGGGGACCACCCACTCGGCGATGTCCCGGCAGCTGCGCCAGTTGGAAGAACACCTGCAGGTGCGCCTGCTCGATCGCAACAGCCGTCGGTTGTCATTGACCGAGGCCGGGCGCGACTACTACCGCGAGGCGGCAACGCTGCTGGACCGCCTGCAGGAGGCCGACGACCGTGCCCGCGCCGGGCAGGCGCAACCCAGTGGCCGCGTACGGATCAGCGTGCCGCAGGTGGTGGCCAGCCAGGAGCTGCCGCACTGGCTGCCCTCGTTCCTGCAGCGCTACCCGCAGGTCACGCTGGACCTGTCGGCGGATGATCAGCTGGTCGATGTGGTGGGCGGTGGTTTCGACCTGGCCCTGCGCATTGCGGCTTCATTGCCGGACAGCCAGCTGGTCGCGCGCGAGCTGGCCAGCTGCCCGCGCATCCTGGTCGCGGCACCGGCCTACCTGGCTCGCCATGGCCTGCCGCGACAGGCAGCAGATCTCGAACAGCACACGCTGCTGGGTTTCAGTCCCACGCCGTCAATGCCGCCCTGGCAATTGCAGGGGCCGCGTGGCGCGAGCGTGAGCGTTGACGCCGGGCAGCGCCTGCGCGTGGATGCCACCCCCGCCCTGTATGCCGCCGCGCTGGCCGGAATGGGCATCAGCCTGTTCACCGCGTTGACCGTGCAGGAGGACCTGCGCGCCGGTCGTCTGATCCGCGTGCTGCCAGCCTGGCATGCCGGCCAGCGGCGCTATTTCGCGCTGTATCCGCATGCACGCGCGCTCGCCCCCAAGGTGCGCGCGCTGGTCGAGCACCTTGCGGCGCACTACGCTGCAGCGATGGGTTCGGCGGGGTAGCCGCGCGGCTGCAGCCGTGGTGGTGATAGCGTCGGTGACTCTGCGGGTTGCCCCGCAAAGGGCTGGGATCAGGCTGGGCGGAACATGCGGAAGCGCTGTTCGGCGCCGATACGGAAGTAATCGGCGGGGCCGCCGCCGCGCAGGATCGGTGCCGCCGCCGCGGTGTCGTAGATGCCATCGACCAGCAACCGTGCATCGATATGCACCGCCACGACTTCGCCCAGCACCAGCCAACCGTGGGTGTCCTGTCCGGCGGCATCGCGCAGGCGCACGATCTGGGTGCAGCGGCATTCCATGCTCACCGGGCTCTGTGCCACACGCGGTGGCGCGACCTGCGTGGATGCCAGCGGGGTCAGGCCGGCGAGGGCGAACTCGTCGACATCCGGTGCAACCGCGCGGCAGCTTTCGTTCATGGCCTCGGCCAGGTCGAAGGTGGCCAGGTTCCAGACGAACTCTCCGGTGGCTTCGATGTTGCGCAGCGAGTCTTTGCGGCCCTGGCTGGAGAAGCCGATGATCGGCGGGGTGTAGTTGAAGGCGTTGAAGAAGCTGTAGGGCGCCAGGTTCAACGTGCCGCCCGCGTCCTGGCTGGAAATCCAGCCGATCGGGCGCGGGCCGATGATGGCGTTGAACGGGTCATGCGGCAGGCGGTGGCCCTCCGCCGGGCGGTAGCTGTGAAAGGTGTCGGGCATGGGGGGGCAGGGGACGTGTGGGCCAGCTCGACTCTACAAAAAAGCCGCGACCCTTGCGGATCGCGGCCTGTCGTTTACGGCGTGGCTGGACTCAGCGCTGCTGGATCTTCGAGAGCAGGCGCAGGAATTCCACGTACAGCCAGACCAGGGTCACCATCAGGCCGAATGCGCCATACCACTCCATGTACTTCGGCGCACGCTGGGCCACGCCGGTTTCGATGAAGTCGAAGTCCAGCACCAGGTTCAGCGCGGCCACGACCACCACGAACAGGCTGAAAGCGATGCCCAGCCAGCTGGCGTCGTGGATCACCGGCACGTTGATGTTGAAGAAGCCCAGCACGAACGAGGCCAGGTAGAGCAGGGCGATACCGCCGGTGGCGGCGACCACGCCCATCTTGAAGTTCTCGGTGGCCTTGATCACGCCGCTGCGGTATGCGAACAGCAGGGCGGCCAGGGTGCCGAAGGTCAGCAACACCGCCTGGAACACGATGCCCGGGTACTTCATGTTGAACAGTGCAGACACGGCGCCCAGGAACAGGCCTTCAACCAGCGCGTACATCGGCGCGGTCACCGGCGACCATTCCTTCTTGAAGATGGTGATCAGTGCCAGCACCAGGCCACCGATCGCGCCACCGATGGCGTACAGGCTTGCGCTGCCGGAAATCTGGCCGTACTCGTCGACCGACTGGCTCCAGGCGAACGCTGCGGTCAGCACGGTCAGCAGCAGCAGGAGGCCGGTCTTGTTGGCGGTGCCGTTGAGGGTCATCACCTGGTCGGGGTGGGTCACCACCGAACCGCTGGCGAGATCAAGGAAGGTCGACTCGGAAAGAGCCGGGTTGCCGCTGCGCATGCGAGTTCTCCGTGCGAATGAAGGTCGGGACGGCCATCCGGCCGATGACTGCGAGCATAGCCGATGACCACGCATGGCGCCGTGGCAGGTTCATGACCGGTCTCGCCTGCGTTGACAGTTCGCGATGTGCTTGGCCACAATGAACGACTCCCCGGGCCCGGCCCGAGGGGATTGCAAGACCGGGGTATAGCGCAGTCTGGTAGCGCGCCTGCTTTGGGAGCAGGATGTCGGGGGTTCGAATCCCTCTACCCCGACCAATCCCACATCACGTCGGATTGGACACCGTTCCGGTTCGGGCGCCCGTAGCTCAACTGGATAGAGCACCGGCCTTCTAAGCCGGCGGTTACAGGTTCGATTCCTGTCGGGCGCGCCATCGGCGAGCACCGGGATCGCATCGGCGGATGTGAAGAAGTGCTTGCAAAAGGGTAAAGACTCCACCAGAATATCGGACTCGCTTCGGCGGACCGGAACTTCGGTGACAGTCTCCAGGCAAAGGTTTGAGGTTCCAGCGTCAGCGGTATCGGCGATGGAGTGAAAGTTTCAGTGGTGGCTGTAGCTCAGTTGGTTAGAGTACCGGATTGTGATTCCGGTGGTCGGGGGTTCGAATCCCCTCAGCCACCCCACTGATTCAACCGCATCGGCGCAGCCGAAACGGTATTGCAATAAACAGAAAGCACGCTACAATGTGCGTCTGAGTTTCACGGGCCGTTAGCTCAGTTGGTAGAGCAGTTGACTCTTAATCAATAGGTCCAAGGTTCGAATCCTTGACGGCCCACCAAGACGGAAGCCACCTGGTACGCCAGGTGGCTTTTTTCTTATTAGTGTGACCCTTTCGTTTCGATGGATCACAGGTTGCAGGGCCCCGCCTGGCGTGGATCTGCAACGCAGCGGGATCGCAGTGCTGGTTTCAACGATGTTGAAGAAAGTGCTTGCACCCTCCGAGCGGATCGGGTCATAATTCGCGCCCCGATTTCGGGCTGTTAGCTCAGTTGGTAGAGCAGTTGACTCTTAATCAATAGGTCCAAGGTTCGAATCCTTGACAGCCCACCAGACGAAAGCCACTTGGTTCGCCAAGTGGCTTTTTTCTTGCCTGTATGCCGGGTTGCGCTTCATCCACGCATGGCGTGGATCTACTGAAGCGATGCTGAAATCAGGGGCATACGCGTCATCAGTGTTTTCAATGCTGTGCGCTGCTTCTCAGCGCATCGCGTCCTGCATCGCACCCAATGGATCTTCCGCGCCGATGGCGCATGCACGAAGGAAGATGTTGATGGCTGGTATCAATCGATTGCACCGCACGCTGTGGGTTCCCTTCGCGCTGATGGCGCTGGCTGCCTGTGCGCCGGCCAATGATCCTGCGCAGACCGTCGAGCGCGATGCTGGCACGGAGAGCACTCCGGCGCGCCCGGTCGGTGACGCCCTGCAGATGCAGCCGGCTCAGCCTGCGGAAGGGGAGGTCCTGCCCGACGCGGTGGACGTGCAGCGCAATGCGGATGGTTCGGTGGATGTGCGCAAGGCCACGCCGGAGTCGGTGGCCCTGCGCCGTATCGACGACGGGGGCGTGGAGATCCGCAAGGTGGATCCTGCGGCCGGGCAGGGAGCCGATGCGGCGCCTGCCGAGGCCAGGTCGCAGCACTGAACCACCGCTGCCCCGGCTGAGCGGCCGCTCGCCGGGGCGGTCCCCGCGCGCCAGTCGCGAGGATGGCCATGTTCAGCTTTGTGCAGGCCTTCCGCTTCCTGCGCCCGCCTGCGACAATGAACGCCTGTGCCGGCCACGCGAAAGTGGCGGAATTGGTAGACGCCCTGGATTTAGGTTCCAGTGAGGGTGACCTCGTGCGGGTTCGAGTCCCGCCTTTCGCACCATCTGGCCGAGCACAGATTGCCTAAGTGATTGAAAAATAAGCTGGCGACGGTCAGTTGTGCTATTGGATTCCCGCGTTGGCAATTGATCCCTGTCTCGGAACGTCACCTGTTCCGTTCGAGGCGGCGGGGAGGCGGAACTGTTCCAGCGCAGACATGCCCTGGAGCGACTGCTCGGCCAGTACCTTCGCGTAGACCGCTGAGGTGGTCTGGATGTCGCGGTGGCCGAGCCACTCCTGCACGAGCTTGATGTTGCCGGTCGCCAGCAGCAGCCGGGTGGCGCAGGTGTGGCGGAGCGCATGCGGTACGCACTCCTTCTCGGAAGCGAGATGTGTCCCCTTGATAGCCCATTGCCACAGCCGGTCGGCGCGCGTGCGATTGAGCATCGTGAAGGGGCCATCCGAGGTGGCCGCCAGGGCGTCCTTGCGCCGCTGTAGAACCTTGGCGACGCGGGCGGTGCAGGGTAGGGTGCGGGGACGCCCCTTCTTGAGCGTAGCGTGCCGCCAGAAGCGGACGTGGAGCCTTCCGCCCTGCTCGACTACTTCGGACCACCGGATGCCGATGGCCTGGCTCATGCGGCAGCCCAGGTCGGCGAGGCACACGAACAGGTCGCGGTAGTCCGCCCCGTCGCGTACCCGTGGGTGGCCTCCGGCAGGGCCGTTAGGGAGGGTGTCCCACTCCAGCAGCCGCGCCAAGATCATTTCCTCGTCCTCGACGTTCAGGACGAACGTGCGTGCGTTGTCCCGCTCGTCGGCCAAGCTGTACTCGGGCAGCTCTCCCAAGAACCGGCCGGCCTTCCTCTCGCGTTTCAGCAGGGCAAGGAGGCACTGCATCTTTCGGTTCACGGTGGCTGGAGCTGCCTTGTCGGCGAGCATCCGCTGGGCCATGTCGTTGACCGCGGCCTGCGTGATGTCGTTGATGGGCGTGTCCTCGCCCAGGTAGCTCTGGACCACCTTGCAGTTGGTACGCACGGTGTCGATGGACCGGAGCTTGCCCCAAAAGTTGCGGTCGTCCAGCGCCTCGTCCATCGCGTCCTTGAGGGTGCGCTGGCGGACCTTGGCCTTCGCCACGGCCATCTGCACCGACCGGGACTTGCCCCGAATCAGCTCCCGCAGCGCGTCCTCTGCAATCTCGGGATCGTCGCGCAGGGCGTCGAGGACCGCCTGCTCCTTGCGCTCGGCTGCCACGCGGTCGCGGGTGCCGGTGGACAAGCGCACGCGCCGGTATCCCTCCTGCACGTCGAGCATGTAGTAGCGCTTATCGGGCGCACCCGGCTTGGGCGCGGCCCCTTTGAGGCGAAGGGCCATGTGTATCTCCAGAAATGAAAAGGCCCGCACTAGGCGGGCCTCGGGGCACAACGGGGTGTTGGGGGTTAGGCGGCTGCGACGCGCGCCGTCACCTTGCGGTTGACACGTTCTGCGAGCGAAGCCAGCCAGTGCAGCGCCTTGGTCGTCGGGAAGATCAGGTTGCGCTTGCGGTAGGCGGGATCAGGGCGCTGCTCCAGGAAGTCAGGCCCCGGCTCGCGGTTACGCTTGATAGACGACAGGTCGAGCACATTGCGGCTCACTGCGGAGGGAGAGAGTCCGCCGAGGACGCGCTCAAGGTCCACCTGCTGAATGCCCGGCTCGTCCACAACGGCGAGCAGGGTGAGGATGCGGGTGGCGGTGATGTCCTCGTCGATCTCTTCCCGGAAGGCTGACAGTGCGGTTGTGAGAATGGCCGTCAGTTCTTTCTGCGAGAGATTCATGGTGCGCTCATTTTCCGTAAGGGGATGGTTCCCCCTTGGGAAACCATCAGGGTCTATCTTGGAGCCGCAATGTAAGGATTACAAGGCCCAAGCCAATGTTGATGGCATTCTTGCCAATTTTGTCCATCCAGAAACCACGCTGCCAGGGCGTGGGGGAGGGGTCGATTCCGATCTCATATCCAAAGGCTTTCACGAACAGGTCCAGGTACTTCTGCCCTGCGAAGGGGCCGTCCTGTCCCCTGCTCACGGCGTTGTAATGCGCCGCCACCCCCGGCTGCGCTCCACAAAAAGGTCTTACGTTTCAGTGTTTTAAGAACGGTAGTACAAGCATCACCGCCAGGGTCACGATGGCCCCGACCACGGATGCAAAAAACAGTCCTTGCCCTACGCGGACTACCGCGCTGGCTATTGTCCGTCTCACCGTACTCATAGACTGAGAACGCCCCCCCCTGGTCGTCTGCGGATGCGCAGCCCGACAGCAGCACGCTACCGTCGGGCAGACTACAGGCCACAATGATGGCGCGTCCGTAGGAATCAAGTACCACCGGAGAGATTGATCCCGACTCGTGCATTGAGTTCATGGCTGCGGGGTCTCAGTTGGGGCGGCGGGTGGGACCGGATAGGACACCCGCCAGCCACAGTCCTCGGGGACGACCGAGAACTGGACGCGCTCGTTGAGTAGGCCGAGCATCGCGCGGAGAGCGCCGCGCTTCTCGTTATGGTCGAAATTGATGGTCCGAATCATTCGGGCACCTCGTAGGTCCGTTCATGCAGGACCAAAACCTCCCGCTCGAATACCAAGAACGGGCCGAACTGGTGGACGCGGAGGGCCACGTTGACGATCACCAGGGTCGAGTTTGCGGTGAAATCTGCGTTACGCATATGTAAGTCTCCTGTTATGCAAGTGCTACAAATGGAACAATGAGTGCCAAATATCGAGATTGGCCTTATGATTAGGGCTGAAGGGCGTGATCGCCACTCCCGACCCCAAGGACCATTCGATGATTGACCCCCGCGTAGAAGTCGCCATTACGGCCCTTCACCTAGTCGTATGGGTGTGGACTAGCTCGGTGCCGGCGCATCGCACATACCTGTATTGGCGCAGGGTCTTGCGGAAGCGGCGTTAGCGGCTCCAGAAGTAGAAGCCGCTCACCTCAAACGCGTCACCGTTGAGCCGAATGTCGCGGCCATAGCTCTCGTAGTCGAAGTAGCGGGAGAGGGCGTCGGGCACGTCGTGAAGAAGCCTCGATTCGTCCACATAGTTCTCGGCAAAGTCGGCCCAGCTATCGAACTGGCCCGCGTAGGCTTCGTGGAACTGCTCCACGGTCACATCGTCGAGGCCCTCGTGGTCGCAGAAGGCCGTGTAGGCGGCGCGTTCGGTGTCGTTGTGCAACTCGTCCAGCCGCTCTTGCAATGCGCACAGCTTGTCCAGGTCGGGGTGCTCGCCCCAGGTATCCCCGAACACGTCGTCGTAGTCGTGGACGGCCCACTCCTCGGCGCTGGCGACCTTGCCGCTTCCGCCACACGCCGTGCATTCCGCCCCGCCGAATACTCGGGGGACGTATGTGGTTCCAGTACCGCCGCAATCCGGGCAATCAACGGTCACGTTCGGGTGCGGCGACTCGCGCAGGATGCGGGCAATCTCATCGCGCACGTCGTCGGCGTCGCGTCCCTCCAAGTTGATCCACTCGCCGTGCAGGACGCCAGCGTTATATGAGGCAAGGCAGGCAACGTATATTTGCATGGTGTGCTCCAGAAATGCGAAGGCCCGCACTAGGCGGGCCTCGGGATCAGCGGTGGTTGTCGGTCAGTGCGCCCAATCGGGCTTGACGTTCAGCAGGTAGGCGGCGGCCACTGCGCGGGCGGTGTCTTCGTCGGCCACGTCGGCAATCCACCACCAGCGGTCCTTACCAGCCCAGCGGTAGACGCCCCAAAACTGCGCGGCCATCGGTGCGCAAGGCTCGACGCTTCCATCGAACTCTTGGCGGGGACCGTAGGAGACCGATCGGTCGCCCAGGGTGACCAGCTTGTCACCGGCAGGTACAGCCAGCTCGTTGTCGTTGCTCATTGCGACAGGCCCTTTGCGTGCTCAATGGCGCGATCCAGCGCGCCGGGGATGTTGTGAAAAATGCCGTGGCGTGTCGAGTGCGTGAGGCCGATTTTGTAGACCTCAAAATGGTTCGGCCCCTTGCGCAGCACCCACGCTTTTTCGGTCTCGAACATGATGTCCTCCTCGCGGTAGCTCATGCGAAGCGGCCCATCTCGGCTTGGATCATTTCGCGTGCCTGCCGCTCAGCATCGGCGAGTTCGCAGCGATTCTTGGGGCGTTCGGCAAGCCACGCACCCAACGGTTCCGCGATCTCGTAGCCAAAGACGCCGGGATAGCCGTCAGGGGTGCAAAGCTCCTCGAACAGCTTGTGAAGCATCCGGGCCACATTGGTCAGGAACTCGCCCACTTCGATGGTCACAGGCACGTCAGCCAACTGCCACCCTGCCGCAAGCAACGCAAGGTCGATGGGGTCGAAGTCGGTATCCCTGATTGCCCGGTTGACCACGGTGGCGAACTCCTCGGCTTGCTGCGGCGTCATCGCGGTCGCCGCCAGTTGTTCGTGATAGCGCCCCGGCTGTGCCAGGAACACGTTGCGGGTTCCGTAGGTGCGCAGTTCCATCACAGCACTCCCAGCCCGCGCAGCACCGGCATCACCAGCGCGTTGGTCTCGTCGTTGTCGCTCCAGTCGCTCGCGGCGTCGTTCCCGTTCTCCCAAATCAGGAGCACAAACCCCGCCTTTGTTGCGTCCGGGCGGTAGAACCGCAGGTGATCGTGGTCGGTAGAGGCGAGGGCCTCCAACACTTCTTGCCGGTCGCGGCTGTGCCGCACCGTGGTTTCTTCGCCGTCGTAGACGCCGAGCGAGTAACCAGCGGCGAGGGCGGCATCCACCAGCGCCACGGCTATGCGCTTCGCGCTCTCAGGGGCGTACTTGTCGAGGTTCATGGCTTTCTCCGGGCAACAAAAAAGCCGCCTAGCGGCGGCTAATGGGTTCGGGTTAAGCGCGGAGCGCGTCGCTGCACAGGGCTTCCGGGTATGACGAGTCGCGCATTGGCATGACGATCAAAGACGCGCACCTGATGCTCGGATCGGTGATGCCGCCAATACCGAACATGGCCGCCACGTCGCCGCCAGTCACCGGAATCAGTGAAGTGGCCTTGCCGCCGAATGCCTTGCGAATTACACCGGCCGCCTTCACTACGCCTTCGAGGACGGCAGGCGCGAATCCGGACAGCTTGAGTTCGTTCGGCTTGGACACCGCAGCACGCCAGTCCGGGTAGGTTCCATCAACGGCAGCAAACTCAATGGCCTGGCCTCCGCGCTCCGCCTTGAACCGGCTGGCATCGCCCACGGCGCTGAAATAGACATCGCCCTTCATCTTGGCGACCAGCTCGCACGCATTGCGCGGCACGATGATCTTGCCAATGTCCCACGGCAGGCTGGTACGCACCACAAGCATGCGGTGGCCGTCTGTAGCAACGATGATCGCACCATCGGCGTGCGACTCAATCAGCACGCCATTCAAGTAGAAGCGAACGTCATTCTTGGGTGCCACATGCAGAGCGGCGGCGATCAGGGCGGAAGGAATTTTGTTCATAGCTTTCTCCGGGCAACAAAAAAGCCGCCTTGCGGCGGCTTCGGTGGATTGGGATAGGGCGCTGTTAGAGGAACAGCTTGGTCAGCGTGACGATGCCAGCCACAAAGGCCGTGGCGACCACCAACGGATACCACCGGGTCTCCATCATCAGCTTGTCGCTCTCGCGGTTGATCTTGCGAATCTCAGCGGTGAGCTTGCGCACTTGCAAGTCCTCCAGTGGTCCATTGGTGCTCATGGTAGCTCCAAAAAAGACCCGCCGTCACACGTCGGCGGGGTGTGGAAAACCGGGTTGACGAAAGGGGATCAGATGACAACGGGGGAGGGACAAGGCGCAACTTGGGTGCGGTTCCTGTTCGCCTGGCGCTCCCGCTCGTTGAGTCGGGCGCGGTGCTCGCGGATGCCGCGGCGGATGCAACCGGCCACGTAGTAGTCGCGGGCGGTCATATCAAACGGGATCATCGTCATGGGTTGCTCTCCAGTGAATCGGACCACCAAAACGCCCCATCACAACGGTAGGGACGCTTTGGCGGTCAGACTCATGCTTGTAAGGCATGGAATCTGACCGTCGCCAGCTTCCGGGAGCGCCTCCAGCTCGCCTAGGAATCCCGTACAGATGGCCCCGCTCTTTCTGGCGGTGACCCGGTATCCGTGGCGGCCTTCATCGGCCCTTACACTTCCCGGCGCGGCTAGTGTTCCCAGCTCCCCGCGTTCTGCCGTGGGCGGCGCTCCTGCCTGCCCCTTTCCTACTGTCCCGACCGCACCCTGCGACCGTTGTTCGATGGTGGGCATTATGCCCGTTTGTTCCCGGTTTGTCAATCACTCCCGGTAGTGGGAGGATTGAGCCGGACGTTACCTGCGGTGCGCTCAGGGGCCTTTGGGGCTAGTCCTCAGTGCTGGCGGGATAAGCTCTAGGTGCTGTCGATCCATCGGTCGCACGTCTGTCGCCGCCTTTTCCGCTGCCGCCGTGCTGCTGGCGACGGGTATAGATTAGATCAATCCCCGCATGGCTGTCAATACCCCGATGGCAACGATTTTTGGATGGTCGCAGGGAGCGCCTAGCGCGCGCGTGGGGAGCTTCTATAGGCGGGGCGGTAGGGATGCCCGTGGCGGGCCTTGCGTGGGCCGTGGCGGCGCATTGGCTGGCCGTGGTGGGCGGCAGGTGGGCATAGGCTGGGGCAGGGTGCGCCGAGGTGGTAGGCAGGTGTGCCGAGGTGGTGCCGAGGTGGACGCGTGGCGGTCAGGGCAAAAAGACAGATAGGGACAGACAGAGGCGCGAACGTTTGAGCGCGGATGTCCGCAGGTTGCCCAGGTATCGCATGGGATTGCCTAGGCACTGGATACCTAATCCGGTGGTTCACCTTTGGAATCAGCAGGTTAGCCGAGGTGGTGACGCCGCAGGTGACGCGAAGGGGGGGCGCATCGTGCCTTTGCGCTACAGGGGGCGACCCCCTACGGGGGGTGATCGCGCGGTTCCAAGTAGTTGGATACCCCTTCGGAAATTTGCCGCAAACGTTTCGACCCCCTCAGTCGCGCGAGGAGGGAGCCTCAGTCACACCGGAGCGCTTCCGCGTTGCCACGACAGCGAACCAGGCGAGCGACCCAAGTCCCCATAGGACGCACACAGGCACAGCCCAGGTCATCCCTCGGTTGTACGCGAGGATCGCCAGGAGCGGGTTGATGGGCGTGACGCCCGCGATGAGCAGGATCAGGAGAAGTCGGTGCATGGGAGTTCCGCCGCAGTGGCACCCAAGGAGGACAGAGGAACACCCCAAGAGTGCATAGGAGGACTGTAGTTCTACTTGGTGGTGAATACCAATGAATAGAACTCTACAGTCCCACTATAGTAATACTTAGGTCTATCTAATGATAACAGCTCTGTCAAGCCCCCTAGGAGATGACGGTCTGTGTGGTCCGGTAGACTTGGCGTTTGCCCTAGACAGCTCATCAAGACCACATGGCATCGCTCAATAGCATCCTCACCCGGTTCGCGGCTTCGATCACGCTGGCTTGTGTAATCCTTGTGGGAGTACCGGCTCTGTATCAACATGTAAAGATGCGAGATGCGGACGCCGTGGCGGAAAGAAGCCGCGGACTTATTAACGACGATAACACCGCCCCAAGCGTTGTGGAGCAGCAGGTGCGTATCCTTGATTCCGCGCTTACTGAGTCGGCGGGATGCGAGTACATGAGAGACCTGTTACTCCAGTTCCTTGTCGGAATACCCTTGATCGTATGGTTCGTCGCCTTGGCTGTAATGTGGTGGTTCAAGGAAGACGACTTGACTCTCTAGCTGAACAGTTCAGGACGCTGCAAATCATCAGCGCGATATTCCCCTTCAATAGTTATAGGGTACGGGCCGCTACGCATGGGAGGTGTCAGATGGCTTCGCGGGTAAACGGTAAGGGTTGCTTGGGGTCGCTACTGGTCTTAGAAGATGACCCCGACCTGTCAGAGATGTTGCAGGAAATCCTGGTGAATTTCGGCTATGAGGTCGAGGTTGTTGCTTCCTCCGCGCAAGCTTTAGACCAACTGGCGGCAAAAGTGTTCCACGCGGCAATCTTAGATATTCATATCGAGGATGGTGGCTCCATGTCGGTCGCTGACTGTCTCTTGTCGAATCGAATACCCTACATGTTTGCCACGGGGCTTCCCAATCCTCAACTGCCCACCATTCACCAATGGGCTACCTTTCTTCAAAAGCCGTATCGCATAAACGATCTCATGGGGGCCTTGGAACGGACGCGTCAGATGGGGATTCCAGTTTAGGCGCATCCTTGCGCCGTTAAGTCATGTCCGTTTTCTAAGGAAGCGCTTGTTGAAAGTGTCGTAGGTCTGCACCGGTGGACCGCTGTAGAGGTCCGTCGAGCAGGCCATGAGGACTGCTTCGGTCGCGTTGTGGCCTGCCTTCATGGCGGCCAGGGCAATCGCACCACCACTACCGGCGACGAGGAAGTCGCGCCGGAGGTCGAGAGGGAGACCGTCGTGGTAGAAGGCCACCGGGTTGTCCCGCAGGCCGACCACGAGGATCGTGTACTCGCCCTTGGTCAGTTCGTCGAATCCCTCCGACAGCTCGCGCACGGCTCGCTGGATGTGGGAAGTGGTGCCCGCGCCGAACACCACCAGGTCGCGCCCGGTGGTGTCGGTGGTGCGGTAGAACTTCTCCTCCTCGTACCGCAGATCACCAGCGGTGACCTGCGAGTCGATAGCAACGAGCCGGCCGTCAAAGGCCAGCGTGGTCACTGCTTGATGTGCTCCCGCCAGTAGCTCGGGGTGAACGCAGCCCACTCGATGTCGCTCACGTCATCCCACAGGCGCTCCGCGGCATTCCGCAAGTGCTCCCACAGGCCGCCGAGGACGACGTAGGGCAGCGCCAGGAACACGGCGACGAACAGCCAGCCGGTGTAGGTGCGACGGGAGGTCTCGCGCAGGCTCTCCAGGAGCCACTGCGAGGCGAGGGCAATGCGCAGCGCTACGTACCCCTTGGCGCGCTCGTAGGCGCGCACCAGGCGCTCGCTGGCGCGGTTGTAGATGGTCTTGATGGTCACTTGGAGTTCCAGAGTTTGACTTCCGCCTCGCGGCGGTCGATGAGGCCGGGCAGGTCCCTCAGCACACCCCTGACGCGACCCTTGGTCCATCGGCGGAGCTGTGCGGGCACCGCCGCGTAGTCGCCCGCGTTGAGCACGCGGAGCAGGGTGGAGCTGGCGAAGTTGCCCTCGCCAAGGTTGAACACGAAGTCGATCAGAGCGGCTTCCTGCGGCGCGCTGAGGGGCACGCGTACGTATCGACGGACGACCGTAGCGGCCTTGGAGAGATCAGCCTCCAGCAGTTCCACAGCGCGTTCCTCGGTGATGCGGAGGCCGGGCCTCACGTCACTGCCGGTGTGGCCGTAGCCGATGGTCCACTTGTCTGCGGGGCACAGGTAGGCCACCAGGCGCAGACCCTCCGACTTCATCGTCAGGGGGCGCGCGAGCTGGACAGCCTGGCTCACACCGGGGCGTAGGGGTTCGACTGGCCGCCCTGGGTGTGGCAGCAGGGAGCGTGGTTGCAGTCGCACGGCGTTACCGGCGCGGGTGCGCTCGGGTCGTCGTTGTCGTCGTCGTTCTTGCGGCGCAGGAACAGGTACAGCAGGGCAGCGGCGGCGAGCGCCATCAGCCACGCAGCGAGCGTGTTGGACATAGGGTTCTCCTACAGGGTGTCGAGGTAGTTGTCGGACGACGGCGCGTGGCCGGTCACGGACTGGATGAAGGAGGCGTACTCGCGGTCGAGCAGCTCCTCCAGGTAGCGCTGCTCCTCCTTGCTCACGTCGCGGGAGAGCTGGTCGGCCCAATACTTCACGGCCATTGCCAGGGCTTCCAGGCGGTCGTCGTGGCGCAGTGCGCCGCGGTCGCGCGTGATGCGCGTGAGCTGGTAGAACAGTTGGTACTTCTGCTCCGACTTCTGATCGGCGCGGAGGATCGACGAGTCAACGATCAGGCGATGCTGGTTCAGCACCGGCTCCATCACGTCGATGATGCGGTTCTCCTTGGAGGTGCCGTAGTGCTTCACCTCCTCAATCGAGCACGGGTAGACACGCGCCAGGACGCCCGAGAGCATCTTGGCGAACATGCCGTCACCGAAGTTCGCTTCGATCAGGACAGCAGAGACCTTCTCGGCGCGCGCGATGTGCGCCAGGGTCTCCAGCGTGTCGTCGTCGTAGCCGCCCTTGGTCGCACCAGCGCGGCGGGCGTAGAGCATCCCGCGCAACATGCCGACCACGGCGTAGCCGGTTTCGTCGCCACCGCGACCCGAGGGGTCGATAGCGAGCACCTTGCCGGTGAACTCCTCCATTTCCGGGGCCAGGTACATCGGCCGGTACAGGCGGTCGCCAGTGAAGCCCACGGACGGGATGTCACTGACGATGTACTCCGGGCCGCTGCTGTAGACCACGCGGATCGGCGCGACCTCTCGGTCCACGTCCATCACGATCAGGTCGGACAGCTTGAGCGGGTACTTCTCGGCGTCGGACAGCGACGCATCGAGCATGAACTGGAGCATGAAGCCGGAGCGTCCATAGGACGCCTCGCGCTCCATCAAGTCCTCGTCGGAGAACCGGACGGACTCGCAGTTCTTCCAGGCGAGCTTGGGGTTCGCGTCGAACGCATCGGCGATCATCGGCGCGAGCCGGTCGCCGTACACCTGGCGGTGCTTGGTGTCCTTCGGGTAGCGCGCAGGCCAGATGCGGATGACGTAGCCGCGCTCGGGGAGCTTGTTGTAGAGCGACTCCTCGGTCTGAGGCGTGCCGAGGTAGATGATCTCGCCGCCCGGCTTGAGCACCGCGTCGAACTCCTTGACCAGCTCGGCGAGCTTCTCGCGCTGCACGACGGTCATGGAGTTCTTCGGGACTTCGATGTCGTCCGCGATGATGGTGTCGGCGCGGGAGCCGGTGAGCTGGCCGTTGATACCGACCGACTTCACCGAGGGCGACTGATCGGGCTGCGCGGGGCCGACATCGAACGCCAGGTTCGAGTTGCGCTGGTCGGGACGTGGGCGCAGGTGTTGCAGCTCAGGCAGGGTTTCGATCAGGCGCTTGACGAACACCGAGAACGCATCGGCGCGTTCCTTCGATGCCGAGACCACCATGATCTTGTGCTGGGGGTCTTTCCAGAGGAGCCAGCAGACGTAGGCGGCCGTCACCCAGGACTTGCCGACGCCGCGGTACGCCATGATGACGCGACGGCGCGGGCCGGTTTTCAGGAACTCGCAGATGTCGTACTGGATCGGAGTGGGGCTTGGTAGCCCCAGCTCCTTCCAGACGTACCAGGCGAAGTTGCGGAAGTCCTCGAAAGGGTGACGAACGTGGAGGCTCGTCATGCCCTCCATCAGTTCAGCCGCCCATCCTCAGCGGGATCGAACGGGAACTCGGACACCTTGTCGGCCAGCTTGCCCAGCGGTGAGCCGGGAGGGGTGGCTGCAACGTCGATGCCGTTGTCCTTGAGAAACTGCCGGGCCACGTTGAGGATCGAGGCCAGGCCCTTCGCGTCCGACTCCATCGAGTCGATGGTGTCGGCGAGCTTGTCCGCGACTGCGGCGTGCAGTCGCTCCAAGGCATCCTTGGGGGCGGTCACTTGTTGACGACGCGGTTCAGTACGGTCTCCAGCGCTGACGTGCCGAGCGACGCCAGGATGCACGCGAGCGCGACCTGGGCGACGAAGGAGACGCCGGGGATGAAAATGACGATGGCACCAGCGGCAAGGCCGGTAGCGCCGGAGAGGATTGCGCGGCCGAGCGCCTGCTTCCAGGTGATCGGATCGTTCGACGTGAGCATCTTTGCGATGCCCACGATGAGGCCGACGCCCGCGAGAGCGCCGACCAGCTTCACTTCATCGTGCATGGTTTCTAGGTGTAAGGGGGGGGGGGGGGCGGGACTGCTCGGATCGGAGCGGCGTCAGTGTTTGTGCGGCGTAGTCGGCGTCGAAGTACAACGCGCGACCATTTGAATTTCCCATCGGGATAAGATCAATACTCGCAGTCGGCTTCGACGTAGGTGCCAACCGCCGACGTAGCCAAGCCGTCCATGCTGAACCATCGTTCTGAGCCTCGGTGATTAAGTGTGGCGGGCGCGATGGGCGCACCGAGAACTTTCAATTTAGGGACAGTCCTCTTCTGGACTTTGTAGCTCAGGCTCGTGAAGTAGGCTCCTTGGCTGTTGGCGACGAATCCGATCAACTCGTAGTAGCGCTGACAGAGCAGAAGCTCGTAGCCGGGGCTGCGATACTCAATCGGCGTCGCTTTCTCCCCTTGCTCAATCTGGAACTCTCCAACTGTAATGGTGCCGTTCTGGATGCCAGCCTGACCACCACAAAACTCAAGTAGGAAGTGAATGTAATCATCGCCAACAGTTCCGACGTTTTTCCCATACGGATTCGGCAGGTCGAACGTCACCTCCACTCGCTGCTGGGTGGTGGTTAGCGTGATTTCACCGCCTTGAAGGATGACGGTGGGGGCAGGGGAGCCGCCTGTGCCAAAATATTGCTGAAGTACAACGCCCACCTTCATCCCATCCACGCTGCTGTTGGCGAGGAACGACACGGTGACCTTGCCGGTAGCGGAGCGCACACCCTCAATCATCTGGCCGCCCCAGCAGGCGCTATTCGCTGCGGCAGAGGCGTTGGATACAGTGACTAACTGATAGATTTTCCCGTCAGGTGGTGCGTACCGGGTAACATCACCTGTGCAATTAAGGGCAGCCACGTAGAAGCGATCCGCAAAGTAGGCCGTTGGCCCGAGGCTTCCACTACCAACCCCGACGCGGCCCGCTGTGCGTCGCTGCCATACACTGAGATTTCCGTTGATGAGCATATTCCTGCCCTGAATACGGAAACCCAGCTCATCGACTTGGGTCTGTCGTGCGGCACGCTCGGCATCGACTCTAGCTCCAAGGTCTGCCGCATTCTGGCGCAAATCGTCCAACGCCTTATCGAGTCCATGAACATGGTTGAGTTGGTGTTGGTGTACGAGATCGGCCTTAGCATCCAAGGCCGCGAGTACGGCATGGCTGATCGGCTTCTCCAAGTCCGAAGTATTGTCTACCCTATCCAGGCCGACCTGAGATTTGGTGTGGGTATGTTGGCTAGGCGGATAGGTCAAAGGCTTGCCGGATACGTGAGCATCGAAGTCAACGTCATTACGCGTAGCGAGGCTTCCCAGGCCAACGATATCGCCCGCGACAAGCGTGACGGAGCCTTGCTTGCCCGCAACACTGGTTACCTGGTCGGTGTTGTCGATCTTCTCCCACGTCGTTCCGTAGAGTGCCTGATCTCCAGAGTGCCACTCCGTGCCGCCTACCTGGCCTTCGCCAACTACTTTGTAGAAATGACCTTTCACCGGCTCCGGTGGGAAGCTGCCAGAGCTAGCGTCCCATGACCCCATGTAGACGAGCGACCCGGTAGCAGTGGCTTTGGCCTGAGCAGCCCAATGCTTCGCTGAGTATTCTCCCGGAGCGACTTGGGTTCCCTGCGGCGCATTTGCGTACAGGTTGGCTTTGTCCCTCGCCTCCTCGGCCGATACCTTGGCGAGCGCGGCCGATGATGCAGATGACTCTGCCGATGCGGCCGATCCAGACGCCGCGACTGCATGGTCGGACGCGATAAGTGCCGAGGTTGTAGCGGAGGACGCCCTGCTGGCCGCTGTGTCGGCAGACGCCGAGGCGCGCGCGGCTTCCGCGGCTGCCTTCTCTGATCCACTCTCGGCGCGAGTTGCGGACTCTTTCGCGGAAGACGCTGCGTGTTCTGCCCGATCTGCGGACGCCTCTGAAACCTCCGAAGCGAGCGTTGCTCCGGCCGCCAGCGCCGTGACAACCGACGCAATGTCGCGTACCTGGGACACAGAGCCTGCGAGGTCGTCGGTCAGTGCCGCCACTTCCTTCCGAAGCTGCGGGAATGAGGGGAGAGTGTGGTTGTTGCCCAGGCCGTCCGTCACGACGACGGTGCCTTCCTCCTGAGTCAGCAGCGCGATCATCTGATTCTCGCGCCGATTCCATCGGTCTAGCAGCGTCGAGAGGCGCGAGGCCAGCTCGGCGTTGGAGACGTAGCCGGGGGTAGTGCTCATGCGGTGCTTGGGTTCTCTCTGAGGGTTATCGGATGCCGAAGGCGAAGCCGCCAATCGACGTGATGAGGTAGTTCGGGTAGGCCGGGGCGTCGTAGCCGTGGACCTGCGGAGGCGGGCTGGATGCGCGACACCGCACGCGGAATGCGCGGGCACCGCCTGTCCATGCGCCGGACGCCGAGAGCGTCACCGACTGCTCGTAGGTGTAGAAGTTGGACGCGGTGAAGGTGTTGCCGTCGCCGCCCATCTGCTGAATCAACGCGCGGTACATCGGCGGCTCGTGCGACGCGATGACGACCCACACGGAGTCGCGCAGCTCCTCCAAGATGACGTGCAGCCCGTAGACGCGCGTGTTCGCGGTGACGGTGACCGACACGGAGGGGGTATGACCCTCGCCAGCCAGCACCGGAGCGCCGAGCCAGAACTCGTGGATCGCCACCCAATCGCCGAGCGGGATGAAGTTGTTGCCCGCCTGGTAACAGAGGCTCGTTGCCCCCGTCCACCACACGCCGGTCGCCGACTGGAACTGTCCCACGATGTTGGGAGCATTGACGCGGCCTCGGAAGAACGCGCCGCCGTTGCGGTCCACATAGAACACCGCGTTGTTGGCGTTCTTCGCGCCGGAGCCGACCCACAGGGGCCAGTCGCCGAGATTGGAGATTTCCACGCGGAACTCGGCAGCGTTGACGATGTTGCCGTTGCCGTCGAGAGTGTGGGTCTTGAACGTGCCGCCGTTGATCGTGCCCGCGTTCGCCGTAAGCGCGGCGAGGGAGTTCACCCTGATCTTGTCCGCAGTGATCGTCCCGTCCACCACCAGCGCACCCTGGATGCCCACGGTGGACTGGCCGCCGACCGTACCGATCACGAACGGATACTTGATGCTCGCCAGGGAGCCGCCCGAGGTGTACTGCGGGTGGACGAAGGCGAAGCGATCCGCGGTGACGATGAAGTCGCTGCCGGTCTGCGGGTTGGCGGAGAGGGCGATACCGGCGACCACGGGGACGCCGTTGATGGTGCCCGCGTTGATCTTGACCGAGTAGTTGGCCTGCCACTGACCGTACATGCCGGAGTGCTGCCCGGCGACCACGTTGAACTCCTGCCGGATGGTGGCGAAGTCGCCGTCCTTGAACGCCTGGACCTGCGTGGCCGCGATGGCCTGTGCCTGCTCGGCGGTGATCTTGGTGGTGTTGAGCTGCTGCACCAGCGCGCCGGTCGGAGAGGTGACATCCAGGTCGGCCTTGCGCCAGCCGGTGCCATCCCAAATCTGCGTCAGGTACGCGCCGGTCTGCCCGGTCTTGACCCAAAAGGTCGGAACCTTGAAGCCGCCAGCGGGCGGGGAGGGCTGCGCGTCCGAGAAGATCGTCGGCGCGGTCTCGGTCTGGAGCGTGGTGATCTGCGAGGCCAGCGCCTCGTCGGCGTCGGCCAGCAGCTCCGTCTCCTGCGTCAGGGTGGTAAGCTGGTCGCCATGCTGCGCGAATACGGCCTCCAGGCCGCCCACGCGGGCTTTGGTGGCAGTCACCTCGGCCATCACCTGGTCGCGGACTAGCGCCGTTGAGGTCTCAATCTGCGCGCCTAGGGTGACCGTGGAGGATGAGCGCGCGCTCGCCTCGTCGGCGATAGCTTGGTTGAGTTCGAGGTAGCGCGCCTGGGACAGTGATTCGCCGTCATCGACGCGCGCGTAGAGGTCGATGAGTTGCTGGGCGACCACGCGGCTCTCCTTGGAGATCAGCGCGATCTCCTCGCGCGCCGTGCTGATGCGGTCGCTGTGCTCGCGCTGCGTGTCGAAGAAGTCCTCGGAGCGGAGGATTTCCTCCATCAGCGCCTCGGCATTCGTGTCGATCAGCTCGATGCGCGTCAGTAGCTCCTTGAGCGCCGGGGATCGCAGCAGTTGGTCGGTGATCGCGTTGATGTCCGGCTCTGTGCCGCCGCCGCTGCCTGGAGGGCCACCGGGCAGGCCGGAGCCGTTGCCGAACTCCTGAAGTTCCTGATGGGCGTAGAGCAACTGGCGGAAGGACTTTACCAAGTCCCGCGCCGGAAGGTTTGCACCATCCCGAAAGTTGACGAGGAGGGTTTCGCTCGGCGTGAATCGCCGAACAGTCACAGTGTAGGGCGCGTCGAGCACGCCATCCTGCGACGGAATCTCGATGGTGCTTGCGTCAACCCACGAGACGGAGACAGCGCGGGCCGCGTCCGGTTCACCGACGAACGCCCGGATGTGCTCGCGGGCGATGTACGGGAACGGCACGGTGAACCGCGTAGGGCCTCCCTCGTAGGTGTAGAGCACGAAGGAAAGGCCGCGCGATAGTTCGATCATGCGTCCTCAAAAAAGGTGGAGGCCCCGAAGGGCCTCCTGGTTACGGTCGGTCAGTCCCGTCCTTGCGGTCGGGGAATTGCTGTAGGGCTTGGTCCGCGATGTTGCGGACGCCCGTCATGTTGTTGAACCACCAAATCTTCCAGAAGTCGCGCATCTGCTTCTCGGTGATCTCCTCGTCGTCCTTGATGGCCGCGCCGATCATCCGGCTGCTGCCGTAGACCTTGTTGAACAGGTCGATGGACGGGATGCCCATGACGCCGTTCTCCAGACCGGTCGAGCGGTTGTTGGCGAACACCGGGTCGTTGCCCAGCGTGTCCGCCCACACCATATCGGTGACCGCAGGGATCACGTTAGACCAGCTCGATTGCGCGACGGCGTTCTTGTAGAAGTTCGCCTGCGTGAGCTGCTTCTTGCGCTGCTCCTCGTTGCCGATGGTGTTGAGGTAGGTGCGAGCCGCCCAGCCCATGCCGGCCGCCGAAGTGGACAGCACGACCATCGCGTAGGTGCGCCAGTCGTCGTAGTGATGGACCGAGTTCAGGAAGTGGCGGGTGTAGCTGTTGACCATGAAGCTGCGGAACTGCGTCACGAGCCGGCCGGTGGTGCTGTGCATCAGCTCGATGCTGTCCGAGGCGTCGCCTTCGAGAACCTGGTGCCGCGTCACACGGAACAGGAACGAAGCCATGCGCTCGCGCGTCTGGAACGGCAGCTTGTCCGGGTCGATCTGCTCGATCTGCTTCTTGCCCTTGAGGTAGCCGAACACGTCGGCCTGGGCCTTCGCGTCGAGACCCCAGGTGCGCAGGCGGGCCACTTCGGCGTCCGACAGCTTCTTGGCGTTAGCCATGTCCAGCAGCCGCAGCAGCGTGGCGCGACCAGCGATGCGTTGGAGCATCGTGTTGATCGGGGCCATGCCGGATGCGACCGAGGTGACGTGCGTCGCCATGTTCATCGCGTTGTCGATCTTCTCGCCGTGCTTAACGTTGAACGTCTGCGGCACGAGCGCGTCCTCGTCCAGGCGCAGGAACGGCGGGTTGCGCAGCCAGTCGGTGCCGGGTGCGAACAGCCGCTCCATCACGCGCGCCTCCTGCGAGGACAGCTTGCCGTCAGCGCCGCGCACCAAGAAGTCGCGGGCGGCACCCACGGAGTTCCAGAAGTTGCGGAGACCGGCATGCGCGATGGTCGGGCCAAGCTCGGCGAACAGCGAGAAGCCGACCTGGTTCATGACGCGGGCGAAGTTCCAGTTGCGCAGGAACCGCGCGTAGCGTGCGCCACGGCTGGCGGGATCAAGTTCGGTGCTGCGGCCGAAGGTGGACTTGAGGCCGATGTCGATCAGGCGCTCGATGTCCTTCACGTCGTCGCCGGACTTGCGGGCGTCGCTCTTGAGCTTCGACACGAAGCGGTCGAGCTGTGCGCGGTTCTTGATGCCAGCCTTCGACGATAGCGCCGACCAGCCGGTGATCTCGCGCATGTAGCGGGTCATCACCGAGTCCACGTCGTTGTCGAACAGGTCGGCCATCGAGACCTGCACGTCCTCGCCAGCCTCGTTGCGGATGGTGGTGGAGTAGGTCTCGTCGAGGTCGATGCGCTTCTTCGCGCGGTCGAGCTTGCCCGACTCGTAGGTCTTGCGCTCCAGCTTGGACAGCAGCTCTTGCGACCGCACGGGCGAGACGCCCGCCTCGGTCAGCATGTTGCCGATCTCCTCGACCGAATCGCTGTCCAGCGGGCGGACCAGCAGGTCCATCCCGTCGCCCTCGAAGTTCGCCTGAGCGCGCTTGAGGTAGGAGCGTGCAACCGCCCCGAGCAGCTCGTCGTCGATCTCGTCGCCTTCGTCGGCGGCGGCCTCCCATGCGCGACGCATGGCGGGCTTGATGAGCTGGTCGATCACGTCGTCCTGGTGGAGCTGCATTTCGCCGAACAGGCGCTTGAAGCCCTTGCCGCTCCAATAGCGCGGCAGGTAGTTGCCGTTCTGCGCCACGTTGGCGAAGCCGTCGAGGTTGCTGTCCTGCGCCAGCTTGAGCGCATCCCGCATCGCCTTGGCGACGCTTCCGGCAGCCTTGGCGGCTTCCGGTGACACGTCCGGCGCACCGCGCACGGCACGGCCGACCTCCTCGTTGAACTTGGCGCGCTCGGAGAAGTTCCACCAATGCGTGCCCGTCCGTTGCTTGTAGGCGTCCCACGCGGCGTTCACTCCGCTCCGCCATTCCGTCTCCATGACGGCCAGGTGGCGCTTGGCGAACTCGCTGGTGGACTCCTGGACCGCGACGGAGCGATCGGTGTAGCCGACGCCATCGCGGAACAGCAGGCGGCCCGCCTCGCGCACCAGCGGCGACTTGGCGCTACCCATGCGGGCAGCAAGATCGCGGCGGACGGTGGCGAAGTGGGGCGTGATGTGCGCGTTGACCAGCGCCTTGTCGGTGAACTCCTGCTCGAATGCGGTCTCATTGCGCAGCGGGAGGACGCCGGGCGTCGGGTCGGTGGTGGCGGTGCCAGCAACGCGGGCGGCCGACAGCGAGTCGTCACCAGCCAGCCGCTTCACCACGTCAGGCTTGACCTCGCCATCGAACAGGGCACCCCGGCGAGCGCCGAGGGCACCACCGAACGCGAACGACAGGGCGGCGCTCTGCACGCCATCCGCGAGCGTCTGCTCGGGGTCGTAGGTGGAGGTTGCGGCCGACATCAGCGCGGAGGTGCCCGCAGCCTGTAGACCGGAACGCACCGCGTTGGCGAGGCGTCCGGCCTTGGCTGCGTACCCCAGGCCGCCCGTGGCGAGATCGAGGCCGGTTGCCGCCGGGTCGGTGAAGCCGAGGGCGATCTGTCCGCCCAGGCCAAACTGCGCCAGGTCGTCGTCCGCCATCTGATTCATGAAGGCCACGGATTCCAGATAGGAGAGGTGCTCGTCGGACGTGGCCCGGCCGAACAGCTCCCACTGCTCCGGGCGCAGGCCCATCGACTCCCAACGCTTGCGCGCGTCTGCGGGAATGCGATAGCCCTGCTGCGGCTCGTAGCCCAGCTCGGTGATGAAGCGGTCGATGAAGCCGATGCCGCCCTTTGCCTGGGCAGCGCCCCATCCGTCCCATACGGTCGTCTGATCCTTCCGGCGCTGCGCGGCCTCTCGCTGCTCCTTGCGCTCGCGCACGGCTTGCACGATGGGCTGCTGGGTTGCCGGCTTGACGATGTTCTCGTCTGCGCCGGGTAGGGATTCAAACATGCGGTCTTACTTCCTCGTCAGGTACTCCAGGAAGTCCTCGGGGACTGCCGGGGTGGTGGTGGTTTGCTTGGTGCCCGCGTTGGGGACCAGCGGCTTGGTGAGGTCGAACTTGGGCAGCTCGAAAGCGGCGGCCTCGGCGGCGCTGGCGTCGCGCTTGGCGATGGTCGCGGGGACTTCCGTTGTCGCCGACTGCGAGCGCAGGTCGCGGATGTTCCGGGACTGATCCGCCCAGGTGGTGCGCTGCTCGACCCGACGACGCGCCTGGGATTCCGCAAGGTCTCCCTTCCAGCGCTGGTGCTGTGCCGCGATGGCACGCGGGTCGAAACCGATGGCGCGGCCGGTGTCAGGGTCAGGGATCAGCCAGTTGTCGGGGCCGACGATCTGCCACTGCCCAGGATTGCGGGGATTGGGCAGGGCCGACAGCTCATCCGGGTCGCGGCCGAGCTTGCGCGCGACCGTCTGGATCAGCTCGTCTACCGCTGGCTCGGCACCCTGCGGCATGCCGATGTTCGGCACGCGGCGGCCGTTGACGGTCGTGCGCTGGGCGTCGATCTGACCGACCGCTGCACGGATGGCGGCTTCGCCGGACACGCCGCCACGAGAGGCGATGCGCTCGGCTTCCTGGCGGATGCGGTGCAGCTCACGCGGGTCGCGCGGCTTGCCGTCGATCTCCAGGTAGTCCTTGATGCCGGACTTCCAGGTGTCGTTGATGACCGAGCGGGCCTCCTCGACTTCGCGCTTCGGTTGCGTCAGGACGCGAGCGGCCTCCTGGTGCGACTGACCGCTGCGCCGGGTGTCGTAGAGGTACTGGTCCAGCATCGCGGCAGCCTCGCCGCCAGCGACCGTATCGGCGTACTTGGGCGAGACCTTGCGGAGCTGTTCGTACAGCGTCGCGGCGTTCTGGAAGTTCTCCTGGAACGCCGGGTCGGCGCGCTTGAGGATGCGTTCGAGCTGAGGGATGACGATGCCCTGCCGTGCCCACTTCTGGAGCACCTGGCCGCGTGTGGCCTGCGGGGTTTCCTCCCACTCCTTACCGGCCTGCTTCTTGAGGTCGGCGTCGCTGATCTCGTAGGGGTTGCCCCCGGCGACCAGCTTGCGGATGCGCTCCTCTCGGGCGCGCTCCTTCGCTTCCTGCTCCCAGCGGCGGAGAGTCTGCTCCTGCTGGTTGTTCCAGTAGCGCTTGAAGGACTGGAGGTCGCCGCCGCTCAGGCCGAACTTGCTGGCCCAGGTGTCGATGGTCTTGTGGGTGAGCTGGCCGCGATCCGCGAGGCCCTGGAGCGTCCACTCCGCCTCGGCCATCGCCTGCTTGCGTGCCTCGTCCTCGCGGTGTGCGATTACGCGGGCACCAGCGGCAGCCGCCGCGCGCAGCTCGTCGCCGTGCTCGGTGTTCATCAAGCCTGGCTGGCCGTCGCCGCGGTCCTTCTCCAGGAACGCCAGGATCGACTGAGGATCGCGGTTGCCCGCAGCCAGCTCCTCCTTGGCGGCCTCGACGTAGAGTTCGTCCACGTCGCGCTTGTTGAGGTAGGCGTACTCCTCCTGATCCAGCATCGCGTACAGGCCGTTCATGCCCTCGGAGGTGAGGAACGTGCCGCCCTTGATGCCGTCGCGGATGATCGCGGTCAGCGACTCCTTCTGCCGCACCAGCATTTCCCGCATCGAGTCGGCCTGCCACTGCTGGCGGACCTGCTGCGCGGCGCGCATGGCGACCGGCATCAGGGCCTTGCGGACCTGCGGGTCTTGGAACTCGGGGTTCTGCGTCAGCGCCGCCATCCGCTCCTTGATGAGCGGCTCGATGTCGGTGCCGGGTTCGGCCTTGGCGATCTCCTTGGCCGCTTCGATCTGCCAGTCGCGGACGCGGATGATGCCGTCAGCCTTGAGGTAGCCGCGACGCCATGACTCCGACTGCTGGGCAACGAAGTCCTCGGCCTGCCGGGGCGTACCCTCGGCGTCCTCCTGCATACGTTGGGTCGCCGCGGCGGTGTACTGCTCGCGGCTGTTGGAGATCATCTGCGAGTTGACGGAATCCGAGACGCGCGTCAGCACCGCAGCGGCGGTGCGAGAGAGGGCACCGGCACCAGCGGAGGACGCCTGGTCAGCCTGCACCGCCAGAACGGGGCGCTCGGCGAGACGCTGCGGCACCTGCGCGCGGCGGATGATCTCTTGGGGTTTCGTGCGAGCCACGGGTTACTCGTCTCCGGGGATGGAATAGCGCTTGTAGGTTTGGATGTTGCTGTAGGCGTTCGCGCCTGACTGCATCACGCCGCCCATCGCCTCGGCATTGCCGGTGCGGATACGAGCGCGTGCTTCGGAGCCGCTTTCGACGACTCCGTTCCTGCGGTTCTTCTCGATGAGGGCCACGTCACGGCCAGCCTGGGCCATGATGTCGTTCGCCAGCAGCTCGACCGAGTTGCCGGACACTGCCGCTTCTGCTGCGGAGGCGCGCATCGCGGATCGCAGTGCGCGGGCCTCCTCCATGCGCTGTTGGGTGCGCTCGGCGGCCTGGTCGTTGATCTGCTCCTGCTGACGCTCCGCGGCTTCCTCGATGGCCTTGTTGTTCTGATTCTGGCCGTACATGGTCGCCATCGCGCTGACTGCGGCGATACCGACCTGGACTGCTACGGGGTTGCACATGGGGTCTTGGTTACTCGGACGAAGGGTGTCTTGGCGAAGCCGTAGGCGGACTCGACGCCGCTCTCGCGGAAGCCAAGCCAGCCGAGCCATCGCCGCGTGGTGACGGCGTGGACATCGACGAAGTTGAAGATGGTGCCGAAGGTGGCCGCCCACTCGTCGCTGATCCGCCGAGCTTCTCGGAGGAACGTGCGGCGGAACGAGGGAGCCACCAGGGCGTCGGTGCCCAGCAGCCAAACCGAGGCGATACCCTCGGCGTGCTGGGTGAAGCCGAAGATGCACACGGGAGAACCGTCGTGCATCGCGGCGAAACTGCGGTCGCTCGCGGTCACTGCGTATGCGAGCGCCTGGAGCGGGGTGTGACCATGCGAAGCCGCCACCTCCAGGATGTCCTCCTGCCGCATGTTCTCGGCGACGTGGAGGATGTCGCTGGCGGTGGGGCTTCGATAGGTCAGGGTCATACTCGGCTGCGGGAGACGAACATGCCGCGCCACTGTGCTGACTGGAACCAGCACTGGAACGGCAGGCGGTTGACGAGGTGCATGCGGACGCTGTTGGCGTCACCCAGCACGGGGAACCGGCGAGAGCCGGAGTGGAACGTCGGGGCGCTGGTGCGGAACACCGAGTCGTTGAGGACGCGCGCGGTGTACGCACCGGAGTGCGACGCCACGTAGGTCTCGACTCGGCCGTTGCCGTGTTGCTCGACCTCCAGCTCGAAGTACGCGCCGTCCTTGTAGGCGACCTCGATGTCACGCACCTGCGTGCGGCCCACCAGCACGGCCTGGTTCTGCCCGCCGCGAACGATGGGCTTGGTCAGCGTGAGGCGGTGCTCGTAGTCCATGCCGACGACCACGCGGCCCTCGGTGTGGTTACCGGGGAGCGCGAGGCGGGTGCGGGCGTTGTCCCAGCGCGCCTTGGTGATGTCGAGGTACGCGCCGGGGTCTTGCCAGTCGTCCGTCTTGAGGACGGTGACCGTCATGCCATCGGGCACGATGTAGGGTAGGTCGATCCAGGTCTCGTTGCCGAACTGCTGATAGGTGGGCTGCACCACCAGCATGCGGTCGAGCAGGAAGTTGTAGTCGCCCGTGGCGTCCGCGTCGTGCTGGTTGAGCACCATGCGGAACTTGAGCAGCTCGCAGCCGCCTCCCGGCGCTTCCGCGACGGCGTACAGCACGTCGTTGATGGCGTGCATGTGGACGATGCGGCCGACGCCGGAGATTGACCAGCGCGTCCATGCGGACTGCTGCTTCTCGTCACCGATCCAGCGGACGAAGTAGACGTAGAGCTGCGCGTCGGTCGGCTCGTCAGGAGCGAAGAACACGCAGTCGGCACCACTTGCGCTCGCCATCGCTCGCATGCGGCCCGGCATCAGCTTGGGCACATGCGCGGTCACGTCGGCGGCGTCGCCGGTCACCGACAGGTCGTCGATGAAGTATTCGCGCACGCTTGCGTATGCGCCGCTGTCCTCGGTGAAGTACAGCGACTCGCCCATCAGCTTCGGCCGGATGTACGGCGAGCTGCTGTAGCTGTTGACCGGATCGCTCTTGACGTTCTTGGCGGCCAGGTACGGCTCGGCGGTCAGGAGGAACTGGCCGCCCGCAGCGGCAAGGAACAGGGCCGACTGGAACGGAACTGCGTGGTAGAGCGTGGTGACGCCGTTCGACCCGCTGACGCTTACGTCGATGGGGTCGGCGTCGAGCACCTGGGTCACCGAAGTGCGCCAGAGGTTGAACGGGTCGGAGACCTCGGACATCAGCACGTTCTCCCCGGCCAGTAAGCCCAGGCGGTCCCGGTGCTTGAACACCTCGCGGATGCGCTGGCCGTCGATGGACGGGAACGGGTTGCTTTGCTCGTCACCCGCGAGGCGAGCGGTCCACTCCGGTCCACCGAAGGAGAACCAAAAGCCGTCCGCATGCACCGGATCGGGGATGCGCTTGAGGATGTGCGGCATCGTCTTGGCATCGAAGCGGTGCTTGATGCCCGGCCGGGCGACCTCCAGGTAGACCGAGGAGGACTGCTTCTGGACGTAGTAGTCGTCGAACTGCGACTCGGACGAGCCGATGATGTTGTAGATCGCGCCGGTCGGCACAACGGCCGAGCCTTTGTCACCGGGCTTCGGCAGGTCGGACATCGTTTGCGCCGATCCGTACAGCGAACCGGGCGACAGCTCGTCGCTCTGCTTCACGTCTACCAGCCGGTTGACGATGAAGGTGGTGTCGGAGAACGTCGCCAGCGCGAAGCACGACCACGCACGCTGTCCCTGGGTGTCCAAGTAGTTGAGCGCGTCGCCCGTGGCATTGACGGTGTATTCCTTGCCGGTCTCGTGGTCGAACACGCGGATGCTGCGGTGACCCACGGCGACGATGTAGCGCTCGTTCTCATCGCGGACGATGGAGTGGAAGGCACAGTCGTGATCGAGGGTGACGCCAAGTCCAGCAACGAACTCGGCGGGCGGGCGCTTGCCCGCGCCCATTGCGGCATGCAGCCAGGCGTTGATCGCCTTGGTGAGCTGGTTCGGCGAGCGGACGGTATCGTCCTGCTGCGACTCGCCTCCCAGGAACGAGGGATAGTCCCCCGTGATTAGCGGCATCAGCGGTCCCAAATATCAGACACGTCCGTCGAGCCACTGAGGAAGTTGTGGCCGCGGGCGTAGGTGAAGTCAGCGTGCTCCTGCGCGAAGATGAGGTATGCCTCCTCCTCGTGCTTCTCGGTGAACACGTAGAGCTGGTCGCTACCCAGCACGCTCGTCTGGAACAAACGCG
The DNA here is from genome assembly GCF_059368315.1 of Stenotrophomonas sp. YJH_SMC_119. NCBI lineage: Bacteria > Pseudomonadati > Pseudomonadota > Gammaproteobacteria > Lysobacterales > Lysobacteraceae > Stenotrophomonas > Stenotrophomonas sp. YJH_SMC_119. The sequence goes on along the minus strand of NZ_JCAFRP010000012.1, from coordinate 63,652 downwards.
CAGCGCGCACGGCGATGTAGCGGCGGGCCGACTCGGGCAGCTCCTCGTAGGCGAGGAACCAGGTCACGAAGTCGGCGGTGGGTGCCGACGAGAACGTGTCGGCGAGGGTGAGCGGGTTGATGAGGCGCGTGCCTCGGATCACCAGCGGCTCGCTTCCGCGTGCGGGGACGAGCTTGAGGATCGACTGCGGCGGCAGCACCTTGCCTTCCGCGTTGAGCGTGAAGGTGAACGACTCGCTGGTGTTGAACCACCAGCCAGCGGTTTGGACCTCGCGGCTCACCGCGCGGAGGGTGTCGCGCGCCTGCGAGGCGTACAGGTTGCCGAGCGCTTCGAGGTCGCTGATCGGCGCTTCGCCGATAGCACCGAGCAGCACATTGACGGCTTCGAGTTCCGTGGTCGGAGTGAGTTCGAGGTTCATGGATTCGGGGCAAAAAAACGGGGGACACCCATGTGGATGTCCCCCGTAGATGGAGAGAGATTGAAGCGCCGCGGGATTTGCCCAACGGCGCTGTATTGCTTACGGAGCCTTCGACAGCTCGATGGCACCGCGCGGAGCCAGGATGCCGTGACCCAGCGCGTACTTCGCCAGCATCAGGGTGCCCTGCTTCTCGCCCTGGTACACGTCCTCCAGGGACAGGTCCAGCAGCTTGAGGGTGCCGACCGCCGAGCGGTGGAAGATCACGCCCACGGTGTCCGCAAAGTTGCCGCGGTACTTGGCAGGGATCGAGGCCAGGGCCGACTCATCGACACGCGGCATCGCGTTGATCTTCACCAGCGGGATGCGAGCGACCGAGGAAATGATCGCCTGGCCGTAGGAGCCGTTCGATTCCGCGTTGATGTCGCGGTCGATCAAGTCCTTGTTCTCGGTCAGCAGATACCACTGAGCCGGGGCCAGTGCGCCAGTGAACTCCTGCGGGTTGTCCGGCAGCAGCTTCTCGTCGAACAGCATGCGGGCGTTGCGGAACGCATCGGCCAGCACGGTCGGATCGGAGGCCATCGTGGCGGCCTTGATGATGGCACCACCCGGCTGGCCTTCGACCTTGCCTTCGGTGGTGCGAGCGGCCAGGATCGCGCAGCGCAGCTCGTTCTGCATACGCTTGAGCGCCAGCTCCGCACCCTGCTGACGGGTGTACTCGGAACGCACGTCGTAGTGGTTCATCGCCTCGTCGATGTTGGCGATGAAGGCGTGCGAGATCAGCATCGGATCGAGGGTGATGATGGTCTCGTTGTGCTCGACCACCATGCCCTTGATCTCGGTGCCGGGCACATGGTACTCGGAGCCGATGGTGCCGACGTTCGGGAACGAGGCGGACTTGCCGCTCTCGATGTTGCGCACCGACACGCGGCCGTCCAGCTTGTAGTTCTCGACGAAGCTGGTGATGGTTTCAGCAGTGTAGTTCTGCTTGAACAGCGCCCAGGCGTCGCCGTTGGCCTGGGCTTGACCCAGGCGGGAGGGGATTGCGTCCGACATTTAGTCCTTGCTTGAGGTTGAGTGGATTACTTGAACAGCGGCGACACGGCCAGGCGGGCGGAGACTTCCGCGCGGTAAGCCGGATCACGGTGGTAGCGCACATCGCGCATCGCTTCGACGACCTGCGCCTGCGACTGGAACGGCTTGGGACCGGCATCGGCGTTCGCCGCGGTCTTGCCGTTCAGAAGGCGGCCGTTGCCGCCACGGAGGGCGACGAGGCCCTGGACTGCCAGCGCTGCGCGTCCGGCGTCGCCGGACTGCACCGCTTCGTTGAACGCCCGCTTCTGCTCGGCGCTCAGGTTGGTCTTGGCCCACTGGACCAGGCCGTCGTAACCGGCCTTGCCGCCTGCAGGCGAGTAGACGGCGTTCTCGTAGGTCTGCACGCGAGCGCGCAGGCCATCGACGTACACGTCCACCAGCTCCTTCGGATAGCCCGCGTCCTGGAGCTTCTTGTAGCTCTCCTCGGACAGCGAGCCGTTCGAGTTGAACTCGGTGGCGAAGTCGTCCAGGTTCAGGCCAGCCCGCGCCAGGGCGTCACGCGCGTCATCCGCGGTGGCGTCGTCGATGGTCGCGGGGCCGCCCTTGCCACCCTTGTCGTCGGCTGGCGTGCTCAGTTCTGCGTAGGCGGCTTCCAGCTCCTCCACGGTCTTGTACTTGCCGCCGAACAGGCGCTCGCCATCGGTGCCACCCTGCGCGCCCGGTGCGGGCTGCTGGGTGTCCTGGGAGTTCTGCGGCGGCTGCTGACCTGGGGTCGGCTGGCCGTTGATGCCGTCAAGGCTGACGGTCACTTCGGACTTGCCCGGCTGCGACATTACTTGTCCTCGGGCTTGTAGTTGACGATGACCAGGCCGTTCGTCTTGCGGGTGATCTCGGCCTTGCCCTTACGCTCGACGCTCGGAGCCTTCGGGGCTTCCTTGGTCGGCTTGGCGGGCTTCTCGGTGGTTTCGTTCGACATTGCGTCCTTCTCGGGGGTTACGGGGTTTGGGTCATCGCTGAGGCGATATTCGGAGCGGCACGGACCATCGCCTCCTGCGCCGAGGCGTCCTGCTGCTCGGCAGCAAGCTCGTCGTCGGAGCGGATCAGGCCCTTGGTGGAAATGTCGGAAGCGGCGGCCAGTCGGGAGATCGCCTCGCCACTGTTGAGGCGGCGTGCCTTCTCCTCTGCGCCGACAAGCGCATCCACTGCCTGACCGAACTCGATCAGCTTGTTCAGGTCGTGGCCGCGGCCGAGGGCGGCGATGCCTACGGTGATGCGCGGCTTGATGAGTTCCTGCGGCAGCTCGGGCAGGCGACCCTGCTTCTGGAGCTTGTGCAGGCGGCGGCGGATCAGCGGCAGCAAGAGCTGCTCGCCCGACATCGCCATGAAGCCGCTGAGGGCGTCGTCGAGTTCCTGGGTGAGCACCCGGATTTCGTAGGCGGTCACACGCTCGCCGGGGCGCTGCACGGCGGACTTCACGCCAAAGATCAGCTCCAGCGAGTTCGCCAGCCCTTCGGCCTCCTGACGCACGAAGTTCAGGTCGTAGGCTTTCTGGAGCTGGAGCGTGGTCACGTCGCTGGCCTCGCCACGCAGCACCGCGCCGGACTCGGCCTCGGTGAGCTGGCGCTCGCGGATCGTCGAGGTCGGCTTGAGGAACATGATGATCTTCGCCAGGGCGGCGGCACCCTTACGGATCGCCTTGCGCAGCGCCTCCAGCGACTCGAACGCGCCCACGTAGTCGTAGACCAAGCCCTCGCCGTAGTCGTCCACGAGGGACGGCGGGGCGCACAGGGGAATCCACGGGCAGGCGTCGATGGGGTAGGTGCCCACGGTCTCGGGGACTTCGACGCCCTCGACCTCCTGGACCACTTCCCACTCCTTGCCATCTTCCGAGCGACGCACCCAGGTGTAGAGGTTCACGTCGTCGTTCTTGGTCTTTTCGTCGCGTTCCTGGGCGAGCTTCTGCATCACCGCCGCGCGGATCGAGTCCGGCAGCATGGCCGGGGCGATCTTGTCGAGCGTGATGATCTCCAGCACGTTGCCCAGGCCATCGCGGTCGGTCACGTAGGAGGTCAGCGGGTACAGCTTGGGCTTGCCCTCGTCGGGGTCGTAGAGCAGGAAGTTGCCGAGGACGATGGCGTGCTTGGCCGCCTCGCTGAGGACCGGGCGAACGCCGCTGGTCTCCAGGTCGTTGACGATGACCCGCTCCACGTCCACCAGCGCGGCCTCCAGTTCGGAGGTCTCCACGCCAGCCTGCTCGGCGATGTTCTCGGCGACGGCCTGGTCAGGCGCGAGCTTGAATACAGAGGCGTTCGGCGGGAGCCACGCCAGCACGATCTTCGAGGCCAAGGCGTTGACGCACTTCGGGCCGGTGTCGATGTAGGCGGAACCGGGGGTACGCGATTTCGCGCCCTCGTCCACCCACAGGCGGGGCAGGGTGACCTTGGCGCAGCGCTTGGCGCGCGTCTCGGCTTCTTTGCGGTTGGACTTGAGATCGCCGTAGCGCTTCGCGGCCGTCTGCTTCTCGGCCGAGGTCTGCTTGGCGTCAGCCATTCGGGATGGTCAGTCCTTGGTACTGCGTTGCGTTGTTCAGGTCCAGGCGGACCTTGGACTTACGCCGCTGATCGGCCGCGTGGCCGGTCGGCTGGGTGTCCTGGCGGGTCAGCAGGATCGGGTCTTTCTCCTGCTGGTCCGGCATGTTGGGCTTGCTGCACATGGTTAGCGGGCGCGGTGATCCATCTGCTCGACCTTCCGCAGCGCCTTGAGCCGCAGGATCAGGCGACGCTCGCCCTGCCGGAGCAGGAACTCCTCCTTCGGCTGGGCGGGGTCGTAGATCACTTCGGGGTGCAGTTCGTCCAGGAGGTCGATCAGGTCGTAGGAGTGCAGAGGGATTTGCATAGAACTCCTGGGTTATGAATAGGTGGGGAAACTGTCGTTTCCCCCGATGATGACCACTAAACCCTTAGAGTCGGGCCAGCGATTCCGCGACCATCCGCAGGCGGTGGATCGGGCCGTTGTTGTCGAGCACGGTGTCGATCAGGTCGCCGTGGACGCCTGCCTCGGAGGCATGCGCCGAGACCGGGGCCGCGCTGTCGCGGAGCACCTGGACCACCTGGCCGCCCCACTCACGGATGAACTGCGCTTCGTTGTCGAAGCGAACGTCCGACACCACGACGCCAGCAGCGCCGTCGCGGCGGGCCTGACGGATCTTCTGCGCGACCACCTTGACCCACAGGTCGCGGTCGATCATTTCGCGGCCCCACTCGGTGCCCACGGTCTGCATCAGGCGGCGCGGGGTCTGCCCGTTGAGCCAGTCGAGCGGCTCCTCCTTGAGCGGGCCGTCCTCCATCGCGGACACCGGCAGGCCGGTGATGTCCGCCACGAAGGCGCGGATCGGGGCCGCGAAGGACAGCTTCACGAAGCCGTGGTCGCTGACCAGGAACTCGGCCAGGGTGTCTTTGCCGCTACGGGCGCGGCCGGTAATTCCGATGATCTTCATGGGGACTCCAGAAAAGGAAAGGCCCGCACGAAGCGGGCCAGTTACCAACAGGGATGTTAATGCCGCATACTCAGCGGTCAGAAAAGGAGCCGCTTATGGACGGGATCGAGTACGCCGAATACGAACAAGTAACGCACACGCAACAGAACTACGCAGACAGGATTTACGGCTTCGTAGCCGCTGAGGCGAGTTACGAGCATTCCCCTCCCGCTAAGGCTCAGCAAGACCACGACAATCTCGTCAATAGGGTGCAGTCGCTGGTAAATCTCAAGGTGGTCGGCGGGGAGACCGCTGACGGCAAACCGACAGTCACAGTGTTTTTGCATGACAAGGTTGTGCGTCCGGTTGCAGCGGATCACGTCCGGGACGAATTAATTGCTGATTGGGAGAACGCTAGGGCCAAGCGGGGCTAATCGTCACGCGAGCGAGCGTGCGACCAGCCAAGCAACGCCGACAGCGCCGACAGCAGCGGGCCACAGCTTGATACTGGCGGCGTCGCGGTACATGGCACGTTCGAGGGTGTTGAGGCTGCGCCACCACAGCCAGGCAGCGCCGTAGGCGACGAAGGCGAACAGCACGGCCAGCACGGCGACGATGGTGATGAACAGGATCAGGGTTTCCACAGCTTCACTTCCTTGGTCTTGGGGTTGTAGTCGCCGTAGCGCAGGATTCGCGCGAGGCGTGCTTGGCGGATCGCATCGTGCTTCGACAGCGGCTCGGTGCCGCCGCGGGGGATGCGGGTGGTGTAGGTGGTGACGACGGTGTTCCACAGCGCGCCGAGGTGCTCCTCGACGGACGCATCGCGGTACGCCTCGTGGATTGGCATGAGCAGCTCGTCCGCGCCCTTGTGGCCGATGCCGGGGAAGCCGGGGTAGTTGTCCACCTGGTCGCCCGTGAGCACCTGCTTCATCCAGAACAGGTCAGCGTCGTGAGCCGAGATCGGCCGGACGCCCACGTCGGGACGGTTGGGGTTGTAGAGACGGATGCCGGGGATCGTCTGCATGTCCTTGTCGATGGACACGACGATGCGGCTACCTGGCGCGCGCTTCGGATTCGGGTGCGAGGCCAGCAGGCCCAGCACGTCGTCACCTTCCAGGTTCTCGATCTCCACGATCTTGTCGCCGAACTCGTCGTATACGAACTCGTCGAGCACGTACCACAGGGCAGGCTTGTCCTTGCTGGCGCGGTTGAGCTTGTAGGTCGGGTCGATGTCCTTGCGGAAGTTGTGCTTCTTGCAGGACAGGGCCAGCAGGTAATCACGCGCGCCGAACTTCTCGACGATCTCGTCGATGTAGTCCTCCAGCTTCGCCTTCGCGCGCTCGGGCTGGATCGCTTCGACCTTGTTGCCGTCGCCGTTCCAGTCGATGTTCGCGGTGTTCGAGAACGCGAGCTGGTAGCGCAGCACGTCGGCGTCGATCAGCAGCAGGGGGCCGCGCTTGTTCATGCGTCCACCCACTGCCATCCCAGGAACGCCAGCGCGAACCAGCGGTGCAGCCAGTTCGGACGCTCCTTGACCTGCACGAAGAAGTTGCCGCCGATGACCCAGGAACCGGCCGCATGCGGTGGCCGATAGGTCACGTAGGAAGTCATGGCCGCTTCTCCGGGTGACGCTCATACCACGCCTGTAGCTCGGCGGCGTAGCGCTTCATTCCGGCCTGGTACTCCGGGCCGTCGCCGAGCGGGTACTCGTACTCGTCGCAGACGTAATCGCTGGTGGGGATGTACGAGAATCCGCCATTGCTGTTTGGGATCAGCATCAGGCCACTCTCGGTGTGTCCTTTCAGGCACGAGCCGTAATCGGCGCGTGGCGGCCAAGGCTTCATGTCGCACGCAGCGAGGCCAGCGCACAGCGCCAGGATCAGAAGTGCGCGCTTCATGCCATGCTCTCGTGTACGGCGACCCAGCACTTCTCGCCAACGCGGCGGATGAAGTAGATCGCGGTGTTCCACTCCACGGGGCGCAGCATGCGCTCCGTGCAGCACGGGCACTTGGCGTTGTAGGCGTGAACCTCGGGCTGGTGTTCGAGCACAGCCACGCGGTAGGTAGTACACGGAGCGATCAAGCGGACATCGCCGTCAGCGGGGCCGCCAATGAAATGCACGCGAAGCTGATTCTCGTTCATCGGTTCGATTCCTTGAGGACTTCCAGGGCGCTCGCCTTGTCGGCGTTGCAGCGCAGGAGGCCGTCCTCGGCGTTGCCGCCGAAGCGGTAGAGGTCGTAGGTGGTGGTGGTCGGGTCAGCCATCACGGCGTCGAGTGAGGAGTGCGTGCCCTCAATGACGGTCGGCTGGAGGAACTGCTCCGGCACGACTTTCGAGGTGTGCGCGGCGCAGCTCGTCAGGAATGCGGCGAGACAGGTAATCGCCAGTTTCCGGGTCAGCATTTGCTGCAATCTCCACAGAGCGGTTGGTGGTGGCGCGGGCGTTCCGCAGCGCTGCATCGAAGGCAGAGCGGCGCACGGCTTCGCGGTTGAGGGTCTCGACGGTCTGCTTGAGGTCGGCCAGTTCCTTTGCCGACTCCTCCAGCTCCGTCACGCGCTGGGCCATTGCGGTGTACTTCCAGGCTGCGAAGCCGCCAGCCGCGAGCGCGGCAACGACCAGCAGCGCCGCGAGGGCGCGCAGGATGTTGGTTGGGTTCATCGGTTCTCTTGGACGTAACAGGCGACTCGCAGAAGCTCCGAGGGAGTCGCGTCGGACTTGATCTGATTCGCGCGTGCGGAGATCACGCGCACGTTGCCCCGGACGTAGCCGAGGTCAGGTTCGATGCGGTCGAGCGTGGGTGAGTTGGGGCCTTGGGCCTTGCGCCCGACAGCGCGGTACAGCGGGATGCCCAGCGCCGGGCAGAAGTCGGGGACCACGATGTCGTCCGACGTGAGGTCGAACGGCAGTCCCTTCCTTGCTGCCCGGCGTTTCGCTTGGCGCACCAGGGCGAGTGCAATGTCCCGCTTGCCGCGGGTCAGTGCGTCTCGGCCCAATTCCTTCCGATCTTGAACTCGCCATCGAGCGGACAGCGGAAGCCGAAGTATTCGCCAGCCTTGCGGATGGCAGCCTGTGCGGTCTTGCCCACGAACTCGGCCTTGTCCTCGTCCACTTCGATCTGCCACTCGTCATGGACGTTGGCGAGGAACTCGTAGTGGACGCCCGGCACCAACCTTGCGGCTTGCAGGTCGGCGTCGAGGATCACCAGGGCTTTCTTCATCACCAGCGCACCGGCCGACTGGAGCAGGGTGTTGAGCGCGGCGTGGTCGCTGCGGATGTGCAGCTTCCGGCCATCGAGACCGATCAGGTATCCCTTCTCGGCCGCGCGCTTCTTGACCCCGCGTACCAGCTTCTCCAGCGCAGGCAGCCCGGCCAGGAACTTCGAGCGGAGCTTCGCCCCGGCCTGGCGACCCTTACCCACGATGGAGCCGAGCTTCGCGTCGCCTGCCCCGTAGAGGAAGGCGTAGATGAAGGTCTTGGCGTTGTCGCGGGTGGGCAGTCCTGCCGCCGATTGGTTGACGGAGTGGATGTCGCCTTCGAGGATGACCTTGGCGTACTCGCCGCCGTCGTGCTTTGCCATGAAGTGCGCCAGGCAGCGCAGCTCCAATCCCGAGGCGTCCGCGCCGACCTGGAGCTTCCCTGTTGGGACGCAGAACAACGAGCGGCACTCGAATCCGTAGCCGCCTTCCTGGCCCTTGAGGATTCCCTTCTCCTTCGAGTGCTGGACCTTCGGCACCTGAGCGATGTTCGGCTTCGAGTGCGTCATGCGGCCGGTCACCGCTGCGTTCTGATTCACGCTGCCGTGGATGCGGCCGTCCTTCTTGATGGCCTTGAGCCACGCCTCGTCGCCTTCGGCGAGCTGGCCGAGGCGCTTGTTGACGATGAAGTGCTCCAGCAGGAGCGGGATGATCGGGAACTTGAGCGCGCCCAGGACTTCTTCGTCGATCTTCGGCTGGCCCTTCTCGGTGAACTCCTGGGGCTGCCAGCCGTACATTGCAGTCAAGCGGTCAGCGATGTGCTGGCGGCTTGCCGGGTTGAACACCACGTCCTTGTAGGTCGTGACCTCCACGCCCTTGACGTAACCGCGGCGCTTGTCGTCGCGCTTCGGTACGAACTTGCGCTTCACCACCTTCCACGGCGGAATGACCTTGCGCAGCTCGGCCTCCAGCGCAGTGCGCCGGGACACGAGGATGCACTCCAGCTCACGCGCCTTCTCCTGATCGAACAGGTAGCCGTAGCGCTGCTGACGCGAGAGGATCGGCGCGACGGCCTGCTCCAGCTCGATGGCCTCGGTGGGGAGGCCCTTGCTCATCAACAACGCGAACAGCGCTTGCGTGACCGCAACGTCCTGGTCGCAGTAGTCGTCCATTTCCTGAGACCACTGTGCCCAGGGGTCGAGGCCGCGTGCGGCCATCTGCGCCGCGTAGTCGCCTTTCCAGCGGCCGAGGCGGTAGCCCCACGCTTCGAGGGAGTGACGGCCGATCAGCTTGCCCGGCAACACCGGGTTCGCTCCCTGCTTCTTGCGGGCCTTGAAGTCGCGGTCCTTGAGGTCCGGGTAGACCAGCGTGGACATCAGCAGCGTGTCGAAGTACGCCTGGACCTTGAAGTCCGGGAACACCTTGGCGATAGCCGGAATGTCGAATCCGGCGATGTTGTGGCCGACAACGCGCTTGGCCTTCTTGAGCCTCTCGACGGCCTGACGGACTGTCATTTCGCCCGTGCCGTGATCGTTGGCGGACAGGATGGGACCGCGCGGTGCGCCGGTCTCATCTACCTCTTGGAGGGAAATGCAGTGGATCGTGTCAAGTTCGTCGAGGAGGCCATTGGTCTCGCAGTCGAATACGAGGATCAACGGCGGTCCTCCTTACGGGTAGCCGTGGTTGGTTACGGGGATTGCGCGGACGCGGCGGCGGGCGCGGAGGATGTACTCCGGCTCGGGGGCCTTCGGCGGCGTGTGGACGCCCTGCGGCGCGTGGCCGGAGAAGTCGTCGTCCTCGAACAGTTCGTCCTGCTCGGGCTGGTCGGGATGCAGCGTGTAGCCGTAGTCCTCGACGTAGTGCGTGATGCGGCGGATGGTGCGCTCGGTGCCGTTGTTGTTCAGCACGAACAGCAGCTTCTCCGATGCGTCGGCAACCGCGCCTTCGAGGGATACGACCACCACCTCGTCGGTGCTGGGTTCGTAGATGGCGACATGGGCGCAGCACCGCAGATCGAAGCGGGCGCAGTGCTCGTGCGGCGTGCCGAACTCGAAGCCGATCAGGCTCACGAGGTGACCCTCGGGCGAGCGGAAGTTGCGGATACCGTTCGGAGCGGCTTCGCTGGTCCAGTCGCTACGGCCGCTCAGGTACGCGGCCACGTAGGTGTAGCTCGCAAGTGACACGAAGAAGCAGTCGATGTCCTTGATTTCGGTCCCGTCGTAGAACGCGCGCAGGCTTCCGCCACCCAGGATGACCAGGTGGCGGACTTCGGCCGGCAACACGTCGAACAGGGACCGAGCGTGTTGCTCGGCAGTCATGGTTGGTCCCTTAGCGGATCAGGTTGGTGAAGCGCTCGGCGACGCGCAGTGCGCGCTCGGCTTCTTCCTCGTGCTCGTCGGCCTGCGAGTGCAGGACATCGGCCTTGTCGCGCAGCGTCGAGGCGGTGGCGATGCGGTCGGCGCTGATCTTGAACAGCTTGTCCACCTGGCCCTCCAGCACCTTCACCACGTCGGTCACGGTGTCCTTGCGGAACGGGGCGGTCAGCAGGTCGATTGCGATGGCGACGATCTCTTTCATTGGGGTAGTTCCTCGGCTTTGATGTGGATGACCACGCGCCGCCCTGGCTTGCCGTACATGACACGGCAGGCTTGGTCGGAGCGCGGGAGTTGGTAGGGGAGAACGAGGCTCTCAGCGAAGGAGAGCGGAGCATCAGCTGGGATGAAGCCGACGACCGAGCGGCCGTCAGTAGTCGGAGGTGGATACATCGGATGACTCGTCGGCGAAGTCGCCGTATTCGCCCGGAGCATCTGCATTGAGCAGACGGCCGGATGCGTGGTCGTAGCTGTAGTAGAGAACCTGGCCGTTCGACTGGCCGGTGAAGCGATCCTTGAGGACGCGGAAGGTCGTGCAGTTGCGCTCGGCCTCGTTCTCGGCCTGCGTGTTGCGCTCCAGGCCGAAGGCGAAGTGCGTCCAGAAGCCGATGGCGCGGCTGCCCTTGAAGTGACGGAGCATCACGCGCCCGCCTTCCTCGTGGGGCTTGCCTTCCGGCGTGGCGAGGTGCGAGACCAGGTAGATGCAGATGAGGTGGCGCTGCGCGAACTGCGCGATCTTCGCCATCGTGTCCTCCAGCATCTTCCGCTCGTCCTCGGCACCGGCCGCGAACGACGTGAGGTTGTCGAGGACGATGTGCTTGACGCCCTCGGCGACGACCATGTGGGCCATCTTGGCTTCGATCACGTCCCACTCGGACGAGCCGAAGTGGTCGTAGATGAACACCTGGCCCTTGTCGAGAATCTCGAACGCGGCTTCCAGTTCCTCCTGCGTCCAGCTCCCATCGGGAACGTGGAAGCGGCGGCCTGCAACCTTGCCTGCCATGCGCTTCGCCGTCTCGACCGGCTGCTGCTCTAGGAAGAACAGGCCAACACGGTCGCCGGTTTCCTGCGCGATGAAGGCTGCTTCCTCCATCAGCCAGTCGGTCTTGCCGATGCCGGTGCCTGCGCCGAAGGTGTAGACCTCGCCGTACCGCTTGCCGTAGGTCAGCGCGGTGAGGCGCGGGTCGTGCCAGGGCATGCCCATCGAGACCGGCTTGAGTGCCTTCTCCTTGAGGGAGCCGAACGTCACCACGCCATCGGGGCGCTTGGTCTGCGCTTCGTAGATGGCGCGAGTGATCGCCTCGGCGTCGCCACGCTGGAGCAGCTCGTTCGGGTCTTTCGCTGGGAGCTGTGCGATCTTGGCCTTGCCGGGAGTCAGCAGCAGCGCCACTTCCTGCGCGGCGGCCTGGCCCGGTTCGTCCATATCGAACATGAGCACAACCTCGTCGAAGCCGTTGACCCACTCCAGCTCGCGCTTGATGGACTTGGCTGCGCCTTGCGCCCCGTTCGGGACGGACACCACCGGCCAGCGGAGGCCGAGTGCCTGCGCCACGGAGAGCGCGTCGATCTCGCCTTCGGTGATGACGAGGCGTCGCCCCGGTTCGTAGAGGTGCTGGCCGAACAGCCCGCACGCCTTCGAGTCGCCGATGAACGAGAACTTCTTGTCGGGGTAGCGGAGCTTCTGCGCGACGATGCCGCCATCGCGCTTGTAGTTGGCGATCTGCACGGTCTTGCCGTGCTTGTCCTTGCCGATCCAGTAGCCGTACTTACGGCATGCTTCCTCAGTGATACCGCGCTTCGCCAGGGCTTGCGGTTCACCCTTCGCAAAGTCGCTCATGGTTTTCCTGCTGGTGGGTTGAGAGACCTCCTCGCCTTCGGCTGGCTCGTAGTGACCGCAGCCGAAGCAGTAGCCGTGCCCGTCGCTGTAGCGCGCAAGGTTGTCCTTGCTGCCGCAGTTCGGGCACGGCTCTTTGTGGAGGTATTCGGAGTCAGCGCTTTGCACGCTCCACGGACCACATGCGCTTGCGGTAGGAAATGCCGAGGCGACGATTCAGCGCACCCTTGACGGTGCGGCCCAGGCCGCGGAAGGGCTTGTCGGCGCTCGCCCATGCGCGCTCGAAAGCCAGGCGCATCGCGGACGGAATGACGGTGGTGGCAGTGTTGGTCATGCGTTCTTCTCCAGCAGGAACTTGGTGAATGCGGCGACTTCTTCGGTCGCATCGTTGGCGTCGAGGCCCAGCTCGTCGGTGCAGTAGTTGCGATACAGCTGGAGCAGCGCATCGACGCGGTACTGCTTCGGAGCGCGGCGCGCTTCCAGGAGCGGAGCCTTGCTGCGGCGCTGACGGCGCGACAGGCGATAGCGCGTGTACCGCTGCCCCGAGGCGTCCTCGCAGGTCTGCGTTTCGATCTCGAAGCCAGCAGCGCGCAGCTCATCGACGCGCGAGGCAAGGCGGCGGATGCGGTAGACGCCTTCGGCCTGCCACGAGGTCAGGTGCGAGTGGCGACGCAGGTGATCCAGGACGACCTGGGTTTGCGGGGGCAGCGGTTTCACGTTGGGTTCTCCTATCGAGGGAAGTCAGGTGCCCACACGACGGGCTTGCCGTAGGCGGCGAGCAGGCGTCGCAGCGCGGCGTGTTGGGCTTCGGTGAAGTTGTCCTCGGGCTGCATGGCGTCGTTGACGCCGCCCAGGAGGCAGACTTGGTATGCGGATTGGTTGTGCTTACCGGCGAGAGCGCCGGGCTGATTCAGCGGGCGACCGTCGTAGATCGAGCCGTCACGTTCGATGACGAAGTGGACGGCGATCTTCGAGTAGCCCTGCGAGCGGTGCAGGCGTGCGAGTTCTTCGCCGGTCGTGACCTGCTCGGGGCGGGTCATGCTGGCGAGGACGAACAGCGCCTCTACCGATTCCAGAGGTTTGAGGCGCACTTAGAGTTTGTAGAGGTGGACTTCGGTGCGTGGTTCTTCGTCCGGCTGCGCCCAGCGCTTACCGGAGAGCAGCCACATGACTTGCTTGTCGTCGGCCCAATAGCCGGTGGCTTTGGTCACAACGTCCATCGGCCCCTTGGCGAGGTTGTCCACGTCGCCCTTGGGAAACGCGGCCTTCGAGGTCTTGGCGCGTTTGCATACCGCGATGATGACCACTAAAACCGGATCGGTCGGCGACAGGTCCAGGTCACCGGCTGGCAGATGCTTCTCTGCGGCTTCCTTCCAGGTCTTGTAGGTCTTGCCGTAGTAGACGCCCCAGCGCGAAACCTTCGGGCGCGAGGCGGGCACCGGGTCAAACGGGAACGTGAGGGAGGCCAAATGCTCGGCCCCCCTCGCGGTGTCCACGATGACCGACAGCGGATCAGTAGTCGCCGTCATCGCCCTCGTCGTCGGAGTCGCTGTCGTCGTCCGAGTCGTCATCGCTGTCGCTGAACGGCGCGCTGTCGGCGGCCTCGTAGCCGTCCTCCTCGCCGAAGCCGTAGTCCTTGGCGTTGCGCTGGCCGAACTCGACCAGCTCGATCACCTGGACGGCGACCATGTAGCAGGTCAGGTAGAACTTCTTGGCCGATTCGACGAACGAGCCGCCGATCTCGTAGGAGACCTTGAGTTCGCTGCCGCCGCCGATCTGCGGCGGGTTGTCGATCTTCTTGCCGCGGGCGTCGAAGATGTCCGGGCGCATGGTGAACTTCTTGCCGGTGCGCTTGCTGACGCCGCTGGCCTTCATCTTGAACTTCACCAGCACGCGGCCGGTGTCATCGCCGTTCTCGTCGGTTTCTTCGGTGAACACCGGGGCCACTTCGGCACCCTTCTTCTTCTTCGGGTTCTCGCTCAGGAACTCCTGGAACAGCTCGTCGCGCCGGGTTTCCAGCTTCTTCGCCAGCGCCTTGAAGTCCTTGTCGTTCGGGTCGAACGCCAGGCTCACGGTGTATTCGCCTTCCGGCTTGAACTTGGTGTCCGGTTCGTTCAGGCGCGGCCACACGGCGGTGCCCTTGGGGGAGACGAATCGTTCGCGCTTCTTGGTTGCCATCAGTTGTCGGTCTCGTAGTTGGTCGGGAGATAGATGCCCGCGCGCCACAGGTCAGCGGCGGCGGTCAGCGGGGTGTCGGCGGAAATGCCGAAGGCTTCGTCGATGTCGAAGCCGATGAGCGCCTCGTCGATGAAGGCGTCGGTGATCGGGTCACGCATCACGGGTAGTGCGGTTTCAGCTCGCGCTCCGCGTAGCGGCGCACGGCGTTGAGGGTGTTGACCTGCCGGTAGCGGCAGTCCTGCTCCATGCGCGAGACGACCCGCAGCACTTCCATCGGATCGAGGCCGAGCACTTCGCAGAAGTTCTTGAAGGCGCACGCCAAGCCGATCACCTGATCGACCGGGTGGCCGAGGGACTGCACGCTGTCGATCACGACGAAAGCGCCGCGTGCGGCGCTCTCGGCAGAACGTGAGTGCAGTCCGTCGATGACGCGATCACGCACCTGCGTGCAGCTCCGTCATGCGGTGCTTGAACTCCTCGACCGTGCCGTGTTCGGCCGGGTTGTAGATGCCGAGGACCACACCGAAGTGGTCCTGGGCAACGTAGGTGTTCAGTGCGTGCTGGTAGTTGATGCTCATGTTGATGTTCTCGCTTGGGGTATCAATCGCCAAAGGGGGATGGACTAGGCAAAGAAATAGCGCGACTCCAGCACCAGGCTGAGGTCCAGGTCGCCATGCGGCGGGAGGGGTGGGAGTTTCTCTGCCGCTTCTGGCGGGAGCTGCTCGACGAGTTGCTGTCGGAAGTCGGCCAGTACGTCGCCGCTGTATTGATCGACGAACGCCTGTCGGAGTGCGGCGGCGAGAATTGCTGCCTGGCCCGCGTGCGTACCGTAGGAGTCGTGGATCATTGCGAACGACTCGATGCCGTTCTCTGCCGCGAGGCAGGTGGTCAGCATCATGTGGCTGGCATCGCAGGAGTGAACGAAGTTCGGGCTGATCCCGAGCGTCTGCCTGCGACGGTCGAGCTTAGTACCGCCGATGTTGACCACTAAATTCACCTCGCGGCCTCCGACGTGCGGCCGGATGCGGACGCCTTCCTCCTCGCGGTACTCCTGGAGGACCGGGAAGCCAGCGGGGGTCGTCCAGCTCACCGGCAGGTCGGCCGACGAGGCGACCTTGGAGGCGTCACGCAGCCAGTCCATCGCCGCGCGGGCTGCGATCACGACCTCGCCGATGCACTCCCACAGCAGGGTCGCCAGGTACTCGGCGGTCTCCCAATCGTCCTCCATGCCCAGCTTCTTGAACTTGGAGAGCACCTGGGCGCGCATGCCCGACTTCGTGACGCCGTAGGGCAGCGTCATCACCGGCTGCTTCACGATGTCGCGGGTGAGCTGGCCGTCCAGCTTGATCGCCAGCGGGTCGCCGCTCTCGGCACGGGCGCGCAGCTTCTCCTGGGCCACGTCCTTCACGCGCGAATAGATGTCGGCGGGCTTCGGCTGCGGGATCAGGTTGGTGGCTGCGCCGCCCACGGAGTCACGGAGCATGGCCGAGAAGTTCTGGAGGCCGTTGCAGGAGCCGTCGAGCGCGATGGGCAGATGGGAGACGTGATCGCGGCCGTTGAGGCTGTAGCCGAGCCACTCGAAGCACGCGGCCAGCGCGCAGAACGGGCTGTCTGCGTCCATCCAGAAGCGTTGGCCGTCCAGCGGATCGAGGGCGCTGTCGAGAATCTGCTCCTCGTGCTCGCGCACCCAGGCCACGCGCTCCTCGAACGACACCTTGTCCACGCCGAAGCAGTTGGCGACGTGGATGGCGAGCCAGTAGGCACCGTCCTCGCCGAGCGGCACGCCTTGGGCAAACGTCAGCAGGCCCTTGGCCGCATCATCACCCTGCGGGGTCAGCGTCGGGGGCAGGGGGTAGCACCGGCCGCGGAAGTCGAGGTTGTGCGGGAAGTAGATCGCGGGGTACTCGGCGAACTTCTCCGCCAAGGCGATCTTCTGCGCGGCGGCGAGGCGGGTGGACACGCTGCGCGCGTTGGCCTCGTAGACCTTGGCGCGGTCGCGCTTCCATTCCTTGAACTCGTCGGCGTGGTGCTCCTTGAAGTAATCCGGGTCGGTCTCCAGCAGGGCAGGGCGGCTCGGCAGGTCCATCAGCTCGCGCTCCGGCAGCCCGGCGACACCGCCGCCTGCGTTCCACAGCTCGCGCATGACCTCCAGGACGGGCACGTTCACCTTCCAGGCGGTTGCCTGGATGGCATTGAGGGCCTGGTAGACGTTGGGCATATCGACCAGCGCCAGCTCGCGCTTGTAGGCGCGGTTGCGGGTACGCACAAGGTCCGCCCGGCCGCCGATGTCGGTCAGGTAGCCGCCGTCGCGGGGCGTGGTCCACGGACGGGGCGGGACGACCATCGGCATCAGCACCGGCTGGTACAGGGCGGCGCTGTCGTGGGCCTTGGTCAGCCAGTCGAGCACCTTCTGATTCCCGGCGATGAGCAGGTGGCGCTTGCCGCGCTCGGCCACGGTGACCAGCTCGACCAGCCCGGTCGCCTCGACGAACAGCTCGATGAGCTTCATGCCCACCAGCAGCGCGTCCTTGTCGGACAGGTAGAGGCGCTTGTCGTCCTCGGGGGCGAACTCGGCGTCGGCGATGACGTGCCGCATGACGGCGGTGGAGTGCCGGGCCGAGGTGGACTTCTTGAGCTGCTCCTGGACCACCCGGTACAGGCCGGGGTGCTTCTCGCGGAGCAGGGAGAAGTTGATCTCGTTGGCGACCTCGTGGCCCAGGGTGATCGCCACGGACACCGCCTTGCGGTGATCGGCGACCAGCGCGTTGACGCAGGTGAAGCTGGTCAGATAGGCGAGGGCGTGGGGGTTCAGGTGGCGGATGAACTTGAGGGCGGCGTGGCGCTTGCCCGGCTTGCCGGTGTCGGCTTCGGCCACGAACGCCATGATCGCGGCGGCGGTGGCGTTGATGCTCTCCATGACCAGCTTGCGGCCGGGGCCGGTCTCGGCCTCCTGGCGCTGCTCCCTGATCTTCTCGTAGCGGGCAATGCCCAGGCTGGTGCTTTCCTTCTCCAGTTCGAGCTGGGCGGCGTGCAGGTCGTTCTCTTGCCAAGTCGTCATCGTTTGCCCTCGGGGGATGCAAAAGTCAAAACGGGAGGACCGCACCGGGGGCTGCCCGGTACGGTCCTGAGTGGTTCGGTTGTTGGTCCTGGGTGGACCTATGTGGAACTGTAGTAGTCCTCGGTGGTGAACAGCAATGAGTAGTTCTGAATGGTTGTCCTAGGAGGAGGTCCGCCGAAGATGACCACTTTATTCGGCGTCACCTGGTGTCACCTGTCGTGGCACCTGGCGTCACCTATATGTCACCCGAAGCGTCACCTGATAGACTGGAACGCTGTAAGTTGTTGAGTGGTCAGCACTAATCGGCAGGGGCTTCGGGATTTAGGTTCCAGTGCCGCAAGGCGTGGGGGTTCGAGTCCCCCCTTTCGCACCAGTGCCGGCCTGTCCCCCGCCCTGATCGGGCCCCGCTGCCCCCCTTGACCGGCACGCGCTGGCAGTGCAGGCCGAATTGGGCGAAACTAAAGGGCTGCGGCAAGCAGGCGCGTCCCAGACGTCGTGTCCTTACAACCGTTTCATCCCAATCATCGAGCCGGGGGCGTGGGCCACCGGTGGCAGGAGTCAACATGCAAGCTTCGATCGAATCCACCGGCAACCTGGAACGCCGCCTGAGCTTCTCGCTGCCGGAAGACCGTCTGCAGAGCCACATCGTCGGCCGCCTGGGCGAAATCGCCCGTACCACCCGCATCAAGGGTTTCCGTCCGGGCAAGGTGCCGGCCAAGGTGATCGAGCAGCGCTTCGGCGCGCAGGTCCGTGGCGAGGCGCTGGACGGCCTGCTGCGCGAAACCTTCGACGCGGCCGTGCGCGAGCACGATCTGCGCATCGTCGGCAGCCCGCGCATCGACAAGGGCGACGAGGGTGAATTCTCCTTCGTGGCCACCGTGGAAGTGGTGCCGGACTTCGGCGACATCGACGTCAGCAAGCTGACTGTCGTGCGCCACACCGCCGAGATCACCGACGCCGACATCGACCAGATGATCGAGAACCTGCAGAACCAGCGTCGTACCTGGGCCCCGGTCAGCCGTGGCGCGCAGGACGGTGACCTGGTCGCGGTGGAAACCTGGTCGCAGGCCGGTGAAGAGCGCCTGCCGGCCGAAGGCACCGAGAAGGGTTCGATCGTGCTCGGCCAGGGCATGATGTTCGAGACCATTGAAAAGGGCCTGGTCGGCCTGGCCAAGGGCGAAGAGAAGACCCTGGACGTCGAGTTCCCGGCTGACTGGCGCGTGCCGGTGCTGGCCGGCAAGACCGTGCAGGTCACCGTCAAGGTCGCCGAAGTGTCCGAGCCGGTCGTGCCGGCGGTCGACGAAGCCTTCATCAAGAGCTTTGGCGTGAAGGGTGGCGATGTGGAGCAGTTCCGCAGCGACATCCGCGCCAACCTGGAGCGCGAGCTGAAGGGCGCCCTGATGAACCGCCTGCGCCGCGAAGTGGGCGAGCAGCTGATCGCCGCCTATTCCTCGGTGGAAATGCCGCCGCGCCTGGTCGAGAACGAAGCCCGCGCCATGCTGGCCCAGCAGGTCGAGCAGATCCGCCGCAACGGCCAGAACGTCGGCGAGATCCCGGCCGATGCCCACGAAGGCTTCAAGGAAGCGGCCGCCAAGCGCGTGCTGGTCGGCCTGCTGGTCGGTGAAGTGGCCCGCATCAACGACCTGCGCCTGGAAGCCAAGCGCCTGAACGAAACGATGCGTCTGATCGCTTCGACCTACGAAGAGCCGGAGCAGGTCATTGAGATGTACCGCAACGACCCCCAGCTGATGTCTGGCCTGCAGAACCGTGTGATGGAAGAGCAGGTGATCGACTGGATCGCCGAGCGTGCCCAGCACACCGAAGAGAAGCTGTCGTTCCAGGACGCGATCCGCCAGTAAGCCCGGGCGGATCACCGGATGCCCCGTGCCTTTGCCGGCGCGGGGTTGTTGCCCCCCAAGATAGGTACCTCACGTAATGGACAACCGAACCAAAGCCCTGAACCTGGTTCCGATGGTGGTCGAGCAGACCAGCCGCGGCGAGCGTGCCTACGACATCTATTCGCGCCTGTTGAAGGAGCGCCTGATCTTCCTCGTGGGCCCGATCGACGATCACATGGCCAACGTGGTGGTGGCGCAGTTGCTGTTCCTGGAATCGGAAAACCCGGAAAAGGACATCAACATCTACATCAACTCGCCGGGTGGCGTGGTCACCGCCGGCATGGCGATCTACGACACCATGCAGTACATCAAGCCGAATGTGAGCACTACCTGCATCGGCCAGGCTGCCTCGATGGGTGCCCTGCTGCTGGCCGCGGGCGAAGCCGGCAAGCGCTATGCGCTGCCGAACTCGCGCGTGATGATCCACCAGCCGCTGGGTGGCTACCAGGGCCAGGCCACCGACATCGACATCCACGCGCGTGAGATCCTGACCCTGCGTTCGCGCCTGAACGAGGTGCTGGCCAAGCACACCGGCCAGTCGCTGGAGACGATCGCCCGCGACACCGAGCGCGACAACTTCAAGAGCGCCTTCGAGGCGCAGGCCTACGGTCTGGTCGACCAGGTCCTGGAGCGTCGTCCGGATGAGTCGATCCAGGCCGGTTGACCGGCCTTCACGGGGCCATGGAGGCCTCGTTCCTGCAGGGTCGGGCGGGACTGGTGTCCCCTCGGCCCTGTGCTATTCTCGAATCGAACCCCCGTTCAGCGGGTGGGGTAACTGGGTAAGCGAAGCATGAGCGAAGACCGCCAAGGTCGTTCCACGGACACCGGCAAGATCCTCTACTGCTCTTTCTGCGGCAAGAGCCAGCATGAAGTGCGCAAGCTGATTGCGGGTCCGAGCGTGTTCATCTGTGATGAATGCGTGGAGCTGTGCAACGACATCATCCGCGAGGAGCTTGAGGAAAAGGCGCAGTCGGCGCGCAGTTCGCTGCCGAAGCCGCGCGAGATCCTCGAGGTGCTCGACCAGTACGTGATCGGCCAGAACCGCGCCAAGCGCACCCTGGCCGTGGCCGTGTACAACCACTACAAGCGCATCGAGAGCCGGCAGAAGAACGACGACGTCGAACTGGCGAAGTCGAACATCCTGCTGGTCGGCCCGACCGGTTCGGGCAAGACCCTGCTGGCCGAGACCCTGGCCCGCCTGCTCAACGTGCCGTTCACCATGGCCGACGCCACCACGCTGACCGAAGCCGGTTACGTGGGTGAGGACGTGGAGAACATCATCCAGAAGCTGCTGCAGAAGTGCGACTACGACGTCGAGAAGGCGCAGCAGGGCATCGTCTACATCGATGAAATCGACAAGATCTCGCGCAAGAGCGAGAACCCGTCGATCACCCGCGATGTGTCCGGCGAAGGCGTGCAGCAGGCCCTGCTGAAGCTGATCGAAGGCACCGTGGCCAGCGTTCCGCCGCAGGGCGGCCGCAAGCACCCGCAGCAGGAATTCCTGCAGGTGGACACCAAGAACATCCTGTTCATCTGCGGCGGCGCGTTCGCCGGGCTGGACAAGGTGATCCAGGCCCGTTCCACCGACGTCGGCAGCATCGGCTTCGGCGCCAAGGTGAAGAGCAGCGAGCGCAAGCAGGAAGTGGGCAAGGTGCTGGCCGAAGTCGAGCCGGAAGACCTGATCAAATTCGGCCTGATTCCCGAGTTCGTCGGCCGCCTGCCGGTGGTGGCGACCCTGGAGGAGCTGGACGAGCCGGCCCTGATCAAGATTCTGACCGAGCCGAAGAACGCCATCACCAAGCAGTTCAAGAAGCTGTTCGAGATGGAGAACGTCGAGCTGGAGTTCCGCCCGGACGCGTTGTCGGCCATTGCCCGCAAGGCGCTCAAGCGCAAGACCGGTGCCCGCGGCCTGCGCACCATCGTCGAATCGGTCCTGCTGGACACCATGTACGACCTGCCGTCGCAGGAAAACGTCAGCAAGGTGGTGGTGGACGAGTCGGTGATCGAGCACAAGTCCGAGCCGTACCTGATCTACCAGACCCCAGCGGCCCCTGAACAGAAGGCCGCAGGCGCCGAGTGATCCTTCCAGGTTGTTGATTGGAAAGGATTTTCAAGGAATGCCTTGCATCTGAAAGCCGATGGCCCCATAACGGGGCCATCGGCTTTTTTTGTCTCCGGAAGATGCCCTCCCGGAGGCGGTTTTCCCCCTTCCCTGGAGCCCCCATGGCCCGTTCCCCAAGTGAAACCCTCGACCTGCCGGTCCTGCCGCTGCGCGACGTAGTGGTGTTCCCGCACATGGTCATCCCGCTGTTCGTCGGCCGTGACAAGTCCATGCACGCGCTCGAACAGGCAATGGAGGCGGACAAGCGCATCCTGCTGCTGGCGCAGAAGTCGGCCGAAACCGATGACCCGCATGCGGCCGACCTCTACCAGGTCGGTACGCTGGCGCAGGTGCTACAGCTGCTGAAGCTGCCCGACGGCACCATCAAGGTGCTTGTCGAAGGACTGTCGCGCGTACAGGTCACCCACGTCGACGAGCGCAACGGCTCGCTGCACGGCCAGGCGGTGGAGATCGAGGCCACTGACGAGCGCGAAGCGCGCGAGGTCGAGGCCATCGCCCGCTCGCTGATGTCGCTGTTCGAGCAGTACGTCAAGACCAACCGCAAGCTGCCGCCGGAGCTGTTGCAGACGTTGTCGGGCATTGATGAGCCGGCGCGCCTGGCCGACACCATCGCCGCGCACATCAGCGTGCGCCTGGCCGACAAGCAGCGCCTGCTGGAAACGCTGGCCGTGGGCGACCGCCTGGAAATGCTGGTCGGCCTGGTCGACGGCGAGATCGACGTGCAGCAGATGGAGAAGCGCATCCGCGGCCGCGTGAAGTCGCAGATGGAGAAGAGCCAGCGCGAGTACTACCTCAACGAACAGATGAAGGCCATCCAGAAGGAACTGGGTGACCTGGACGACGCACCAGGCGAGCTGGAAGAACTGGCCCGCAAGATCGCCGAAGCCGGCATGCCGAAGGCCGTTGAAGCCAAGGCGCGCAACGAACTGAACAAGCTCAAGCAGATGTCGCCGATGTCGGCCGAAGCCGCGGTGGTGCGCAACTACCTGGAGTGGCTGCTGGGCGTGCCGTGGAAGAAGCGCAGCAAGGTGCGCAAGGACCTGAAGGCCGCGCAGGACACCCTCGACGCCGACCACTACGGCCTGGAGAAGGTCAAGGAGCGCATCCTTGAATACCTGGCGGTGCAGTCGCGCGTGAAGCAGATGAAGGGCCCGATCCTGTGCCTGGTCGGGCCGCCGGGCGTGGGCAAGACTTCGCTGGGCCAGTCCATCGCCAAGGCCACCAACCGCAAGTTCGTGCGCATGTCGCTGGGCGGCGTGCGCGACGAGGCCGAGATCCGTGGCCACCGCCGTACCTACGTCGGTTCGATGCCGGGCCGCATCGTGCAGAACCTCAACAAGGTCGGCAGCAAGAACCCGCTGTTCGTGCTCGACGAGATCGACAAGATGTCGATGGACTTCCGTGGCGATCCGTCTTCGGCGCTGCTGGAAGTGCTCGATCCGGAGCAGAACAACGCGTTCAACGACCACTACCTGGAAGTGGACCTGGACCTGTCCGAAGTGATGTTCGTGGCCACCTCGAACTCGCTCAACATTCCCGGCCCGCTGCTGGACCGCATGGAAGTGATCCGCATCCCCGGCTACACCGAGGATGAGAAGCTCAACATCGCCACCCGCTACCTGGTGCCCAAGCAGGTCAAGGCCAACGGCCTGCAGCCGGAAGAGCTGGAGATCGGCAGCGATGCCATCCAGGACATCGTGCGCTACTACACGCGCGAATCGGGCGTGCGCAACCTGGAACGCGAGATCGCCAAGATCTGCCGCAAGGTGGTGAAGGAGATCGCGCTGGCCGGCCCGCAGCCGGTGAAGGCGAAGAAGGGCGCGAAGAAGAAGGCGCTGGTGAGCGTGTCCAGCAAGAACCTGGACAAGTACCTGGGCGTGCGTCGCTTCGACTTCGGCCGTGCCGAGGAAGAGAACGAGATCGGCCTGGTCACCGGCCTGGCCTGGACCGAGGTCGGCGGCGATCTGCTGCAGATCGAATCGACGCTGGTGCCGGGCAAGGGCCAGCTGATCCTGACCGGCCAGCTCGGCAACGTGATGAAGGAATCGGCTTCAGCGGCGCTGTCGGTGGTGCGTTCGCGCGCGGTCGGCTTCGGCATCGACAGCGACTTCCTGCAGAAGCACGACGTGCACCTGCACGTGCCCGATGGCGCCACCCCGAAGGACGGCCCGAGCGCCGGTGCGGCAATGGTCACCTCGCTGGTGTCGATGCTGACCAAGGTGCCGGTGCGTGCCGATGTGGCGATGACCGGCGAGATCACCCTGCGTGGTCGCGTCACCGCCATCGGTGGCCTGAAGGAAAAGTTGCTGGCGGCACTGCGTGGCGGCATCCGCACGGTCATCATCCCGGAAGAGAACCGCAAGGACCTGGCCGACATTCCGGCCAACGTCACCCGCGATCTGAAGATCGTCCCGGTGAAGTACATCGAAGAGGTCCTGGACCTGGCGCTGGAGCGTCCGTTGGCACCGAAGAAGGCGCGCAAGAGTGCGCAGCGTGTCACGGTGCGCAGCAAGGCCAAACCGAGTGGAAGCGCGCGCGTCAAGCATTGACGCGCGCTGTCCAATGGCCCGAAACCCGCGTCATTGCTGGCTTTCCAGCTTGCGTGGGGGTAGGGCCACTGGTATAAAAGCAGCACTCGCGAATGAGTGATCGCTGTCAGCGATGACTGAATCGGCGAACCGTTTCCACATGGTGGCCGCATGCAGAAGGCATGCGGTTGCTTCCCTGTCGAATAAGCGGAACCCACCGCCAAAGGAGTTGTAGAGAATGAACAAGACCGAATTGATCGATGCCGTTGCTGAAGCTGCCGACCTGACCAAGGCCGAGTCCAGCCGCGCTGTCGATGCCGTCGTTGCTGCCATCACCAAGGCGCTGAAGGACGGCGATGCGGTCACCCTGGTTGGCTTCGGTACCTTCCAGGTCCGCGACCGTGCTGCACGCACCGGCCGCAACCCGAAGACCGGCGACACCATCAAGATCGCTGCTTCGAAGAATCCGTCGTTCAAGGCTGGCAAGGCCCTGAAGGATGCTGTAAACTAAGCGGCTCGCTGGGGTGCTTAGCTCAGCGGTAGAGCGTCTCCTTTACACGGAGAGGGTCGGGGGTTCGAAACCCTCAGCACCCACCACAGCACCGCGGTAAAAGTTTGAGTGTGGAGCGGTAGTTCAGCTGGTTAGAATGCTGGCCTGTCACGCCGGAGGTCGCGGGTTCGAGTCCCGTCCGCTCCGCCATTCAACGAGGCCTCCGGCCAAAAGCTGGAGGCTTTGTTTTCTTCCCGGTCCAGGCCGGCTGGAAAGCAAAAAAGCAACAATGCGGAGCGGTAGTTCAGCTGGTTAGAATGCTGGCCTGTCACGCCGGAGGTCGCGGGTTCGAGTCCCGTCCGCTCCGCCACTACATCGAGGCCCCCGGCCTGAAGCCGGGGGCCTTGTCTTCTCCCCGGAAGGTTCGGGAAGAAGGCGAAAGGTTTTGCAAGAACGGAGCGGTAGTTCAGCTGGTTAGAATGCTGGCCTGTCACGCCGGAGGTCGCGGGTTCGAGTCCCGTCCGCTCCGCCATTGCAGAATTCTTAAGTCCCTGTGAAAAAACTTTGAAAAAAGTGTTCACCGGGCTGGGTTTCCAGGGAGTCTTCGGATATACTGGGCGCCTGCAAAGTTTCAGCGCGGAGCGGTAGTTCAGCTGGTTAGAATGCTGGCCTGTCACGCCGGAGGTCGCGGGTTCGAGTCCCGTCCGCTCCGCCAACTCTAAAAGCCCTCGGCGCAAGCCGGGGGCTTTTTCTTTGTGCCGTCGGAAGCGGTGCGCAGGCCACGCCGGTGCTGCTTTTGGTCCCTGCGACGAAGCGGGTTACACTGCCGGGCTCGCCAATCAGGCCTTGTGATTCCTCACCATGCTGCAGAAACTCCGCGACAAGACCTCAGGCTGGATCGTCACCGTGATCCTGGGGCTGCTGATGATTCCGTTCCTGTTCGTGATCGACAACAGCTACCTCGGTGGCGTTGGCGCACAGAACGTGGCCAAGGTTTCCGCGCCGCCGACCTGGTGGCGTTCGGCACCGTCGTGGTGGCCGGTGCGCATGCTGTGGCAGCACCATGAGATCAGCGCGCAGGATTTCCGCACCCGCTTCGAGCAGGAGCGCATGCGTGAGCGCCAGCAGCAGGGCGAGAATTTCGACCCGCGCGCGTTTGAAAGCACCGAAAACAAGCTGGCCGTGCTCGATCAGCTGATCGACGAACAGGTCGTGCGCCTGGTCGGCGAGCAGGCCGGTGTCGTGATCGGCGATGGCGCGGTGCGCGAGTACATCGCCACCATCCCGGCCTTCCTCGATTCGAACGGCAAGTTCAACGAGAACAACTACCGGCTGGCGCTTGCCGGTGGCAATCCGCCGCGCACGCCGACCCAGTTCCAGGAACTGGTGCGTGAGAGCCTGCAGCAGTCGGTGATCCCGTCGGGCCTGCAGAACTCGGGCTTCGTTACCCAGTCCGAGACCGAGCGCCTGCTGAAGCTGCTGGGCGAGACCCGCGATGTCGAACTGGCCGCGCTGCCGGAAGTGCCGGCCGATACCGCGCCGGTGACCGACGCGCAGATCAAGCAGTGGTACGACAGCCATGGCAAGGACTTCCGCCAGGCCGAGAGCGTTTCGCTCGAGTACGTCGAGATCAATGGTGCGAACCTGCCGGCACCGACCGCCGCCGACGAAGCCACCCTGCGCAAGCGCTATGAAGACGAGAAGGCGAAGTTCACCACGCCGGAGCAGCGCCAGGCCTCGCATATCCTGATCACCGGCGACGGTGCCGAAGCCAAGGCGAACAAGATTGCCGCCGAAGCCAAGGCCGCCGGCGCCGACTTCGCTGCACTGGCCAAGGCCAACTCGGAAGACCCGGGTTCGAAGGGCCAGGGTGGTGACCTGGGTTGGGTCGAACGCGGCGCGATGGTCAAGCCGTTCGAAGATGCGCTGTTCGCTGCCAAGGCCGGTGACGTGATTGGTCCGGTCAAGACCGAGTTCGGCTATCACATCATCAAGGTTGCTGCGGTCCGTGGCGGCCAGGGCAAGTCCTTCGAGGAAGTGCGTGACACGCTGGCTGCCGAGCAGCTGAAGGCCGACGGCGAGCGCGGCTTCAACGAACTGGCCGGCCGTCTGGTCGACGCCATCAACAAGAGCCCGAGCGATCTGGCTGCCGCGGCCAAGGAAGTGAACCTGCCGCTGCAGACGCTGGGCCCGATCACCCGTGCCACCGCCAGTGGCATCGCCGCTGACCCGGGCGTGCTGCGTGCCGCCTTCTCCGACGTGCTCGTGCAGGACGGGACCGCCAGCGACCCGATCGCGCTGGGCGGCGCGACCAACCACAGTGTGGTCATCCGCGTGGCCGCACACACCCCGGAACAGGCCATGCCGCTGGACAAGGCGCGCGAGCAGGTGATCGCTGCGATCCGTGCCGACCGTCAGCGCCAGGCCAGCGACAAGGCGGCCGATGCCGTGCTGGCCAAGCTGAAGGCGGGCGCCACCCTGCAGTCGCTGGCGGCCAGCGAGAAGCTGCAGCTGAGCCCGATGCCGGGCCTGCCGCGCAGCCAGCCGGTACCGACGCCGGAAATCAACCGCGCGATCTTCAGCGCGCCGGTGCCGGCCGATGGCAAGCCGAGCTACGGCAAGGTCGATGTCAACGGCCATGCGTTGCTGTTCGCGGTGAACAAGGTGAACCCGGGCGACGTGAAGGAAGTGACCGCCGAGCAGCAGAAGCAGCTGAAGGACCAGCTGAGCCAGATCGATGGCATGGCTGCGGCCAAGGCCTATGTCGAGGCGATGCGCAAGAAGTTCGTGATCCAGACCACCGAAGCGAACCTGTAAGCCTCGCGGCGGGCAGGATCGAAGAAGGCCCGGCAATGCCGGGCCTTTCTTTGTCTTCGCGTCGTTTGTGGCGCGCTTGGCCTCTGGTAGTGGTCGAGCTTGCTCGACCGCCTTTTGTAAAGTCGAGCCGTGCTCGACTGCATCCGCTGGGCGCAGGCATGAAAAAGCCGAGCATGGGCTCGGCTCTATACGGGAGGCGCTTGGCCTGTGCGTCAATCCTCGACGCGCAGCACCGCGCCAGGCTTCAGCACGCTGCTGCCGCTCAGGCCGTTCAGCGACAGCAGGGCCTTGACCGGCATGCCGTAGCGGCGGGCGATGGTCCAGGCCGACTCGCCATCACGCACGGTGTGGCGGCGGCTGCGCGGACGGTCGGCGATCGCGGCGACGGTTCTGGTGACCTGCGGCGTCGGTACAGCGGCCGCCACCGGTGCGGTGGTGGCGACCAGCGCGGTCGCTGCCTCCGCTACCGTCGCATTTGCGGCCGAGACCGGCGCCAGCACGCGGGTGGTACCCGAGGGGCGGCCACCGGAGGCCAGGGCCGGGTTGAGGCGGGCGATCCTGGCAGGGTCCAGGGCGCGCTGTGCGGCCCACTGCTGCACGCTGGTGCCCGCAGGCAGGGTGTGGTCCTTCAGCACCGGCACGGTGCGGTCCAGCGAGGCCATCACGCCAGGCTGGTCTTCCACGTCTTCCAGCACGCAGGCCAGGGCATGCAGCTTCTCGACGTAGGCATGGGTGACCGGCGACAGGCCGGGCAGCGCCGAAGGCTTGGCGTTCTGCGCGTTCATGCCAGCCTTGCGCATGGACTGCAGCACGCGGTACTCGCCGGCGTTGTAGGCCATCGTGGCCAGGCGCCAGTCGCCGCCGAACATGCCGTGCAGGGTCTTCAGGTAGCGCACTGCGGCCTGGGTCGAATCGACCGCCGACAGGCGGCCGTCATAGCCGTTGGTCATCGGCACGCGATGGTTGCGCGCGGTGGTGGCGATGAACTGCCACAGGCCGGTCGGGCCGCTGCCATTGCGGGCATTGGGCCGGTAGCCGCTTTCCACGAAGGGAATCAGCGCGAACTCGGTGGGCAGGTCGGCCTTGCGCAGCTCTTCGACCACGTAGCCGAACAGCACCAGCGCATCGTCATCCTGGTTGGCCAGGCGCGAGGGGGCGTGGGCGAACTGCTTCTGCCAGCGCGGGCTGGTGGCCTCGGCGTCGCAGCTGGGTTCGGCCAGGCCGTCGCGGAAGCTGGTGAAGATCTCCTGGCCGTTGCGCACCGAAGCGGCGGGCAGCGCAGCCGGATCCAGCGGCAGGGCCGCAGCGGCGGTCAGGTTCTGGCTGATGCCGGCGCCCAGCGACTGTGCGCCCGCGGTTCCGGCCAGCCCCAGGGCAAGGCCCAGGGCCAGCGGCAGACTTCGGCGCATCATGCGCGGAAGCCGTCTTTCCAGTGCCGGAGACCGGCCATCACGTCGACGTCGTCAACGACGTCACGGCCCAGGTGTGCCGAGACCGACGCACGGATCGGCGCCGCGTGCACACGCAGGAAGGGATTGCAGTCGAATTCGTTGGCCAGGGTTACCGGCAGGGTGGAACGGTCATCGCGGCGCATGGCCAAAGCCTCCTCTTGGCGCTGCCACAGGGCAGCGTTGGCGGGGTCGACATGCCGCGCGAAGACGGCATTTGACACGGTGTACTCGTGGGCGCAACAAAGCAGCAGTTGCGCGGGCAAGGTACCCAGCTTGCGCATCGATGCCAGCAGCTGGGACGGCGTACCTTCGAACAGACGTCCACAGCCCAGGCTGAACAACGAATCTCCGCTGAAAAGATGTTCAGCAGTGTGAAACGCGATGTGGCTGCGGGTATGCCCGGGCACGGATAGTACGTGGAACGTCCGGCCCAGTGCCTGAACGCGTTCACCTTCGCCGACGCGTTCGGTGGCCGTGGGGATGCGCTCTTCGACCGGCGCGATGACCCGTACACCGGGAAAACGAGCCTGCAGTGCGGGCACGCCACCGATGTGGTCGTCGTGGTGGTGGGTGAGCAGGATCGTGTCCACGCGCAGGCCCTGATCGGCCAGTGCGAGCACTGGCGCGGCATCGCCGGGGTCGACGACCACGGCAGTGCCATCGTCGGCGATCAGCGTCCAGATGTAGTTATCCGCAAATGCGGGCAGGGCAGTCAGTCGCATAGAATTGGACCATGCCCGCGCTGCAGAGCACCCGTCAAGCGAGCCAGACCCCGTGGTTCGACAGTGAGCCGGCGGCGGCGCTGCGCGTTCTGGAACGGCAGTTGCTGCTTCCGCAGCTGTCGGCGCTGCCCGCGCAGCCCTGGCTGTGGATCGCGCCGAGTGCGGCCTGGCTGGAGGATGCGCAGCTGGGTGGGCGCGGCCTGCGCCTGTACCGGCAGGGGGCGGGACCGGGCTATGACGGCGATACCCGCTGCGGGCTGCCCTTGCCCCTGGCCAACGAGAGCGTCAATGCGATCGTGCTGCAGCATGTCACCACCGGCGATGCCGACCTGCTGCTCGACGAGTGCGAGCGCGTACTGATGCCGGGCGGCCATCTGTGGCTGAGCAGCCTCAATCCGTTCAGCCCCTACCGCACGCACTGGCGGCAGCATGGGCTGGTGGTGCGTACGCCGCAGCGGATCCGCCTGCTGCTCGGCCGCCATGGCCTGGAGTGCGACGATATGCGCTACCTCGGCCCGCTCTGGCGCGGTGCCGGCAGCCGTCGCCCGGGGGGCTGGGCGCCATTGCGCGCGGCCTGCCTGTTCCATGCGGAGAAACGCACGCTGGCCCTGCCCGGGCCGAAACCGCTGCCGGTGCGCTGGCACGGCACCGTTGCTACCTGATTCTGGAGCTGTATTGAAAACCATCGAAATCCACACCGACGGATCCTGCCTCGGCAATCCCGGCCCCGGCGGCTGGGCTGCGTTGCTGCGCTACAAGGGCCACGAGCGCGAGCTCAGTGGCGGTGAAGCGCACACCACCAACAACCGGATGGAGCTGATGGCGGCCATTTCCGGGCTGGAGACGCTGACCGAGCCGTGCAACATCGTGCTCTACACCGACTCGCAGTACGTGCGGCAGGGCCTGACCCAGTGGATGCCCGGCTGGATCCGCAAGAACTGGAAGACCGCTGGCGGTGATCCGGTGAAGAACCGCGAGCTGTGGGAGCGCCTGCACGCGGCCACGCTGCGGCACCAGATCGACTGGCGTTGGGTGAAGGGTCACTCCGGCGACCCGGACAATGAGCGGGTGGATACCCTGGCCCGCAACGCGGCGATCCAGATCCGCGACGCCAGCCCGGTAAACTGAGCCCATGCGTCAGATCATCCTCGATACCGAAACCACCGGCCTGGAGTGGAAGAAGGGCAACCGCATCGTCGAAATCGGCTGCGTGGAGCTGTTCAAGCGCCGCCCGACCGGCAACAACTACCACCAGTACATCAAGCCGGACTGCGAGTTCGAACAGGGCGCGCAGGAAGTCACCGGCCTGACCCTGGAGTTCCTCGATGACAAGCCTGAATTCGCGCAGATCGCCGATGAGTTCCTGGCGTTCATCGATGGCGCCGAGCTGATCATCCACAACGCGGCGTTCGACCTTGGCTTCCTCGACAACGAGTTGTCGCTGCTGGGGCCGCAGTACGGAAAGATCGCCGACCGCTGCACGGTCATCGATACCCTGGCGATGGCGCGTGAGCGCTTCCCGGGCCAGCGCAACTCGCTGGATGCGCTGTGCAAGCGGCTGGGCGTGGACAACTCGCACCGTGCGCTGCACGGCGGCCTGCTCGATGCGCAGATCCTCGGCGATGTCTATATCGCACTGACCTCGGGCCAGGAAGAGATCGGCTTCGGCCTGGGCGATGACGATGGCGGCGGTGCCGGCGCGGCGTTGCAGGCTTTCGATACCAGCAAGCTGCTGCCGCGTCCGCGCGTAGTGGCTACGCCGTCGGAACTGGAAGCGCACGCTGCGCGGCTGGAACGGCTGCGCAAGAAGGCCGGCCACGCACTGTGGGATGGCCCGAAGGTGGAAGAGCCCGCCAGCGCGTAATACATCGAGGTAGTGCCGGCCGCTGGCCGGCATCGTCCTGATACGAGGTTCCCCGGGTGAGCCGGCCAGCGGCCGGCACTACCGCCTCCACGCATGGCGTGGCTGTACCGGTTAATGGCAGCGCACCAGGATCACGCTGATGTTGTCACGGCCACCGCCATCGAGTGCGGCGGCGACCAGCGTATCCACGCATTCCTGCGCGCTGGCATCTTCGAATGCCAGGGTGCGGGCGATGCCGCGGTCATCCACTTCCTCGGTGAGACCGTCACTGCACAGCAGCAGCTGCATGCCCGGACGCAGCTCACCACTGGTGGTGGCCACGTTCAGGTGGGCTGGATCGGTCACGCCCAGTGCCTGGGTGACCACGTTGCGATGCGGATGCGCGCGTGCCTGTTCGGCGGTCAGGTTGCCCTGCGCGACCAGTTCCTGCACCACGCTGTGGTCCTGGCTGAGCTGCGCCAGCTGGCCGTCGCGCCACAGGTAGGCGCGGCTGTCGCCGACCCAGGCCACTTCATAGCGGTTGCCCTGCACACGCGCGGCGACCACGGTGGTGCCCATCGGCAACGTGTCGTTGCGCCGGCGCGAGGCGCGGATGATCTCTTCGTCGGCAGTGCGGATGGCCTGTGCCAGCGGTGCTCCGCGGCGGATCTCGCGCACGATGGTTTCGCGTGCCAGTGCACTGGCCACTTCGCCGCAGGCATGCCCGCCCATGCCGTCGGCCACCAGCCACAGGGCCAGCTCGCTGTCACCGTAGTAGGTGTCCTCGTTGAGCTCGCGGCGCATGCCGGGGTGGGTGAGGTGTCCGAATTCGATCATGGTAGGCAGGGCGGGGTATTGCCGGGGAGACAGGCATCATCGGGTGGCCGCAGGCATCCGGCAAGGCATGTGCCCAGGAAATTTTCAGTTCGTTGGCCGGAATGACTTGTCGTCGGCCTCACTTCCTCGTATGATGCGCGTCCCCGGTCCGCCGGGGACCACCCGGAGAGGTGGCAGAGTGGTTGAATGTACCTGACTCGAAATCAGGCAGGCGTTTATAGCGCCTCGGGGGTTCGAATCCCCCCCTCTCCGCCAGATAAAAGAAAAGGGCTGCCGAAAGGCAGCCCTTTTCTTTTATCTGGCGCGGGACGCGACGCGCGTTTCGCGCGCCGCCCCACACGTTGCGTCGCAACGCGTGGGCCCCTCCCTTTGCCTGCCTCTCCCCGCCCCTATCGGGGCAGCCCCTCAACAGAGGGGCTTGTTCCACCCGGCGATTCCCTGTGTGGCGGATGCAAGTCATTGCTTGGATGAGTTCGGTGATCATCCCCTTGACTGGAGAGGGCTGCCGAAAGGCAGCCTTTCTTCTTTCATCAGGCGCGGGAACGCGACGCGCGTTTCGCGCGTCGCCCGACACGTTGCGCCGCTCGTTGCCCGCTGGGTGCATCCACGCACGGCGTGGAAGGCAAGGCCATTCGCACAGGGCGGGGATCCATGCCCTGTGCGAATGGCGTGTGCTCAGAACGTGTAGCCCAGCCCCAGCTGTATGCCGTTCTGGGTCTGGCCATCGCGCCGCTCGCCCACGTAATCAACCATCACCGACAGGCGCTTGCTGGCACGGCTGGTCACGCCCAGGTTCCAGGTCAGGACCTGCTCACCGACGGGCTGGCTGCTGGCACTGAACAGCAGGTCCGGGGCGGCGGCGAAGCCGTTGCTGTAGCGGGCCTGGGTATCGCCCAGCTCCTTCTGCCAGACCACGCGGGCCCGCGGGGTGATGCGCTCGCCGTTGTTGCCGTCGAAGGTCTTGAACAACTGCAGGCCGGCGCCTACGCGGATGCTTTCCAGGCTGCCACTGCGGCCGATGAGTGCGGCTGCGTGCTGACCTTCGTTGAAGTGCGTGGCCGAGGTGCGCATGTAGTCGATCACCGGCAGCAGCGGCTGTATCACCAGGCCGTTGCCGGTGGTGAACGAGAACGCATGCTCCACGCGCGCGGAAATCGCGTCGTTGCTGTACTTCGCACGCAGCGGTGCCTGCAGGCCCTCGATCCCCTCGATGCTGCGACGGGTATCGTGGCGAAGATCGGTGTAGCGGACAGCGGCGGACAGGTAGCCGCGCGAATAGAGCGCGTCCACGTAGCCGCCGATATCCAGCGCGCGGACATCGCCGCTGAATCCTGCACCTTCGCTGGACCTGGTCGACATGTCGGCCGCGGCAAGGCTCACGCCCAGTGTCACACGGTCGTCTGCCAGGCGGGTATCGGCACCAAGTGCGATGCCGCCGATGGTGTGGCTCAGGCCGGCGACGCCGGCATCACCCTCGATACGGCCGTGGCTGCCGAAGCCCCGCGCCCAGAAGCTGCGGTTGCGTCCGGCGTCGCCCGCCTCACTGCCCGCATCCGCCGGTGCGACCAGGTGCATCGCCAGCTGGTTGAACAGGCGATTGCCGGTCATCGCAGATTGTGCCGAGGCCGTCTGTGCGGCCTGTGCAGCCAGGCCGTCCGCATCGCCACCGCTGCGTGATGCTGCCTGGTGCTGCTGCACGACGTTGCCGATGCTGCCGACCAGTGCGGTATCGGCCAGGCGCAGGCTGGCATGCGCGTCGCCGCGCAATGCTCCCGCCTGGCGCGCGATGTCATCGCGGTCAGCGAACTGCAGGGCACCCAGCAGTCCGCTCATCGAGGAGGTGCGCTGCGCAGCGGCCTGTTGCAGTGCGATGCCCAGACCGTCGCCGGATGCGGCGTTGCCGAACAGGCGTGTGTCGTCGAAGGACGGATTGGCGGTCAGCCACAGGCCGCTGCCGGTCTGGTTGACGGTGAAGCTGAGCAGTGAATTGTGGCGAGGGCGGAATACGGCGCCGGGAGCGGTGAGGTCCACCGCGCTGCCGGCCTCGCCACTGCGCTCGACGTACTGGAAGCGCCCTTCGATGAAGTCCGACACCGGCGCCGCGCGGGTCAGGGTATCGGGCGTGGCGGTGCGGCACCACAGGCCAGCGTACTCACCGTTCGACGGGCTGCAGGGGGCGATGGGCAGCTGCAGGGCGCTGGCATCCACCTGGGTCCCCACCAGGTGGTTCTGCTGCCCGGCCGGGAAGAACGCCTGCTTGACGTCCAGCGTCAGCCTGGCGGTGGGGGCAATGCTCAGCACGGCGCGGTTGATGTTGCCGAACAGGTTGTAGTCACCCGCCTGCCGGTCCTCATCGACCAGGAAGTAGCGGGCTTCTTCCAGCGTCAGTGCCGGTGCAGTGCGCTGGCTGTCGACCTGGAAGGCCAGGTTCGCACCGTCATTGAGGTTGATGTAGCGACCCTTGCCGATCCGGAAGCGCTCGCTGGTGAACACGTCGTCGCCACCCGGCGCGAGTGCTTCCAGCGAGTAGGGGCGCATGACGATGCCGGACGGCGCGAGCGTTCCGCCCTCGTTGATGTCGATCGTGGCATTCAATGAACCGTGCCCGGTCAGCACGCCGCCGCGTTCGATCACGGTCAGGCTGCGCAGTGCGCCCTGCTGCAGTTCGATGCGCCCGCCATTGCGGGCGCCGATGGCTTCGGCGTGGTGGATCCAGCCATTCTGCTGCAGGCGCAGGGTGCCGCCATCGGCGACCACATACTGGGCGGCGGAAGCGGTATCCAGCGACCAGACCCCGCCCTTGCCGATACGGATCACACCGAAGGCGTCGTCCAGCCGGATGTCCGGGGCCGATTGCTGGAAGTAGCGCAGGTTGGCCAGCGCATTGGTGTAGCGCCCGCGCACGGCCAGGTTCGGATTGAGGTCTCCGCTCACGTCCTTGTCGACGGAAAGCACGTCGCCGGTCTGGACGTAACCGGCTTCGGTGACGACGCGATCACTGTAGAAGGTCACACCGGGATACGCGGTGCAGTTGCCTGCCGCGCTCTGGTCGCGGGTCGGGCAGAAGCGCGTGGCCACGGCCGCCACGTTCGGGTCGAAGTAGCGCAGGAAGCCCGACTGCTGGGTCAGTTCATAGTGCGCCTGGACGATGCGCGCTTCGATGACCGCGAAGTCGGTCGGGCCGAACATGTCCCGGTAATACTTGATGTACTTGTCCTGCCCCGGGTAGAGGGTAGGACCGTTCGGGCCGGATTCGCCATGGATGCCCAGCACCGTCTCCGTGTAGTTGCCGTGCGTCGGCAGCAGGCCGAACTGCGTGACCTTGCGCTTCACGCCGGCAACGAAGGCGTCGGCGCAGGCCGAGTAGCAGCCGCCGTCCAGTACGGTATCCAGCCCGTGCTGGCGGATGATGGCACCCATGCCCACGCCACCGGAGGCGGCCCCGCCCGGCGAGTTGCGGAACACCACCTGGCGCAGCGGCGTACCCCGGGCCTGCGCGGCCAGGATGTAGGCCTCCAGCGTCTGCGGATCGGTCGCCAGTACGTTGCCGGTGTAGTAGAGCGTGTCTCCATTCACGTGGAACGCACTGGCATGGGCCTGCGGCGAGGCAGCGATGCCGAGAAGTGCTGCAACAAGGGCACTGCCGAGGACGGTGGCGCGACGGGTGGGGAGGGCGGGATATCGATGCATGCGGAGTTCCACGGAAAGGAGTGAAGTGCGGTTGCCGCCCCTTTTTCGCTGCATGAACACGCTGATGCGGCGTGGTTTCAACACGTTGCGGCGTGGGCAGGGCGGGTCGCGCGCGCTCGGCCGTTGGACTGGCCGGGCGAGGAGGGCGACAGGCCGCCTCTCCAGACCGCTAACGCAGCTGCGGGGGGATCTCCCCCAGTCATCGCGCTCGGCTGACCCTGCAGGCGCCGGGGCGCAGCGTTTGCGCCGCGCGGGTTACCATGTATGCATCACCTGCTGGAGCCTTCCCCCCATGAGCGCTGAAATCCTTGTCCCCGTGTCCTTCGGCGAGCTGCTGGACAAGATCTCGATCCTGCAGATCAAGTCCGAGCGCATCAGCGACGAGGGCAAGCTGGCCAACGTGCGCAGGGAGCTGTCGGCGCTGGAGCAGACCTGGATGGCGCACCCGGCGGCGGTGAAGGACATCGCCAAGCTGCGTGCCGAGCTGAAGGCGGTCAACGAGCAGCTGTGGGACATCGAGGACGACATCCGCCTGAAGGAAAAGGCGCAGGCGTTCGACCAGGGCTTCGTCGACCTGGCGCGCAGCGTCTACCTGCGCAACGACGAGCGTGCGCGCATCAAGAAGGCGATCAACCTGGCGCTGGGCTCGGCGTACGTGGAAGAGAAGTCCTACCAGGATTACGCGCAGCGCGCGTAATCCCTGCGGCCAAAAAGGGGAGGTGCACGCCACGCGTGGATGAAACCGCTGGGCGCAGGCCAACGCCCGGCCGGCCAATTACCCCAGATGATCGGCCACGTAACGCTCGAAAGCCGCAATGCCGTCTTCGACAGTGATCAGTTCCATCACATCGTCGAACTCGATCTTGGTGCCCCATTTCAGATCGGCAGCCTGCTTGGCCAGGTACTTGCGTGCGGCGTCGTCGTAGCGGTCCACGCAGTAGCGGCGGTCCGAGTACGGTCCGCTGCGGTTCGGGTTGCTGGCCGCATGCAGGCCCAGCACCTTGGCGCCCATCGCGTTGGCGATGTGCATCGGGCCCGAGTCCGGAGTCATCACCAGGTTGGCGCGGGCAAGCAGGGCAGGCAGCTGCTTCAAGGTGTCCTTCCCGACCAGGTCCAGCGCCGGCGTGAGCAGTTGTGCCTGGATGGCATCGGCCATGCTGCGCTCCAGTTCGCTGCGGCCACCGCACAGCACCACCTGCCAACCACGCTGCGCGGCGTGGTTGGCCACGGCTGCATAGCGGTCTGCATACCAGTTGCGGCGCACGTGGCTGGAACAGGGCGAGATCATCAGCACCGGGCGCCCATCGTCCTGCCATTGCGCAGCGGCCCAGTCATATGCGGACTGGGGCACGGCCAGGTCCCAGCTGACCTCGGTCTGGCGCAGGCCCAGCGGCTCGCAGAAGCTGCCGATGGCATCCAGCACATGGACGCGGGGGCGGTCGGGAATGCGCTCGTTGATGAAGAGCCCGTGCAGGTCCTTGGAACGGCTGCGGTCGTAGCCGATGCGTCGCTCGGCGGGAATGAACGCCGACAGCAGGTTGGCGCGGAACGCCACCTGCATCTGCAGCAGCGCTTCAAAACGCCCCGGTGGCAGCTGTTTGCGCAGCTCCTTGACCCCTGCCATGCCGCTCTTCTTGTCGTAGGCGTGGAAGGTGACGCCGGGCAGGCCATCGAGCAGTTTGTGGCCGACCTTGTCGATGATCCAGTGGATCGGCGTGTCCGGACGCGCAGCCTGCAGGGTGCGCACCAGGGGCACCACGTGGGTGACATCGCCGAGTGCGGACAGGCGCAGGAGGCACAAGGAGGAGGACGCTGATGCCATGTGTTGTTAGACTCAATGAAATGGTCGCATTCGACGCCAATGAAGCGCTGACGCCATGCCGCGAGGGTCGCGGCATCGGGGCCATTCTGTTCGACCGCGAGCGGCTGCGGCAAGCCGAGGTTGGCCTGTTCTCGCCCCAGCACTGGGGCAGCAAGGCCCGGCCGGTCGGCGAGGGCGGCCGCGGCAGCGCCTGGTTCATCGATGCGCCGTTCGGCGCCAGCGTGCTGCGCCACTACCTGCGCGGCGGCCTGGCAGCGAAGATCAGCCATGACCAGTACCTCTGGCGTGGCTCGGACCGGACCCGGAGCTTTGCCGAATTCCGCCTGATGCGCGCCCTGCGCGAGAAGAAGCTGCCGGTGCCCAGGCCGATCGCCGCGTACTACATGCGCGAAGGCCTGCGCTACCGGGCGGCAATCCTGATGGAGCGGATCGAGGGCGTGCGCTCGCTGGCCGACCGTGCGCTGGTCGCCGGACGGGGCGCGCCCTGGGAAGAGACCGGGCGGCTGATCGCCCGCTTCCACCGTGCCGGCCTGGACCATGCCGACCTCAACGCGCACAACATCCTGTTCGATGGCAACGGCCATGGCTGGCTGATCGACTTCGACCGTGGGGTGATCCGCATTCCGGCCACCGCCTGGCGCGAACGCAACCTCAAGCGCCTGCTGCGCTCGCTGATCAAGCTGCGCGGCGAGCGCAGCGTGGAGGACGTGCAGAAGGACTACGCGCGGCTGAGGCGCGCCTATGACATGGCCTGGAACCGGGGCACCTGATGGGCTGGTCGTTGCGTTTCCTCGGCGTCGGCAACGCGTCGGCGGTCGAGCTGGGGTCGCCGATGTCGGTGATCGAGCGGGACGGGCGGCCATGGCTGACGATCGACTGCGGCGGCGAAGGCCTGACCGCGTTCAAGGCGCACTATGGGCACATGCCGCAGGCACTGTTCGTCACCCATGTGCACCTGGATCACGTGGCCGGTTTCGAGCGGCTGTTCGTCGATACCTTCTTCAGCACGCAGCGCCGCGGCAAGGTGCGCCTGTATGTGCCTGCCACCGTGGTGCCGCTGCTGCACAAGCGCATCGGTGACTACCCGAACGTGCTGGCCGAGGGCGGTGCCAACTTCTGGGATGCGTTCCAGTTGATCGTGGTGGGCGAGGCGTTCTGGCACGAGGGCGTGCGCCTGGAAGTATTCCCGGTACGCCACCACTGGCCGGAGACGGCCTACGGCCTGCGCCTGCAGGGCGCGCTGACCTGGAGTGGTGATACCCGGCCGATTCCGGAGATGCTGGCCCGCTTCGCCAATGACAACGAACTGATCGCCCACGACTGCGGCCTGCACGGCAATCCGTCGCATACCGGTGTGGACGACCTGGAGCGCGAGTACAGCGCGGAACTGCAGGCGCGGATGATGCTCTACCACTACGCCAGCGTGGCTGATGGTGTGGCGCTGGCCGCGCGCGGCCACCGCGTGGCGCAGCCGGGGCAGTGCGTGCCGCTGGCAACCCCGACTGCACCGCACGTGCTGGCGCAGGATCCGCCGTGAGCGGTGCCGGCCAGCCCGCCGACGCGGCGCTGGCCGCCGAGCTGGAGGTGCTGGAGCGCGCGCTGCATGCGCCTGCGGTGCGGGCCGATCCTGAGCGCCTTGACGCATTGCTGGACGAGGATTTCAGCGAGATCGGCAGTTCCGGGCAATGCTACGGCCGTGATGCAGCCTTGCAGGAGATCCCGTTGGAGCGCGCGCAGGTGCTGATCGAATCGGAACAGTACGCGGTGTGGTTGCTGGCCGACGGTCTGGCCCAGGTGCGTTATCGCAGCCGCCATTACCTCGACGGCCAGCCGCAAGGCTGGGTGCTGCGCAGCTCGCTGTGGCGCCGGCACGGGGATGGATGGCGCATGCTGTTCCACCAGGGCACGCCCGAGGCACGGTAGGACCGGGCCATGTCCGGCGAAAGGCGCCAACCAGGGTTGGCACCTGCCAGGGGCGGGGCGTCGCCGGAAAAGGCGATGGCCCCGCCGGCTGACCTCGGCGCCCGCGTCGATCGATACCGTTGCTGCCTTCCGGCCCTGGCGGGGTTTTCGACCTAGCGTCGCGAGGGGCCGACGGGGCCACCATAGAGACGTCGGCCGCCCGGAGGGCAGCCAGTTCACGGACCAGGGGAAGCAGCGCGCGATGCGCCAGAGACCACAGCCGGACTGCGCATCGGCTGGCCGATGGCAGACGCGTAGTCTAGCGCAGGCAGGTGCATCGACGCCAGCTTCACGCGCTGAATCCGCTGTAACCCGTTCCCGCCCATGGCGGCCCGGGCCACCCGCCGTTGCTAGAATGCCGGCCAGGAGGAACGGCCTCCCCCACATCGGGAATCAAAGACCAGGACGGCCTGGCCCTACCAAGAGGAGGGCCGTCATGGCCTGGATCTATCTGTTGTTCGCCGGCCTGCTGGAAATCGTCTGGGCCGTGTCCATGAAGCAGTCCGAAGGCTTCACCAAGCTCACCCCCACCGTGGTCACGATCGTCGGCATGATCGCCAGCTTCTGGTTGCTGGCGGTGGCCATGCGCAGCCTGCCGCTGGGCACCGCCTATACGATCTGGACCGGCATCGGCGCGGTCGGTGCGTTCGTGGTTGGCATCGTGTTCCTCGGCGAGCAGGTCAGCCCGATGCGGATCGGTGCAGCGGTGCTGATCGTTTCCGGCCTGGTGCTGATGAAACTCTCGAGCAGCTGAATGATTTACTTATGGCGGGGAAAGGAATCTCCGCTTCCAGCAGGTATATGCATTTTCGGCAAGACCATTTTGTCCGCCCGTTTTATTTGACGTACGTCATGAAAATAACGAGCGTGATTCACATGCCACTGGCACCGACGGTCGCACAGTGCCGCCATTCGTCGGGCGAAACCGGGGAGTTTTCGCCTTGAGGGACACGCTGTCGTACCTGTCGCCGGGTGCGACGGCGTGAAGATGTGAAGATTTTCAGGAGTTAATGCCTTCAAACCTTGTTTCCGCATCGGGAGCCGGGGTGGGCCGCATTGTCTCCAAAAAACCTGCCAGCTGTGCCATCCGGTCTTTTCATGGAGATTTACCGATGAACCGCATTTACCGTCTGGTTTTCAATCGTGCCCTTGGGGTAATGCAGGTTGCTTCGGAGGTCGCCCGGAATCCCGGCGGAAGCGCGGTCAGCGCAGGGCGGGTGCCGCGATTGCGGGCGCACCAGCTGGCGGTGGCTTTGGCCGCCACACTGGCCAGCGGATCGGCATTCGCAGCGTGCACCGGCACCACAACCGTAAACTGCGACAGCACCACCAACATCAACAACTACTCCAACGCGACCAACGGCCTCACGCTGAACATCGCCGCGGGTGCATTGCTGCGTACGCCGCCGGTCGTAGGTGGCGGCAACGCAGCAACGCTGACCGGCGACAACGTGACGGTCAACAACAATGGCACGATCGATCCGAGCTCGATCATCCTCGCCTCGCCCGGCCTGGTCATCGGCAATGGTTCTGCCAACAACAGCGCGATCGTCGTCAACAACAACGCCAGCGGACAGATCAAGGGTGTCGTCAACATCGCAACGCTGCTGGGCTTCGGTGGACAGGCGCTGGTGGCACAGAATGTCAACGGCACCACCACCATCAACAACGCCGGCCTGATCAGCACGTCGCTGATCGGTGCAGGCAGCGTTTCCGACGCGACCACGGTGGTGACCTATGGTGGTGCAGCCGCCAATGTGACCAACACAGGCACCATCGACGGACGCGTCGGCCTGGGTGCTTCTGGCGGTAACACGTTCCTCAATGCGGGGGCGGTCAGTGGCAGCGTTCACCTGGGTGATTCAACCGGCGGCAACACCTTCACCGCAGTGTCGGGTTCCAGCGTTGTGAGCGGCGGCGGCAGCGCTCTTGCCGGCGTGATTACCGGTGTCACCGGGGTAAAGGTTGCGGCTGCGGGATCGGTCGACGCCGGTACCGGCAGTGGTGCGGCCAACAACACGCTGGTGTTGCAGAACGTCGTCAGCGGTCCGGGGTCCGGCATCGGCGGAGCGGTGACCACGCTGGGCTGGAACCAGTACCTCAACTTCCAGAAGCTCACCGTCAACAGCGGCACCTGGAACCTGCAGGGTGCGTGGGCGGGTGCGGGTACGACCACGCTCAATGATGGCCTGGTCAATTTCAACAATGCCGGTTCCTTCGGCACAGGGCTGTTCACCGCCAACGGCGGTGCCATCGCCTCCGCCACGGCCGGTCTGAACCTGGCCAACCCTTTCAGCCTTGGTGGCAATCTGTCCCTGGCAGGGACCAATGCGTTCAGCCTGGGGGGCTTGCTGTCCGGTACTGGCGGGCTGACGGTCAACAACACCGGCATCGTTACTCTCGGCGGCGCAAACCTGTTCTCCGGCGGCGTCAACCTCAATGCCGGCGGCCTGGTGCTGGGCAATGCCGGTGCACTGGGCAGCGGCAACCTGACCGTGGGTGGCAGCGCTTCACTGGATACGACGGCGGGCTTCACCCTGGGCAACAATCTGGTGATCAATGGCGGGGGCTCGCTGAACCTGCTGGGCAGCAATGCGTTGTCATTGAACGGTTCGATCTCCGGTGCCGGCAACCTGACCAAGAGCGGCGCCGGCACCCTCACCTTGAACGGCGCCAATGCGCTGACCGGCAGTTTCAACCTGGCCGGAGGCGCGTTGGCGCTGGGCGCGGGCGGCAGCCTGTCACCCACCGGCGCGATCACGGTCGGCGTCGGTACCACCCTGGACCTGTCGGCGGCCGCCAACCAGACCATCGGTTCGCTGGCGGGCCTCGGCGGTTCGGTCAACCTGGGCAGCCACACGCTCACCCTCGCGGGGCTGGGCGATACCAGCTACAGCGGTACGTTCGCCGCAGGCACGGGTGGCCTGGTCAAGCTGGGCACCGGCGTGCAGACCTTGTCGGGCGTGAACAACCTCAGTGGCGGCGTGGCACTCAACGGCGGTGGCCTGCTGCTGGGCAATGCTGCTGCGCTGGGCAGCGGTGCGCTCAGTGTCGGCGGCAACGTGACGCTCGATGGAACCACGGGGGCGCTTGCACTGGCCAACGCGGTCAACCTCGGTTCGGGTGCCAGCCTCAATCTGCTCGGCAACCAGGCGTTGACGTTCAACGGCGTGATCGGTGGCACCGGCAGCCTGGTCAAGAGTGGTGCGACCACGCTGACCCTCAACGCTGCAAATACCTTTGGTGGTGGGCTGGCGCTCAATGCCGGTGGCCTGGTCCTGGGCAATGCCGGCGCGCTCGGAACCGGCGCGCTGAATGTCGGCGGTGCGACAACGCTCGATGCCAGCGCGGCGCTGAGCGTGGGCAATGGCATCAACCTCGGCGCAGGTGGCCTGCTGAATGTACTGGGCAGCAGTGCATTGACGCTGGGCGGCGCCATCGGTGGCACCGGCAGCCTGGTCAAGAACGGTGCAGCCACGCTTACGCTGGGTGGCGCAAATACCTTCACCGGCGGCCTGGCGATCAATGCCGGCAAGGTTGCGGTGGGCAGCGGCGGAAGCCTGGCCGCCGGCGGTGCGGTCAGCCTGGCCGGCGTTGGCGCGGACCTGGACATCTCGCTCGGCGGCAACCAGACCATCGGCGCGCTGTCCGGTATTGCCGGCAGCACGGTGACGCTGGGCAGCAGCACGCTCACCTTCGGTGATGCCACCAACCAGACGTTCGCGGGCGTGATCGGTGGTACCGGCGGCCTGGTCAAGCAGGGCACGGGCATCCAGACGCTGAGCGGCGCCAACACCTTCAGTGGCGGCGTGAATCTGACGGCGGGCGGCCTGCTGCTGGGCGACAGCAGTGCGATCGGCAGCGGGGCGTTGACGGTCAGCGGCAACGGTTCGCTGGATAGCACGGCAGTGTTGAACCTGGGCAATGCGATCAACCTTGGCGCGGCATTGACCCTGCCGGGCAGCCAGAACCTGACCCTGGCCGGCAACATCACCGGCACCGGCAGCCTGGTCAAGAATGGCGCGTCGACACTGACCTTGAACGGCACCAACACCTTCAGCGGTGGACTGAGTGCAAACGCCGGCAGTCTGCTGCTGGGCAACAGT
This sequence comes from Stenotrophomonas sp. YJH_SMC_119, assembly GCF_059368315.1. Taxonomy (NCBI): domain Bacteria; kingdom Pseudomonadati; phylum Pseudomonadota; class Gammaproteobacteria; order Lysobacterales; family Lysobacteraceae; genus Stenotrophomonas; species Stenotrophomonas sp. YJH_SMC_119. Next base: position 19,802 of record NZ_JCAFRP010000012.1, on the reverse strand, counting down.
GGCGCACTCGGTACGGGAGTATTGGGCATTGGCGGCAGCGTCTCGCTCGATGGCGGCGCCCCGCTGAACCTGGCCAACAATGTGTCCCTGGGCGCGGGTGCCGCGCTGTCGCTGCCGGGCTCGCAGGCGATCACGCTGGGTGGCGTGGTGTCCGGTGCCGGCAGGCTGGTGAAGAATGGTGCCACCACGTTGACCCTCAACGGCGCCAACAGCTTCGGTGGTGGGCTGACCGTCAACGGCGGCGGCGTGTTCCTGGGGAACGCCGGCGCACTGGGCACCGGTGCACTGTCGGTGGGCGCCAATGCCACGCTGGACAGTTCGGTAGCGCTGAACCTCGCCAACGACCTCAACCTTGGGGCAGGCGCGGCGCTGGATCTGCTGGGCAGCCAGAACGTGTCGCTGGGCGGTCTCATCAGTGGTACTGGCAGCCTGGTCAAGAACGGTACGGCGACGCTGGCGTTGAACGGCGTCAATACGTTCAGCGGGGGCGTCGGCCTCAACGCGGGCCTGCTGCAGCTGGGCAATGCGCAGGCGCTGGGTACCGGCCAGCTGGACGTGGGCGGCAACGCTTCGCTGGAGGCCACAACGGCGCTGGCGCTGGGCAACACCATCGGTCTCGCTGCCGGTGCCAACCTTTCCGTGCTGGGCAGCAATGACCTGACGCTGGCCGGTCCGGTATTCGGTGCCGGTGGGCTGATCAAGGACGGCACGGCGCGGTTGACGTTGTCGGGCGCCAATACCTACAACGGAGGCACCACCATCAACGCCGGCACGCTGGCGCTGGGCGCAGGCGGCAGTCTCGCCGCAGCCGGTGCGGTGAATCTTGCCGTTGCGGGCGCGACACTGGACATCTCCGCAGCCGGTGTGGCACAGACCATCGGCGCGTTGAATGGCGTGGCGGGCAGCCAGCTGGCGCTGGGCGCGCAGTCGCTGACCTTTGGCGGTGCCAGCAATGGAAGCTTTGCCGGTGTGATCGGTGGTACCGGTGGCCTGGTCAAGACCGGCACGGGCGTGCAGACGCTGTCCGGTGCAAACACGTTCAGTGGTGGCCTTGCGCTCAATGCGGGTGGGTTGGTACTGGGCGATGCAGGTGCGCTTGGTACCGGTGCGCTGGGTATTGGCGGCACCACCACGCTGGACAGCACGGTGGCATTGAATCTGGCCAACGCGGTGAACTTCGGTGCCGGCACCCAGCTCACCCTGGGCGGAACCAGTGACGTTGCATTCGGAGGCGTGCTGAGCGGCAACGGCAGCCTGGTCAAGAATGGTGCGGGCCTGCTGACCCTCAACAACACCAACACCTTCGGTGGCGGCCTGACCTTGAACGGTGGTGGCCTGGTGGTCGGCGCGAATGGTGCGCTCGGTACCGGTGCGCTGGCGGTCAATGCCAGCACCACGCTGGATGCGGGCACTGCAGTGACGCTCGGCAATGCGGTCACGCTGGGCTCGGGCGTCGCACTCACGCTGCCCGGCAGCAATGCGCTGACGCTGTCGGGCGTGGTAGGCGGCAATGGCAGCCTGATCAAGAATGGCGGCACCACGTTGACGCTGTCCGGTGCCAACACCTACACCGGCGGTACCACCATCAACGCCGGCACGCTGGCGTTGGGCACGGGTGGCAGTCTCGCCGCAGTCGGTGATGTCACGTTGGGCGCAGGCGCAGGCTTCGATATCTCCGGTGCCGGCGGCAACCAGACCATCGGCGCGCTCAACGGCGCGGGCGGCAGCACGCTGACGCTGGGCGGCAATTCGTTGACCTTCGGTACCGCCGGCAACGCCGCGTTCGATGGCGTGATCAGCGGCGGTGGTGGCCTGGTCAAGGTGGGCGCGGGCGTACAGACCTTGTCCGGCGCCAATACCTTCGGTGGCGGCGTGACGCTCAATGCAGGCGGACTGGTGCTCGGCAATGATGCGGCGCTGGGCACGGGCGCATTGACCGTCGGTGGTGCTGCCACGCTGGATACCACCGGCCTGGCAACGCTGGCCAACAACATTGCGCTCAATGCCGGGCTGACCGTAATCGGGACCAATGCACTGACGCTCAACGGCGTCCTTTCCGGGGCCGGCAGCCTGACCAAGAATGGCAGCGCGACGCTGACGTTGAATGGCGCCAACACCTACACCGGTGGCACCAACATCAACGCCGGCACGCTGGCGCTGGGGGCCGGTGCCAGCCTGGCCGCGAGCGGTACCGTCAATCTTGCCACCGGCGCCACGCTGGACCTGTCGGCCGGCAGTGGCACGCAGCAGTTCGGCACGCTGGTCGGCAACGGTACGGTGAACCTCGGTGCCAACTCGATCGAAGTGGGCGGCGCCACCGATGGCACCTTCAGTGGCTCGATCGCAGGCACCGGTGGCCTGACCAAGGTCGGTGCCGGCATCGAGACGCTGACCGGTGCCAACACCTACACCGGCGGCACGTTCATCAACGCCGGTACCCTGGCGATCGGCCCCGGCGGCAGTCTGGCCGCGACCGGTGCGGTGACGCTCACTGCGGCAGGCACGGGCTTCGATATCTCCACTGCCGGCGCCAACCAGACCATCGGGGCGTTGAACGGCGTGGCGGGTTCGACGGTGAGCCTGGGCGCGCAGACGCTGACCCTGGGCGGCGTTGGCAACAGCATCTTCGATGGCGCGATCTCCGGCACCGGCGGCCTGGTCAAGAACGGCGCCGGCAGCCTCACGCTGGGCGGTGCCAACCTGTTCAGCGGTGGCGTCGCGCTCAATGGCGGCGCATTGGTGGTCGGCAACAACGCTGCGCTCGGCAGCGGTGCGCTGACGGTGGGAAGCAACGCGACGCTGGATGCATCGACCGGCGTCAGCCTGGCCAACAGCATCAACCTCGCATCGGGTGCCAACCTCGATCTGCTTGGCAGCCAGGCGCTGACCCTGGGTGGCGTGATCTCCGGCACGGGCGGGCTGATCAAGGACGGTGCGGCCACGGTGACCCTGAGCGGCGCCAACACCTACACCGGTGGCACCACCATCAACAGCGGCACGCTGGCGATCGGCGCTGGTGGCAGCCTCGCCGCGGCCGGCGCAGTGAACCTGGCCGGTGCTGGCACGTTCGACATTTCGGCGGGCAACCAGGCCATCGGTTCGCTGGCCGGCGTCGCCGGCAGTACGGTGGCGCTGGGCGGCAGCACGCTGACCCTGGGCGGCACCGTGGACAGCACCTTCAGCGGTGCGATCAGTGGCAACGGCGGCCTGGTCAAGAACGGCGCAGGCGTGCAGACGCTCAACGGCGCCAGCACCTTCAGCGGCGGCGTAGCGCTCAACGCCGGTGGCCTGGTGGTCGGCAACAATGCTGCGTTGGGCACCGGTGCGGTGACGGTCGGAGGCGCTGCGACGCTCGATTCGAACACGGCGGTCACCCTCGCCAACAACTTCACCCTCAACAACGCGTTGACCGTCCTCGGCAGCAACAACCTCACCCTCAACGGCATCCTCAGTGGTACCGGCTCACTGACCAAGGAGGGTGCCGCGACGCTGACCTTGAATGGTGCCAACACCTATACCGGCGGTACTTTCATCAACGCCGGCACTCTGGCACTGGGTGCTGGCGCCAGCCTGGCCTCCTCAGGCACCGTCAACCTGGCCACGGGGGCGACCTTCGATCTGTCAGCAGGCAGCGGCACGCAGCAGTTCGGTACCCTGATCGGCAGCGGTACAGTGAATCTGGGCGCCAACACGCTGACGATCGGAGGCCCTGCCAATGGCACCTTCAGTGGTTCGGTGGCCGGCTCCGGTGGCCTGATCAAGGAAGGTTCGGGCACCCAGACGTTGACCGGCACCAACACCTTCACCGGTGGCACCACCATCAACGCCGGCACGCTGGCGATCGGTGCCGGCGGCAGCCTTGCAGCGACCGGTGCGGTCACCCTGGCCAACGCCGGTACCACCTTCGACATCAGCGCGGGTGGTGCGCAGGCGATCGGTTCGCTGGCAGGCGTGGCAGGTTCGACCGTGGCGCTGGGCGGCAGCACGCTGACCCTCAATGGCGTGGGCAATACCACGTTCGCCGGCACCATCGGAGGGGCCGGTGGCCTGGTAAAGAACGGCGCAGGCATCCAGGGCTTGACGGGCGTCAACGTCTTCACGGGCGGCGTGACCCTCAATGCCGGTGGCCTGCTGCTGGGCAACGGCGGTTCGCTGGGCATCGGCGCGCTGACCGTAGGCGGCAACGCCAGCCTGGATGGCACCAGTGCGCTGACTCTGGCCAACACCGTGCAGCTGGCCAGCGGCACGCTGACTCTGGCCGGCAGCAACGCGCTGACCTTGAACGGACCGATCAGCGGTGCCGGTGGCCTGCTGAAGGATGGCGCGGCGACGGTCACCCTGGGCGGTGCCAGCAGCTATACCGGCACCACCACCATCAACAGCGGCACGCTGGCGGTAGCAGCCGGCGGCAGCCTGTCCGGTGCCAGCACGGTCAACCTGGCCGGTGCTGGCACACTGGATATCAGCGCCGGTGGCAATCAGAGCATCGGCGGCCTGGCCGGTGTGGCCGGCAGCACGGTGGCGCTGGGAGGCGCAACGCTGACTACCGGCGGCAACAACGCCAGCACCGTGTTCGCTGGCGTCCTCAGTGGCACCGGCGGCCTGGTGCAGGGAGGTACCGGTACGCTGACCCTGAGCGGCGACAACACCTATACCGGCGGTACCACCATCAACGGTGGCAGCACCCTGCAGATCGGCAACGGTGGCAGCACCGGTTCGGTGCTGGGCGACATCACCAACAATGGCAGCCTGGTCTACAACCTCGGCACCACGGCAACCGTGGGTGCGGTGGTCAGTGGCAATGGCGGTCTGACCCAGGCCGGCAGCGGCACGCTGGTGCTGACCGGCAACAACACCTACACCGGAGGGACCACCATCAATGCCGGCGGCACGCTGCAGATCGGCAACGGTGGTGCGACCGGTGCGATCGTCGGCGACATCACCAACAACGGCGCGCTGGTGTCCAACGTGGCCGGCAACACCACGCTCGGTGGCACCATCAGCGGCAGTGGCGGCCTGACCCAGTCCGGCAGCGGCACGCTGGTGCTGACCGGCAACAACACCTATACCGGCGGCACCACCGTCAATGCCGGTGGCACCCTGCAGGTGGGCAATGGCGGTGCGACCGGTGCGATCACCGGCAACGTTGCCAACAACGGCAGCCTGGTATTCAACGTGGGCGGCAACACCACGGTCGGTGGCGCGATCAGCGGCAGCGGTGGCCTGACCCAGGCCGGCAGCGGCGTGCTGACCCTGGTCGGCAACAACACCTATACCGGTGGCACCACGATCAATACCGGCGGTACGCTGCAGGTCGGCAACGGCGGGGCAACCGGCGCCATCGCTGGAGACATCACCAACAATGGCGCGTTGATCTCCAACGTGGCCGGCAACACGCAGCTGGGCGGCACCATCAGCGGTACGGGTGGCCTGACCCAGGCGGGCAGTGGGTCGCTGGTGCTGACCGGCACCAACACCTACACCGGGGGTACCACCATCAACGCCGGCGGCACGCTGCAGCTGGGCAATGGCGGCGCGACCGGCTCGATCATTGGCGATGTCACCAACAACGGCACGCTGCTGTCCAACGTGGCCGGCAACACCACGCTGGGTGGCACCATCAGCGGCAGCGGCGGCCTGATCCAGGCCGGCAGCGGCACTCTGACCGTGACCGGCAACAACACCTACACCGGGCCGACCACGATCAATGCAGGCGGCACGCTGCAGGTCGGCAACGGCGGTGCGACCGGCGCGATCGGTGGCAACGTCACCAACAACGGCAACCTGGTGTTCAACGTGGCCGGCAATACCACGGTCGGTGGCGCCATCAGCGGCAGCGGTGGCCTGACCCAGGCCGGCAGCGGCACGTTGATCCTGGGCGGCAACAACACCTATACCGGTGGCACCACCATCAATACCGGCGGCACGTTGCAGGTTGGCAATGGCGGCGCCAGCGGTGCGATCGCCGGCAACGTCAGCAACAACGGCAGCCTGGTGTTCAACGTGGGCGGCAACACCACCGTCGGAGGCACCATCAGCGGCAGTGGTGGCCTGACCCAGGCCGGCACCGGAACGGTCACCCTGACCGGCAACAACACCTACACCGGCGGCACCACCATCAATGCCGGCGGCACCGTGCAGGTCGGCAATGGCGGCGCCAGCGGCTCGATCACCGGCAATATCACCAACAACGGTGGCCTGGTCATCAACACCGGCGGCACCACCACGCTGGGCGGCACCATCAGCGGTGGTGGCAGCATCGTGCAGGCAGGCCCGGGCGGCCTGAACCTGGGCGGCAACGGCGGCGGCTTCAGCGGCACCGGCCAGGTCACCGGTGGTGGCCTGAATGTCACCGGCAACATCGGTGGCCAGTGGACCATCGGCAGCGGTACCACGCTGTCCGGTACCGGGACCATCGGTGGCACGGGTGGCGGCGTGACGGTGTCCAGCGGCGGCGTGCTGTCGCCGGGCAATGGCCCGGGCAACGGCAGTGGTGCAGGCAATGGCACCGGCACGATCACGGTGGGCGGCAACCTGACGTTGTCGCCGGGCAGCACGCTGGGCGTCGATCTGGGTGCCAGCGGCAGTGACACGGTGCAGGTGGGCGGCAGCGCCAACGTGGGTGGCAGTACCGTGCAGGTGAACACGATTTCGCCGAGTACCAGCTACCAGCAGGGCCAGCAGTACACGGTGGTCAATGCGGGCGGTGGCGTGAGTGGGCAGTTCGCTTCGGCGACCTCGCCGTCGGCCTTCCTGACCATCACCCCGGTCTATACCGCCAACACGGCCAACCTGCAGATCGACGTGGCGCAGACCGCGGCATTCACCACGGCGGCGAAGACGCGCAACCAGTACAACACCGCTGCAGCGCTGGACAGCCTGCCGCAGAGTGGTCCGGCACTGGGCCTGTACAACACGCTGCTGATGTATGACGCGGGTACCGCGCGTGCGGCGTTCGACCAGTTGTCCGGCGAGGTGCATGCGGCCAGCCGTGCGGTGCTGCTGTACGACAACTACCTGGAAGAGGGCATCCGCCAGCGTCTCGGCAGCGAACTGCCGACCGTGCGTGGCGAGCGTGCCTCGGCCTGGCTGGCCGGCAGCGGCAAGGTGTTCCGCCAGGACGGTGACGGCAACGGCGATGACATCCGCTCCAACCGCAATGCACTGATGGCGGGCGTGGACTGGCAGCTGGGCGAACACGTGGTGCTGGGTGCGGCCGCAGGCAACGAGCGGCTGGATACGCGCCTGTACGATCGCAGCTCGCGGGCCCGCCTGCGCGGCAACACGTTCGGCCTGTATGCGCAGGGCCAGTGGAACAACGGCTTTGCGGTCGGTGGCAGCGTATCGCGCGGTGACTACCGCACGCGTACCACGCGTGAGGTGCCGCTGCTGGGCCAGACCCTGTACAGCCGCCAGGACTCGGATGTGACCATCGCGCAGGTGGAGGGCAGCTGGACCTGGACCCATGGCAGGACCCAACTGCAGCCGTATGTGCAGTTCACCAGGCACTGGGTCGACAGTGATCGTGCGGTGGAGCAGGGCGGCACGGCTGCGCTGGTGCTGGAAGGCGGCAAGGACACGCTCAATGTCAGCACCGTGGGCGTGCGCGGCCGTTGGGATGTGGGCAGCGGCGAGCGCTTCCCGGCGCAGCTGACGGTTGGCCTGGGCTGGCAGCATGCATCGGGTGATACCGATGTGGCCAGCCGCAACCGCTTCGCGGTGGGCGGCAATGCCTTCGACGTCTACAGCGCGGTGATGGCACGCAATGCGCTGGTCAGTCAGGTGGGCGTGGCGGTGGGCCTCGGCCGCAACAGCCAGCTGTCGATGTTCGTGCAGGGCCAGCACGGCGATGGCCGCCGCGACGTGGGCGGGCAGATCAACCTGCGTGTGGGCTTCTGAGGAGAGTGGGGCGACGTTGGATCCACGCCTGCGTGGATCCAGGGCGGTGCGGAGGGCTAGACCCTCCGCTCCATCTCCACGGCATCGATCCCGGCGCCGTGGCCATTGGAAACGATCCGCGTCACCTGGAAGCCCAGGCCGGCATAGAAGCCCTGGGTGTGCTGGCTGGTACTGAGCGTGATGCGCTTGATCGAGGGATCCGCTTCGGCCTGGCGCAGGCGTGCCAGCGCCAGTTCCCGGCCCAGTCCATGCCGGTGCAGCGCGCGCTGTACCATGCCCCAGCAGAAACCGGCACTGCCGTCGCCGCGTCGCGACAGGCCGCCGCACGCCACGATGCTGCCATCTCGTTCGATGACCTGGAATGCACAGTCCATGGCCTGTTCTTGCAGGAAGCGCCCAAAGTCGCTGCGCTCTTCGGGCGCGAAGTAGGTGGGCACGTTGCTGTCGAAAATCGACAGGCAGGCGCTGGCATCGGCGGGGCGGTAGAGGCGGAGGTTCATGGAAAATGCCTTGGCGTTGCCCGGGCGCATTTCAACCGTCCAGACGTTGTCCTTCTCAAGGGGGTATCGCGCGACGAGGCCGCAGGAGCCGCCGAAGTGCTCCAAGGTACATGGAGCGGAGTCGATCTTCTCACGGATGATTTCGCCCACCTCGAATGACTGTGCGGAACACAGGCGCCTGCACCAGGCGGGTGCGTCAGTGGCGAGGCGCATGCGGCCGCGATGGCATGCAGCGGGGCGCGGCGGCTCTTGGGCTATGCTTTCGACACGTGGGACTGACCGCGCGGCAGGATCCGCCGGCCCCATTCGTCTTCCTGCCTGCAACGGAGCTGCCCAGCGATGCCCGACCCTTCTCTTTCCCGGACTGCCCAGGTCATGCGCGGTCTGCTGTTTGGCGCGGTGGGGCTGTTGATCCTTGCCGTGGCCGCCTTCGAAGTGACGCATCGCCTTGAGTTCCTGCAGATCGCGCAGGCCGTCGATGGCCAGGTCGAGCGCCTGAACGCGGGCGGATCACATCCGCAGATTGCGTTCACCACCGCGACCGGCCAACACGTCTCTTACCCGCAGGGTGGCATGATCTTCGGCTATGAGCCTGGACAGCCGGTACGCGTGCTGTACGATCCGGCGCAACCGCGCCTGGAGCCGGTCCTGGATACGTTCGGTGCGCTGTGGGGAATGACGGTCGTGTGGATGCTGCTGGGGCTGGCGTTCGTCGGCGTCTGCGTGCGGGGACTGCTCCGGCGCAGGTGACTCGCAGCGGATCGCGCGCTGTCGGCGGGCGAACCGTTGGACCTGCCCCTGGCGGCAGGGCCTGTTCAGTTCGGTAGTACCTGCCGCGCTTCCCGCCAGCCAAATAAAAAAGCCGCCCAGTGGGCGGCTTCTTCATTTATCTGGCGGAGAGAGGGGGATTGTCGGGTGCATCCCTGCACCCGATCCCGATCCCGATGCGCGTTGCGCCCCGGGACCAGCCTGCGGCTGTCCGGTTCTGCTCCTGCAGAACCGTCGAACCCCGGCGGGGCTTCTCACCACCCATCCCATCCGCCAGACAAACGCAAAAGGGCCACCCTGTGGGCGGCCCTTTTGCGTTTGTCTGGCGGAGAGAGGGGGATTCGAACCCCCGAAGCGCGGTTTAGACGCTTACACACTTTCCAGGCGTGCTCCTTCAACCACTCGGACACCTCTCCGGATCCCTGCCATCGGCAAACGCCTCAGCAGGGGCGCAGATTCTAGCGGGCTGCGCGGCACTTCACAAGCACCCCGGCCAGGAACCCGCGAAAGATGTGCCGGAGGCGAGGGGGGCTGGACAGGCATGGCACAATGGAACATCCGATGGAAAACGGTGGCCTGATGTCCTATCTCGTCCTTGCCCGCAAGTGGCGTCCAAAGCGTTTTGCCGAGCTGGTGGGCCAGGAACACGTGGTCCGTGCGCTCAGCAACGCGCTGGACAGCGGCCGGGTCCACCATGCGTTCCTGTTCACCGGCACCCGCGGCGTGGGCAAGACCACCATCGCGCGCATCTTCGCCAAGTCGCTGAACTGCGAACAGGGCACCAGTGCCGATCCCTGCGGCCAGTGTGCAGCCTGCCTGGATATCGACGCCGGCCGCTACATCGACCTGCTGGAAATCGACGCCGCGTCCAACACCGGCGTGGACGACGTGCGCGAGGTGATCGAGAACGCGCAGTACATGCCTTCGCGTGGCAAGTACAAGGTCTACCTGATCGACGAAGTGCACATGCTGTCCAAGGCGGCGTTCAACGCGCTGCTGAAGACGCTGGAAGAGCCGCCGGAGCACGTGAAGTTCCTGCTGGCCACCACCGATCCGCAGAAGCTGCCGGTCACCGTGCTCAGCCGCTGCCTGCAGTTCAACCTCAAGCGCCTGGACGAGGACCAGATCCAGGGCCAGATGACCCGCATCCTGGCGGCCGAGGAGATCGAGGCCGACGGCAGTGCCATCGTGCAGCTGGCCAAGGCCGCTGATGGCAGCCTGCGGGATGGCCTGTCGCTGCTGGACCAGGCGATTGCCTATGCCGGCGGCGCGCTGCGCGAGGACGTGGTGCGTACCATGCTGGGCACGGTCGACCGCACCCAGGTGGCGGCGATGCTCGATGCGCTGGCTGACGGCGATGGCCCGCGCCTGCTGCAGGTGGTGGCCGCGCTGGCCGAATTCTCGCCGGACTGGAGTGGCGTGCTGGAAGCGCTGGCCGAAGGCCTGCACCGCATCCAGGTGCAGCAGCTGGTACCGGGTGCGGCCGTTGCCGAAGGCCTGGATGCCGCCGCATTCGCCGAGCGCCTGCGCCCGGAAGTGGTGCAGCTCTGGTACCAGATGGCCTTGAACGGCCGTCGTGACCTGCCGATGGCGCCGAGCCCGCGCGCGGGCTTCGAGATGGCCGTGCTGCGCATGCTGGCGTTCCGCCCGGCCGCGGCGGTCCCGCCGGTGCCGAAGTCGGTGGAGGGGGCAGGCAATGCGCCGGGTGGCAATGCTGCCGGTGGTGGCACCGGTGCGGGTACCCACGAAGCGACGCCGGCGACTGCCGCCGCTTCGGCAAGCCCGGCCTTGGTGGCGCAGGTGGCCGCTCCGGTGCAGGCCGCGCCGCGCGAACCTGAACCCGAACCGGACCCGGCCCCGCAACCCGAACCGGACCCGACGCCGGAGCCCGAGCCGGTTCCGGTGGAAGAGCCGGTGTCACCGCCGCCGGTGAAGGCCGAAGCAGCGGCGCCGCCGTCCGTTGAAACAGAAGCGGGCGACGACCTGCCGCCGTGGGCCACCGACGAAGCCGAGGCACGTGACGAGGCGCTGGCGGCCGAGATGGCTGGGCCGGAAGCTGCCATGGTGGCGCCCTGGCATGAGCCGCCGGCTCCCGTCGCGGCTCCCAGCGAGCCTGCACCGCCCGCACGCCCGTTCCGCACGGAAGGCATTGCCATCGCGCCGGTCGAGCCGGCGCCAGTGCAGGAGAACGCGCCGCTGGAAGGTGTCAGCGACCTGGCCAGCGCCGAGGACTGGCTGGATCTGGTCGCCAACAGTGGCCTGAGCGGCCCGTCGCGGCAGCTGGCCGCCAACGCTGCCTTCATCAGTTGCCAGCACGGGACCTTGAAACTGGGCCTTTCGCCCGGATTTGAATACCTGCGCTCGGAGCGCGCGCTGGCCGCCCTGGGCGAGATGCTGGAGAAGGCCCTCGGCCAGGCGCCGAAGATCGTGGTCGAGACCGTGGAAACCGAACACGTTCCGGCCGAGACCCTGCACCAGCGTGCCGACCGCCAGCGTAGTGAGCGGCAGCAGGTGGCAGAGGCCGTTTTCATGGACGACCCGGAAGTGCAGGTGCTGATCCAACAGCACGGTGCCCGGGTTGTTTCCGATTCCATCCGTTCTTTTGACGAGTAAGACACCATGCGCGGAAACATCGCACAACTGATGCAGCAGGCCCAGAAAATGCAGGAAAACCTGCAGAAGGCCCAGGAAGAAATCGCCAAGATCGAAGTGACCGGCAGCGCCGGCGGCGGCATGGTCAGCGTGACCCTGACCGGTGCCAAGGAATGCCGCAAGGTGCGCATCGACCCGTCGCTGACCAGCGACCCGGAGATGCTGGAAGACCTGATCGCCGCCGCCTTCAATGATGCCTCGAACAAGATCGATGCCGAGTCGAAGTCGAAGATGGGGTCGGCCACCGCCGGCATGCAGCTGCCGCCGGGCATGAAGCTGCCGTTCTGATTTCCCAGGGGGCGCCTGCCGCTGCAGGTGCCCGCTCCAACCCTCGGTCGAGCATGGCTCGACTCTACAGACAGCTGTCGAGCGTGCTCGACGCCATGAAAGCATGCCGCCGTGTCCGCACCCCTGCTTGAACAATTGATCGACGCATTGCGGGTGCTGCCTGGCGTCGGCCAGAAGACTGCACAGCGCATGGCCTATCACCTGCTCGAGCGCGAGCGCGAAGGTGGCCAGCGTCTGGCCGAGACACTGGCATTGGCGGTGGAGCGAATCGGCCACTGCGTGCAGTGCCGCGATTTCAGCGAAACTGAGCTGTGCCCGACCTGTGCCAACGGCAGCCGCGAGCGCAGCCAGCTGTGCGTGGTCGAATCGCCGGCCGACCGCCTGGCCATCGAGAACGCCACCGGCTTCCGCGGTGTCTACTTCGTGCTGCAGGGGCGGCTGTCGCCGCTCGATGGCATCGGCCCGCGCGAGCTGGGCCTGGAGCAATTGGAGCGACGGTTGGCCGAAGGCGAGGTGCAGGAGCTGATCATCGCCACCAGCGCCACTGTCGAGGGCGAGGCCACCGCGCACTACCTGGCGCAGCTGGCGCGCGCACGCAAGGTGCAGCCGAGCCGTTTGGCGCAGGGCCTGCCACTTGGCGGTGAACTCGAATACGTCGATCGCGGCACGCTCTCGCACGCGTTCGGAACGCGCAGCGAATTCCGCGATTGAATGCCGGCCGGGCATCCCCCGGCGCGGCCGGCCTACAATGCGGATGACATCCCCGCCGAGGCCGACCATGAGCAACGAAACCCTCTTCAGCAAGATCATCCGTCGCGAGATCCCGGCCACCATCGTCTACGAGGATGACGAGGTGCTGGGCTTCAAGGACATCGCACCGCAGGCACCGGTGCACGTGCTGTTCATTCCGAAGAACGAGATCATTCCGACCCTGGATGACCTGCAGCCGTCGCAGGCGCACCTGATCGGCAAGCTGGCGCTGGCTGCCGCCGAGTACGCGCGCCGCGAGGGCTTCGCACAGGACGGCTACCGCATCGTGATGAACTGCCGCGAGCATGCCGGGCAGACCGTGTTCCATATCCACATGCACCTGCTGGCCGGTGCGCCGCTGGGGCATTTCGGTGCGCCTGGGCGTTGAAGCCCCTGTCCACGCCATGCGCGGATGAAAAAGGCCGCCCGAGGGCGGCCTTTTCCGTCATGCCTGTGCGGTGACGATCACCACCAGCCCCAGCGACCATAGCCGCCCCAGTACGGACCATACGGGCCCGGGCCCCACGGGCCATAGGGGTAGGGCACCACGTCGACCTGGCGCTGTTCCGGCCACAGGTAGATCACATCGGCCGACAGCTTGGGCAGGCGGTAGTCGTACTCGCCGATGCGGGTGTTCTGGTAGCCGTCGATCTTGCCGATGAAAGTCACGTCACGACCGGCTTCGAACACGGCCGGGTCGTAGAAGCCGGCACGGCAGGCGATGAAGCGGCCGTCGCTGGCGTCGGACGAGGTGGTGTTCGGACGGCCACTGCCATTGAGCGGGCGCGAGATGATCTGGAAGCAGGTCTCGCCCTGGCCGGGCTTGGTTTCGATGATGCGACCGCCCCAACGGACCGGCGTGCCGACCTGCTGGGTAGCGACCGAGTCGCGCGGGGAGACCAGGCTGAACTGTCCCTGCAGCGGCTTGGGGGCCGTGGCGCAGGCCGACAGGGCCAGCGTGGCCACAGCGGTGAGAAGGAACTTGGTGTTCATGGGGAGGCTCCGGAAGTCGGGCGATGCCTGCGCAGGTCCCGCAATAATGAAGCGAGGTCGGTGCAAGTTCCAGCGTAGCGCGCGTCGGCGAAACGCTGGCTGAGTGCGAGCAGGGCCGGGTCAGGGCGCTGCCGGTGCACCCGCTGGGCCCAGTCCTGTGCGGTTTCGTGCGGTTCACGGGCCAGGCCGAGGCGGGCGTAGCGCCGTCCGAGCCGGTGCCAGGCGCGCAGCAGCGGGTCGCGTTCGCGCTCGCCACGGGCCAGCAGCCAGGCCATCCACGCCAAGGCCAGCATCGTTGCCACCACGAAGCCAGCGACAAGTTGCGTGGGGCCCAGATCATCCAGCCCGAACGGCGTGAGCAGTTGCTGCTGGCGGCGTGCATCGAACGAGAGCACCAGGTCGTTCCAGCCGCGGCGCAGCCAGTCGCCCATCTGCCCCAGCTGCTGCCAGCGTTGCTGCAGTGGCGTGTCCGTACCGGCCTGCAGGCGGTCGTCCAGTGTGTCCAGGATGCGTTCCGGTGCCACGGCTGCGGTCGGGTCAACCCGTACCCAGCCGCGCTGCGGCAGCCATACCTCGGCCCAGGCATGGGCGTCCATCCGCCGCACGATCCAGTAGTCGCCAAGGCGGTTGTAGGTGCCACCGGCAAAGCCGGTCACCACCCGTGCCGGGACGCCGGCATTGCGCATCAACACCACGAAGGCCGAGCTGAAGTGTTCACAGAAGCCGGCCTTGTAGCCGAACAGGAACTCGTCGATCGGGTCGCGCCCTGCCGCAGGGGTGTCCAGCGTGTACGAGAAGTCGGTGGTGATCCACTGCAGCGCGCGGCGCACGATGGCCTCGTCATCGCTGCCAGCCTGCTGCCGCCATTGCTGCGCCAACGTGGCGGTGCGCGGGTTGAAGCCACTGGGCAACTGCAGCGCGGCCCGTCGCAGATAGGGTGACAGCGTGCTGTCGAAGCGTTGTGGTGGCGCCGAATGCAACCGCCAGCGGCTCAGCGACGCCAGTGACCGCTCGCTGCTCAGGCTCATGTCCGCATCCAGCGTGCTGCCTGCAGGCGCGCGGCTGGGCAGGTCCAGTGCCACCAGCTGGCGGCGGTCGGTGGGTTCGTAGTCGATCTGGTAGTCCCAGCCCTGCGTGCCGGCCTCGACCACGGCCGCCGGCCGTCGCTCGCTGGCGCGGTCACGTGTCCAGCGCCGGCCATCGAAGGCGGTCAGTACCGGTCCTCGCCAGTAGCGTTGCATCGGCTCGGGTACCGCGCCGAAGAACTGCACGCGCAGCGCCGGGGCATCGTCGGCCATCAGGTCCAGCCACTGGCCGGGCTCCATGCTGTCGGACAACCCCGGCGTACCCACGGCGCGCTCGGGAACACCCCACAGTGGCGTGGCCAGGCGCGGGAACAGCCAGAAGCAGGCCAATGCCAGCGGCAGGCCGATCGCCAGCAGGCGGCCAACGCCGCGCAGCTGCCCTCGCAAGGGCAGCGGCGCGGCGTGGCCTTCATCCCCGGCCAGCCGTTGCAGGGCGAGCAGCGCGCTGATCCCCGCCAGTGCGGCCAACACCGTGGTCAGTGGTCCTTGGTCGAGCAGGAACGCCGCAAACGGGGAAAACAGCGCGAACCCGAGCAGGCTGCGGGCATCGCGCCGGCTGCGCAGTTCGCTGGACTTGATCGCCAGCATCGCTGCCAGCAGGGCGCAACCGGTATCGCGCCCAGGTCGGACCATCCCCATCTGCCAGGCGATGGCACCGAGCATGGCCAGCACCAGCAGCAGGCGCACCGGCATGGGCAGCACCTTCCGCCACGACAGGACCGCAGTCACGAGCGCTGCGGCCGCGATCACGCCCGCCAGCAGGGGCGGCAACTGCAGCAGCAACGGCAACAGCGCCAACGCCGCGCTGGCCAGGGTCCAGTTGCGGGCATTGCGGTCGAGCGCGGGCGTGGTCTCAGTCATGCGGCATCAATGCCAGTGCACGCAGGCACAGGTGGTGGTGGCTGGCGCCCTGGCCTGGCCCGAACGGCGGGTGTGCAGGCAGCAGCAGGGTGTAGCGGCGGCCTTCGCGCTCGGCCATGTCGACCCATCGCGCCAAACGCGCGATGCGTGCTTCATGGCCCAGCGGGGACAGCGTGCGCCAATCGAGGATGACTTCGATGCCAACCGGCTTTTCGTACTCGCGCACCAGCAGGCTGTCGCGGCGTGCCGAGTGCTTCCACGAAATGCTGCGTGGCGCATCGCCCGCACGATAGGGCCGTAGCTGATGCAGTTCCTCGCCACTGGCATGGGCGCGCGTGTGCAGCGGATCGTTGCCGCTTTCCGGCAGTGCAGGGGCCAGCGCCTCGGGTTGCGGATAGACCAGCAGCGGTTGTTCCGGCCACACCCACGACCATGCCCGCACCAGGCCCAGTGGCTGGGTGGTGGAGAGGCGGATGCGCGGGAGCTCCAGCCAGCCGCGGCGTTCGCTGGGAACGTGCAGCTCCACTTCACCGCGGCCGTGTGCAGGCAGCGAGGTCCAGGCTTCGCTGTCACCCAGCTGCAGGTGCAGGCCGTGGCGTGCGCGCGGATCACGCAGTGACAGGTCCACGCGCAGGCGCAGTGGTTGCCCGGCAGGAACCGGCTCGGCGGAGATCGCGTCGATCTGTACGCCGGACAGCTGCAGGTGCGCGGCGATGGCGCTGGCGATCGCCGCTGCCGCCAGCAGCAGGGCCAGCAGCAACGCCGGGTTGTTGTTGTAGTTCAGTGCGCCCAGCAGCATTGCCGCCAGCAGCGCGGCGACGAACAGGCCGAAACGGGTGGGCAGCACGTAGATGCGATGGCGGTCCAGGCGCTGCGGCAGTGCTTCAGGCCTGCGCGGGCGTGCCAGCAGTTGCAGTCGTGCCCAGCGCGTGGCCACCCTCAATCCACCGCAACGGTCTGCAGGATGGCCCGTGCCAGTGCCGGCCCCGAGCTGGACTCGGCTTCGGCCACGAGGCGATGACCGGCCACCGCCACGAACAGGGTCTGCACGTCCTCGGGCACCACGTGGCCGCGGCCCAGCAGAAGTGCATGCGCCCTGGCCGCGCGCAGCAGCGCAAGGCCGGCACGCGGTGACAGGCCCACGCGCACGCCGGCGTGCTGGCGGCTGCGGGTCAGCAGGGCCTGCACGTAGTCGACCAGTGCATCGCTGGCATGGACCTGGCTGACGGCTTCACGCAGCGCGCGTACCTGGGTGTCATCCAGCTTCGGTACGGCACGTGCGATCAGGTCGCGGCGGTCTGTACCACGCAGCAGTTCGCGTTCGGCCTGCGCACTGGGGTAGCCCATCGCCAGGCGCAGCAGGAAACGATCCAGCTGCGAATCCGGCAGCGGGAAGGTACCGGACAGGTCCACCGGGTTCTGCGTGGCGATCACGAAGAACGGATCGGGCAGGGGATGGGTCTGCCCATCCAGGGTGACCTGCTGTTCGGCCATCGCCTCCAGCAGCGCGCTCTGCGTGCGCGGCGGCGCACGGTTGATCTCATCGGCCAGCAGCACGTGGGTGAACACCGGCCCCGGGTGGAACTGGAACTGGCGGCTGCCGGCCTCGTATACCGAAACGCCCAGTACATCGGCGGGCAGCAGGTCGGAGGTGAACTGCACGCGCTGGAAACTGAGGCCCAGGCTGCTGGCCAACGCATGCGCCAGCGTGGTCTTGCCCAGGCCGGGCAGATCCTCGATCAGCAGATGGCCACCGGAAAGCAGGGCGACGAAAGCCAGCCTGACTTCCGGCACCTTGCCCAGCACCAGTGCGTTTACCTGATCCTGTGCCTCCCGCAGGGCCTGGCGCAGTTGATCGGTTAGCATGCTGGGATTGGGGGACGAGGCTGGCATGATCGTCTCAGGTCTGGAATCCATTCGATTATCCATAGAGCAATGCAGGGCGAACAGCGCGCGCGGACAATATTTCTCTGGTTATGGACGCTGGTCACAGCGGCCAAGCTGGTAGTGGCTGCGCGGCTGCCACTGTTTGTTGACGAGGCGTTCTATTGGCAGGAAGGCCAGCATCTGGCCGCTGCGTATTCGGACCTTCCCGGACTGACCGCGTGGTTGGCGCGCCTGGGTGTGGAGATCGGTGGCCACCATGTGCTCGCGTTGCGCCTGCCGTTCCTGGCCATCGGCGCGCTGCTGCCGTTGCTGGTGGTGCGCACGGCCACGCGCTGGTTCGGCAATGTGGCCGGTTGGCAAGCGGGCAGCCTCACGCTGTTGATGCCGTTGTCGGCGACGCTGGGCCTGCTGGCGGTGCCGGATGTGCCCATGGCACTGGCCGCGGTGATCTGCCTGCACGCCGGTGCGCGGCTGCTGCACAACGTTGATGCATCGTCGGCGATGAAGCTTGCGCTGGGCCTGTCGATCGGTGCGCTCAGTCACTACCGTTTCATCGGTGTCATCGGCGTTGGCTTCATCGCGTTGCTGGCGCTGCCGCAGGGGCGGCGCATGCTGGCCGATCCGCGCGTATGGGTCGCGCTGGCGGTGGGCGTGCTGGCGTGGCTGCCGTTGCTGGCATGGAACGCGGACAACCACGACGCCGGCCTGAAGTTCCAGGTGGTCGAGCGCCATCCCTGGACGTTCGAATGGAACGGGCTGTGGTTCCTGGTGATCCAGCCCATGCTGGTCACCCCGATCCTGTGCATGGCGATGTGGAAGGTGGCGCTGGCCGGTACCCGCAGGGGCGGCGGCACGCGCGTGCAGTGGCGCTACTTCGGCCTGGTCGGGGGCGTATCCACGCTGGGCATCTTCCTGCTGGGCTTCTTCACCGACGTCGAGCGGATCAGTTTCCATTGGCCGCTGCCGGGCTACCTGGCCCTGCTGGTGGCGGTGCCGGTGGTGCTCAACGGCTGGCCACGCTGGCTGCGGCGCACCGGCTGGTGGCTGGCGGGCGCAGGCATGGTGCTGGCGTTCGGCTATTACCTGATGGCCTCCACGCCTGCGTTGCGCGAGCAGCTGGCAGGCAGCAAGTACTACCCGCGCAATTTCGCTGGCTGGCAGCCGTTGGCGATGGCGGTGCGCGAAGAGTTGCAGCAGATGCCGGCGGGCACGCGGGTGCTGGCGGGGAACTTCAAGGTGGGGGCCGAGCTGGGCTTCCAGCTCGGCAATGGCGATATCGAAGTGCTGCCGCATCCGCTCAACGACAAGCATGGGCGCACCGCGCAGCTGGCGCAGTGGGAACTGCTGCATGAGGGCAAGCGCTCGACGCCGATGCTGCTGGTGCTTTCACCCAGCGACCAGCGTTATCGCGATCTGCTGGCGCGCTATCACGCCATCTGCGGACAGGTGGGGCCGCTGCCGGCGCCGCGGGTGGTCAGCAGTGACCATGGTTTCCAGCGTTTCCTGCTGTTCCGGCTGCCGGCGCAGCGCGCGGCGGGGGCGTGCGTGACTCCGGCAATGGCTTGGCTGGATACGCCTTCCAACGGCGAAAAGGTGTCTGGCACGCTGGCGATCAAGGGATGGGCGTTCAAGGATGGTGTCGGCCTGGCACGGGTTGAGGTGCTGGTCGATGGCCGCTCGATGGGGGATGCGCGCTATGGCCGCGCATTCGACGTGCGCCAGACCTGGCCGGACAGCACCGATCCGCAGCATCCTGCGGTGGGCTTCGATGCTTCATTGGACACGAGCACGCTGGCGCAGGGACGACATTGGCTGGGCCTGCGCCTGCACGGTCGCGATGGCAGCGTGGAGGAATGGCAGGAGCAGCCGTTCGAGGTTCGCGGGCGCTGAGGCGGAGCGCGGTCCAGGTGGTCGCGCGCCAGGTTGGTTGCGTGCTCCAGGTTGGTCGGGTGCTCCACGTTGGTCGGGGGCTCCACGTTGGTAGAGTCGACTGTTAGTTGTGTAAACCCACCACGTTGTTCAGCAGGACTCTGGAAATAGGTGGCTGGCCACCGATCCCCATGTGAGGGCGGTGCCAGTTGTAGTGGTGCAGCCATTGGGTCAGCACGGAATTGCGCTG
>NZ_JCAFRP010000011.1:0-139149 GCF_059368315.1 Stenotrophomonas sp. YJH_SMC_119 | reverse complement strand
TAAGAAGTGCTCGACTATGGACGGTCAAACGGGCATTTTTATGGTGGTTCATCCGGGCTCTTTGGGGTCTGGAGAGGTGTGGTAACCACCATTTTCCAAAGATGTCCCGGATGAACAACGTACAGAGAGATCACAGTTAGTTGACTGCTCTTCCATCAGATCGCGAAAACCCCGCGCTGCGCGCGATAGTCGACTAACAGTCGACTCTACCGGCGAATGCCCCGCGCAGCAGCGTGGCGAAATTGCGGATCAACGGGGTTACCCGTTCGCGATGCCACGCCAGCTGCACTTCCGAATGGGCACCGGCATCGGCCAGTGCCACGAAGCGCGATCCTTCCACCCGGATGTGATCGCACGAAGACGGCAGGATCGCCGCGCCCAGGCCCGCGGCGGCCAGGCTGATCAGCGTCGAGGCTTCACCCGCCTCCTGCACGATGCGCGGCGTGAATCCGGCAGCCGCACACAACGCGATCATGTGGTCGTGGATGCCGGCACCGGCACTGCGCCGGAACGCCACGAATGGCTCCTGCGCGAAGTCGCGCAGCGACAGCGTGCCCTGCTTCGACAGTCTGCGCAGGGCAGGATGGTCGGCATGCACGATCAACGCCAGCGGATCGACGAACAGGCTGTGCGCCACCAGTTCCGGCGGCAGCGCACGCTTGCGGATGATGCCCACGTCCAGTGACCCGTCGAGCAGCGCGTCGATCTGCTGCAGGGTGTTCATCTCGCTCAGCTGCAGCCGCACCTGCGGATACTGCTGGCGGTAATGCAGGATCGAACGCGGAATCTGCGGCGACAGCGGCGTGGCGCGGGTCAGGCCGATGTGCAGTTCACCCTGCTCGCCGCGCTGCGCGCGCTGTACCTCGTCCACCGCCGCTTCCACCTGCTGCACGATGGCGCGTGCACGTTCCTGCAGCAGCTCGCCCGCAGGCGTCAGCTGCACACGACGATGGCTGCGCACGAACAGGCGCGCACCGATCAGGTCTTCCAGCTGGCGGATCTGCTGGCTGAGCGGCGGCTGCGACATGCCCAGCCGCTCCGCCGCCTGGCCGAAGTGCAGCGTATCGGCGACAGCGAGGAAGTAACGCAGGTGGCGGAGTTCGATGGACATGGGGCCAGTTTATTCATCGTCAGCCGGAAATGAATCAGAGATGGGATCCGATCCCGTGCCGACCAACGGTCGGCACCCACCAACAGCAGCTGGCACCAACAGCAGCAACCAACTGTCGAAGGCGGGGTGGGTCCGGTTGCGGGGGTGTGAGCGGCATGGATGCCGCGACCAAGCCCCCATGGACGGATTTGCGGCGTCCCCCGCAACCGGACCCACCCCGCCATCCCACGGAATGCCCGCTGTTGCTTTTGAGGTTGCCGGCCAGCGGCCGGCACTACCGCAGGTGCAGGGCGGCAGCCCTGCAAACCAGAACACCCCTCACCGCTCCGAATGCCCGCTCTGGTCGTAATCGCGCGGGCTGAACAACTCCGGCTGGATCAGCTCGATGAACGCCCGCGCCTGCGCCGACAGCGCCTTGCCCCGGCGCACGATCACCCCGTAACTGCGTTCCGGGAACCAGCGCTTCATCGACCGCGCCGCCAACCGCTCGCGGTCGGCCTCGTTCAGGCACAGCGCCGGCACGATCGAAATGCCCATGCCCATCGCCACGTACTGCTTGATCACCTCCCAGCCGCCGACCTCCAGTGCCACGGTGTAGGCGATGCGGTGGCGCTGGAACACCTGGTCCACCAGGCGATAGGTGATCTGCCGCTTCGGCGGCAGTACCAGCGGATAGCGCGCGATGTCGGCCAGCTCCAGCTCGCCGCCACTGGCCAGCGGATGATCGTGCGGTGCGATCAGCACCTGCTCGAAGCGGTAGGCCGGGGCGTAGCTCAGGTCGGCCGGCACATCGGTCATCGAACCGATCGCCAGGTCGGCGGCATCCTCGCGCAGCAGGTCGGTGCCGTCGGCGCTGATCGCGTTGTGCAGGGTCAGGCGCACGTCCGGGTGATGCAGGCGGAAGCGTTCGACGATCTTGGGCAGCAGGTAGAGGATGGTGGAACTGTTGGCGGCGATGTTCAGTTCGCCCGCATCCAGTCCGCGCACCTTGTCGCGGAAGCGCGCCTCCAGCCCGTCCAGGTTTTCCACCAGTGGCTGCGCCATTTCATACAGCAGCTGGCCCTCGCGGCTGGGCACCAGGCGCCGCCCGCTGCGCTCGAACAGCGGCACCCCCAGCTCCCGCTCCAGCGCCTGCAACTGAAGGCTGATCGCCGGCTGGCTGACGAAAAGTGCCTCAGCCGCCCGTGAGACCGAACCCAGGCGCACAGTCTGGCAGAACGCGCGCAGCGGCTTCAGCCGGTCGGATTTGTAGGAAAAACGCGGACTTGGCGGGGTGCGTGTGCTCATCGTGTCACGAGTATTAGCACAACTTATGTAGAACATTGCAAAAACTGTTTTGCCAAATACTCCGGCCCAGCGGCACCGTGGAGTCGTTCCCCCACCGCTGGAGTCGCCCCATGTCCGCCGTCGCTTCCGCTGTTCCCACCCCTGCCAGCAAGGCTACCCCCGGCATCGCCCTGGCGACCCGCGTGGCCGGCCAGGACACCCTGCTGCCGGCGCCGCTGCTGGCCCTGCTGGTGTCGCTGCACCGTGCGGTGGAACCGGGCCGGCAGGCACGGCTGCAGGCCCGCCGCGAGCGCCAGGCGTTCTTCGACCAGGGCGGCCTGCCGGACTTCCGCGAAGACACCACCGCGATCCGCAACGGCGACTGGCGCGTTGCCCCGCTGCCGGCCGCGCTGCAGGACCGCCGCGTCGAGATCACCGGCCCGACCGACCCGAAGATGGTCATCAACGCGCTGAACTCCGGCGCCAAGGTGTTCATGGCCGACTTCGAGGATTCGACCTCGCCGACCTGGCGCAACCTGCTGGCCGGCCAGCAGTCGCTGGCGGCGGCGGTGCGCGGTGACCTGCAATTCACCGCTGCAAATGGCAAGCACTACAGCCTGCGCCCGTACGACGAGCAGGCGGTGCTGATCGTGCGACCGCGCGGCTGGCACCTGGACGAAAAGCACGTGGCCATCGACGGCCAGCCGCTGGCCGGTGGCCTGTTCGACGCGGCGGTGTTCGCCTTCCACAACGCCCGCACCCTGCAGGCGAAGGACCGCGGCCCGTACTTCTACCTGCCCAAGCTGCAGAGCATGGAAGAGGCGGCGCTGTGGGAGACCGCGCTGTCGCACATCGAAGGCATGCTCGGCCTGCCGCATGGCCAGATCAAGGTGACGGTGCTGATCGAAACGCTGCCGGCGGTGTTCGAGATGGACGAGATCCTGCACGCGCTGCGTGACCGCATCGTCGGCCTGAACTGCGGGCGCTGGGACTACATCTTCTCGTACCTGAAGACCTTCCGCCGCCACGCCGACCGCGTGCTGCCCGAGCGCGGCCAGGTGACCATGACCCAGCCGTTCCTGAAGGCCTATTCGGAACTGCTGATCCAGACCTGCCACCGCCGCGGTGCGCATGCGATGGGCGGCATGGCCGCGCAGATTCCGATCAACAACGATGCCGCCGCCAACGAACAGGCGATGGCCCGCGTGCGCGCCGACAAGCTGCGCGAAGTCACCGCCGGCCATGACGGCACCTGGGTTGCGCACCCGGCGCTGATTCCGGTGGCGATGGCGATCTTCGACGAACACATGCCCGGTGCGAACCAGCACAGCGTGCTGCGCCAGGACGTGCGCGTCGGCCGCGACGAACTGATCGCACGGCCGCCGGGCACCATCACCCGCGCCGGTTTCGAAGGCAACGTGGAAGTCTGCGTGCGCTACCTGGCCGCTTGGCTGGATGGCAACGGCTGCGTGCCGATCCACCACCTGATGGAGGATGCGGCCACCGCCGAGATCAGTCGCAGCCAGCTGTGGCAGTGGCTGCACACGCCGGGCCAGCAGCTGGACGACGGCACCGCGATCGACCTCGCGCTGCTGGATTCCACCCTCTCGCAGCTGCCGGCACGGCTGGGCGATACCGCCGCGCTGCCCGGTGGCGCACGCATCGGCGAGGCCATCGCCCTGCTCGGCGAACTGAGCCGCAGCGACGAACTGACCGATTTCCTGACCCTGCCGGCCTACGCGCGCATCGACTGACCGACTGCCCGCAAACCCGCCGTTTCCCTCCCCGTTGCACGCACGAACCGAACTGGAGAAAGACATGAGCAAGCTGCCCACTGCCGAACAGATCCAGCACGACTGGGATACCAACCCGCGTTGGGAAGGCATCCAGCGCAACTACAGCGCCGCCGACGTGGTGCGCCTGCGCGGCACCGTCCACATCGAGCATTCGCTGGCCCGCCTGGGTGCGGAGAAGCTGTGGGCATCGCTGCATGAGCGCGAGTTCGTCAACGCGCTGGGTGCACTGACCGGCAACCAGGCCATGCAGCAGGTCAAGGCCGGGCTGAAGGCGATCTACCTGTCCGGCTGGCAGGTGGCGGCCGACGCCAACCTGGCCGGCCAGATGTATCCGGACCAGTCGCTGTACCCGGCCGATTCGGTGCCGGCGGTGGTCAAGCGCATCAACAACACGCTGCTGCGTGCCGACCAGCTGCACCACGCCGAAGGCAAGGATGACATCGACTTCCTGCAGCCCATCGTGGCCGACGCCGAAGCCGGTTTCGGCGGCGTACTCAACGCCTTCGAACTGATGAAGGCGATGATCGAGGCCGGCGCCGCCGGCGTGCATTTCGAAGACCAGCTGGCGTCGGTGAAGAAGTGCGGCCACATGGGCGGCAAGGTGCTGGTGCCGACCCGCGAGGCCATCGAGAAGCTCAACGCCGCACGCCTGGCCGCCGACGTGCTGGGCGTGCCGACCCTGCTGGTCGCGCGCACCGATGCCGAGGCCGCGGATCTGCTGACCAGTGACATCGACGGCAACGACCGCCCGTTCACCACCGGCGAGCGCACCGTCGAGGGCTTCTACAAGACCCGCAATGGCTTGGACCAGGCGATCAGCCGTGGCCTGGCCTACGCGCCCTACGCCGACCTGGTGTGGTGCGAGACCGGCAAGCCGGACCTGGAATTCGCACGCAGGTTCGCCGAGGCGATCCATGCGAAGTTCCCGGGCAAGCTGCTGGCCTACAACTGCTCGCCCAGCTTCAACTGGAGGAAGAACCTGGACGACGCCACCATCGCCAAGTTCCAGCGTGAGCTGGGCAGCTATGGCTACAAGTTCCAGTTCATCACCCTGGCCGGCTTCCACGCGCTGAACTACGGCATGTTCAATCTGGCCCACGGCTACGCACGCCGCCAGATGAGCGCGTTCGTGGAACTGCAGGAAGCCGAGTTCGAAGCCGCCGAGCGTGGTTTCACCGCGGTCAAGCACCAGCGCGAGGTTGGCACCGGCTACTTCGATGCCGTGACCCAGGCGATCCAGCAGGGCCAGTCCTCGACCACCGCGTTGACCGGCTCGACCGAAGAAGAGCAGTTCCACGGCGGGCGCAGCGAACGCGCCGCGTGATGCGGTAGTGCCGGCCGCTGGCCGGCACCCACGTGCTCCTTCGGGCACTACGGAGAAGCCGGCCAGCGGCCGGCTCTACCGGGGTCGCGAATCCGATCAGGGTGGCCAGGGAAGGGCCAGGCAACGCCGGCCGGTCGGGGGACCTGCCGGCGTTGTTGTATCGATGGAAACGCGATGAACGCATGCAGCGTCAATCCAGCGCACCCCACAGTCCGGCAACTTGGCCGAAACCCTGTGAAGGTGGCCATCAGATTGATCCGGAACGACTTTTCCCTGGACCGTGGCGGGCAGAACGGCCACCGTGCGCCTTCACATCGGGAAAGCGGACCACAAGGCTCAAAATGAGATAGGGCGCACATTTTAAAGCGGTGCTATGCTCCGCGGCTCACCAGGGGACGCTGGCGGCGGGTGCAGGGAATGACCGGCAGGGGTGCGGCCGAGAACAGTGATGTGACGTCAGGTATCGCCCGGGTGGCGATGGCCGAGATCGTGCATGCGCTGCTGTCCGATGCCGAGGTCGCATTGTTCGCCAGATTTGCCCGTCCACGCAAGCTTCATGCCGGGCAGTGGCTGTTCCAGCGTGGCCACCGTGGCGAGCGCATGTACGTGATCCTGGAAGGCCAGATCGAACTGGATTTCGGCGAGGACCTGGTGATCAAGACCCTCGGGCAGCAGGAGTTCTTCGGTGAGCTGGGCCTGCTGGTGGGTGATCACCCGCGCAGCGCCAGTGCGCGCGCCCTGGTGGACTGCGAGGTGCTTGAGCTGGGGCCCGCCGACTTCCATCGTCTGGTGGAATCCGATCCGGGCCTGGTCGCCTACTTCCTGCGCCGCACGATCATGCGCGTGCTGACCAACGAACAGGCGCTGATCAGCCAGCTGCGCCGGCGCAACCATGATCTGGAAACCGCGCTGGACAATCTGTACATCACTACCCACCAGCTGACCCACACCCGTGAACTGGTGCGTACCGATGAACTGACCGGGCTGCACAACCGCCGTGGCCTCACCCTGTACCTGCAGGAATGCCGCGCCGATGGCAGTGGGCTGCCGCAGGCGCTGCTCCTCATCGACTGCGACCGCTTCAAGCAGATCAATGACCGCCATGGCCACCAGGCCGGCGATCGCGTGCTGCAGAGCATGGGCAACATCCTGCGCTCGATGGCCGGTGAGCAGGACCTGGCCTGCCGGCTCGGCGGTGACGAGTTCTGCCTGATCCTGCGTCGTGGCAACCACGAGATCGTGCAGCACGCGGCAGAGTTCATCCTCAGCGCGGTACACGGCCTGCTCGAGCGCAGCCACGGCACGCCGCACGTCAGCCTGGTCAGCATCGGCGCCAGCCTGCTGGACCCGGATGCGGGCTGGAGCGAGTGGTACGCCAGCGCGGATCGTGCGCTGTACCAGGCCAAGCGTGATGGTGGCAACTGCCTGCGTTGGGCAGACGCAGTGGACTCACCCTAGATCGGGAGACAGAGGCGATGAATGGCGACAACGGAACGTCGGCGCCGCACAACCAGCAACTGCGCGCCCTGCTGTTCACCGACCTGTGTGACTCGCTGCTGCTGGTCGAACGCATCGGCGATGTCGCTGCCGCCGAACTGTTCCAGGAACACGACCGCCTGGTGCTGGCGCTGCAGCAGCGCTGGAACGGCCAGCTGATCGATCGCTCCGACGGGCTGTTCATGCTGTTCGAGCGCCCGATCGACGCGCTTGGCTTCGCATTGGATTACCAGCGTGGGCTGCAGCCGCTGGGGCAGAGACACGAGATCCATCTGCAGGCGCGGGCCGGTCTGCATGTGGGCGATGTGCTGACCTGGGAGAACAGCGCCGAGGCAGTGCGGGCTGGCGCCAAGGCGATTGAAGTCGAAGGCCTGGCCAAGCCGACGGCGGCGCGCCTGATGCAGTTGGCACGTCCGGGCCAGATCCTGCTTTCGGCGGTGGCCGAATCCATCGTGCGTCGCTCCAGTGGGTCGCTGGGCGCGATGGCTGAAGGCCTGCAATGGCGATCGTTCGGGCGATGGCGCTTCAAGGGCGTGAGCCAGCCAGCCGAAGTCTACGGCGTGCAGGCGGCGGGCATGCCCGCCCCGGGGCGGCTGCGGCACACGGCCAAGGCCCGGCGTGATCTTCCGTTGTGGCGCCGTCCGCTGGCGATGGCGGCGCAGGCCGCCGTACTGCTGGCCGCAGTGCTTGGCGTCTGGTTGCTGACCCGGCCACAGCCGGCCATCGCGTTCGCCGAACGCGACTGGGTGGTGCTCGGCGGGCTGCATAACCTCACCGGCAATCGACTGCTCGATGACGCCCTGGACCAGGCGTTCCGGATCAGTCTCGAGCAGTCCCGCTACGTCAACGTCGTCAGTGACGACCGCGTCAGCCGCACCCTTGAGATGATGCGGAAACCGCCGGATCGCGGTGTCCGCGAACGTGGCGATGCCGCCGCTGTGGCGGTGCGCACGGGCGCCCGCCTGGTGTTCGTGCCATCGGCGACCGATGTCGGCGGCCGAACCCGCTTCAGCGTGGAGGTGCTTGAGCCGTCGACGCTGCGCACCCTGGCCGTGGTATCCGCCGATGCGAAGGCGGGTGCGGTACTGGCGGCGGTGGACGATGTTTCGCGCCAGCTGCGCGATCGCCTGGGCGAAGAGCCCGCATTGATCCAGCGCGACAGCCAATCCCTGCCGGAGGTGACCACGGGCAGCATGGATGCGTTGCGTGCGTTTGCCTTGGGCCAGAAGCGCTACAGCCGAGGAGATTTCAACGGCGCGATGGCATTCTTCGGGCAGGCGATCGAGGTCGATCCTGAGTTCGCCCTGGCATGGCTGGGCCAAGCCCGCTGTCGCTTCGCCATGATGAATTACCGCGATGCCCGGCGTCTGCTGGCAGAGGCCGACCGTCGATCAGGGCACCTTACGCCACGCGAGCGCCTGTACGTGCAGAACTGGGCGCTGCAGATCAGTGATCCGGATCGCGCCACCGATGGCTGGGCGCGCATGGCGGAGCTGTATCCGGATTACATGCCTGCAAGCTACAACGCCGGTCTGAATCTTTTCCACGAGAACCGCCTTGCCGAGGCCCTGGCGCTTTCCAGGCGTGTTGCACAAAGCAGGGTCGAGCTGCCTGAGATCGCGCAGGACCAGTACGGCCGCGCCTTGCTGGCCAGCGAGCGCTATGCAGAGGCTGACATCGCGTTCAGCCGTGCCGCCGGCAATGGTTGGGAAGGTGCATTGATGCGCCAGGCGACGGTGGCGGCAGCGCGTTCCGAGTTCGAGAAGGCCAATGCGCTGCTTGGGCGGATCGATCCAGGCAACTTCCATGCTGGCAATTTCGCTACCACGATTGCGCTTGACCAAGGCGATGTCGAGGGCGCCATCAAGCTCGCCGAACAGGGAAGGATGCTTGCCGGACAGCGCCAGGGCATGGATCGGTACAACTTCGACATGCCCCTGGCCGTCGCCTACATGATGGCCGGCAGAAGGTCGAAGGCGCTGATGGTGGCGCGCGTGGCCGCGACCGCGCCGTTCGCAGAGCTGAGCGGCGAACCCGCGGTGGAGGTAGTGGATCGCCTGGTTGCAGCACACGCAGCAGCCTTGCTGGCACTGAGACTGGGCGATGCCGCACCGGCCAAGGCGGTCCAGGCCCGGATGAACGCGCTTCAGGATCTCCCTGACAGCAGCGTGTTGCGCCAGTACGTCACCCTGTTGGCCGGGCGGATGATGCAGCATGAGGGCCGGCCCCAGGCCGGGCTGGACCTGCTCGTACCGCTGTTGAAGAAGCAGCCACGCCTGCAGGTGCGGCTGGCAGTGCGTGACCTGGCGCTGGAGGCGGGCCTGAAGGATGTTGCCCAGGAGCAGACGCGTTGGCTGCGTGATCGCCCCGGATTTGCATATGCAGAAGCGCAATGCAGCTTCTGCCTGCAGGCGCTTAACGTAGTGGATGTGCGGAGGCTCATGGCGGCGCCGGCAATCGAGGCTGCCGACACCATGGCCTCGATGCCTCAGCGCAGCGTGCGCGGCGAGCCGTAACCGTCCTCAAGCATCGGCACGGAGTAGCCGGTACCACTGGTCAGCATGGCGATGATCTGCTCTTCGGCCTGTGCGATGACGTCTTTCTCCGCCAGGCAGATGTTCTTGCAGCAATCCTGGACGAACTGCTGAAGGTCAGCCGGGTTGGATGGAACGTGTCCAGCCAGCAGTATCGCGGCAGCCGTGTCGGTGGCGAAGAGCTGGCGGAAGGTGTCATCGGTGGCGAGGCGCTGAACCAGCGTCCTTGCGACCGGCAGCGAGAGCGTCAACGTGGGCATTGTGTCCTGCATCCATGGAGTGTCGAGGGGCAGTGGTGATGTCGGCTTGGCAAAGCGGTTCTTGAGAGGGTAGAGCGGGAGATGTAAAGGAATCGGGTCGCGGTTCGATAACGTGGATTCACGATGAAGGAAGGGCTGATCCGATGGATGTCAGGCGCTGCGCGATCGTAGTGGTACAGCCCACCGAGCAGATCCGGTTCGAGTTTGAGGGCCTGCTGCGCGGTGGTGATGGGCTGGTGCGCACGCTTGCCTGGGAGGCACTCGCCCCCCACCTGGATGGACCGGTGGTGCTGGACGCTGCGGCACAGGCACTGCTGGGAAGCCTGAGCCCAAGTGCATGGACCACGCTTGAGGCAGGGGAGGCCTGTTCACCCGCGATGGACCTGCTGATCGCCAGTGGCCTGGTGTTGACCCGGGGGCAGGATGACGATGTTGCCGCTCGTGACGAGCGGCTGCGTGCAACGCATTGGCATCCCCTGGCTGCGGTCATGCATGCCTTCTCACGCTGGGAGGATGTTGACGCCGTTCGCAACATGCGTGAATCACAGATCGAAACGGCCTCGCAGATGCGCAGGACGTTGGGACCGCCGCCACCGCACGCTGCCGCTGCCGACGCTGGGTTGGTACCACTGCCGCCTCAGCAGTCCAACGATTTCGACGCACTGCTGGCGCGGCGCGTCACCTGCCGGAACTTCGATGTCACCCGATCACTGCCGCTGTCCCTGCTGAGCCAGATGCTGCAACGGGCATTCGGCAGCAGCAGCTGCCAGCGCGAAGGCGATGATCTGGTGTTCCTGAAGAAGAACGTCCCTTCGGGCGGTGGACTGCATCCTGTCGAAGCCTACGTGCTGGTGCGCAATGTCGATGGACTTGCCGCGGGCATGTACCTCTATCGAGCGCAGGGCCACGGACTGATGCCGGTTGATTGCCCCGTGGCCATCGATCGCGACTTCGTGATGTCCATGGTCGGGCAGCAGCACTGGTTCGCGGATGCGCACGTGCTGGTGGTCCTGGCCCCGCGTTTCAACAGGACGTACTGGAAGTATCGCCAGCATGGGAAAAGCTATCGGGTTGTCGCGATGGAGGCGGGACATCTATCCCAGACGCTGTACCTGGCGGCCACGGATGCCGGCCTGGGAGCATTCATTACTGCAGCGATCAACGAAAAGCCCATCGAACGTGCCCTGGGCCTGGACACGATCAATGAGGGGGTACTCGCGGTCTGCGGTTTCGGATGGCGTGCATCACGGATGACGACCAGCGAGCTGGACCCTGCAGGCACGATCTGGAACCTTGAAGACCGCGCGGGCTGACCCCGCGCGGCCTCTGCTGCATCACGCCGCTTCGAAGTCCACCAGTACCGCGCCATCACCCACCTGGTCGCCGGCCTTGGCGCGATAGCCCTTCACCGTCCCATCCGCCGGTGCCTGCAGGGTGTGCTCCATCTTCATCGCTTCCAGCACCACCAGCGGCGTGCCGCGCTTGACCTCGGTGCCGGCCGCGACCAGTGTCGCGACGATCCTGCCCGGCATCGGCGCCAGCAGGCTGCCGGCATCCGCCACGGCGTGGTCCGATTCGCCCACCGGATCGTGCAGGGTGAAGCGGTGCTGGCCGTCGGCGCCGAACAGGTACAGCTGGTCACCGTCGCGCAGCAGCTGCAGCGACCAGCGGCGTTCGCCCAGCTGCACGGTAAGATGCTGCGCATCGGCTGTGCCGATCACCTGAACCGGCGCGGCGTCATCGCGCTGCACGCGCCAGCCATCGGCCTGTGCCCACACTTTGAGCGTGTGCTTGCGTTCGCCCTGCTGCAGCGGCAGCACGCGCGGTGCCGATGCGCCGAGGCGCCAGCCATCCTGGGCCTGCCATGGCGAATGCGGGTCGCGCGCGTCGGTGCTGGCACCGGCAGTGCCAGCAACCGCGGCCACGGCGGCCAGCTGCCACAGGGCATCATCCGTGTCGCCCACTGCGCTCAATGCCGCCTGTTCGCGTTCGATCAGCGCGGTATCCAGCCTGGCGTGCGCGAACGAATCGGTATTCACCAGCCGGCGCAGGAAGCCGGCATTGGTGGTCACGCCTACCACCTGGCAGTCGGCCAGCGCCTGGCTCATGCGGCGCAGCGCTGCATCGCGGTCCACGTCCCAGACGATCAGCTTGGCGATCATCGGGTCGTAGTACGGGGTGATGCTGTCGCCTTCCTCCACGCCGGTATCCACGCGCACATGGGCCGACGGGGCCGGCAGGCGCAGGCGGCGCAGGGTGCCGGTGGAGGGCAGGAAGCCACGGTCGGCATCTTCGGCATACAGGCGCGCTTCGATCGCGTGGCCGTGGATGGCCAGCTGCTCCTGGCGCAGCGGCAGCGGCTGGCCCGAGGCCACGCGCAGCTGCCATTCCACCAGGTCGGTACCGGTGATGTACTCGGTGACCGGGTGCTCGACCTGCAGGCGGGTGTTCATTTCCATGAAGTAGAAATCGCCGTCCGGGCCGGCGATGAACTCCACCGTGCCCGCACCTTCATAGCCCACCGCGCGCGCGGCATCGACCGCCGCCTTGCCCATCGCAGCACGACGTTCCGCGCTCATGCCCGGGGCCGGCGCTTCTTCCAGCACCTTCTGGTGGCGGCGCTGCACCGAGCAGTCGCGCTCGAACAGGTAGACCGCGTCACCGTGGCTGTCGCCAAAAACCTGGATCTCGATATGGCGCGGGCGCTCGACATACTTCTCGACCAGAACGTGGTCGTTGCCGAACGCCGAGGCCGCCTCGCGCTGGCAGCTGGCCAGCGCATCGACGAAGTCCTCGCTGCGCTCGACCTTGCGCATGCCCTTGCCACCGCCACCGGCGCTGGCCTTGATCAGTACCGGGTAGCCGATGGCGTCGGCCTGCGTGCGCAGGAAGTCCGGTGCCTGCTGATCGCCGTGGTAGCCCGGGGTCAGCGGTACGCCGGCCTTGGACATCAGCGCCTTGGCCGCGCTCTTGTCGCCCATCGCGCGGATGGCGCTGGCCGGCGGCCCGATGAAGGTGATGCCGGCGGCGGCGCAGGCATCGGCGAAGTCGGCATTCTCGGACAGGAAGCCGTAGCCGGGGTGGATGGCCTGCGCGCCGGTCGCGCGTGCCGCGTCGAGCAGGGCATCGCCGCGCAGGTAGCTCTCACGCGCGGCGGCCGGACCAATGCGGATGGCTTCGTCGGCCAGGCGCACGTGGCGCGCGTTGCGGTCGGCATCGGAATATACCGCCACGGTGGCGATGCCGAGGCGGCGGCAGGTGGCGATGACGCGACAGGCGATTTCGCCACGGTTGGCGATCAGGACTTTGGTGAACATGGCAACGGGCTTCATGGGAGCGTGCTCGGTCATGGCATGGATTACATGCGGAACACGCCGAAGCGCGTCTGCTGCGGGGCGGCGTTGAGGCTGGCCGACAGCGCCAGGGCCAGCACCCGGCGGGTGTCGGCCGGATCGATCACGCCGTCGTCCCACAGGCGCGCGCTGGCGTAGTACGGGTGGCCCTGCTGCTCGAACTGGTCGCGGATCGGCGCCTTGAACGCGTCTTCCTCCGCAGCCGGCCACTGGCCGCCCTTGGCTTCGATGCCATCGCGCTTGACCGTGGCCAGCACGCTGGCGGCCTGCTCGCCGCCCATCACGCCGATGCGTGCGTTCGGCCACATCCAC
This sequence comes from Stenotrophomonas sp. YJH_SMC_119, assembly GCF_059368315.1. Lineage (NCBI taxonomy): Bacteria > Pseudomonadati > Pseudomonadota > Gammaproteobacteria > Lysobacterales > Lysobacteraceae > Stenotrophomonas > Stenotrophomonas sp. YJH_SMC_119. The sequence continues at coordinate 125,696 of NZ_JCAFRP010000011.1, read as the reverse complement.
AGGAAGTTCGGCGAGTACGCGCGGCCGCACATGCCGTAGTTGCCGGCGCCGAACGAACCGCCGATCACCACGGTGAACTTGGGAACCCTGGCGCAGGCCACGGCCATCACCAGCTTGGCCCCGTCCTTGGCGATGCCGCCCTGTTCGTACTTGCGGCCGACCATGAAGCCGGTGATGTTCTGCAGGAACACCAGCGGAATGTTGCGCTGGGTGCACAGTTCGATGAAATGCGCGCCCTTCAGCGCCGACTCGGAGAACAGGATGCCGTTGTTGGCGATGATGCCGATCGGGTAGCCGTTCAGATGGGCGAAGCCGGTGACCAGCGTTGCGCCATAGCGCGGCTTGAACTCGTCGAAGCGCGAGCCATCGACCAGGCGCGCGATCACTTCGCGCACGTCGTAGGGCTTGCGCGTATCGGCCGGGATCACACCGTACAGTTCGTGTGCCGGCAGCAGCGGTTCTTCGCTGGCCTGCACCGCCATCGCCGGTTCCGGCTTGCGCCAGTTCAGCTGCGCGATGATCGCACGCACCCGTGCCAGTGCCTGCAGATCGTTGTCAGCCATGTGGTCGGCCACGCCGGATATGCGGGTGTGCACGTCGGCGCCGCCCAGTTCCTCGGCGGTCACTACTTCACCGGTGGCCGCCTTCACCAGCGGCGGGCCGCCGAGGAAGATCGTGCCCTGCTCGCGCACGATCACCGTCTCGTCGCTCATCGCCGGCACGTAGGCGCCACCAGCGGTGCAGCTGCCCATCACGCAGGCGATCTGCGGAATGCCCTGCGCCGACAGGTTGGCCTGGTTGTAGAAGATGCGGCCGAAATGGTCGCGGTCGGGGAAGACTTCGTCCTGCAGCGGCAGGAACGCGCCGCCGGAATCGACCAGGTAGATGCACGGCAGGTGGTTCTGTTCGGCAATCTCCTGCGCGCGCAGGTGCTTCTTCACCGTCATGGGATAGTAGGTGCCGCCCTTGACCGTGGCATCGTTGGCCACGATCACGCACTCCACGCCGCTCACCCGGCCGATGCCGGCCACCACGCCGGCGGCCGGCACGGCGTCTTCGTACATGCCATGCGCGGCCAGCGGCGCGATTTCGAGGAAGGCGCTACCGGGGTCGAGCAGGGCGTCGATGCGGTCACGCACCAGCAGCTTGCCGCGTGCGGTGTGCTTGGCGCGCGCGGCCTCGCTGCCACCCAGCGCGGTGCGCGCCAGGGTGGCGTGCAGATCGTCAACCACGGCCTGCATGGCCGCGCGGTTGGCTTCAAAGGTATCGCTGCCCGGTTGCAGCTGGCTGTTCAGGACGGTCATCGCGGTGGCCTTACAGGGTGCGCTGGAACAGTTCGCGGCCGATCAGCATGCGGCGGATCTCCGAGGTGCCGGCGCCGATTTCATACAGCTTGGCGTCGCGCCACAAGCGGCCGGTCGGGTATTCGTTGATGTAGCCGTTGCCGCCCAGGATCTGGATCGCCTGGCCGGTCAGCCAGGTGGCCTTCTCGGCGGCGTACAGGATGGCACCGGCGGCGTCCTGGCGGGTGGTGCGGCCCTGGTCGCAGGCGCGCGCCACGGCATAGACATAGGCGCGGCAGGCGCCCAGGCCGACGTACATGTCGGCGATCTTGGCCTGGATCAGCTGGAAGCTGCCGATCGCCTCACCGAACTGGTGGCGCTCGTGCACGTACGGCATCACCACGTCCATCGCCGCGGCCATCAGGCCCAGCGGGCCGCCGGACAGCACCACGCGCTCGTAGTCCAGGCCGGACATCAGCACGCGCACGCCACCGCCAACCTGGCCCAGCACGTTTTCTTCCGGCACTTCGCAGTCCTGGAACACCAGCTCGCAGGTGGGCGAGGAGCGCATGCCCAGCTTGTCCAGCTTCTGCGCGGTGGAGAAGCCCTTCATGCCCTTCTCGACCAGGAACGCGGTGATGCCCTTGGCGCCGGCGTCCATGTCGGTCTTGGCATAGACCACCAGCACGTCGGCATCCGGGCCGTTGGTGATCCACATCTTGTTGCCGTTGAGCACGTAGCGGTCGCCGCGCTTGTCGGCGCGCAGCTTCATCGACACCACGTCTGAGCCGGCACCCGGCTCGCTCATCGCCAGCGCGCCGACCAGGCTGCCGTCGCACAGGCCGGGCAGGAAGCGCTGCTTCTGTTCTTCGTTGCCGTTCTTGCGCAGCTGGTTCACGCACAGGTTGGAGTGCGCGCCATAGGACAGGCCGATGCCGCCGGAGGCACGCGAGATTTCTTCCATCGCCACCACGTGGGCCAGGTAGCCCATGCCGGTGCCGCCGTATGCTTCTTCCACGGTGAGGCCGAGCAGGCCCTGTTCGCCCAGCTTCGGCCACAGGGCCAGCGGGAACTGGTTGCTGGCATCGGCCTCGGCGGCCAGCGGTGCGACCTCGGCGGCGGCAAAATGGGCCACGCTCTGGCGCAGCAGGTCGATGTCTTCGCCAAGGTCGAAGTTCAGGGATGGCACGTGCATTGTGGTGGCTCCACGACGGGATGGCAGGAAATGGACGCACCCGGCGGGGGAGCGGGCGGCGGTCTGCAGGACCGCTGCCCGCACGGGCGATTGGACCCCAGCGTAGCGGGGTTCGGATAAGAAGTGAATACAAATTCAAAAATTGAAACCAGAATCAAAACATGGCCTACAAACGCTCTGCACTGATGGAAGAACGCCTGGCTGGGGCCCGTGAACGGATCCTGCTGGCCACCCGTGAGCTGGTCGCCACCGGCGGCTGGCGCAACGCCCCGGTGACTGCCGTGGCAACCCAGGCGGGGGTATCCACTGGCCTGATCTATCGCCATTTCCCGTCCAAGGCCGAGCTGTTCGTGGAGGTGCTCAACGCCGCGGTGGCCCACGAGGTCGCGATCATGGAGCGCATCGCCAGTGGTCCGGAGGTGGCCAGCGAGCGCCTGCGGCTGGCGATCACCGCCTTCGTTCGCCGCGCCCTGGCCGGGCCGGGGCTGGCGCATGCCTTCATCGTCGAACCGGTCGACCCGGACGTGGAAGCCGAACGCATGCGTGGCCGTCGTGCCTTTGGGGATGTCTTCCTGCGGCTGGTGGAGGAGGGCGTGGCCGCCGGTGAGCTGCCTGCGCAGGACGCGCATGTGGCCGCCGCCTGCCTGGTCGGCGCCTTCACCGAGGCGATGGTCGGCCCGACCGCACCCAGCCGCGAAGCGCACCGCGACGAAGACGCGCTGGTGGATGCGATCTGCAGCTTCTGCCTGCGCGCGATCGGCGCCCGGTAACGTGGTAGAGCCGGCCGCTGGCCGGCTTCTGTTGCTGGGGTCAGATCCCTTCTGCGCCGCAAAAGGGATCTGACCCCAGCCCCTGGCATGTTGCGCCGCACCAGCAGTGACGCCTGTTGTCGCACGCAAAGCGCGTTCTATACTCGGTCCATCACGCAGTCGCTCAGCCGTGGTCCAACGACTATCAGCCAGGGGTAACGAAGAGTGCGGAATTACGATCTGGAGTTCCTGAAACGCTTCTCCATGGTGATCGCGCTGCTGGCGACCATCACCCTCGGCCTCATCCTCCTAGCCGCCTACATCCACACCCGGATTCCGCCCGAGGTGTCGCCGACGGCGGCCAAGCGCACCGAACAGCGCATTTCGCCCACCGGCGCGGTCTATGCCGGCAGCACCGGCGCCGCCGCGCAGGCAGCGGCCAAGGCCGCCGCGCTGGCCAAGGCCGCCTCGCAGGTGGCCTACGGTGGCACCAAGGACGGCAAGGTCATCTTCGACAATCTGTGCACCGCCTGCCACACCACCGGCGTGGGCATGGCGCCGACGCTGGACCATTCGCACTGGGACAAGCGCATCGCGCAGGGCAAGGACACCCTCTACAAGCACGCCATCGAGGGCTACACCGGCCCGGATGGCGGCATCATGCCGCCCAAGGGTGGCAACCCGGCGCTGACCGAGGAACAGATCCACGCCACCGTGGACTGGATGCTGGGCAACCTGAAGTAGGCGCCGGAACGGCCAAACCGCGAAACGGCGGAAACGTCGAAACATGGAACGGCCGAACGGGATGGCGGAACCGCGGGAAGGGAGTAGAGTCGACTGTTGGTCGACTGCTCTTCCCAACGCCACCGAAAAAGCCCGCGCTGCGCGCGATAGTCGACTAACCGTCGACTCTACCCGCCGGTCGCCCCAATCGCCGCGGTCGTTCTCCATCCGCCGCCGGCGGCTTTGCCGGCCAAGGCCAAAACCGCGCGCGTCGCTGGGGTTTCGCATTTCAAGGTTAGTCTGTGCGCCTCTTCCATGGAGTCGCCCGTCGATGCGCCGCCGTTCCCTCGCCCTTGCCCTGTCCCTGCTGCTGCCGGCCGGCGCCTTTGCCCAGGCCCAGCCGCAGGCCGCACCGGCCGCGTCGCCCTCCGCTGCGCGCAGCAGCGCCACCGTGGTGCTGACCGCCGCGCCGGCCGACTGGCGTGCACTGGATGGCCAGCGCGTGCGCATCGCCGCACCGCTGACCCTGGCCGGTACCGACGGCCTGGAGCGCTTCGGCCAGCTCACCGTGGCCTTCGATGGCCGCCTCTGGCAGCCGACCGAAGTGGCCACGCCGGGCACTGCCGGCTATGAGCAGGTGAGGGCCGACAACCAGCGCCGCCGCCTGGTGCTGGAAGATGGCAGCGATGCCCGCGACCCGGCCAGCGTGGCTTACCTGCCGGGCAACCCGGTGCTGCGCACCGGCATGCAGCTGCGCGATGTGCAGGGCATCGTGCGCATGGACGCGCAGGGCCATCCGCGCCTGCAGGTCGAAGGCGCGCTGAAGCTGCCGGAACTGAAGCGCCCGGCGGTGCCGACCGTGCCGGGCCGCCTGCATGTGGCGGCCTTCAACCTGGAGAACTTCTTCAACGGAGACGGCCAGGGCGGTGGCTTCCCGACCCTGCGCGGCGCACGCACGCTGGAGGAACACAAGGCGCAGGTGGCCAAGCTGGTCACCACGGTCAACGCGCTGGGCGCCGATGTCGCCGCGCTGATGGAGCTGGAGAACGATGGCTACGGCCCGCAGTCGGCCATCGCCGAACTGGTCGATGCCCTCAACCGCGACCGTGGCGCGCAGGGCGACTGGCGCTTTGTCGATGCCGGCAACGGCCCCGGCGACAACCCGATCCGGGTCGGCATCATCTACCGCAGCGCGCGCCTGCAGCCGGTGGGCAAGCCGGCTACGCTGACCGGTGGATCGTTCGTCGAGCACAGCCGCGTGCCGCTGGCGCAGGCCTTCCAGGGCAAGCAGGGCGCGCCGTTCGTGGTGGTGGCCAACCACTTCAAGTCGAAGGGCTGCCGCGACGCCGCCGGTGCCGACGCCGACCACAACGACAACCAGGGCTGCTGGAACGCCACCCGCGTGACCTCGGCGCAGCAGCTGCACGCCTGGCTGCAGACCGACCCGACCGGTACCGGTGCAAAGGACGCGGTGCTGCTCGGCGATTTCAATGCCTACGCGATGGAAGACCCGATCCGCACCCTGCATGACCTGGGCTGGCAGGACGCGTTCAAGGTCGCCAAGGTCGAGCATCCCTACAGCTACGTCTACAACGGCTATACCGGCCGCCTCGACCACGCGCTGTTGAGCCCGGGCATGGCCAAGCGCCTGCGCGGTGCCGCCGAGTGGCACAGCAACGCCGACGAGCAGGATGCCAGCGGCTACCAGGACCGCAACGTGCAGGGCCCGTGGCGCAGCTCCGACCACGACCCGCTGCTGCTGGGTTTCGACAAATAAGGTTCGGCGGGGATCTGCTCTGGGAGGGACCTTGATCGGCACGGATCCTGCCGTTGCTTTTGATCTTCCAGTCCGTCTTCAAGCGAGCCGAGCATCGCAGGTGAATCAGGGGCGAAGAGGCGCCGATGTTTGAGCGCAGCGAGTTCGGCGCCGTCCCCTGGTTCATCGAGAAGCGCAGGGTACCGGTGCACAGCACCGGCTCGCGGCTCGCGGCTGGCGGCGCGTTTCTTTTGGTTACTTTTCTTTTCGCGCGAAAAGAAAAGTGACATCCCACCGCGGGCGCGGAAATGGCCCGCCGCAACCAACGCTCACCCCCAGGCGATCAGTCCGATCGCCAGCACCGCCAGCGCCAGGCCGGCGCGGTTCCACTTCGTGGTGGCCTCGCCGAAGGCGAACACGCCCACCAGCGCGCCCAGCACCACCACGCCGATGTTCATGCCGGCGAACACGGTGGCCGGGTTGTCCGGCATCGACTGGTGCGCGTGCACATAGAAGAGGATGTTGCCGCCATTGAGCAGGCCCAGCAGCGCGCCCGCGCCCAGGTTGCGCCAGGCCAGCCGGCTGCGGCCACGCGCATGCCGCCACAGCTGCAGCGCCAGCATCAGCACGAAGGCCACGCTGAAGCTGGCCAGCACCGCCGCCATCGACGGCGTGCCGGACAGCGCCACCTGCTTGAGCAGCACGTCCACCACCGCAAACCCAGCCCATACCCCCAGCAGCCAGCCCCAGCCGCCGGGCGAGGGCGCGACCACCGGCCCGCGTGGGCGCAGGCTGATGGCCACCATCGCCAGCAGGCCCAGGCCGAGCCCGGCCAGCTTCCACGGTGTGGCAGTCTGGCCGAAGAACAGGAAGGCGGCGGCCAATGACAGCAGCAGCGACAGCCGCTGCGCCACGTCGCTGCGGACGATGCCGGCCACCGCCACCGCGCGGCCCAGCACCAGGAAAATCGAGGGCAGCACCACCGCCAGCGCCAGCAATGACAGCCACGGCGCGTGCGGCGCGCGCAGCGCATCCAGCGGCGGCTGCAGCACCACGGCGGTGAGCGTTGCCGCCACCAGATAGTTCCAGGTGACCATCTGCGAAACATCCAGCTGGCGGCGTCCGGCCACCTTCAACAACACCGAAACCAGCACGCTGCAGATCACGGCCAAAGACAGGTAGAGCATGGGACAGGCACAGGGCAGGGGCGGGGGACGGTATCATGGTGCCATGCACAAGCACTCGTTCCCCGTCGCCCCCGGCGAAACCGCCTGCCTCGAACTGGACGGCCCGGCCGGCCCGCTGGAAGTGGTCGTCGACCTGCCCAAGGCCGATGTGCCGGTGCAGCCGATCGTGGCCATCATCTGCCACCCGTTGTCCACCGAAGGCGGCACCCTGCACAACAAGGTGGTCACCATGACCGCCACCACCCTGCGCGAGCTGGGCATCGCCACGGTGCGCTTCAACTTCCGCAGCGTGGGTGGTTCGGCCGGTGAGTTCGACCATGGCGTGGGCGAGCAGGACGACCTGAAGGCCGTCGCCGCCTGGGTGCGCAGCCAGCGTCCGGACGACCGCCTGTGGCTGGCCGGTTTCAGCTTCGGCGCGTTCGTTTCACTGAAGGCCGCGGCCGAGTTGCAGCCGGAAGCGCTGATCTCGATCGCGCCGCCGGCCGGCCGCTGGGACTTCGATGGCATCGCACCGCCGGCCCGCTGGCTGGTGATCCAGGGCGAGCAGGACGAGATCGTCGACCCGCAGGCTGTCTACCAGTGGCTGGACTCGCTGGATTTCCCGCATGAGCTGGTGCGCATGCCCGAGACCAGCCACTTCTTCCACCGCAAGCTGATCGACCTGCGCGGCGCGCTGACCCACGGCGTCAAGCACTGGCTGGGCGCGGCGGCATGAGCGACGTGGAACTGACCCCGTCGCAGCGGTACGCGGAAGGGGTTGCCCGTGGCGACTGGCAGAACGACCCGGCCCAGCATGCGGCGCTGGCCGAGCTGGACCGCATCCACCTGGGCCTGCTGGACAGTGCCGAGGACGGTTGGCTGGACCGCCTGTCCTCGTTCTGGAAGAAGCCCGAGCCGGTGAAGGGCCTGTACTTCTGGGGCGGGGTCGGCCGCGGCAAGACCTTCCTGGTCGACCTGTTCTACGACGGGCTGCCGATCAAGCAGAAGTACCGCACCCACTTCCACCGCTTCATGCGCAGCGTCCACGAGCGCCTGCGCGAGCACCAGGGCCAGAGCGACCCGCTGGCGAAGATCGCCCAGGAATGGCGCAGCAACCTGCGCGTGCTGGTGCTGGACGAATTCTTCGTCACCGACATCGGCGATGCGATGCTGCTGGCGCGGCTGCTGGAGCGCCTGTTCGCCGAGGGCGTGACCCTGGTCACCACCTCCAACACCGCAGTGGAGAACCTGTACCTCAACGGCCTGCAGCGCGAGAGCTTCCTGCCGGCCATTGGCCTGCTGCAGCGCTTCTGCGTCGAGCTGTACGCCGAAGGTACCGAGGATTACCGCATGCGCGCGCTGACCCGCTCGCCGGTATACCGCGCACCGCTGGCGACCGACAGCGATGAGTGGCTGGCCACGCGCTGGAACGAGCTGAGCGGCGGCCAGCCGGCCAAGCCCGGCAACATCGAGATCGAGGGCCGCAAGATTCCGGTGCGTGGCCGCGGCAAGAGCATTGCCTGGTTCGATTTCGCCGCGCTGTGCGAAGGCCCGCGCGGGCCCTCGGATTACATCGAGATCGCGCACGAGTTCAACACGGTGCTGCTGGGCGGCATTCCCGCCTTCGACCGCCTGAACGAAGATGCCGCGCGCCGCTTCGTCAACCTGATCGACGAGCTGTACGACCGCCACGTCAACCTGGTCTGCACCGCCAGCACCTCGCCGATCGAGCTGTACACCGGCCAGCGCCTGCAAGGTGCCTTCGAACGCACCGCCTCGCGCCTGATCGAAATGCAGAGCGCCGAGTACCTGGGTACCCCGCACCGGGCGTGAGGGGCCTGCGGGCGTACGTTGCCGGCCAGCGGCCGGCACGACCCCCCTGGGATTCCGGTAGTGCCGGCCGCTGGCCGGCAATGATCGGGGGAAGGGTGCAACGGCGTTTCCCTGCGGCCGCTGCTCCGGCCTGGCCGGCACATGCAGCCTCGCGTCGCTGCCCGGCGGGCGGTCCCGGCGTCCACCGGATTCCCACCGGCTGCCCACCACCTATCCACAGGGTTGTCCCTAGCCAGTTTCATCACTGTCATGTGAAGCTGTCATTGTTCCGTTTTCGCGGTGCGTTGTACCACCGCAATGACGCCTTTCGGGCTTGACTGCGCAGCCCGTTCCGGCAGGTCTGAAGCGTCTGATCCGGACGCCGGTGGCACGATCCTTGCGGCGCAAGGGATTGCCGAATTTCACTACATTTGGCGTTGACGGGCCCCATCACCCCCACTATCTTGTGGCCGTCGGTCGCAGCAACCCCAATTCCAGGGATGCCCGGGTACCCATCCGCGATCGTCAACGGCAGTGGCAGGCGCAGGGTCTCATCCGCTGCGACGCCGTCCTGCCATCCTGGGCTGTCATGTCCCGGGCTGCGTCACCCGATGCATCGAGCACCCACCAATCACGCCAAGAGGACACACGCCGTGACCACCGAATCCAGCGCCACCATCGAGAAGGAAAGCGAATTCCTGTTGACGTCGCCGCCGACGGCCAACGCGATGAGTGTGACCAAGCGCAATGGCACGACCGAACTGGTGGACCTGAACAAGATCGTGCGCGCGGTGCAGCGTTCCTCCGAAGGCCTGCACGCCGTCGATCCGATGCGCGTGGCCACCCGCACCATTTCCGGCCTGTACAACGGCGCCACCACCCGCGAGCTGGACGAACTGTCCATCCGCACCGCCGCCCTGCTGATCGGTGAAGAGCCCGAGTACGGCCGCCTGGCTGCGCGCCTGCTGGCCAACTACATTGCCAAGGAAGTCTCGGGCCAGGAAATCTACGCCTTCTCGCAGTCGGTCAGCCGTGGCCATGAAGTCGGCCTGATCAACGACCGCCTGCTGAACTTCGTGCAGACCAACGCGCGCAAGCTCAACGATGCCATCGACATCTCGCTGGACCTGAACTTCGATTACTTCGGCCTGCGTACCCTGTACGACCGTTACCTGCTGCGCCACCCGCACACCCGCAAGGTGATCGAGACCCCGCAGCAGTTCTTCCTGCGCATCGCCAGCGCGCTGAGCGAGGACGTGTCCGAGACCCTGGCGCTGTACAAGCGCATGGGCAACCTGGACTACCTGCCGTCCAGCCCGACCCTGTTCAATTCCGGCACCACCCACGAGCAGCTGTCCTCGTGCTTCCTGCTGGACTCGCCGCAGGACTCGCTGGAGTCGATCTACTCCAAGTACGGCGACATCGCCCAGCTGTCGAAGTTCTCCGGCGGCATCGGCGTCAGCTACACCCGCGTGCGTTCGCGTGGTTCGCTCATCAAGTCGACCAACGGCCACTCCAACGGCATCGTGCCGTGGCTGAAGACCATGGATTCGTCCGTGGCCGCGGTGAACCAGGGTGGCAAGCGCAAGGGCGCGGCCTGCGTGTACCTGGAAACCTGGCACGCCGACATCGAGGACTTCCTCGAGCTGCGTGACAACACCGGTGACGAAGCCCGCCGCGCGCACAACCTGAACCTGGCCAACTGGGTGCCGGACCTGTTCATGAAGCGCGTCGAAGCCGACCAGGAATGGTCGCTGTTCGATCCGCGCGTCGTGCCGGAGTTCACCGACCTGTTCGGCGAAGCCTTCGAGGCCGCCTACCTGCAGGCCGAAGCCCAGGGCAAGGCCAACCGCACCATCTCTGCCCGCAAGCTTTACGCCCGCATGATGCGTACGCTGGCCGAGACCGGCAACGGCTGGATGACCTTCAAGGACAAGTGCAACCGCGCCAGCAACCAGACCCTGCGTCCGGGCAACGTGATCCACCTGTCCAACCTGTGCACGGAAATCCTGGAAGTCACCTCCAACGATGAAACCGCGGTGTGCAACCTGGGTTCGATCAACCTGGGCAACCACTTCGACGAGCACAACGAGTTCGATTTCGAGAAGCTGGCCGAGACCGTGCGCCTGGCCGTGCGCCAGCTCGACCGCGTCATCGACCTGAACTTCTACCCGATCGAAACCGCCCGCCGCGCCAACCTGCGCTGGCGTCCGGTCGGCCTGGGCTGCATGGGCCTGCAGGACGTGTTCTTCCGCAAGCGCCTGCCGTTCGACAGCGCCGAAGCCCGCGCCCTGTCGAAGAAGATTGCCGAAGCGATCTACTTCCACGCGCTGGAAACCTCCTGCGAGCTGGCCCAGGAACGTGGCAAGCACCCGTCGTTCAACGACACCCGCGCCGCCAGTGGCGAACTGCAGTTCGACGCCTGGAACGTGGTGCCGGAAGACACCGCACGCTGGGACGCCCTGCGCGCCCGCATCAAGGAACACGGCCTGCGCAATTCGCTGATGATCGCGATTGCGCCGACCGCGACCATCGCCTCGATCGCCGGCTGCTACGAGTGCGTCGAGCCGCAGGTGTCCAACCTGTTCAAGCGCGAAACCCTGTCCGGTGACTTCCTGCAGGTCAACCGTTACCTGGTGAACGAGCTGAAGAAGCTGGGCCTGTGGACGCCGGAAATGCGCGATGCCATCAAGCTGGCCGAAGGTTCCATCGCCGGCGTGGCGCAGATTCCGGAAACGCTGCGCGAGGTCTACCGCACCGCGTGGGAACTGCCGATGCGTTCGCTGATCGACATGGCCGCCGAGCGTGGCGCCTTCATCGACCAGTCGGCCTCGCTCAACCTGTTCATGGAAAGCCCGAACATCGGCGCGATGTCCTCCATGTACATGTACGCCTGGAAGCAGGGCATCAAGACCACCTACTACCTGCGTTCGCGCCCGGCCACCAAGATCGCCAAGACCACGGTGAGCGCTGCGGCCCCGGCCAAGGTATTCAGCCCGGACGAAGCCATCGCCTGCTCGCTGGAAAACCCGGAAGCCTGCGAGGCCTGCCAGTAACACACCGCGCGGTGGGTGCCGACCGTTGGTCGGCACTCGAACACCTCGCACCTGTAGAGCCGAGCCATGCTCGGCTGCGGAAAAACACCCACGGTAGGCCGGGCCACGCCCGGCGGCTCACCCAGGAATTCAAGGAAACACCCATGGCCGACAAGCCCAAGCAGATGCTGCTCGATCCCGGTTTTGAACTGACCCTGCGCCCGATGCGCTACCCGCAGTTCTATGACATGTACCGGAACGCGATCAAGAACACCTGGACGGTGGAAGAGATCAACTTCCAGATCGACATCACCGACCTGCACAGCAAGATGTCGCCGGGCGAGCGCCACCTGATCCACCGCCTGGTCGCGTTCTTCGCCACCGGCGACTCGATCGTCTCCAACAACCTGGTGCTGAACCTGTACCAGCATCTCAATGCGCCGGAAGCGCGCATGTACCTGTCGCGCCAGCTGTATGAAGAAGCGCTGCACGTGCAGTTCTACCTGACCCTGCTCGACAACTACCTGCCGGATCCGGAAGAGCGCGCCAAGGCGTTCTCGGCGGTGGAGAACATCGACTCGATCAAGAAGAAGGCCGATTTCTGCTTCAAGTGGATCGACTCGATCCAGAGCCTGACCCGCATCGAGACCCGCGAACAGCGCCGCCAGTTCCTGCTCAACCAGATCTGCTTCGCCGCCTGCATCGAAGGCCTGTTCTTCTTCGCGGCCTTTGCCTACGTGTACTACTTCCGTTCGCGCGGCCTGCTGCCGGGCCTGGCCTCGGGCACCAACTGGGTGTTCCGCGACGAGAGCGCGCACATGGAGTTCGCGTTCGAGTCGGTGCGCGTGGTGCGTGAGGAAGAACCGGACCTGTTCGACGAAGAGATGAAGCAGCAGGTCTACGACATGCTGGCCGAAGCCATCGAATGCGAAGTGCAGTTCGCCGAGGACGTGCTGTCCGGCGGCGTGGCCGGCATCTCCACCCGCGACATGCGCCAGTACCTGCAGCACTGTGCCGACCAGCACTTCGCCAAGCTGGGCATGGAAAAGAAGTACAACGTGCGCAACCCGCTGCCGTTCATGGAACTGCAGGACGTGCAGGAACTGACCAACTTCTTCGAACGCCGCGTCTCGGCCTACCAGGTCGGCGTGCAGGGCGAAGTCGCCTTCGACATGAACTTCTGATCGAACCGGCCCGGCCTGTCGCAACGAAGAACCCCGGCCAATGCCGGGGTTTTTCGTTGCGCATCAGAAGGATGAGCTATTCTCGCTGGACGCCAGTGGTGGCGGTGCTTCGCATCCATGCCGGGCCTGGGGAGGAAGAGGGGATGCCACTGCAGGAATGACGCGTGGACAATCCCAGCGCCGGGTTCCCGTGCGCGTGGTCCTGCCATGGTGGCGCAACTGAATGGACCCCGGAGGTCGCAATGGAGACTGCAGTGCCTGGAACAGCAACCCGCAGGACCGTGTTTCGTGGGTGGACGGGAGGACTGTTCGCCGTCCTGGTCGCCTGTCCGTCCCTCGCCCATGGCACGAACTGCGATTCCAAGGTGACCAACGTTTCCATCGACGCCAGCGGCAAGGTGTTCGTGGCGACCACCGTCTCGCCCATCCACGCGGTCTGCAACATCGTCAGCAAAGGCGACTTCAGCATGCCGCCGGAGGTCTGCAAGGCGACCTACGCGATGCTGATGAGTGCGAAGGTCTCTGCCATTCCCATCCGCCTGTACTACACCAGCGTGCCGCAATGTGGCGATATCAAGGCCTGGTCGGCACAACCGAGCTTCTACCACGCTGAACTGTTCTGATTACGGGGCCGGGCGTATCGCCTGGAGGGCACGCCGCGATCAGCGCCGCCCTTCCACCGCCATGCGCACCGCCAGTCCGGCCAGCACCGCGCCCATCAGCCAGCGCTGCACCATCTGCCAGGTCGGGCGTGCGGCCAGGAAGCCGGCGATGCTGCCGGCGGTCAGCGCGATCATGCCGTTCACGCTGACGCTGACCAGGATCTGGGTCGAGCCCAGCACGATCGACTGCATCAGCACGCTGCCTTCGCTGTCCGGGTGCAGGAACTGCGGCAGCAGCGACAGGTACATCACCGCCACTTTCGGGTTCAGCAGATTGGTCAGGAATCCCATCGTGAACAGCTTGCGCGGGCTGTCCTGCGGCAGTTCGCGCACCGCGAACGGCGAACGGCCACCGGGCTTGAGCGCCTGCCAGGCCAGGTACAGCAGGTACAGCGCGCCACCGATGCGCAGCGCGTCGTAGGCGAACGGTACGGTCATCAGCAGGGCGGTGATGCCCAGTGCCGCGCACAGCATGTAGAACACGAAGCCCAGTGCCACCCCGCCCAGCGAGATCAGTCCCGCCATCGGCCCCTGGCAGATCGAGCGCGAGATGACGTAGATCATGTTCGGCCCGGGCGTGAGCACCATGGCCAGCGAAACCAGCGCAAAGGCCAGCAGATCGGAAGTGGCGGGCATGGGGGGTCCTGGCAGTGGGCGTGAAGCAGTGTAACGCCTGCTGCAGGCGCGGCCTGCGCAGGCACCGCTGCCGGGTGACCGTTGCACGTGCATTCCGATGGCCGTCACGCCGGTCGCTTAGAATCCGCAGCACCCCACACCGAAGCTCCCCCATGACCCCGATCCCCGAGACCGTGCCGCCCATCGAAGTGCGCATGGCCGAAATCGTCTTCCCCAACCACACCAACCACCTCGGCACCCTGTTCGGTGGCCAGGCACTGGCGTGGATGGACAAGGCCGCGTTCCTGGCCGCCGCCCGCTACTCGCGCCGTACCGTGGTGACCGCGCGCAGCGACCAGGTCGACTTCAAGCTGCCGATCCGCATCGGCCAGATGGTGGAAACCATCGGCCGCATCGTTGAAGTCGGCCGCAGCTCGATGAAGGTGGAGGTGGAACTGGTCGCCGAAGACCTGCACAGCGGCGAGCGCAAGCTGTGCACCCGCGGCCACTTCGTGATGATCGCGCTGGACGAGGAAGGCCACCCGATCGCGGTGCCGCCGCTGCCGGCGGCCTGACCCGGACAACCGACCGGCGCTTGCGGGGGCGCTGCGGCGCCCCCATCTGGCAGCCATGACCCCGCCACTGACCGACTTCATCGACCGCGCCCAGCGCCTGTTCGTGCTGACCGGCGCCGGCTGCAGCACCGCCTCGGGCATTCCCGATTACCGCGACAGCGACGGCCAGTGGAAACGCACGCCACCGGTGACCTACCAGGCCTTCATGGGCGAGGCCGCTACCCGCCAGCGCTACTGGGCGCGCAGCCTGCTGGGCTGGCCGCGCTTCGGCCTGGCCCGGCCCAATGGTACCCACCAGGCCCTGGCCGCACTGGAAAGCCGTGGCAAGCTGCAGGTGCTGCTGACCCAGAACGTGGACGGCCTGCACCAGCGCGCCGGCAGCCGTAACGTGATCGACCTGCATGGCCGCCTGGACCTGGTGCGCTGCATGGGCTGCGAGCGCCGTAGCGGCCGCGAGGACTTCCAGCAGCGCCTGCTGGACGCCAACCCCGGCTGGGATGCGCTGGAGGCCGGCGTCGCGCCTGATGGCGACGCCGACCTGGAGACCGATTTCTCCAGCTTCGTGGTACCCGTGTGCCCGCACTGCGGCGGGGTGTTGAAGCCGGACGTGGTGTTTTTCGGCGAAAACGTGCCCCGCGAGCGGGTGGAGGCGGTGCACGAGCACCTGCAGCAGGCCGACGCCGTGCTGGTGGTGGGCTCGTCGCTGATGGTCTATTCCGGCTTCCGCTTCGTGCAGGCGGCGGCCAAAGCAGGACTGCCGGTGGCGGCGCTGAACCGTGGCCGCACCCGTGCCGACGACCTGCTGCAGTTCAAGGATGAACGCGATTGTGCTGAGGCGCTGGCGTCGGTTATCGAACCATCGGCCGGGTAGAGTCGACTGTCAGTCGACTCTACAGGCCACCCGCCGCCGCGAAACAGCGATCCATCCAGATGGTTGATCCCGGAGCCGTGCGGCGGTGCAATACGCATCCCCTACGTCGTCCATCACTGTCTTGAGCCAGCTGTTTTCGCCGATCTCGTTCGGCCCCCTGACCCTGTCCAACCGCATCGTCGTCGCGCCGATGTGCCAGTACTCCGCCGAAGACGGCCGCGCCAGCGACTGGCATGCCATGCACCTGGGCAACCTCGCGCAATCCGGCGCCGGCCTGCTGATCCTGGAAGCCACCGCGGTCGAGCCGCGTGGCCGCATCAGCTGGGCCGACCTGGGCCTTTGGGATGACGGCACCGAGGCCGCGTTGGCACAGGTACTGGCCAGCGTCCGCCGCTGGTCGCCGATGCCGCTGGGCATCCAGCTCGGCCATGCCGGTCGCAAGGCCTCGGTGAACCGCCCTTGGGACGGCGGTGGCCAGCTGCCGGCCGACGATGCGCGTGGCTGGGCCACCGTGGCGCCGTCGCCGCTGCCGTTCCACGCCGCCGATCCGGCACCGCAGGAACTGGACGAGGCCGGCATCGCCGAGGTCATCGCCGCCTTCGCCGCCAGTGCGGTGCGTGCCGAGCGCCTCGGCTTCGAGCTGATCGAGCTGCATGCCGCCCACGGCTACCTGCTGCACCAGTTCCTGTCGCCGCTGAGCAACCGTCGCACTGATGGCTACGGTGGCTCATTGCCGAACCGCCTGCGCCTGCTGGTGGAAGTGTTCGACGCCGTGCGTGCGGCGGTATCGGACAAGATCGCCGTGGGCGTGCGCATCTCCGCCAGCGACTGGGTCGATGGCGGCTGGGATCTGGTGCAGAGCGAAGCGCTGGCCCAGGTGCTGGACGCGCGCGGCTGCAATTTCCTGCATGTCTCCAGCGGTGGCCTGGACGAACGACAGAAGATCACCGTCGGTCCGGGCTACCAGGTGCCGTTCGCGGCAGCGATCAAGGCCAAGGTGCGCATGCCGGTCATCGCCGTGGGCATGATCACCGAGCCCGAGCAGGCCGAATCGATCCTGCGCCATCGCCACGCCGATGCCGTGGCCCTGGCGCGCGGCATCCTCTACGACCCGCGCTGGCCGTGGCATGCCGCTGCCGCATTGCGCGACAGCGTGGAACCGGCGCCACAGTACCTGCGCTGCGAGCCGCGCGACGCGCGCGGCGTGTTCAAGACGCGCTGAGGCTCACACCCGCCAGGCCGGCGCGATGCCGGCCTGAAGGTGTTCGAACAGCGCGCGGATCTTGGCGGTGAAATCGCGGCGGTCGCTGACGCAGAAGTAGACCTCCATCGGTTCCGGGCGCCACGCGGTGTCGGCGCCGAACACCGCCTGCAGGCGGCCATCGCGCAGGTACGGCTCGGCCACGAATGCGGCCAGCCGGGTGATGCCGGCACCGGCCGCCGCCAGCGTCGCCAGCGCATCGATGTCATCGCAGACCATGCTCGGTGGCAGCGCGGCGTCCACGCGCTGGCCGTCCTTCAGCAGGCCCCAGCGCAATGGCCGGCCATCGGTGGGGAAGCGGTGCAGCAACCCGCGATGACCGCCCAGATCGGAAGGCTGTTGCGGGGTGCCGTGCGCCTTCAGGTAGGCCGGCGAGGCACAGAACACGAACGGAACACGCGCCAGCTGCCGCGCGACCACCCCATCCTCCAGCTGCGCCCCGATGCGGATGCTGGCATCCACCGCTTCCGGCCCATGCTGCACGGCGCGGTCGGTCAGGCGCAGCTCCAGCTGCAGTTGTGGGTAGCGCTGCTGCAGTGAAGGCAACAAGGGGGCAAGCACGTGGCGACCGAAGGCGCTGCTGCTGGCGATGCGCAGCGGCCCGGCCGGTTCGATGTCACCGGCGGTGACCATCGCCTGCGCGCGCGCCAGGTCGGCTTCGATGTGGCGCACCTGCGCCAGGTACAGCGCGCCGGCCTCGCTGAGGGCCAGCTGCCGCGTACTCCGGTTCAGCAACCGTACGCCCAGATGGGCCTCCAGCCGGTTGATGTTCTGGCCGACCGCGGTAGCGCTGATGCCAAGGATGCGGGCCGCGGCGGCAATGCTGCCGGTCTCTGCGGTGCGGGTGAAGCTGCGGATCAGTTGCAACAGGTTCATGACCGACCAGCTTGCCACGGGAAGGTCCAAGTATCGCTTGGTACTGAACCAAGCAGGCCGGTTGCACCCGTGATCATCCGGCCGCTGGGCAGGGCGCTGCCCTACACTGTGGCGATGCGCCCCGATTCCATTCTTACCCTGTCCTGCCCCGACCGCACCGGCATCGTCTACCGCGTGTCCGGCCTGCTGTTCGACCACGGCTGCAACATCCTCGACGCCCAGCAGTTCGGCGATGAGGAGAGTGGCCGCTTCTTCCTGCGCGTGCACTTCGACCGCGATGCCGGCCTGCCGCTGGAGACCGTGCACGCCGCCATGGCCACGCTTGCCGAGGGCTTCGGCATGGACTGGCAGCTGCACGATGGCCGACGCCGCGCGCGGCTGCTGGTGCTGGTCAGCAAACAGGGGCATTGCCTCAACGACCTGCTGTTCCGCGCCCACAGCGGCCAGCTGAAGGTGGACATCGCAGCAGTGGCGTCCAACCACGCCGACTTTGCGCCGCTGGCGGCGTCCTACCAGGTGCCGTTCCATCATCTGCCGGTGAACGCGGAAACGCGCGCGGTGCAGGAGCAGCAGATCATCGACCTGGTCGAGCGCGAGCGCATCGACCTGGTGGTGCTGGCGCGCTACATGCAGATCCTGTCGCCCACGCTGTGCCGCGCGCTGGCGGGCCGTGCGATCAACATCCACCACAGCTTCCTGCCCAGCTTCAAGGGCGCGCAGCCGTACCACCAGGCACACGCGCGTGGGGTCAAGATCATCGGCGCCACCGCGCACTACGTCACCGAGGACCTGGACGAAGGCCCGATCATCGAACAGGACGTGGCCCGCGTGGACCATGCGATGGCACCGCGCGAACTGGTGCGGCTGGGCAGCGATACCGAATCGCTGGTGCTGGCACGCGCGGTTCGCCGCCATGTGGAGCACCGCATCCTGCTCAATGGGCATCGCACGGTGGTGTTTCGGTAATCGCCCATCCCGCGTCCGCCGGGCATGGCCCGGCACTACCGAATCCTGATTTCATCCAATGAAAAGCCCCCGGTTCGGCCGTCCCGCGATCTGTAGGGGGGCGTAGTTAGGGGGCTGGATGAATCGATTGTGTTGTTGTGGGCAGGAGCGCGCAAGCGGCATAAGCGACGTGCGCGGTAGCGCCGGGCCATGCCCGGCGGTCACGCCTCAGACGATGGCAATCCCCGCCTTGCCCAGCGCCTCGCGCACCATCACGTCGCTGGCTTCGGTCACCGGCTTGGTCAGCTCCCACAGGAACTTCACCCGGAAGCCGGACTTCACCGCGTCCTGCGCGCTCCACAGCACGCAGTAGTCACGGGCCAGGCCGCATACGTGCACTTCGCGGATGCGGCGTTCGTGCAGCCAGCCGGCCAGGCCGGTGGCCGGGCGCTCGCCATCGGGGCCGTGGTTCTCGCGGAAGGCGCTGTACGAATCCACCTGTTGGCGCGTGCCCTTGCGCAGGATCAGGTCGGCCACGGTCCAGTCCACGCCCGGGTGCAGGGCGGCACCGGCGCTGCCCTGCACGCAGTGGTCCGGCCACAGGGTCTGCGGCTGCGCGTGCAGCAGGATGGTCTCGAACGGGCGTTGGCCGGGGTGCTGGCTGGCGAACGAGGCATGGTCGGCCGGGTGCCAGTCCTGTGTTGCCACCACGGTGCGGTAGCGGCGCTGCACCAGCAGATCGGCAATGGGTGCCACCAGCGCATCGCCCTGGTCGCAGGCCAGCGCACCGCCGGGCATGAAGTCCGGCTGCAGGTCGATCACCAGCAGGGCGACATCGGCGGGCAGGGCGGTCATGGCAGATCCAGCACGAACTCAAGGGGCGACCAGCGTGGCCGCCCCATGCCTGCACGTCAATCGTCCTGCGGCGTCCCAGCGTCCTGCCCGTAGTACAACAGGCCGATCTTGATCCGCTCGCGGCCATTCTCGCGGCGATGGCGGTTGGCATCGCGCAGCGAGTACACGCAGCCGCAGTATTCCTGCTGGTAGAACTGCTCGCGCTTGCTGATCTCGATCATGCGGCTGGCACCGCCGCCCTTGCGCCAGTTGTAGTCCCAGTACTGCAGGCCTTCATAGCGCGAGGCGGCGCGGATGCCGCAGTCGTTGATCTGCGCCATGTTCTTCCAGCGCGAGATGCCCAGCGAAGAACTGATGGTGTCGTAGCCGTGCTCGTGCGCGTACAGCGCAGTGCGCTCGAAGCGCATGTCGAAGCACATCGTGCAGCGGATGCCGCGCTCGGGCTCGTTTTCCATGCCGCGTGCACGGCTGAACCAGTTGTCGGTGTCGTAGTCGCAGTCGATGAAAGGAATGCCGTGCTGCTCGGCGAAGCGGATGTTCTCCTGCTTGCGCAGCTCGTACTCCTTCACCGGGTGGATGTTGGGGTTGTAGAAGAAGATCGCGTAGTCGATCCCGGAGGCGGTGATCGCCTCCATCACTTCGCCGGAACAGGGCGCGCAGCACGAATGCAGCAGCAGGCGCTTGCCGTCGGCGGGCAGGGTCAGGGTGGGGCGTTGGAGCTCGGTCATCGTCAGGTACCGCATGGACCGCCGGCAACGGCGGTGGCCCATGCATCAGCGCGTGGGTGAACGGGTCTGGCCGGATACCGTGAACAGGACGCGCGCGGCCACACCGCCTGCACGCGCAGGACGACGACGGCCCCGGCAACCTCCCCGCGGAGATTCCAGGTCGAGTCAGGGAACGGTCGTGTCCCCCGGCCGGGGCCGGTATTCGGGCTGATGGACACGGGCCGCAGCCCACCTACTACCCGCCGCTTCCCAGGTGCGAGCCCAGTGCTGTTGGCAGGATTCGTTTCCATTCACCGCTGCGGGGCAGCTCCGGAATGGACGCGCGAGGCGCCTTCACCGGATTCCCGTTTAAATCCCTCCCCGCGCCGCAGCGATGGGAGGGATACCTTCGGCGTGTGCAAGGTGGACCTGTTGGTGGCGCCGGTCAAGAGCGCAGGGGTCAGAACCCGCTGCGCTGCAACGGGATCCGACCCCAGCGGAAGGAAGGGGTCGGATCCCGCTGCCACGCAGCGGGCTCTGACCCCGGTCGGGATGCACCTTCAATGCCCCACGGCCGCCCGCGTGCGGATGTCGTCCAGCCGCTGGTCGTACAGAAGATGGCCGTTCTCCCACACGGTCACCATTGCGTCCTCGAAGCCGTCCGGCAGGGTGTCGTCGCCGTTGGCCGGCAGTGGCACCGTATGCAGGCTGCCATCGTCCAGGTGGCGCAGCAGGCGCATGCGGCCGCGCTTGCTGGCCTTGCCGGCGTCGGTGACCGGATCCTTGTAGACGTCGATCCACTCGCCCTCGACCCGTGCGGCCGAGCACTTCAGCGCGAACTTCTGCGTATCGCGGTCCAGCCGCTGCAGCAGCGCACCGCCCATGCCGAAGGCCACGTTGTCGGCGGCGTAGCCGTCGTCGGTGATGCGCTGCAGGATCGCGCGGATGGTGTCCGGATTGATGCCATCGCCCTGGATCACCCGCACGTGGTTGAGCACGCGATAGCCCTTGCCGTTGATCGCGTGGCCGAAGGCTTCATCCAGCCGGCGCAGGCTTTCGGCCACCACCTCCACCGGGTCACCCGAGTCGGGACGGATGACCAGGGTGGCGCCCGACGCGATCACGTCATCGCGCAGGGTGGTGCCCCAGTGTTCGCTGATCGCGCGGTAGATGTCATAGCTGTCCGACACCACCGCCACGATCGAACCGGGCTTGCCGAACTGGCGCAGCATGTTGCGATAGGCGTCCACCTCGCGTTCGCGGCCCCAACTGGTGATGGTGCTGTGCTCGGCGGCCGGAATCGAATAGCCGGCCATCGGCGCGTGGTAGTGCGCGCGTGCCAGGCACAGCGCCGACACGGTATCGGTGCCGAGGAAGTTGACCAGGTGCGCGGCACCGCCCAACGCGGCCGATTCCAGGCTCGATACACCGCGCGCGCCGAAGTCGTGCAGCTTGAACGGCAGCTGCTCCTGCGGGTCGTCGCTGGTCTGCTGCAGGAACGCGGCGATGGTCTGCCGTGCGTGCCAGCTGATGGTGGCCACGGTGACCGGATACCACACGCGCAGCAGCAGCGTTTCCAGATACGACGGCACCCAGAACGCAGCCGGATCGGTCGACTCGATGGTCATCAGTGCCTGGTGGGTGGGCACCACGCTGCCCTCGGGAACGGCGCGGATGCGCACCGGCAGGTGGCCGCCAAGCCGGTCGACGATATCGCGCCAGCCGGCCTCGTTGAACGGTTCGCCGTGCGCGGCGAATACCGCAGCAGCGTCGTCGATGTCGGCGTGGGTGACCGGTCGTGCCAGCGCGTCCTTGAGGATCGCCTGCAGGCCGAAGAACACCGTGCGATCGTGCAGGCCGCCACGTGATTCGACGTAGAAGAACGTGGCATCGGTACCCGGCGGGTACTGCAGCCAATGGCTGGCCTTGTAGCTGTCGGTGTTGAGGAGAAGATTATCGAGGTAGTGCATGACGGAAGCTCCTTCGCGTCGAGTGACACCAGCGGTCTGTCCGCCAGTGGGGAGGCCGGGCCTGTCAGCCGCGGCCGAGGAAATACTCCAGGATGTGCAGGTGGTCTTCGAACAGCTGCGGGCCCATGTCCAGGGCTTCACTCACCGGTATCCAGCGCGCCTTGTCAGCGTCATCGCCGCCGCGCACCGGCGGCAGTTCACCGGCCGGGAATTCGAAGTGGAAACCGTGGGTGATGGTGCGGCCGCGCTGGCTGCGGTCGGGGTGGTCGAAGACCTGCTGGCCCTTCAGCGACCCCTTCAGCACCGGCAGCGGAATCTTCAGCCGGGTTTCCTCGCGTAGTTCGCGCAGGCAGCTGTCGAGCAGGCTCTGTTCCTGGCCGACGAAGCCGCCGGGCAGCGCCCACAGCCCCTTGCCGGGTTCCGAGCGGCGACGCACCAGCAGCACGTGGCCCGAATGCACCACCACCGCATCGGTGGTGACGAAGGTGGGCGCGTAGGGCGCATCCTTCCAGGCGGCCTTGTACTGTTCGATGAAGCGGTACTCGGCCACCAGCTGGCCATAGGCAGGCGCGCTTTTGCGGAACGCTTCAAGCATGTCGTACACCGGCGCCGGCACATTGCCACGCAGCATCAGCAGCGCACCGTGGAAGTCGACGTCGCCGGCTTCGAACAGGTAGCGCCGCAGCTCGGTGGCCGACAGGGTGGCGGTGTGCTGCACGTCCACCAGCGGCCACTGCGGGAACTCGCGCAGGTAGTAGCTGGACGCGTCCTTGTCCATGCCGATCAGGCCTACCTTCGCATCGGCGGCGGCGCCGTCGTTGCGCAGGGCTTCAGCCACCTGGCGCTGCACGTTGGCGATCCACTGCGCTTCGTTGTACAGGTGGTCACGCAGCGGGCGGATCAGCAGACGGTCGGTGTGGCCATCGAGGGCGGCCTGGATCATCACGGCGCGTTCGGCCACGGTCCAGGGATTGCGCAGGCTGCGGGGGGTATCGGCAGAGCCGACCAGGAAGATCAGCTTGCGGGCCCGGCTCAGGGCCAGGCGGGCAACGGCGGCGTGGCCGTTGTGGAAGGGCTCGAATCGCCCGATGAAGACGAGATAGTCGAATTCCATGAGAATCCCTCATGTCGTTGTGGCAGCCGCGGGTCTGTCCCTTGGCTTGCTGCAGATGCTACGCCGATGGCGGGGCGGGTCAAGCCTGCAGCCGTGCTTTCTGCTGAACGGCGCATCGCGTGCGCGGACTGCGCCGTTGTTCTCAGGCCCTGAGAAGCCCCTGCGCCATACTGGCACCCACGCGGCGGACGGCATGCTCGGGGGCAAGACAGTGGCGGACAAGTACTGCGATCTGGTCATGAAAGGCGGCATCACCAGCGGCATCGTGTACCCCAATGCGGTACTGGCGCTGGCGCGCGAGTATCGCTTCAAGAGCATCGGCGGCACTTCGGCCGGCGCCATCGCCGCCGCCGTGGCGGCTGCGGCGGCCTGCGGTGATCGTCGCCAGCAGGCCGGCGAGCACCTGCCCGGCGATGCAGGCTATGGCGGGTTGTCGGCGGTGTCGGCGCAGCTGTCGCGGCGCGGCTTCATCTACAGCCTGTTCCAGCCCGCACGCGGCGCACGCGCGGCCTATCGCCTGCTGGTGGTGCTGACCGGCAATGCCAGCCTGCCGCACAAGCTGCTGTGCCTGGCCGTTGCCGTGTTCGAGATCGCGCCGCTGGAAGTGCTGGTGTCGCTGGCGCTGCTGCTCGGCCTGGGCTGGTGGGGCGGTGGTTGGAGCGGGGTGGCGGCCACGCTGCTGCCGTCGCTGCTGTGTGCGTACGGTGCGGGTGTGGCCGGTGCCGCGCTTCGTGTGGCACGCGTGGCGCGACGCAATCTGCTGGGCCTGTGCAGCGGCCTCGGCCGCGATGCACGCACGCCGGCACTGACCGAGTGGCTGCACGAATGCCTGCAGCAGTTGTCCGGCAAGCCGCTGGATGCACCGCTCACCTTCGCCGACCTGCACGACGCGCCGCGCTATGCCGGCGAGCCGGACAGCCCGCATGCGATCAGCCTGCAGATGATCACCACCTGCGTGTCGCACAACGAGCCGCGCACGCTGCCGCTGGGCGGCGCGCAGTTCTGGTTCCTGCGCGAGGAATTCGAGCAGCTGTTCCCGGCCAGCGTGGTGCAGTGGCTGGTGACGCAGGCCGGCCCGCCGCTGGAGGTGGAAGGGCGGCAGTACTACCACCTGCCGCCGGGCCCGAAGCTGCCGGTGCTGGTGGCCACGCGCATGAGCCTGAGCTTCCCGCTGCTGATCAGCGCGGTGCCGCTGCATGAACCCTCACGCCGCGAACGACGCTGCGAGCCGACCGCGCCGGCGGCCGACCCCGAGCACAACGTGGCCGACAGCATGGAAGGGCTGACCAGCGCCGGGCAGGCTTGCGGCCCGGTGATCACCGCCTTCCGCATCTGCTGGTTCTCCGATGGTGGCATCAGCAGCAATTTCCCGATCCATCTGTTCGATGCCGCGTTGCCGCGCTGGCCGACCTTCGCCATCAATCTGGTCTACCCGCAGCACGCCGAAGAGGTGAACCACGGCAGCAGTGGCCGCCAGTCGCTGGAGCACGCGGTGTTCCTGCCCACCGAGAACCGACACGGCTGGCAGCGCACCTACCAGTCGATCGCCACACCGCTGGCGGCCGCCGAGCTGGGCCGCTTCCTGTTCGCGGTGGTGGCGACCATGCAGAACTGGCGCGATCTGCTGCAGGCGCGCGCGCCGGGCTACCGCGACCGCATCGTGCACGTCAGCCTGCAGGGCGACGAAGGCGGCATGAACCTGGACATGCCGCAGGAGGTGCTGACCCGCATCGCCGACAAGGGCAGCCTCGCCGGTGCGCGCTTCTGTTCGTTCTCGTTCGAGAACCACTACTGGATCCGCTGGCGCAACCTGGCCTCGGCCTACCAGCGCTACACGCTGGAAGTGGCACGCACCGATGATCCGGCGCAGCAGGTACTGGCCTACCGCGCGGCGTACGCGATGGTTGCCAGTGGCCAGCCGACGCCACCGTCGTACAAGCTGGGCTCGGAAGACAAGCGGCTGGCCGCGCAGCAGCTGTGGGGGTTGATGGTCGAGCAGGGACGTACCTGGGAAGACCTTGGCCCGGACCTCACTGACGGCGCACCGCGTCCGTTGCCGCAGATGAAGGTGACCCCGATCTACTGAGCCGGTAGTAGATCCACGCCATGCGTGGATGCATTTCGCGCAGGGCGAGAGCGTGCCGACCAACGGTCGGCACCCACCATCAGCATCAGCATCAGCATCAGCATCACCATCAGCATCACCATCAGCATCACCATCACCATCAGCATCAGCATCAGCATCAGCATCAGCATCAGGTTCCAGCAGCAGGAGGAAACTGTCGAAGGCGGGGTGGTGTCGGATTGCGGGGTGTCCGCGGCATGGATGCCGGGGGGCACTTCAGGGACGGGTTCACGGCGTCCCCGCAATCCGACACCACCCCGCCATCCCACGGAAAGCCCGCTGTTGCTTTTGAGGTTGCCGGCCAGCGGCCGGCACTACCGCAGGTGCAGGGCGCAGCCCTGCAGAACCCCCTATCGCCCCGGCAACTGCGCGAACGCGCGCTGCATGCAGTCCTCGCGCGGGCACACCCGGCAACCCGGCCCGATCGACACCGAGTTCCCCGGGCTCTGTACATCCAGCCCCAGCGAATACACCAGGCGTTCGGCATGCTGCAGGTCGCAGCCCAACGCCACCGCGAACGTCTTGCGTGGCTGGCCATGGCCCACCGGCCCGCTGCTGACCTGCCGCGCCAGCCAGAAGTGGCGCCGCCCATCGGGCATGCGCGCGGTCTGGGTGAGGATGCGGCCGGGCTGGTTGAACGCCTCGTAGACGATCCACAGCGGGCACGACCCTCCCACCTGCGAGAAATGGAAATCGGTGGCCGAATGGCGTTTGGACACGTTGCCGGCACGGTCCACGCGGATGAAGAAGAACGGCAGCCCGGGCGCGCTGCGCCGCGCCAACGTGCTCAGCCGATGACAGACCGCTTCAAAGCCCACGCCGAACTGGTGCGCCAGCAGCTCGATGTCGTAACTGCTGGCCTCGGCCGCACGCAGGAAACGCATGTACGGCATCACCAACGCACCGGCGAAGTAATTCGACAAGCCAATCCGCGCCTGCGCGATGCGTGCCTCATCGGTAAAGCCAGCGCGCGCCACCACCGCATCGATCTGCGGCAGGTAGCCGTGAAGGGCCAGCTCGGCCGCCATCTGGAACGCCTGCTGGCCGGGCTCAAGGTAATCGGGCAGCCACAGCCGCCGCGCACCGGCATCGTATTGCCGTTTCTCGCGCCCGGCCTGCAGTGCGGCCACTTCCACCAGCACGCCATGGCGGTCGGCCAGCAGCTGGCGCAGCCGCGGTGCCACATGCCCGGGCGACAGCCCCCATTCGGCGAACAGCTGCTCGGCCAGCTCGTCCAGTTCGGGGATGTGGTTGTGCATGCGGTTGAAGAACTCGCGCACCTGGTCGCCGGCGGGCAGGGTGCTGCCGGCACCGGGCTCGCCCAGCTGGAACTCCAGCGCGGCGGCATGCTCGCGCAGCGCCAGGTGGCGGCGGTGCAGGTCCAGCAGTGCGCGGCTGACCTGCGGCAGGTTGCCCGCCAGGGCGCGCAGTTCAGTGGCACTGACTTCGGCCAGGCCCAGATCGCGCAGGGTCTCGCCCAGCGCTTCCTGCAGGGCAGCGGGCTCATCTTCGTCGAACAGTGAGGAAACATCGCCCAATACCTCGCCCAGCTTCTTCTGCACGGCCGGGGTGAGTGGGCGTTTGTTGCGCTCGATCTGGTTCAGGTAACTGGCCGACAGGCCCAAGGCGCGGGCCAGGTCCACCTGGCTGTAGCCGCGCTGCTCGCGCAGCCGTAGCAAGCGCAGGCCAAGCTGCCGCTGGGTGGCTGAATAATTCACAAAATTAACATGAATCGTCTGGCGTGTTGGCCAGATTAAGCGGATTCAGCCCGGAAATCGAGACGGGTGCTGTGAATAATGCCAAGCATCTTTCGCACCCCGTGGGATTGTCGTCATGACTGTTGCAGCGCCCCGTATCCGCATGCTGATCGATGGCCAGTTCGTTGAATCGGCCACCTCCCACTGGCAGGACGTGATCAATCCGGCCACCCAGGACGTGCTGGCCAAGGTGCCGTTCGCCACCACCGGCGAAGTGGACGCCGCCGTCGCCGCCGCCAAGGAAGCCTTCAAGACCTGGCGCAAGACCCCGATCGGTACCCGCGCGCGCATCTTCCTGAAGTACCAGCAGCTGATCCGCGAGAACATGAGCGAGCTGGCCCACATCCTCACCGCCGAACAGGGCAAGACCCTGCCGGACGCCGAAGGTGATGTGTTCCGTGGCCTGGAAGTGGTCGAGCACGCTGCCGCCATCGGCAACCTGCAGCTGGGCGAGCTGGCCAACAACGTGGCCAATGGCGTGGACACCTACACGATCATGCAGCCGCTGGGCGTGTGCGCTGGCATCACCCCGTTCAACTTCCCGGCGATGATCCCGCTGTGGATGTTCCCGATGGCGATTGCAACGGGCAACACCTTCATCCTCAAGCCGTCCGAGCAGGACCCGATGGTCACCATGCGCCTGGTCGAGCTTGCCCTGGAAGCCGGCATTCCGAAGGGCGTTCTGAACGTCGTCCACGGCGGCGAGGAAGTGGTCAACGCGATCTGCGACCACCCGGACATCAAGGCCGTGTCGTTCGTCGGTTCCACCCGCGTCGGCACCCACGTCTACAATCGTGCCTCGCTGGCCGGCAAGCGCGTGCAGTGCATGATGGGCGCCAAGAACCACGCCGTGGTGCTGCCGGACGCCAACAAGGAACAGACCCTCAACGCGATGGTCGGTGCCGCCTTTGGTGCTGCGGGCCAGCGCTGCATGGCCGCTTCCACCCTGGTGCTGGTCGGTGAGGCGCGCAACTGGGTGCAGGACCTGGTCGAAAAGGCCAAGACGTTGAAGGTCAGCGCCGGCACCGTGTCCGGTACCGACGTCGGCCCGGTCATTTCCTGCAGCGCCCGCGAGCGCGTGGAAGGCCTGATCGCCTCGGGCGTGGAGCAGGGCGCCAAGCTGGTGCTGGATGGCCGCAAGCCGCAGGTCGATGGTTTCGAGAAGGGCAACTTCGTCGGCCCGACCATCTTTGCCGGTGTCACCACCGACATGCGCATCTACCAGGAAGAAATCTTCGGGCCGGTGCTGGTCATCCTCGAAGCAGAAACGCTGGAAGACGCCATCGCGATGGTCAACAGCAACCCGAACGGCAACGGCACCGCACTGTTCACCCAGTCCGGCGCGGCCGCGCGCAAGTTCCAGGAAGACATCGACGTCGGCCAGGTCGGCATCAACGTGCCGATCCCGGTGCCGGTGCCGCTGTTCTCGTTCACCGGTTCGCGCGCCTCCAAGCTGGGTGACCTGGGCCCGTACGGCAAGCAGGTGGTGCTGTTCTACACCCAGACCAAGACGGTCACCGCGCGCTGGTTCGATGACGAGACGCTGAGCCACGGCGTCAACACCACGATCAGCCTGAAGTAACGGCAGGAGCAGCCATGAGCCACTCGATGACGACGGAACTGGAAGAAGCGCAGCAGGCGTACCGCGAGGCGGCGCGCGACTTCGCACAGGCCGAACTGGCGCCGCACGCCGCGCGATGGGATGCGGAGGGCATCTTTCCGCGCGAGGCGATCGCCAAGGCCGGTGAACTGGGCTTCTGCGGCCTGTACATGGACCCGGAAGTGGGCGGCAGCGGCCTGAGCCGACTGGACGCCGCCGTCGTCATCGAGGAGCTCGCCAACGTCGATCCGTCGACCGCGGCTTACATCAGCATCCACAACATGGCCTCGTGGATGGTGTCCAGGTGGGGCCAGCCGGCCCTGCGCGATGCGTGGGGCACCGATTTGTCCTCGGGCCTCAAGCTGGCCTCGTACTGCCTGACCGAACCGGGTGCGGGTTCCGATGCGGCGTCGCTGAAGACCACCGCCGTGCGCGATGGCGACTTCTATGTGCTGAATGGCTCCAAGGCCTTCATTTCCGGCGCCGGTGCCACCGAGCTGCTGGTGGTGATGGCGCGCACCGGTGGTGCCGGTGCCGGCGGTGTCAGCGCCATTGCGGTGCCGTCGGACCTGCCGGGCATCAGCTTCGGCCGCAAGGAAGAGAAGATGGGCTGGAACAGCCAGCCCACCCGTGGCATCACCTTCGAAAACGTCCGCGTGCCGGTCAGCCACCTTCTGGGAGAGGAAGGCGGCGGCTTCAAGCTGGCGATGAAGGGTCTGGACGGCGGCCGCATCAACATCGCCGCCTGCTCGCTGGGTGCCGCGCAGGGTGCGCTGGATGCCGCGCGCCGCTACATGGGCGAGCGCCGCCAGTTCGGCAAGGCGCTGGCCGAGTTCCAGGCGCTGCAGTTCAAGCTGGCCGACATGGTCACCCAGCTGGTTGCCGCCCGGCAGATGGTGCACACCGCCGCGCGCAAGCTCGATGCCGGTGCCAGCGACGCCAACGTGTGGTGCGCGATGGCCAAGCGCTTCGCCACCGATGCCGGTTTCAACGTCTGCAACGAAGCGCTGCAGATCCACGGCGGCTACGGCTACATCCGCGAGTACCCGATCGAGCGCCTGCTGCGTGACTGCCGCGTGCACCAGATCCTGGAAGGCACCAACGAGATCATGCGGGTGATCGTTGCCCGTCACCTGCTCAACACCGAAGAGGAACTGCGATGAAGGATTGGCGTACCCAGGAGCACGTGGGCCTGAAGGTGGAGGTGGATGGTCACACCGCCGTGGTCACCCTGAACAACCCGCCGGCGCACACCTGGACCGTGCACAGCCTGTCGGCGCTGCGCGACCTGGTGGGTGCGCTCAACGCAGACCGCGACATCTACGCGCTGGTGATCACCGGTGACGGCGAGAAGTTCTTCTCCGCCGGTGCCGACCTCAACCAGTTCGCCTCCGGCGACAAGGCCGCTGCACGCGAGGCCGCGCGCCGCTTCGGTGAAGCCTTCGAAGCGCTGTCCGGTTTCCGCGGCGTGTCGATCGCCGCGATCAACGGCTACGCCATGGGCGGTGGCCTGGAATGCGCACTGGCCTGCGACCTGCGCATCATCGAAGACCACGCCCAGGTGGCGCTGCCGGAGGCCACCGTCGGCCTGTTGCCGTGTGCCGGTGGCACCCAGAACCTGCCGCGCCTGGTCGGCGAGGGCTGGGCCAAGCGCATGATCCTGCTGGGCGAGCGCATCAATGCCGAGACCGCACTGCGCATTGGCCTGGCCGAAGAAAAGGTCGGCAAGGGCGAAGCCAAGGCACTGGCCCTGGAATGGGCGAAGAAGGCCGGCAAGCAGAGCCCGACCAGCATCGCCGCCTGCAAGACCCTGGTGCAGTCCACCCGCACCGGCACCCACGCCTCGGCGCTGGTGGCCGAGCGTGAAGCCTTCGTCGACCTGTTCGACACCGCCGACCAGGTCGAGGGCGTGACCGCCTTCCTGGAAAAGCGCACCGCGCAGTGGAAGAACGCATGAGCATCGACACCGTTGCCGACGACGCACCGGTGCTGTTCGAGGAGCGCGTGGCCGGCAACGGCACGCGCATCGGCATCGCCACGCTCAACGCGCCGCGCACGCTCAATGGTTTCTCGCTGCCGATGGCGCACCTGCTGCTGAAGCAGCTGAATGCCTGGGCCGATGACGACGGCATCGCCATGGTGGTGCTGCAGGGCGCCGGTGAGAAGGCGTTCTGCGCCGGCGGCGACCTGCACAGCCTGTACAAGAGCATGGTCGCCTTCCGCGAGGCCGGCTGCAGCGACATCCGCGAGAACGACTACGCCGCCGAGTTCTTCGACGTTGAATACCGCGTCGATCATCTCATCCACACCTACGCCAAGCCGATCCTGTGCTGGGGCCATGGCATCGTGATGGGCGGCGGCATCGGCCTGATGTCCGGCGCCAGCCACCGCGTGGTCACCGAGCGCTCCAAGCTGGCCTTCCCGGAAATCACCGTTGGCCTGTTCCCCGATGTGGGTGGCAGCTGGCTGCTGCCGCGCGTACCGGGCAAGGGCGGCCTGTTCCTGGCGCTGACCGGCGCGCTGCTCAACCCGGGCGACGCTATCTACGCCGGCCTGGCCGACGTGCACGTGGCAGAAGAATGCCGCAGCGCGGTGTTCGATGCGCTGCTGCAGGTGGCCTGGTCGGGCGATGCCGCACACAACCACGAACGCCTGACCCATCTGCTGCAGTCGCACGCCAGCGACGCCGCCACCGGCCCGTTGCTGGCCAATGCGGCGCAGGTCGAGGCGCTGTGCGAAGGCGATGACCTGCAGGCCATCGTGGCGCGCATTGCCGGCCTGCAGACCGACGACGCCTGGTTGCAGGCCGCACA
Organism: Stenotrophomonas sp. YJH_SMC_119; assembly: GCF_059368315.1. Lineage (NCBI taxonomy): Bacteria > Pseudomonadati > Pseudomonadota > Gammaproteobacteria > Lysobacterales > Lysobacteraceae > Stenotrophomonas > Stenotrophomonas sp. YJH_SMC_119. The sequence continues at coordinate 94,047 of NZ_JCAFRP010000011.1, read as the reverse complement.
GAAGACTCTCGCCGCCGGTGCACCCGGTTCGGCACGGTTGGCGTACGAACTGCAGCGCCGCAGTGCCGGCCAGGATCTGGCCGCGATCTATCGCCTGGAGTACATCGTCGCGCTGCATTGCGCCGCCCACGGTGATTTCGCCGAAGGCATCCGCGCGTTGCTGATCGACAAGGACCGCAATCCGCAGTGGAACCCGGCCACCCTGGCTGAGGCCACCGGCGCGTGGGCCGATACCTTCTTCGCTTCCCCCTGGGCCGATGCCGCGCATCCGCTGGCCGACCTGGGCACTCCCCTTGTTGAAAGGAGCCTTGCATGAGCCGCATTGCATTCATCGGGTTGGGCAACATGGGTGGCCCGATGGCCGCCAATCTGGTCAAGAACGGCCACAGCGTGCGCGTGTTCGATCTGGTCCCGGCCGCGGTGCAGGCCGCCGTTGACGCCGGTGCCAGCGCTGCGTCGTCGGCACGCGACACCCTGGCCGATGCCGAAGTGGTGATCTCGATGCTGCCGGCCAGCCGCCACGTCGAAGGCGTGTATCTGGGCGATGACGGCATCCTCGCCGCGATTCCGGCCGGTGCGCTGGTCATCGACTGCAGCACGATCGCCCCGGCCAGCGCGCGCAAGGTCTCGGAAGCGGCCGCCGCGCGTGGCCTGCAGATGATCGACGCACCGGTGTCCGGCGGTACCGCCGGTGCCCAGGCCGGCACCCTGACCTTCATCGTCGGTGGCGAAGAGGACGCGCTGGAACGCGCCCGTCCGGTGCTGCAGGCGATGGGCAAGAACATCTTCCACGTCGGTGCCAGCGGCGCCGGCCAGGTGGCCAAGCTGTGCAACAACATGGCGCTGGGCGTGATCATGGCCGTCACCGGTGAAGCCATCGCCCTGGGCGTGGCGCACGGTCTGGACCCGAAGGTGCTGTCGCAGATGATGGCGGTCAGCACCGGCCGCAGCTGGGCCACCGAAGTGTGCAACCCGTGGCCGGGCGTGCTGGAAAACGCGCCGGCCTCGCGCGGCTACAGCGGCGGTTTCGGCAGCGATCTGATGCTGAAGGACATGGGCCTGGCGGTGGAAGCGGCGATGAGTGTCGGTGCCTCGATTCCGCTGGGCGAAGTGGCCCGCAACCTGTACTCGATGAACCACCAGGCCGGCCGCGGCAAGCTGGATTTCTCCAGCGTCGTGCAGCTCATCACCAGCGAAAAATGACCTGGTAGTGCCGGCCGCTGGCCGGCAACCTCATGCCCCCCTGTGGGACAACGAAGGTGGGATGGGCGGATGTTCGGTTTCGACCGGCATCCGCCCATTTTTTTGCTCTTTACGTTGGTAGTGCCGGCCGCTGGCCGGCAGCACCCCATCAGGCAACGATCAGCGTCACGTCGATGTTGCCGCGGGTGGCGTTGGAGTACGGGCACACGATGTGCGCCTTCTGCACCAGTTCTTCCACCTGCTCGCGCGGCACGCCCGGCACGTTGATGGTCAGCTCGGCTTCGATGCCGAAGCCGGTCGGGATCTGGCCGATGCCCACTTTGCCGGTCACGGTGGTGTCGGCCGGCAGCGCGACCTTGGCCTGGCCGGCCACGAACTTCAGCGCGCCCAGGAAGCAGGCCGAGTAGCCGGCGGCGAACAGCTGTTCCGGGTTGGTGCCCGGGCCACCGGCGCCGCCCAGCTCGCGCGGGGTCGACAGCTGGATGTCCAGCACGTTGTCGGAGGAGACGGAACGGCCTTCACGGCCGCCGGTGGAGGTGGCCTGGGCGGTGTACAGAACCTTTTCGATGGACATCGGGATGCTCCTGGTCGGTGGGTGGGTGGTGCGTTGGAGCCTACTTTGCCCGCTTTCCGGGTACGTTGGGTTGCAGGGCGTACGAAAAACTTGATCGATCGTCCTGCTGGCCTAGATCGTCCACTCGCGGTCGGTGGTGAACATGATGGTCAACCAGCGGTCCGGCGAGGCCTCGCCCAGCGCGTCGCCGATCTCGTCGCGCAGCTGGTCCCATTCCACCAGCGGCCGCGGCGGATCGTTTTCCGGCACCACGAAGAACAGCTCGATCTGCTCGCCTCGCCCCACCTGCGCCACATAGCTGCGGTGCTCGACGAAGCCATGCTTGGCCACGATCGCGCGTGCCACGGCATCCACGTGCGCCTGCAGCTCCGGCGGGGTGACCAGCAGGATGCCGGCCAGCGCCCGGCGCACGGTGCCGAGCGGGGCGATCATCACCAGCACGCAGACGAAGGCAAGGATGGCCGGGTCGATGTACGGCCCGACCCAGGCCCAGGACGTGCCCTGCACCAGCACGCCGCCGAGGAAGGCCAGCAGGTAGCAGGCCGACATGCTGGCCGCGATCACCCAGTTCTTCGCATCCAGTGCGATGAACTCCGAGCCGATGCGGCGGTTGGCGCGCAGGATGAACCAGGCCAGTGCGCCTTCGCCGACGATGGACAGCCCGGCGAAGGCGATGGCCGGGCCCAGCGCAATGTGGCGGCCCCCGGACATCAGTGCATCTACCGCATTGACCAGGGCATACAGTGCCGCACCGATCATCAGCGTGCCGCTGACCCCCAGCACGATCGGCTCAAGGTGCCAGAAACCCATGGTGAAGCGCTGGTTGAGCCTCGACTGCAACGCATCGGTCTGGGTGGACAGCGCGATCAGGCGTGCCACCAGCAGCGACAGCCAGGTCATGACCACATCGATCAGGCCGTAGATGCCGTCGAAGATGATCAGCGAGGAATTGGCCAGCAGGCCGAATACCACCGCGGCGGCGGCCAGCAGCAGCGAGGCGGCGATCGACAGGCGCAGCACGCCCTGTTCGGTGGCGGGGTCGAAGAACTGCGGGCGGTGGGTGGCCATGGCCCGATTGTAGAGCGGCGGCATGCTTCGCTGTCTTCCGCTGTCCGGCATCGTCGCAGAACGTTGAGGACATCGACGAGAGGCCCAGCGAGCGTGACCGCGAATGCGTCGCCCAGGGCCTGGCCAACATGGTCATCGAATTCCTCGGCCGCATGCGGGATATGCAGCGCTACGATGCCGGTGACACGCAGGTCTACCGCGTGCGTGGGCGGGTGTTCCTTGCCTCGGCCGGCCATCTGGGTGCGGTGTTCGATTACCAGCACGTGACGCCGAGGGTACAGATTGATCTGCGCGACGCCCACCCGTGAGACCTGACCGCCTGAGGCGGCAGTGTTTCAAGAAGCAGACCGCCTATGGATGGCGGGTACTGATCACTTGGGGAAAGCTCCGGACGGACTTATCTGTCGTCAAAGCGTCGACGCGATCAAACCGGATCGACTACACCGCGAGGCCGACTCCCTCGAAGCGTGGGCACGGTCCGGGGCGCAAGACCTCGCATTTGCGACAATCCTCGACGCACCTCAACCAATGCCCCCGTCGACCTCAAGCCGACGAGGGGTGAGCAAGGCAATGGCACTCGCAGGCCCGTGGGCCCGCTCTCTTACGCCATCATGGCCCGCGGGCCGTGCTGCTGGGTCTGCTGGTCGATCTTCTGCTGCTCGCGCTGCTGATCGCTCACCTGCAATGCCCGCTCGCTGTTTTCCTGCACGCTCTGGCGCATCGCGTCTGCCGTCGATACCGGCGCGGTATTGCGGTTCAACGCGCTTTCGTCGTGCAGCGCATTGGCCTGCACCGCGCGCGCCATCGAGCCATCCTGGTTCAGCTCAACGCGATCAACCCGGTACAGGCCGGCACGTGCAGCTTCCACGGTAAGCGCAGCGGCCAGCTTCTCGCTGTGCTCGCCGGAGGGCAGGCCACGCGCTTCCTCGGCGAACTTCACCTGCACCAGGGTCTCGGTGTACAGCCAGTTCTGCGGGCTGCGCGGGTCGGACATCGGGTACACCGTCTCGCGCGCAGGCTCGGCCGCGGCCTGCTGTTCCGGGGTGCTGCCCTGTGCCTGCGCACGCTGCTGCACTTCATTGGCCAGCGCCTGGCGGGTTTCCGCATCGGCAATGCCGGTCGCAGGCAGGCCATGCTGCTGCTGGAAAGCGTTGATCGCATGGCGGCTGCCACCGCCCAGATAGCCATCGCTGCCGATGGCCTGGCCCTTGGCGTCGGTCAGCCCGAGCGCGGCCAGGTTGCCCTGGAGTTCGCGCGCGTCGCGGTCGATCGCGGCCAGCGTGGCTGGCCCGGCCTTGCCGTCCACCGGGTCCAGGTTGTGTGCGCGCTGGAAGTCTTCCACCGCCTTGCGGGTGGTGGCATCGAAGCGCCGGTCCGGATTCAGCGTCTGCTGGCCGTCAGCACTGGCATAGCCCAGCGTGACCAGATTGCTCTCCAGCTTCAGCACGGCACGGCCGCTGGACCCTTCCTTCAACGTCTGCGAACCGGCCTGCTGGCGCGGTGCGCCGATCTGGTCCAGCGCCACCTTGATGTCCGCATCGTTGTGCTCACCGGCGGGCGAGTAGTCGCGGCTGCTGACCTTGGCATGGGCGCGGTCCATTGCGTCCTTGTTGTTGGCGTAGGCATCTTCGTAGCGCACGGCGATGTCGCCGGCCTTGGGCGCGTCGAAGTACTGGTAGGTCTCGCGGATCTGCCCGGCCTTCGCGCGCAGCGCCTCGTAGTCACCGCCTTCTTCCAGCACCTTCTGCAGCTTGGGCAGCTGGCTGGGCAACTGGTTGGCGGTCTTGGCGATCAGGCTGATCGCTTCGAAGCGGTTTTCCTCGGCGATGCCGCTGCCGTGTGCGTCCACCATCGCCATGCCGATCCGGGTGGCGTTGCGCACCTGCGGGTAGTCGATGTTCGCGTGGATCCACTGCTTGCCCTCGGCCGAACCGGCCCAGGCGTTGATGCTGTCGCGCGTGTTGGTATCGATGAACTGGATCGAGCTGCGCCCGCTCAGGCCATTGCCGTGGCTGAGCAGGTCGCGGCGCAGGTCGGCGTGGTCCTGGGTGAAGGGCAGGTTGTGCGCCTTGGCATAGGTGCTGGCCTGATCGATCACGGCGTCGACATAGGTCGTCTCGCCCGCCTTCAGTGCGTGGCCGTCGATGGCGCCCAGCGCCCACTCGCCGCGCTGGCCGAAGTCGACCTGGATCGCGCCCAGGCTGTAACCGCTGTTCTGCGCGACTTTGTTCACCGTGCCCCAGTGCGGTTCGGTCACGCCCTGGGTGATGCCGGCGATGGCCAGATGGTAGGAGGCGGGACCCCCTTCGGTACCACGGCCGACGGCGAAATACACGGCGCCGGAGGTGGCATCGAGATCATGGGTATCGATGTTGGTTGGCATGTCTTACATCCTTGTGCAGTCAGAGGGTTTGCCCCTCAAGGGTCAGTCCAGCAGCTGCAGATACTTCTGCAGCTGGTCGGCACGCGCGCTCAGGCGCATCACATCGTTCAGCTCGCCCTGCAGGTTGCCGGGCTGCGAATCGTCGTACAGCGCGGTATCCAGTTCGCTATCGCGGCTGCGCGACTGCAGCCACGCGCGCTGGGCATTCACCAGCTTGGTCTTCTTTGCGCCACTCAGCTTTGCCTGCAGCTGGCGGTAGGCCTGGTTCAGGCGCTGGTCCTGGCGTGCGCTTTCCGAGGTCAGGCAGGCGGCCTGCTCGATCGCACCCTGTGCCTTGTCACGGCAGGTGGTGAAGGTCGGGCTCAGCCCGGTGGCAGCCGGTGCTGCGGTTGCCGTGCCGATGGCCATTACGGCGACCGCCAGCGCGGTGGCGAGGGTCCTGCTCAAACGCTTGTGCTGCATCATCTGCTCCACACGTCCAATCCATTGCGAGCGACGGACTATAACGGCGTCAATATTTCGTCGTCGTCAACGAATCGCGACAACTGTGACCGGTTGCCCGTCATTGTGGGTTGGCGCCGCCCGGCCTGCGGACGGCCCTCGGGCCCGGGCGCCCCAGCGCTATCCGGGCGCCAGCCGCCGCCATTCAGCCGAGCGGTGTAAACTATTGATCTCACTGGCAATGCCAGTCTCCACGATCAACACCCCGATGACGTCCGCCACCGCCCGTTACGCTGATTCCCTGCGCCTGTCCGTTGCCCCGATGATGGACTGGACCGACCGCCATTGCCGCGTGTTCCATCGCGTGCTGGCGCCGGGTGCACGCCTGTACACGGAGATGGTGCACGCCAACGCGGTCATCCACGGCGACCGCGAGCGCCTGCTCGGCTTCGACCGCAGCGAACAGCCGCTGGCGCTGCAGCTGGGCGGCAGCGATCCGGCCCTGCTGGCGCAGGCTGCGCGCATTGCCGCCGAGTGGGGATACGACGAGGTCAACCTCAACTGCGGCTGCCCGTCCGACCGCGTGCAGGCCGGGCGCTTCGGCGCCTGCCTGATGCGCGAGCCGGTACTGGTGGCCGAGTGCGTGGCGGCCATGGTCGATGCGGTCGACATCCCGGTAACGGTGAAGTGCCGCCTGGGCGTGGACGAGGACAACGACTACGACGTGTTTGCCAGCTTCGTCGACCGCCAGGTCGCCGCTGGTACGGCGATGGTGGTGGTGCATGCGCGCAACGCGTGGCTGAAGGGCCTGTCGCCGAAGGAGAACCGCGAGGTTCCGCCGCTGAAGTACGACTGGGCCTACCGCCTGAAGCAGGAGCGCCCGGCACTGCCGGTGGTGATCAACGGTGGCCTGGCCAGCATCGAGGCGGTACAGGCGCAGGCCGCGCACGTCGATGGCGTGATGCTGGGCCGGGCGGCCTATCACGACCCCTATCTGCTGCATCAGCTGGAGGCGCTGCACACCGGCGCCCCGCTACAGGCACGTGGTGACCTGCTGCGCGCGATGCGCCCCTACATCGAGGCGCGGCTGGGCGAAGGCCTGGCGCTGAAGCACATCACCCGCCACCTGCTCGGCCTGTTCCATGGCCAGCCCGGTGGTCGCGCTTTCCGCCAGGTGCTGAGCGAGGGCGCACACCGCCCGGGCGCCGGCTGGAGCCTGATCGAACAGGCCTTGGCGGTCACCGAACGCGAAGCTGATCGCGCCGCAGCGTGACGTCGGTCACGGTCCTGACTTGACAAGGGGCGGCGATTCGTCCCGAATGTTCACCTAGATGAACGACGCGAGCGCAGGGCCGGAAAAGTTCAGACCGGATTCACTGCCCCAAACCAAGAATTTGCAAAGGATTTGTAAAGCGCCGGGTCCCGAACCCGGCTCCCGGATTTACGACTTTTGAACGAATCGCCGTGCTCGGCTAGGATCGCATCGATGTCTTCCGCTCCCTTCCATCGCCGCATTGCCCTGGCCACCTGCGTGGTGCTGGCGGCTGCGCCGCTGTCTTCGGCGCTGGCGCAACAGCCGCCGCGTGGCGATCAGGGGCGCGCGGAGATGATGGAGCGGGGCGAGCGTGGTGGCCGTGGCGACGAGCGCTCGCTGTCCGATGCCGTGCGCCGCGTGCAGCGCACCACCGGCGGCCACATCCTCGGCGCCGAGCGCGTGCCGTTCGATGGGCGTGACATCAACCGGGTGAAGTACATGGACGACCGGGGCCGGGTCCGCTACATGGACGACCCCGCACCGTCGCGTTCACAGCCGCGCACGCCGCGGTCGGATATGTCATCACTACGCGGCGATAACCCCTGAACAGGGATAGTTGTCGCTATCAACCCGTACCCCACAGGCCTCCGGGCCACACCCAGGACACTAGGGAGAGTTCATGCGTATCCTTCTGGTCGAAGACGAAGCCCCGCTGCGTGAGACCCTGGCAGCCCGGCTCAAGCGCGAAGGCTTTGCCGTCGATGCTGCGCAGGACGGCGAGGAAGGCCTCTACATGGGGCGCGAAGTTCCGTTCGATGTCGGCATCATCGACCTCGGCCTGCCCAAGATGTCGGGCATGGAGCTGATCAAGGCCCTGCGTGACGAAGGCAAGAAGTTCCCGGTGCTGATCCTGACCGCGCGTTCGAGCTGGCAGGACAAGGTCGAAGGCCTGAAGCAGGGCGCCGACGACTACCTGGTCAAGCCGTTCCACGTCGAAGAGCTGCTGGCCCGCGTCAACGCGCTGCTGCGCCGCGCCGCCGGCTGGAGCAAGCCGACCCTGGAATGCGGCCCGGTCGCTCTGGACCTGGCTGCGCAGACCGTCAGCGTGGCCGGCAGCAATGTCGACCTGACCAGCTACGAATACAAGGTGCTGGAGTACCTGATGATGCACGCCGGTGAACTGGTCTCCAAGGCCGACCTCACCGAGCACATCTACCAGCAGGACTTCGACCGCGACTCGAACGTGCTGGAGGTCTTCATCGGCCGCCTGCGCAAGAAGCTGGACCCGGATGGCGAACTGAAGCCGATCGAGACCGTGCGCGGTCGCGGCTACCGTTTCGCGATTCCGCGCAACGAGGGCTGAGCCGGCTCAGCCTGGCGAGACCATGATGTCCGGCCGTCTGTGGTTCTTCCGACGCTGGCGGCCGCGCTCCCTGCAGGCGCGCCAGATGCTTGCCGCGTCCGTGGGCCTGGTCGCGTTCCTGGCCCTGGCCGGTTACGCACTCGACGCCGCCTTCGCCGATACGGCGAAGGCGAACCTGCGTGAGCGCCTGAAGAACTACGCCACCGCGTACGCGGCCGGCATCGACTTCACCCGCGACCGCTCGCTGTACATCCGCGAGCAGCCGCCGGATTCGCGCTTCGACGTGCCGGGCAGTGGCCTGTACCTGCAGGTAGTGATGCCGCACGGCAAGGGCAATTCGATGTCCGCCGAAGGCCCGATGCTGCCCACCGTCGGCGGCGGCCTGCTGGCACCGCGCCAGGAAGTGTTCGAAGGCCCGCTGCCGATGATCCAGATCGACGGCAGCCAGGGTTCGGTGTACCGCTATGGCCTGGGCCTGGTGTGGGACGCCGACGCCGACCCGGCCACCGAATTCCCGTACACCATCTATGTGATGGAAGACTCGCGCGCGCTGGGCGCGCAGCTGCGCGTGTTCCGCGGCCGTGTCTGGTTCTACCTGGGCGGCATCGGCCTGATCCTGCTGCTGCTGCAGACCGTCATCCTGCAGTGGAGCCTGCGTCCGCTGCGTCGGGTGATCACCGAGCTGACCAAGGTGCAGCGCGGCGAGACCGAGCGCATGAGCGAGCGCCACCCGCGCGAGCTGGAACCGCTGACCGACAGCATCAACGCCTTCATTGAAAGCGAGCGCGAGAACCTCGAGCGCCAGCGCAACACCCTGGCCGACCTGGCACACAGCCTGAAGACGCCCATTGCGGTGCTGCGCACGCAGATGGACAGCGGCGCGGGCGATGGCGCGCTGCGCGAGGAGCTGGACGTGCAGCTGCAGCGCATGAACAACCTGGTTTCGTACCAGCTGGCACGTGCTGCGTCGTCGGGCCACAAGCTGTTCTCCGCGCCGCTGCCGATCGAGTCCAACGCTGAGGAAATCGTACGTGGCCTGGAGAAGGTCTACGCCTCCAAGGGCGTGCTGTGCGAGTTCGACATCGATCCGGCCGCGCGCTTCCACGGCGAGCCGGGCGACCTGCAGGAACTGCTTGGCAACCTGCTGGAAAACGCCTTCAAGTGGGCCAACCGCCGCGTGCTGCTGACCGCGCAGCCGCTGCCGGCACCGAACGCGCGCCGCGCTGGCCTGCTGCTGGCGGTGGACGACGATGGCCCGGGCATTGCCCCGGACGACATCGGCAAGGTGCTGCAGCGTGGCGTGCGTGGCGACGAGCGCGTGCAGGGCCACGGCATCGGCCTGTCGATCGTGCAGGACCTGATCAAGGATTACCGCGGCGAACTGGCCGTCGGCCGTTCCAGCGAACTGGGCGGCGCCCGTTTCGAAGTGCGTTTGCCGCCGGGGCCGTAAACCTCGTTGATCGGTAGTGCCGGCCGCTGGCCGGCACCCTCATGATCTTCGGTGGCATTGCCAGGTTGCCGGCCAGCGGCCGGCACTACCGTGTTTCGATCTTCGGCGGCTCGCCGTAGAACCGCCGCAGCCACGCGTTCCCGTCCGCCGGGCATCGCCTGACGCAACAGCGCGTGGTGTTCCGGTAGTGCCGGCCGCTGGCCGGCACCCTCATGCTCTTCGGTGGCATTACCAGGTCGCCGGCCAGCGGCCGGCACTACCGTGTTTCGATCGTCGGCGGTTCGCCGTGGAACCGCCGCAGCTGCGCGTTCCCGTCCGCCGGGCGTCGCCTGACGCAATAACGCGTGCGTAATCCGGTAGTGCCGGCCGCTGGCCGGCACCCTCATGATCTTCGGTGGCATTGCCAGGTTGCCGGCCAGCGGCCGGCACTACCGCGTTTCGATCTTTGGCGGCTCGCCGTAGAACCGCCGCAGCTGCGCGGCGACCTCCGGCAACGCCTGCTGCAGCAGATCCGGTGCCGAGAAGTGATACTCGCTGGCCACCGCGAAGAACTCTTCCGGCGCCTCGGCCGCGTACGGGTCGATCAACATTTCCTCGCCGGCATCCACCTGCGCGCAGAAGGCATCGTAGGAACGCTGGAAGGTGGCTGCCCACTCGCGCTGCCACTCGCGCGGCAGTGGCGGCGTGCCGTCCATCGCACCATCCAGCGCATCCAGCTTGTGCACCATCTCGTGCACCGCCACGCAGTAGCCCTCGTGCGGCGTCGCCAGGTCGGCCTGCACATCGGCCCACGACAGGATCAACGGACCGCTGTCCCACGACTCGCCAATCAGTTCGTCATCCCACTCATGCAGTACGCCGGCCGCATCCATGTGGCTGCGATGTACGCGGAATGCATCGGGGTAGACGATCAGCTGCGACCAGCCTTCCAGACCCACCTCGCCGAACTCCAGCAGCGGCAGGCAGCACAGTGCCGCCAGCAGCACGCCATCGCCGGCCTCCAGCTGCAGCTCGCCGATCGGGGTAATGGTCTTCTCGTGCAGGAAGCGCGTGGCCAGCAGGCGCAATCGCGCGCGGCGTTCGTCGTCCAGACCGTGCAGCCAGGCGGCGCGGCGGCAGGCCTCATTCCACAGTACATCGTCGATCGGCCGCGGCGCAGGCCGCAGCCACTGCAGCAACGACTTGATCAGCGGAACATTCCCGGCAGGTAGCTGTGCCACTTCGGTGCGCGGATGCGCTGCAGCACGTCGTCATCGCTGCCACCGCCGCCCGTGCTGGTGTTGGCTGCCGGGCGGACCGGTGCCGGCTTGGTGGTGGCGGCCGAAGCGGTCGCGGTCGGTGCACGCTGCGAAGCGGCATCGCCGTTGGAGGACACGCAGGCGCCGCGGCTGTCGTCCAGCGCTGCCGTCGCAGACGCCGCGAAGGGCATCGTCAGCAGGATCAGGCAATGGGCATAACGGCGCATTGACGACATCCACGTTAAGGGAAGGTGAGTTCCCGATTCTAGCCCGAACCCGGCGCCCCGTTGGAAGCCCCCGCGGAACCCAGCGTGGCGGGCGCCGCTGGCGGCTTTCCCGCATAATTCCTTCCTGACTTCGTGGAAGCTGCCGTGGACGACCGCCAATTGCTGGCCAAACTCGCTGCCGGTCGCCTCTCCGGCGACGCCCTGGCCCGTGAGCTGGGCCAGACCCGGGCGGCCATTTGGAAGCGTATTCAAGGACTTAGAGCCGCCGGTGTAGACATCGAGGGCCGCGCTGGCGAGGGCTATGGCCTGACCCGCCCGGTCGACCTGCTGGACCCGGATGCGATCCGTGCCGGCCTGCCTGCCGGCGTCCAAGCCCTGCTGCACGACCTGCAGGTCGCTTGGACAGTGGACTCGACCAACGCCGAATTGCTGCGTTGCAGCGCGCCCCAGCGCGGGGTGAGCGTCCTGCTGGCCGAGCGCCAAACCGGCGGCCGCGGCCGTCGCGGCCGTACGTGGGCGTCGCCGCTGGCCGCGCATATCTACCTGTCGGTGCTGCGGCTGTTTTCCGGTGGCCTCGGTCGCCTGGCCGGGCTGAGCCTGGTGGCCGGCATCGCCGTGGCCGAAGCGCTGCACGACCTGGGCTACACCCAGGCGCAGCTGAAGTGGCCGAACGACCTGATTGTCGATGGCAAGCGCAAGCTGGTCGGCCTGCTCGCAGAAGGCGGTGGCGAATACGCCGGCCCGGCGCGCGCGGTGATTGGCATCGGCATCAACACGCACATGCCGCCGTCCTTCGCCGAGCAGATCACCCAGCCGTGGGTGGACCTGGACACGCTGGCCGGCAAGCCGGTGGACCGCAACGTGGTGGTTGCTGCCGTGCTGGCGCGCCTGCTGCCGGCACTGGAAGAATTCGATCGCGAGGGCCTCGCTCCCTTCCTGCCGCGCTACGCCGCGTTCGACATGCTGGCCGGTCGCGAAGTACGGGTGGAACTGGAAGGGCAGTGGCAGCACGGTACCGCGCTTGGCCTGGCCGATGACGGCGCACTGCGCGTGCGCATCGATGGCCGTGAGCGCCTGCTGCACGCCGGCGAAGTCAGCGTGAGGGCGGCATGAGCGATTGGTTGTTCGACCTCGGCAACTCGCGCTTCAAGTTCGCGCCGTTGCAGGGCGACCGTGCCGGTGACGTGCAGGCCTGGGCGCATGGCGCCGAAGGCATGGCCGGACAGCCGCCGCACAGCTTGCCCAGCGGCACCACCGCGTTCGTGGCCAGCGTGGCCGCACCGTCGCTGACCAGCGCGATGCTGGACCAGCTGCAGCGTCGCTTCGAGCACGTGCACGTGGTGCGTACCAGCGCCGAATGCGCCGGTGTGCGCATTGCCTATGCCAAGCCCGAAAAATTCGGTGTGGACCGTTTCCTGGCCCTGCTGGCTGCGGCCAAGGCGCAGCGCCCGGTGCTGGTGGTCGGGGTGGGCACCGCACTGACGATCGATCTGCTCGACGCCGACGGCCAGCACCACGGTGGCCGCATTTCCGCATCGCCCACCACCATGCGCGAAGCACTGCATGCCCGCGCGGTGCAGCTGCCGGCTACCGGCGGCGACTACAGCGAATTCGCCAACGACACCGCCGACGCGCTGGCCTCCGGCTGCGATGGCGCCGCGGTGGCGCTGGTCGAACGCAGCGCGCAACAGGCGCACGCGCTGCTGGGCGTGGCACCGTCGCTGCTGGTGCACGGTGGCGGCGCACCGGCGCTGATGCCGTTGCTGCCCGGCGCCGACTACCACCCCTCGCTGGTGCTGGATGGCCTCGCCCGCTGGGCGGTGCACCAGCCCGCAGGCTAGTATCCGCGCATGCTGACCCGTGCCCTGATCGTCGTACTGGCCATCCTCAATCTTGGCGTCGCCTGCTGGTGGCTGCTGCGCGATGCACCGCAGAAGCCTGCGCCGCCGCCGCAACCCGCCGGCGTGGCCGAGCTGCGCTGGGTGCCCGGTGGCGTGGATGCCGCGGCGGCCGCCGAAGCCACGGCCGCCGCGCCGACCGCGCCGTTGATGGAGCGCGAACCGGCGGAGAAGACGGCCGTGGCTGTAACGCCGGCGCTCGCCGCCCCGGCCAAGCCGGAGATTGCCAAGCCGCAGGCGGCTGAGGCTACGCCGGTTGCTGCCGCTGCCAAGCCGGCAACACCGCCTGCACCGACCCCGGCGCCGGAAAAGCCCGTAACCCCGCCCGTGGCTGCCGAACCGCCGCGCTGCATCGCGCTGGGCCCGTTCGCCGACCGCGCCGCCGCGACCAATGCGCAAGGCAAGGCCAGCACGCTGCTCAGCCAGGTGCGCCTGCGCGAACAGCCCGCTGCCAGCGGCAGTGCCCGTTACCGGGTGATGCTGCCGGCCGCCGCCAACCGCGAAGAAGCCCAGGCCACCGTGAAACGCATCGTCGCCGCTGGCCTGAGCGACTACTACATCATCAGCCAAGGCGAGGAGGCCAACGCCGTGGCGCTGGGCCAGTACCGCAACCGCGAAGGCGCCGAGCGGCGCATGGCGGCGGTGCAGGCCGCCGGCTTCCAGCCGCGCCTTGTCGCCAGCGGCGACGCCGGGCAGTGGTGGCTGGAAGGGCAGCTGGCGGCAGGCACGCAACCGGCCCAGGCCCAGCAGCGCAGCGGGGCGGCACAGAGCCGGTCGCTGGAATGCGCAAGGTTGCGCTAGAATCCCCGGACCGCGGCGCTGCCGCCGGTGATCCACCCATGCCGCTTTAGCTCAGTTGGTAGAGCAACTGTCTTGTAAACAGTAGGTCATCCGTTCGATTCGGATAAGCGGCACCATCCCCATGATTCAGCGCCTCTTTGCGCTGCTCCAGATACCTGCCCGGTGGTTCGAAGGGCGGCAGAGCTGTTTTCTCGACAGTCTTACCTTGAGAACGATAGCCCGTCCTGCGCATGAACCTGCTGCGCCGGCTGCTGTTCAAGATCTGCGGCCAACGCTTCAGCGCGATGAAGGGACTCTGCTTCAGGCGCACGAAGCGCGTCCATCGTACTCATGGTTCCACGACGTTGGGCAGGATCGTCCATCGCTCCCTCGACGATGAATACCTTCTCGCCACGTGCAAGGGACTCTGTCGGGTTGTTCAATACAACGTGGTCAACTCTTGAAAGCCCTTGCTCCTTCGCGAGCACCAACAGACTCGCGGACATGCGCTGGCTCGACTCATCCCACTGCTTCCCGCTCTCGGCGTCCAGGCGTTCCACACCCGCTCTGATCTGCATGTAGAGAGAGCGGTCAGCGTTGCCGAGTTCGGCCACTGAGAAAGTAGCTCGTTGCAGCGAGAGCGAGTCGTCGGTGGTCGAGCTGAGGCTGGCCGCAACCGCCGTACGCTCGGCGTCAAATTCTGGATCTGGCCTACGCCGCCGTTGCGTGGGTGCTATTTCCCGGTCGTAGAAGTCGCCGTAGTAAAGCTCGTATGTCGCATGAGGTCCAACGGACGGAGCCTCCGTCTTAAACACCTCAGCGATCTGACCCAGTGCTTGGCTACGGTTGATTCGTCCCGCCTGGAGTTCTGCCGCAATGGTTCCATATTGTTGTGGCCGGCTACCCGTGCCGGAAACGCCAATATCTGGGCCACCACCCGCAACGATTTCACGCTGGACCTGGACATTGCTGAGAGTCGCGGCGGCTTCTCCTCGCAACTCGCTGTCTACATAGGCTTGCTTAGAAGCTCGGTTTGAGGGTTCGGTGAAGAGATGGTGCCCAACTTCGTGAGAAAGAGAACGTGCGAGTCTGGTGCCTTGCCCGATTGCATTCTCGTCTATGACGATCTTCACGCCGGGAACAAGGTAGGTGCCTTCACCGGCTGTGCCCCATTGAACAACGATACCTTCGCGTCTCGCCTGGGCGAGACCCGCCTGAAGTGTTGGGGATTTTGCCAGAAGCGGGGCCAAGGAAGGATCATCCAACGGCGATGCAGGACGCCGCGCGGCTCCTGGGCGGCCTCCCTCCTGCGGCTGTGGCAGTCCAGCGTCTTCAGTACGCTCCATGCGGCGGCTCCTTCGCAATTACAGGGATCAGTGCTGACGGATCGATATGTAGGTCAGCGTCACGCTGTCGGCGGCGAGCCCAAGCACGACCTGTGCATCGTTCACCTGCGCGGTCCAGTAAGGCCGGGAGCCCGGCGCATCGGGTCGAGGTGGATGTTTGGTGGAGTTCTCCCAGATCATTTCCTCGAGCGCAATGCTCGGTGGCGCGATATCAAAAATCAGGTTCGCGAGGGCGGGGTTGTCAGCGGCACTTCTCAGCCTGATGTTCCGCACCTCAAGGTCGCCCAGCATTCCGCGTTCTGCGATCCGCTCGTCCATGAGATCCTGACGCGCCGGCTCTCCCAGACGGGTGTGGAGAAGTTCACTCAATGCATCGACATCATCAAAGCGAACTGTAGACAATCGCTCGATGCTGTTCTTGAATCGCTCCATACCAATTTCACTCCCTGATTCGACGGCCTGTCTTTGATTCAGATGATCTGATGGGCGTGGCGGCGCGGCGGTTGAACATGCTGCCAGTACAAGCGCCGGAATAGCGATCGCGAGGCGACGACGCGCTGCGATCCAGAGGCGCCGCCGAAGTCCACGTTCTGATGAAGTAGCGCATTTCTCGACCCATGCATTCATGAAAGCATCTCGCGCGCCAATGTCACACTCTTGAATCTAGCACAGCATTTTGTGAGTGCGGATCGGGTCCGCGTGAACAATGAGCTACTGAAAACGCACCCGATTCCACTTTCCAATTTGAGAAGAGGGGGCGTCGGCAGCGAGGGAGGGAGTGCCAGACGGGAGGCCGAGCACAGCTCCAAGCGTGCATTCCCGATAGTTGAAAGACTGTAGCCAGTAGGCTACAGTTCTCCATGAAGATCCAGCGTACCCGTCAGTTCGCGACATGGATTGACGCTCTCAAGGACGTAACCGCACGCGCTCGCATCCTGGCCCGTATCGGTCGGCTCGCTGAAGGCCATCCGGGTGATCACCGCTATCTGGGGGACGGTATTTCCGAACTGCGTATCGATGCAGGGCCGGGCTACCGCCTGTACTACACCCAGCGCGGCAGGCAGTTGCTGATTCTTTTGGTCGGAGGTGACAAAAGCTCACAGCAACGCGATATCGAAAAGGCCAGGGAGATTGCACGTGCCCTGTGAGCGTCGAACCGGCTGTAGTCGAAACGAATCAATACCGAAGTACTGGAGCTGTTCCATCATGGCCACTAAGAAAAAAGTCGAACTCAAATCATTTGATGTGGCCGAACACCTTCGGACACCCGAAGAAATGGCAGCCTATCTCGACGCCTGCATCGAGGAAAGCGACGGCGATTCCGCGTTCATCGCCAAGGCGCTCGGCGACATCGCGCGCGCTCAGGGTATGAGCAAGGTTGCGCGCGCGGCGGGCCTGTCGCGCGAGAGTCTTTACCGCGCACTGTCCGGCGAACGCAGCCCCGATTTCGCCACCATCCTGAAGGTGACCCGTGCCTTGGGTGTGCGCCTGCATGCCAGTGCCGTGTGAGGCATCAAGGCACTGCGCTCCACTTCCGCCGCCTCAAGAAGTCCGGTGCGATCAGTCTCAATCAAACCGAATGATGCGGATCAACCCTCTTGTCGACGATCCGTCTCCGAAGGCGGCCACCGTGCCACAGGGGAATACCTCTTTCGCACCGTCATGGTTGACGAATGAGATCGTGCAGTGCGCCCGCGTCCCAGGCGTGATGCGGGTGACGACGCGGTCATTCAGCACGAAGCTGTACCACATGACTCCAGGGCTTATGGAAAGCGCCCTGGGACGCGCGGTGGAGGCGATCATCTCGGCAACAGTGCCACCGCGCGAATCCACTTCGTCCAGCCGCAGCTCAACAAGGAAAGGTTTCAGGTCTGGGTAGGGTGTGCTCATTCCAGCAGCGGGTCTGCCTGAATCGTTAGCTGGGTTGCGGCGTGTTGAACCTATGCGTTGGGGATCTCAACGTTCCGCATTATTGAGTCCCACCCATCTGCAACGCCACATACTCCGCCAGCCCCCGGCAGGCCAGCATCAGCCCTTCGCGCGTGCCGTCGCCGATGTCGTCTTTCTCTTCCCCATCCACGCGCACGCGCTCGGCGGCGTGATACAGCTCCAACAGCGACACCAAACCCACCGCGGCGCGATCCCGGCGTGCGGCGGCCACGGCCTGGCCGGGTGTGGTGGAGGGCCCCGGCCACGGCTGTCCATCGGCGGCGTCACCGGCCTGGATGCGCTGCAGGCAGCCGGGCAGGTTGATCGGCGCGGGCGCCTCGTTGGCGGCGGCGAAAGCGGCTTCCAACGGCTGCGCCAGTTCGGGTGGCAGGCGCAGCGCAGCCTCGCCCAGGGTGGCGGTCAGGTACGGGTGATGGGTCTTGGGCATGCGGGCGTCCTCGTCGGCAACAGAGGTGCCACCCGAAGAGGGTGGCGGGCGATGCGTGGCTTCCAAGACCGGAAATCGATGAGCCGGTGGGCACAGGGCCCCCACGCACCGCCCGCCGTCGATCGGCGAACGGATTGCCAGCCGGCGCCGCTCTTGGGAAGACGGCGCCGGCTGGCAAGCGTATACAGCTTCGATTAAACGGGCTTGGAAGTCCCGGCCACCTTTGCAGGTGGCGATTCATCATGCGCACGTGAAATCACCGCCTGCCAGTCGTTTGTTTCGATGGCATCGGGTGATCTGAAAGGAAAAATGAATTATCGCGTTTGGCCCGTTTCGAGCATCGCAATGCCAGAAGCGACATATCGCGCAGCGCCGTCATCATCGGTCATCCGGGCTGCGCCACTGTTGCCGCACGGCTTACAGTAGCGTGCGACGTAAAGCCGGCTTAACAGCCTCGGCAAGGCACCAAGGCAACGATACCAGACCCAAAAGTGCCAACGCGCGCCCCGATCTTGATATTCCTCACGGACCGCCCGCAGCGCCCACCGCATACTGCCGCTACACGCCCACCTGGGCCTCTTCGGGATCCGCACATGCGTCGCCACGCCCTGCCGCTCACCGTCGCATTGTTGTCCGCCGCATTCGCAGCCCCGGCCATGGCCGCCGTGCCGTTCTTCAACGCCAGCTGCCCGGGCGGCATCGATGTTCACGCCGACGATGGCGGACCCGTCTACGTGCAGGGCCGCGAGGCCACACTGAAACGTTTCAACGACCGCTATTTCGAAGCACGCGATGCCAACAGCGGCATCACCCTGTCGATCAGCCGCAACGATGACGGCGCGCCGCAGGTCAGCTACACCGGCCGTGGCGGCGCCAATGGCATCTGCCAGGTCAGCGCCAGCGGCACGTCCGCGCTCACCGCAAACAGTGCACGCCCTCGCGACGCTGCCGCCGGAGATGCCGCACTACCGCGCGAAGTCACCTGCGAATCCACCGACCAGCAGCAGGTCTCGTGCGATCTGAACACCCGTGGCAACGTGGAAATCGTGCGCCAGCTCAGCCGTACCCGTTGCGAGGAAGGCAAGAACTGGGGCCTGTCGCGGCATTCGGTGTGGGTCAATGGCGGGTGCCGGGCGGTGTTCCGCAATACCTCGCGAATGTCGTATTCAGCCCCAACTGGTGACAGCGCGCTGGGCGCCTGCAACCTGCGCAAGGGCGCGCAGGGCGCGGTGGTGACCCAGGTGCCGGTGGGCAGCGACTACCAGGAGCTGATCATTGATTACCCCGATGGCCGCTACCTGTGCATGATGCGCAACAACGGCGAAGTGCAGAGCGTGACCCCGCTGCGCCGCCGCGGGGGTTGAGTTCGTCGCGCCCGCCGCCCTATGGTGGCCCCCCCTTATTGACGTCGGGTGGCATCACCATGTCCCATCTTCTGGCCAAGGCTGCTGAAAAGGCGGATCTCGACCGGATCGATGCCTTGCTGGATGCAGGCGCCGATATCGAGTGGCAGCACAAGGGCACGGGGCGCACTCCGCTGCTCTCGGCCGTCATTGCCGGAAAATGCGATGCCGCAGCGCGATTGCTGGATCGCGGTGCCAACATCGAGCATGCCTGCAGGGCACTGGGCTACACCGCGCTGGGTTGGGCCGCCGCGCATGGCGATACTGACATCGGCGACCTGCTGATCGCACGCGGCGCCATGCTCGACCCTGCTTCGCCGGAACAACGGCGTACGCCGCTGATGCTGGCATGCGCCCGTGGGCACCTGGCGATGGTCGAACGCTTGCTGGACAGCGGCGCGTCCGTGGCACCGCTGGATTTCGAAGGGTGCAACGCGTTGGCGATGGCCGATGAACGCGGTTACGCGGAGGTGGTGGCGCTGTTGCACGCCGCCGGTGCGACGCCGCCGCCTGCGTTGATGGAAGCACCGCCGCTGGAGTGGCCCCAGCCCGACGCCGGAGGTGAGCCCGCGTCGGTGGTGCGTGGATACTTGTTGGCATATCACGAGTGGGAAACGCGTGGCTACAAGGATTCCCGTGCCGGTGGCGGACTTCTGCTCAGCTCGGGCTTCCAACAGGAGAAAGCGGACATCCTGGCGGCCTGGTGTACCGACCGCAAACGGGTCTATTCGACCGGCGTTTCGGTCGGGAACCCCCCGCGGTACGTACCGGAGGATCTCTTGGTGTCAGTTGCGATGCCGACGGTCTCGAGGGCCGAGGTGCTGGTACGCGACGACCCTCAGAAGGCGCGTTCCCTTCGTTACGAACATCTGTTCGTACTCAAGCGTGTGGGTGGGCGGTGGCGGATCGACCTGCGGAAGAAGCGTGTGTTCCACATCGAGACCTGGGCGGCAGCCATCCTCTAGTGTGAAAGGAGCCTGGACACGAACCCCGCCCTGCTGCACCGCCGCGAGTGGTGTCACATCCCTCTGGCTAGACTGTGCTTCTTTTTCGTTCGCAGGAGGCACCCATGGCCCATCCCATTTCCGTATCCCTCATCGGCGTGCCCACCGACGTGGGCGCGGGCCATCGTGGTGCACGGCTTGGTCCGGAAGCCCTGCGCGTGGCCGGCCTGCCCGAGGCGCTGGAAGCGCGCGGCGTGGACGTGCGCGACCTGGGAAACCTGGATGGCCCGCGCAACCCGTGGACCGCGCCGGTGGAAGGCTACCGCCACCTGGATGAAGTGGTGGCGTGGAACCACGCACTGATGGAAGCCAGCTATGCCGAGCTGCAGGCCGGTCGCATGCCGATCATGCTCGGCGGCGACCACTGCCTGGGCATCGGTTCGATCACTGCCGTGGCACGCTGGTGCCGCGAGCAGGGCAAGACCCTGCGCGTGCTGTGGCTGGATGCGCATTCGGACTTCAACACCAGCGATGTCACTCCATCGGGCAACATCCACGGCATGCCGGTGGCCTGCCTGTGCGGCCTCGGCCCGAAGGCGCTGACCCACCTCGGCGGCAGCGCACCGGCGATCACCCCCATCCAGGTGCACCAGATCGGCATCCGTTCGGTGGACCCGGAAGAGAAGCGCCTGATCAAGACCCACAAGGTGGATGTCTACGACATGCGCTACATCGACGAGAACGGCATGAAGCGCGCGGTCGAGGCAGCACTGGCGGGCATCGACGAGAACACCCACCTGCATGTCAGCTTCGATGTGGATTTCCTCGACCCGAGCATCGCACCGGGCGTCGGCACCACCGTGCCGGGCGGGGTGAACTACCGCGAGGCGCAGCTGGTGATGGAGATGATTGCCGACACCGGGCGCATGGGTTCGCTGGACATCGTCGAGCTCAACCCCTTGCTGGACAAGCAGAATGCCACCGCCGAACTGGCCGTGGACCTGGTCGAAAGCCTGTTCGGCAAGTCCACCCTGATGCGCGACTGAGCTCTCCGCCTGAACGGATCGATGATCCGTTCACACGCGCTCCACGCCCCTGCCGCCAGATTGCACATCACGCGGCGGCAGTGGCATTGGCTCCTTCCGCCGAGCGACCGAACCCCATCCGCGAATGAAGCGGTATAGCGGCGAACCCAAGGAGAAGCCCATGAAGCGCGTAGTTGCCCTGATGCTGTTGTCGATGTTCTCGGTGGCCCTGCTGGCCGGTTGCAACACCGTTGCCGGTGCCGGCAAGGACGTGCAGAAGGCTGGCGAAAAGGTTGAGGATGCCGCCAAGGGCCGTTGAGCCTGAAGTGGAACGGAAAGCAAAAAGGCCGGGGGGACCTCCCCGGCCTTTTTTCTTGCGCGTTTTTCTGCAGCGTACGTGTCGAAGCGTAGTGAACCATTCAAGCAGGTGAGCAGTGCTTTCATGGTCGGTTGACCGGCGCTCAACAGCCGCTGCGCGAAGCTGTAGCCACGGTAAGAACGCCGTTGCAACCAAGGACTCCCAGCAATGAACAAAGACATCATTTCCGGCAAGTGGTCGCAGCTGAAGGGCAAGGCCCAGGCCAAGTGGGGCGATCTGACCAACGACGACTTCGATGTGGCTGAAGGCAATGCCGAGTATCTGGCCGGCCGCCTGCAGGAACGTTATGGCTGGGCCAAGGATCGTGCTGAGAAGGAAGTCCGTGAGTTCCAGGATGCCGTGAGCAAGGACTACCCGGACTACAAGTAAGCGCTACGGTTTTCCCCCCACGGCACAACGCCCGCACCGAGAGGTTGCGGGCGTTGTGCTGTCTGGGCGGCCGATCAACGCGCCGGCGGGTCCGGCACATAGCGGTTGGGGAACGCCTGCGGTTCGCGCGGCAGGCGCGACGGCGGTGTATCGACCAGGATGCCGCGCGCGCGCAGATTGCGGGCGCTGTCGTAGCGCAGCTGCAGAACCTGCGCCGGGCTGCGGCTGGCGCGTTCGAAGTCGGTATCGCGTACCGACGACTGCTCGCGTGCGCCGTGGCCGGTGCCCAGCGCAGGGGCCTGTGACTTGCTGGCATAGCCCTCGATGCGGCTGTTGCTGGCGCTGGCATCGGCCGCCGCTTCGGCCGTCGGGGCCGGTGCCGGCAGCGGCAGGCTGCGGCGCAGGATCGGATCCGGACGCCAGCGGCGCGCTTCCTCGAACACCGCCACGCCGACCACGCCGATGTTGTCCGGGCGACCGGTGCGGCTGGCATAGCTGCCGCTGGGGCTGCTGAACACGAACTGCGCCACTTCATCCTGGCTCTTGCGCCAGCCGGTGATGTCGGCGCGCTGGCCGGGGTTGAGCACGTAGCCGGTCTGCGACGGATCGGCATCCTCGCCGGAGATGGCGTTGACGCCGTCTACCGACAGCACCACCAGCACCCGGCGCGGGCTGTCGTTGTACAGGCGCACGGCGTAGCGGTGGCCGCGCTCGCCGGCCACCCAGCGCTGGCCCTCGGCGGGGTAGCTGCGCAATTCGGTGCCGCGGTCGCGGTCGACCAGAGACATGCGCACGGGGCCGCCCTCGTAGGCCGGCGGCGGCATCGGGGCGGGGCGGAAGCCGGCCAGGGGCAGGATCAACAGCAGGGGCAGCAGGCGTTTCATCGGGCGTCTCCAGCGGGGTTGCGTGAATGAACGCGCCGCAGGCCCTGACGGGGTTGGTGGCGTGCAAGGTAAACTGGCCCCGTTCATCGAAGGTTACCCCACGCAGTCATGACCACCCGAGTCCTTACCGGCATCACCCCCTCCGGCACGCCCCACCTGGGCAACTACGTTGGCGCCATCCGTCCGGCCATCGCGGCCAGCCGCGCCCCGGGGATCGAGAGCTTCTTCTTTCTGGCCGACCTGCACAGCCTGATCAAGTCCCAGGACCCGCAGCGCACCCAGCGCGCGACCCTGGAGATCGCGGCCAGCTGGCTGGCCTGTGGCCTGGACCCGGAACACGTGTGGTTCTACCGCCAGAGCGACATCCGCGAGACTACCGAGCTGATGTGGTTCCTGACCGCGATCGCCAGCAAGGGCATCCTCAACCGCGCGCACGCCTACAAGGCGGCGGTGGACAAGAACCGCGAGGAAGGCGTGGACGAGGACGCAGGCGTCAGCGCCGGCCTGTTCATGTACCCGGTGCTGATGGCCGCCGACATTCTGATCTTCAAGGCCAACCAGGTACCGGTGGGCCGTGACCAGATCCAGCACATCGAGATGGCGCGCGACTTCGCCCAGCGCTTCAACCACGTGTATGGCAAGGAGTACTTCCCGCTGCCGGACGTGGTGATCGACGAGCAGGTGGCGACGCTGGCGGGCCTGGATGGCCGCAAGATGAGCAAGAGCTACCACAACACCATTCCGCTGTTCGTGCCGCGCGAGGAGCTGAAGAAGCTGGTGTTCTCGATCCTGACCGACTCGCGCGCACCCGGCGAGCCGAAGGACACCGAGGGCTCGGCGCTGTTCCAGATGTACCAGGCCTTCGCAACCCCGGAACAGACCGCCGAATTCGCCAAGGCGTTCGCCGCCGGCATCAGCTGGGGTGACGCCAAGCAGCAGCTGTTCGAGCGCATCGACAGCGAGCTGTCGCCGCTGCGCGAGCGCTACAACGCGCTGATGGCCGAGCCGGAGAAGATCGAGGCGCTGCTCAAGCGCCGTGGCCAGCAGCTGCGCGAGCAGCTGGCGGCACCGCTGCTGGACGAGCTGCGCCATGCGGTGGGCCTGCGTGACCTGTCCAGCGCAGGCGATATCGCCAGCGAGGACGCCGGCGTGGCCCGCGTGGCACCGCCACTGTTCAAGCAGTACCGCGAGAAGGACGGCCGCTTCTACTTCAAGCTGACCGCCGGTGACGGCACGCTGCTGATCCAGAGCGAAGGCTTCGATTCGCCGCGCGACGCGGGGCAGTTGATTGCCGTGATCAAGCAGGCGGAGCAGGGTGACCAGCTGCAGAGCGAACTGTTCAAGCTGGACGCCGAAGTGGACGCCGTGCTGGCGGCCCTGGCCATGCTGCGCGAAGCGTAAGGGTAGGGCCGGGCGCTGGCCGGCAACTGCATAGGAAATGCCGGCCAGCGGCCGGCACTACCACGGCAACTGCATAGGAAATGCCGGCCAGCGGCCAGCACTACCACGGCAACTGCATAGGAAAACGCCGGCCAGCGGCCGGCACTACCACGGCACTGCATAGGAAAACGCCAGCCAGCGGCCGGCCCTACCCGCGAACGAAGGTCATGGCATGATGTCCGCGCGCCTCAGGCGCGATGACATGGAGTCTGCGATGGCCTGGTTGTCGCTGCTGCTGTTCCTGCCCTGGTTCCTGCTGCTGGGCAGCCTGTACTGGCTGTTCCCGCGCCAGCCGCGCACCCCGCGGCGGCGCCTGTTCGATGGCTCCACCCTGCTGCTGGCCTTCGCCCTGAGCATCGTCTCGATGCTGTGGGGGTATCGACTTGGACTGGCACAGCCCGGCGCCGGCCCGATCTGGCCGCAGGTACTGGCGGTGCTGTACGCCTACGGCGCATTCCTGGCGGTGCTGGTGCTGGCCCTGCTGCTGCGGCCGCGGTTCGCATTGCGCTGAACCTGGCCCTTGCGCACCCGATGGACCTGCGGTTGGTTGGCCTGCGCTTGCCCTTGCCTGCGCTTGCCCTTGGTAGAGTCGACTGTGAGTCGACTGCTCTTCTGGAAGCCCGCGCTGCGCGCGACAGTCGACTGACAGTCGACTCTACCCGGCCACAACCCGGCACTACCCGACCAAAGCCGCATCGAACCCGGACCGCCCGCGCGCCTACCATGGGCGTCTGTTCCCGATCCTGCCAGGTGCGTGCCGATGATCGCCGACCCCAGCATCCACACCATCGATACCGGCTTCCAGCGTCCCGACTTCGACGCGGCCTATCTGATCGTTGAAAACGACCGCGCCGCGTTCGTCGACTGTGGCACCGGCCTGTCGGTGCCGGCGATGCTGCAGGCGCTGGCCACCGCGGGTCTGGCCGTTGACGCGGTGGACTGGCTGCTGCTCACGCACGTGCACCTGGACCACGCCGGCGGCGCCGGCCTGCTGATGCAGCAGCTGCCCAACGCAAAGGCAGTGCTGCACCCGCGCGGTGCGCCGCACATGATCGACCCGACCCGGCTGATTGCCGGTGCCACGGCGGTGTACGGTGCCGAGGAAATCGCGCGCAGCTATGGTCGTATCGAGGCCATTCCCGAACATCGTGTGGTGGTGGCCGAGGACGGCCACCGTATCGACCTGGCCGGCCGCGAGCTGGTGCTGCTGCACACCCCGGGCCACGCACTGCACCATTACTGCGTGTGGGATGCGCGCAGCCGCAGCTGGTTCACCGGCGATACCTTCGGCATTTCCTACCGCGAGCTGGACAGCGCGCAGGGGGCCTTCATCTTCCCGACCTCGTCGCCGGTACAGTTCGACCCGGAAGCGATGAAGGCCTCGATCCAGCGCATGCTGGGCTATGGCCCGCAGGCGATGTACCTGACCCACTGCGGACGTGTGGAACAGGTGCAGAAACTGGCCAACGACCTGTTCGAACAGATCGATGCGATGGCCACCATCGGCCGCCAGTGCGATGGCCGCCCCGACCGCCACCGCTGCCTGCTGGCCGCGCTGCAGGCGCTGTACCTGGAACGTGCACAGCTGCATGGCTGTGCGCTGGACGATGCGGCGGTGACCGCTGTTCTGGCGATGGACATCGAACTCAACGCGCAGGGCCTGGCCTGCTGGCTGGACCGCATCAGCAGGTAGATCCACGCCATGCGTGGATGACGTGGGCCCAGGTTGCGCCGTGGTGTCACGACCACGTTACACTCTGGTGACTTCCAAGCTAGCCGTGGTACTGCCGTGAATCCGATGCGCGTGTTGCTGCTGTCGTCCTGCCTGTTCGTCGGCGGGCTGGCCCATGCGGCCAACGACCTGCCGGGTGGCGGCATCGATCCGCAGGCACTGTCGCGGCACGTGCGTGTGCTGGCATCGGATGAATTCGAGGGCCGCGCGCCGGCCACCGAGGGCGAAGAGCGCACGGTGCAGTACCTGATCGAGCAGTTCCGCAGCTACGGCCTGCAGCCGGGTGGCGTGGATGGCAGCTGGGTGCAGCCGGTGCCGCTGGTGCGCGCGCAGCTGGACGGCCCGGCCAAGGCCAGCCTGTCGCTGAAGCAGGGCAAGCGCGCGCTGGCCAACGGCGTGGACGTGACCCTGCAGAGCCTGCAGCCGCGCAAGCGCGTGCAGATCAAAGACGCGCCACTGGTGTTCGTCGGCTATGGCATCGACGCACCGGAACGCCACTGGAACGATTACAAGGACGTGGACCTGCACGGCAAGATCGCCGTGGTGCTGATCAACGACGCCGATTTCGAAGCCGATGCGCCGGGCGCGTTCGATGGCAAGGCGGTGACCTACTACGGCCGCTGGACCTACAAGTTCGAGGAAGCCGCGCGCCGTGGTGCCGAGGGTGTGCTGATCGTGCACGAGACCGCGCCGGCCGCCTATGGCTGGGCCACGGTGAAGAGCTCGGGCACCTCGCCGCTGTTCGACATCGAACGCGGCCAGGCCGAGGCGATGGCGCAGCACACGCCGCTGCGTGGCTGGATGCAGCGCGAACTTGCCGAGGCGATCTTCGCCGACGCCGGCCTCGACTTCGATGCCGAGAAGCGCAAGGCGATGCGTGCCGACTTCCGCCCGGTGGCACTGGACAACGCGAAGCTGAGCGTGGATTTCGCACTCAAGCGCGAGCAGGTGGTCACCCGCAACGTGGTGGCCAAGCTGCCCGGTGGTGAACACGCCGACGAGGCCGTGATCTTCTCCGCGCACTGGGATGCGTTCGGTATCGGCCAGGCCGACGCCAAGGGCGACCGCATCCGCCGTGGTGCGATCGACAACGCCACCGGCGTGGCCACGGTGCTGGAACTGGGCCGCGTATTCGCCGCCGGCCCGCAGCCGCAGCGCACGTTGTACTTCGTGGCCCTCACTGCCGAAGAGAAGGGCCTGCTGGGCGCCAGCTACTACGCCGCGCATCCGCTGGCGCCGCTGGACAAGACCGCTGCAGTGCTGAACATCGAGATGTTCAGCCCGGATGGCGCGACCCGCGACATCGCTTCGTGGGGCAAGGGCCGGGTGTCGCTGGAAGGCGACCTGGAACGCGTGGCCAAGGCCCGCGGTCGCAGCTACAGCCCGGACCCGAACCTGGAGGCCGGCTTCTTCTACCGCGCCGACCACTTCGCCTTTGCCCGCCTGGGCGTGCCGGCGATCACCATCGGCCCGGGCCTGGACAAGCGGGACGGCGGTGTTGAAGCCGGCCGCGCGCTGCGCGAGAAGTATTTCGCCGACTGCTACCACCAGGCCTGCGATGCCTGGACCCCGAGCTGGGATCCGAGCGGCCACGCGGCTGACACTCTGCTGGTCTACGACCTGGGTGCCGAGCTGGCCAACAGCCGCCGCTGGCCGACGTGGGAGAAGGAATCGGAGTTCCGCGGCGCGCGCGACAAGAGCGAAGCGGCCCGCCGCTGAGGCTCGGGACCGGCGGGGTGTCATGTCATTCCGCCGGGGGTAGAGTCGACTGCCAGTCGACTATCGCGCGCAGCGCGGGTTTTTCGGTGCCGACAGAGAGAGCAGTCGACTGACAGTCGACTCTACCGATTGCGGATTGCGGATTGCGGATTGCGGATTGCGGATTGCGGATTGCGGATTTCCATTGCCGGCCAGCGGCCGGCACTACCTGCGCCGGCGCAGCAGCGTCCATGCGCCCCAGCCGGCGGCCGCGAGCGCTGCCAGATAGCACGCCACCATCGTGCGCAGGCCAACCGGCGACCCTGCATTGATGCCGCGATGCAGGCGCAGTTGCAGCGAGCTGTGGCCGCTGCCCAGGTCCACCGCCAGCTGCAGCGCCAGCGCGGAGCAGAACACCAGCAGGGCGACCCCGAACCCGGTGCGTGGCCACGCGGCCTGTGCGTTGGGGCGGCGCAGCAGCCAGGCCAGTGCCGTGGCTGCGGCCAGCGCCGCCGCGATCCACATCAGTGGCGTGGCGGGAGATGCAGCGGCCACCGGCAGTGCACCGGTGGCCGCGATCACGGCAACGCGCTTACTTGCGGGTGCCGTCGAGCCAGTTCGGGCCCTTGTTGGTGAGGAAGAACACATAGACCACCAACGATACCGCGATCGTTGCGGTCACGTAGATGGCGAACCAGTCGACGTGGCCGGTCTTCAGCGCGCCCTGGTACAGCAGCGGGGCGGTGCCGCCGAACAGCGAGTTGGCCAGCGCGTAACCCAGGCCTACGCCCAGCGCACGCACGTGGGTGGGGAACAGCTCGGCCTTTACCACGGCATTGATCGAGGTGTAGCCGGTGAGGATGACGAAGGCCAGTGCCAGGGTCAGGAACGCCAGCGTGGCGTCGTGCTGGTGCGGCAGCTGGGTGATCAGGTACCAGCTGTACAGCACGCCGCCGACACCGAAGAACACCAGCAGGGTCTTGCGGCCGATGATGTCCGACAGCCAGCCGCCGACCGGCTGCAGCACCATCAGGAACGCCAGCACGCCCAGGTTGATCAGGGTGCCGGTCATCGGGTCGTTGCCCGCGAATGCGCTCTGGATCATTTTCGGGCCGTTCACCGAGTAGGTGTAGAAGGCCACGGTGCCACCGGCGGTGATCAGGAAGCACAGCAGCAGCGGCCGCCACTGGTGCACGAACAGCTCGTACATCGAGCCGGACTTCTGCGCCTTGCCCACGCGCGCAGCTTCGATCGACGACTCCGACAGCGATTCGTCCATGCCGCGGCGCAGCCAGAACACCACCACCGCGGCGATGCCACCGATGCCGAAGGCGATGCGCCAGCCCCACTCGGAGATCTCCGGCTTGCCCCAGAAGGTCAGCATCAGCAGCAGGGTCAGCTGGGCCAGCACATGGCCGCCGACCAGGGTGACGTAGTGGAAGGAGGACAGGAAGCCGCGACGGCCGGGAATGGCGGCCTCTGACATGTAGGTGGCGCTGGCGCCGTACTCGCCGCCGGTGGCGAAGCCCTGCAGCAGGCGCGCGAACAGCAGGATGACTGCGGCCCAGATGCCGATGCTGGCGGCGGTGGGGGTGATGGCGATCAGGAACGAGCACAGCGCCATCAGCGTGACCGAGACAGTCAGCGCCAACCGACGGCCGTGGCGGTCGGCGAAGCGGCCGAAGAACCAGGCACCGATCGGGCGCATCAGGAACGTGGCGGCGAAGATCGCCCACACGTACATCGTGGAGTTCTTGTCGTCCGGCGAGAAGAACTGCGATTCGAAGTACACGGCGAACACCGAGTACACGTAGACGTCATACCACTCCACCAGGTTGCCGGCGGAGCCTTTGAGGGTATTGGAGATCGACCGGCGCAGGGCAGCGCGGTCGTTCGCGGGTACGGCGGGTTGGGACGTGGTGCTCATCCGGGTGGGAATCCTCGATGCGGCGCTTCCGTGCGGGAAAGATCGGTGCCAGCCGCGCGCGGGGCACTGACGGCCAGCCTCCTAGGTACTGCATCCCACGTCAACGCCGGGTGCCGGAGGGGCGGGGCAGGGCATGGGACCGCACAGGGTGACAGCGCAGGGGGGCAGGGACCATAGCTAATACGTCGTAAGGAGCCGTTGCAGCCCTTCTCGGCAGCCTCAATCAGACGATGTATGCGTTGGTTCAACCGGGGAAACGATGGCAGTCCTGAAGTTGCTGCGGGCCCACTTCCGCAAAAGTGCTGCCGTGAAGGCCAGAAGCGACAGGGACAGCGCGATCTCCCAGATCGGCACATTCACGTACAGAAGCCGAACCGGCATTGCAGCCATTGACGTGAAAGGAAAAAGGGACATTACGTGCATGAATGCACCGTCGGGCGTCCGCAGGCCAGCAAATCCAATCATGATCATCGTCAGTGGGAAAGCCGGGAGCGTGTTGCGGAAAGCTGAATGCGGTGATCGAATCGCGGTAGCGCACGCGGCGAAAAACCAGTTCCACAGCATGAGCCCCAGAAGGCAGAACACGAGCAGGCCGAGCATCACCTTCCAACTGCCTTCGGCAAAGGTTGCATCCCCACTCGCCGAACCGGACATCAGCGTCCAACCGATTGCACCGTAGACCCCATACACTGCCACCGTCTTCAATCCATGAAGGATGGACGCGGCAACTTTGCAGTCGAGCCAGAGCCCAGGTGGCGCTGCACTCAGGATCATTTCTGTAGCATGACCAAAGCGCTCTCCCAGCAGGCCCTGAAAAATCATGCCAAGGCAGCCAAGTATGGCGAGTGTCGTCAGTACCACCATTGCGATTGAAACAGCGGTCAAGGATGTGTCCGCGAAGACCGCAGTGCCCTGAGAGTCAATGACGCGTAGCGAGACAGGTGAGTCCACCTTCCGAAGCTGGTCACGGGTTACACCGAGCAGTGATAGAGAATGTTGACGGTGGAGCGTGTCCAGGCTGCGTTGCAGTTCCCCAAGCCAGCCCGGCGGCTGCTCGGTGTGGAGAATATAGTCTCCGGCCACCGAGGACAGAATTGGTGGATCGCCTGAGACCCCATCTCCCAGCGCGTCACTGAAGTGGAAGCGCCCCTCGCTCAGGCCCGCTACTGGAGTGCCTCGCGCATCCAAGTGGACGACGGCTGCAGACTCCCGAGCAAGAATGGCGTCTCCACCCAACTTCACCAATGCGATCACTGCGAGCAATAGAAGACCTGCAACTTCGCCACGAATGTCCAGGTGCCTTCTGAATTCGAACAGGCTGATCATGAAGAACGGGCTCACTCGCATAAGCTTTTCTCCGGTCGAAGGTCATGCGGGGAGGACTCGCAATGCAGAGGATGAGAGAGCGCCACGATGCGGGTAGGGTGAAGGTCCTGCGACGTGGCGGGATGAAGCTGTCCATCTCTCAGCATGAGAATCCTTCTGGCGACGCGCTGAAGCAACTCAATGTGGTGGGCGGAAAGCACAACGGCTGTGCCTTGGCGTGCCGCACGATTGATGAGGTCGGCAACGGCAATCTGGTTTACAGGGTCCAGTCCCGAGAACGGCTCATCAAGGATCAGGACGCCCGGGTCGTGAAGCATGCAGGCGGCGAGCTGCAGCTTCTGCAGGTTGCCCTTGGAGAGGCTGGATACTCGATTTGAGGCGCGCGCCAGCAGCCCTATTTCTTCAAGCCATACATCGCGTGCCTTCACCGCCTGCTTTCCTGACATCCCTCTCAGTCGCGCCCAGAACTCCAGTGTCCTTCCAACGGTGACTTCGGAGAAGAGACTGCGCGATTCGGGCAGATAGCCAATATCCACGTACGGTACGCTGGCGGTGTCGGCTTCGGTTCCAAAAGCTACGGTTCCGGAATCGGCAGGAATGAGATGGCAGAGGATACGGAAGAGCGTCGTCTTGCCAACGCCATTGGCACCGATGATGCCAACGATCTCCCCTGGAGGTACGCAAAGATCGAGGTCCCGCAGCACGACCCTCTCGCCAAACCGCTTGCAGACCTGCTCAGCGAGAAGCATGGCGGGACCTCTCTTCAAAACCGTCAGCCAATTGGCGGGCTCTGGATCGCATGAACAGGCTGTGCCTGGACTGGACCATGGTGGTCAACTGAAGGGCGGCTTCGGGGGTTGGCGAGTTCGCAATCAGGGCTTCCAGTGCAGCCATGCGCACTCGGTCCATCGGGTGGCTCCTGAAAATATCGCGAAGCAGTTGCTGCGACTCCCCATCTTCCGTCGCAGCCGCGATCATGAAAATGGCCGCAGCGCTGGAGCGGTTGATGATCTGCGAAATCGTGCCGGTTCCAGGTTCGAACTCGTACTGGTCCATGGTTACACTTCTCAGTGAGTGCTCCATGATGTTGATGCTTACCGAGAAGCTTTCTGGTGCCATTTGTTGGTGGACATCCTGGAATGCCCTGTACAGCAGCATGCTTCCCTTGTTGAGCTGGGATCGTTCCATGAACCTGAGATCGACACTTTCTCCGGGGATTCCGCAAACAGACGCGTAGTCGTACTCGAAGTAGTCACTTATGTACCCCGGTCCCTGATATCCGATGGTCAGGAAATTGAAGTTGTGGTCGTGCGGAATGCCATAGAAAAACGTGCTGTGCCCGCTTGCAGCAAGGATCTCGTCCTCATGGCCAGGCCAGAAGCATGCGCGGATGAAGTAGCTCTGGCCCGAGACCTGTGGGGCATGGAGCATCAGGACCTGGGGTGTGTAGTCGTTATCGACCTGAATGCTTTTCGAATCCTTGAGTTCCTTGCAGATGATCTCGCTCAGGAATGTCTGGTTGTTGCCCAGCTTCCTCAGCACGGGGGCCACTGAGATCATCGACTCCTGGTCGCGGGGATCGAACGCCGAATCGTGTAGGTAGTCCACGAGTTCCATCAGGCCGATCGAATCCTGGGACGTGTCTTCAATGCGGATTGGCATGGTTGCTCATCCTTGTTCCAGTGAGCGGGTCGCAAGCTTCCTGATCTCTTCGTTCACATCGTTCTCCCTCATTTCCTTGAGTCGCTCGGATGCCGCTGCCGGGTCAACGCGGTAGAGCGACCTCAGCGCGTTCCAGCGAACGAATGTCGTCGGATGGCGCGACATGTCCAGCAAGGCTCCGGTGTTGTCGCTCCCCCGCAGGTAGGACAATGCTGTCGCGATGATCTGGAGCCGGGAGTCGGTTACGCTTGTCGCCGTGCAGCCGACGAGCTTTCCGGACGGCAGGGAGAAGTGCTGAGTGACCTCGGACCTTGATCTGGACGAGAGGCAGACAATCATCGACGTCGGACTGGAGCCATGTAGAAGGTGCATTCCCTGCCTGCCGCCCTCAAGGAACAGATGGTCACCAGAAGCCGACTGCCCTCGACTAGGCGGGCCCAGCCGCGGGTCGGATTCGTCACCGGTGTGGACCGGGTATACCTGATACTCGACGCCGGGCGTATCCGTGAAGAACACCAGTGAGTCCGTGCCGTTGATGGTGATTCCGGTTTCGACACCGGCCTGGAATGCTGCAGCTGCCTGAAGTGGCGAGCTCTGCATGTAGTGCACGTCCACGAACTCGTCCTTGTATATGACCATTCCCGCCAGTGGCGGCTTGACGAAGAATTTCCCCGGCGTCGCATACAGTGGACTGCCCATGTGGCTCCGGCACTCATCGTGGAAGAAGTCGCGCAGGATTACCTGATCGAACTCACGGCATATCGAAAGCATGGATTGACGGTTTGTCGAGGTGTCCCCACTTCCATTGATCAGCGATCCCCATTGGCGAATACGTGCCGCACGTCCAGTGGCCTCGAGCACGCCCAAGAGCGACGATCTCCTTCCGAATATCTCCGTCAGTGCAGACAGTTCTGCAGGATCATCCGCGAGTTCCAACATTCGAGCTGGATCTTTCATATTGTCTCCGGAGGGTGGGTCGGATGATCCGACCCACCCGAGTGGGATATCACTTCGGATGGATGCCCCGGTTGATGAGAATGCCGACAACGATGCCGACAGCTGCGCAGCCTGCTCCGGTTGTCTCAATCAAGATGCACGAACCGTGCATCCCTACCGATCTGGCCTGCTTGGGTAGTGCTTTCGGTTCCACGGGATGCTCCTCAGATGGGCAGGACGGCAATGACGATTGCAACGGCAATCAGGACCGGTTCAATGGGTGAGCACAGCAATGAAGCACCAGCAACTCCCACCGGCATTGCGAGTGGAGGCGGTATGCAGGTCATGGTGGTTCTCCTGTTCAGGTCATTGGCCCAACACCTGCTGGGCAAGTCCGTTTTCAGTGATCGGAGCAATCCTTTCCTTGATCGGCATCTCACTTGTGTTCGGCGGGGTGCGATACGTCAGCTTGGATGACACTGCCACCCGCCTGGCGGCGCAACAGACGTCGGGGTTTGTCTCAACCCTGTCGAGGGAAAACCCGGCGCCTTTGTAGGTGCAAATCAGCGTGCCCGGAACCGGGGTTATTTCCGTCAGCCGAACGCTCTAGAATCCGTTTTCCCCCGCCCGCTGGTGCGTCATGTCGGCTTCCCCTGTTCCCTTTGCGGCTGCCCCCCGGGGTGGCCTTGTCGCGCTGGCATTGCTGCTGGTCTACGTGGTCTGGGGCTCGACCTACCTGGGCATCGCCAAGGCCCTGCACGGCGGCGCGCTGCCGCTGACGATGGTCTCCGGCAGCCGGTTCATCATTGCCGGTGGCCTGATGTTCCTGGCCTTGCGCCTGTTCTGGAAGATGCCGAACCCGACCCTGCGGCAGTGGCGCAACCTGGTGGTGATGGGCGTGACCATGCTGGTGCTGGGCAACGGCATGGTGGTGCTGGCCGAGCGTGAGGTGTCCTCGGGCCTGGCCGCGACAGCGGTGGCCTCGGTGCCGCTGTGGATGGCGCTGTTCTCGGCGCTGCGCGGGCAGCATGCCAGCCGCGGTGAGTGGCTGGGCATCGCCATCGGCTTCCTCGGCGTAGTCTGGCTCAACGCCGGCAGCAGCCTGACGGCCTCGCCGACCGGGCTGGTGCTGCTGCTGATCGCGCCGATCGGCTGGGCCTTCGGTTCGGTGTGGGCGCGCGGCCTGGACCTGCCGGGCCCGTTCATGACCGCCGCCGGGCAGATGATCTGCGGTGGCGTGCTGCTGGTGCTGATCGGCCTGGCGGTCGGCGAGCGCCCGACCACGCTGCCCGATACCGGTGGCCTGCTGGCGATGGCCTACCTGTGCGTGTTCGGTTCCATCGTTGCCTTCACCGCCTACGTCTGGCTGCTGCAGAACGTGCGGCCGGCGCTGGCCGGCAGCTATGCGTACGTCAATCCGGTGATCGCGGTGCTGCTGGGCGCGCTGCTCAACGGCGAGCGCTTCGGCTGGCGCGACCTGCTGGCGATGGCGGTGATTCTCCTGGGTGTGGTGGTGCTGACAATGGCAAGGACGAGAAAGAAGTGAGCATGGACGAGAAAGAACAACGCCGGGGCCTGCTGGTCACCGCATCCACCTTCGTGATCTGGGGCCTGGTGCCGGTCTATTGGCACCTGCTCAACGAGGTACCCTCGTTCCAGATCATCGCCCACCGCATCATCTGGAGCACCGTGATGGTGCTGGGCTGGCTCTTGATCAGCTCGCGCCTGGGCTGGTGGCAGAAGATCGCCGCGCAGCCGCGCGCGCTGCCGATCCTGCTGGTGTCGAGCCTGACCATCGCCTTCAACTGGGGCCTGTACATCTGGGCGGTCAACGCCGGCCATGTGATCGAGACCAGCCTGGGCTACTTCATCAACCCGCTGGTGAACGTGCTGCTGGGCGTGCTGGTGCTGAAGGAGCGGCTGCGGCGCCTGCAGTGGGTGGCGGTGGCGATGGCGGCGGTGGGCGTGGCCTGGCTGACCATCGACGCGGGTACGCCGCCGTGGATCGCGCTGGGCCTGGCCTGTTCGTTCGGCCTGTATGGCCTGCTGCGCAAGCTGGTCTCGGTCGATCCGGTGGCCGGCCTGGGCGTGGAGAGCATGTACCTGTTCCTGCCGGCGCTGGCCTTCGCGATCTGGGCGGAAAACGGCCATGGCGGCGCGTTCTTCCATGGCTGGGGCTGGCGCAATGACCTGCTGCTGGTCTTCGGTGGCGCAGTGACCGCAGTGCCGCTGATCGGTTTCGCCTACGGCGTGAAGCGCATCCCGCTGTCGCTGGTCGGCATCCTGCAGTACATCGCGCCGAGCCTGCAGCTGCTGCTGGGCGTGTTCTTCTTCCACGAAGGGTTCGATACTGCCAAGGCGATCGGCTTCGCCGCGATCTGGGCCGGCCTGATCCTGTTCGTCGGTGACAACATCCGCACGATGCGCGCCAAGCGCTAGCGCCGGCGGGGCTGCGGGGTCGGATCCCTCCGCAACGCGGAGGGCTCTGACCCTGTTCTATCCGTCGCGTGGGGTCAGAGCCCTTCGCAGGGCGAAGGGATCCGACCCGCTTCCACCCAAAAAAGAACGGCGCCCCGAAGGGCGCCGTTCTGCTTCCATCCACCGCCAGGAGAGAGAGATGGCGGTGGCGGGAACGCGGTTGCAGGCTTAGAAGCGCTGCTGGTACTTCATGTACATGAAACGACCGATGTCGAAGCCACCGTAGTAGGTGAAGCTGCTGTTCGGCTGGCTGTACATGATCGGACCCTGGTGGTCGAAGACGTTGTTCACGCCCAGCGACACGGTGCCGTCCCACGGCAGGCTGTAACGCACCTGCAGGTCGTGGAAGGTGTTGGAGCCCACCTTGCGGCTCGGCTGCGCATCGGTGTACGGCGAGACGAAGCCGGCCATGTTGCAGTCCGGGCCACCGGCCAGGTCATACGAGCAGGCTTCCTTCATGCCCGAGTAGTAGCGGGCGGTCCAGCCGATGCCCAGGTCGCCGTACTGCCAATCCAGGTTGAAGGTCGAACGCACGCGGAAGTTGCCCTGCCAGCCGGTCTTCTGCTCCACCGGCGTGGTGGCGGCGCTGTCGTTGCGCTGCTCCAGGTAGTCGGTGTAGGTGGTGTTCCAGGTGGCGGCAAAGCGGCCGAACGCGGTTTCCGGCAGGCGGTAACGCAGGCTGAAGTCGTAGCCGGCGGTTTCGCGGTAGCCCGCATTGACCAGCGAGCGGTCCAGCGACGTCACCTGACCCAGCGTCTTGGCGCTGGTGGAACGGGTGAAGCGGCCGCACGCCGAATCCACGCCCTGCACGTAGCACTGGTTGAGGATGTCGGTGGCCGACTCACCCACGATCGCGTTGTCGATGCGGATCTTCCACCAGTCCAGGCTGACGTCCAGGCCCGGCACGAACTCGGGGCTGTACACCAGGCCCACGGTCCAGGTCTTGGCGGTTTCCGGCTTCAGGTTCGCATTGGAACCGGAGTCGAAATCGGCGATGCCCTGCTGGCCCGGACGGTTGGCGACGTTGCCTTCCGACGCGGTCTGCTGGCGGAAGTCCGCCGGCACCTTCAGCGCCTGGCAGCGTGCGGCCACGGTCGCGCTGCTGGCAGCGATGCCGAACGAGGTATCGCACGGATCGGTGAACGAATCACGGCTCTTCACCGCACCGCCGTACAGGTCGTCCACAGTCGGCGCACGGAAGCCGGTGCCATAGGTCGCGCGCACCAGCAGGCTGTCGATCGGCTTCCACTTCAGGCCGAACTTGCTGTTGGTGGTCGAACCGAAGGTGTTGTAGTCGGTGTAGCGGCCGGCCAGGTCCAGCGACAGTTCACGCGCGAACGGCATGTCGGCCAGCAGCGGTACCTGCAGCTCCAGGTAGACCTCGTTGAGCGAGTAGTCGCCACGGGTCGGCTGGCCGGTGGTGCCGGCAATCTGGCCCTTCTGCACCATCAGGTCCGGGGTGTAGCTGGCTTCCTCGTTGCGGTGCTCGAAGCCCATCGCGGCCATCACGTCGCCGGCCGGCAGGGTGAACACCGAACCGGAGATGTTGGCGCTGGCGACCTTGGTGGTGCTCTTCATCTTGTCGACGAAGCGGGTGAACAGGTAGTCCTGCACGTCCTGGTTGCTCAGCGAGCCCGGGCCCGCATAGCCCATCGGCGCGGCCGGGTTCCACGGCACGCAGCCGGCGATCACTGCACCCGGGCTGCCGCAGCGTGCCACGGTGCCATCCATGAAGGATGGGCCGACCGCCAGGTCGACGTGCGGTTGGTACATGCTGCCGGTACCGATGCGCTCGCCTTCATTGCGGTTGTACATGTAGCTGACGTTCCAGTCCCAGTAACGCGAACCGGTTTCAAAGCTGCCTTCCAGGCCGATGCTGGCGCGCTTGGTGTCCAGGTTGTTCTCGGTCGCACGCGGCATTTCTTCGGTGCGGTGCGAGAACAGCACGTCCTGGCCCCAGTGGTTGAACGCGCTGTCCTTGGACAGGGCAGCACGGGAACCGTTGCGCGCCTGTGCGGTGGACACCGAGTAGGGGTAGCCGGCCAGGTGCTTGGTCGACTCGCGCTTGCTGTACAGCGCGTCGGCCACGATGCGCAGGTCATCGGTGATCGAGAAGCCACCGTTGGCGAACACCGAAGTGCGCTCCAGGCCGCTCAGCAGGCTCATGTTGGTCTTGGTGTTGGCACCATCGGCCGGATTGGGCGTGTGGAAGTTGCCCTTCTGGCTCGGGTCGCCGCCCGGGCCCACGGTCAGCGACTTGCCGTCGACAGTGACGCTGCCCCACTGCGTGGTCTGGTTCAGTGCCTTGACGTCGTCGGGATGGCGCGGGCCACCCGGGTAACGGCTGAACTCGCGCTCGCTGCCGAGGATCTCGTCTTCCTTGGTGCGCTCGGCGCCGACGCTGAACCAGCCGCGGTCGAAGGTCTTGCCGAAGGTGGCGCTGTAGGAGCGCTTCTGGCCGTCACCCTCACCGTACTGGCCGACGTAGACGCTGGCTTCGCCACCGTCGAAGTTCTTGCGGGTGATGATGTTGACCACACCGGCGATGGCGTCCGAGCCGTACAGCGCGGACGCGCCATCGGTGAGCACTTCCACGCGCTCGACAATCGCCGAGGGAATCGAAGCCAGGTCGGAGTAGCCACCGGCGCTGACGCCCATGCGGCGGCCGTCGATCAGCACCAGGCTGCGCTCCGGGCCGAGGTTGCGCAGGCTGACGTACGTGCCGCCGAAGTCGCGCGAAGAACTCAGCGACGACGAGCGGCTCAGGCTCGGTGCGCCGGCGGCGGTGACGTCCTGCAGGATGTCGGCGACGTTGATGTAACCCTTCTTCTCGATCTCGGCGCGGCTGAGCGCGACGACCGGCTG
The DNA here is from genome assembly GCF_059368315.1 of Stenotrophomonas sp. YJH_SMC_119. Lineage (NCBI taxonomy): Bacteria > Pseudomonadati > Pseudomonadota > Gammaproteobacteria > Lysobacterales > Lysobacteraceae > Stenotrophomonas > Stenotrophomonas sp. YJH_SMC_119. The sequence continues at coordinate 55,376 of NZ_JCAFRP010000011.1, read as the reverse complement.
TGCGGTCTCGACACTGGCCTGGCGGATGCGCGAGCCGGTGATTTCGATGCGATCGAGGTTGGTCGGGGTATCGCCGGCGCTCTGTGCGAAGGCGGGGGTGGTGCAGCTGGCGGCCAGCGCGATGACGATCGCGTTGCGCAGCGGATTGGTTTTCAGGGACATCCGTGAAATCTCGTGTTTCAGGAAAAACAAGCGCCCGTTCTATGGACGCGTGGGGTGCTGCAAACCAACGTGGGGGGGCGATTCTAGAATGTTTCCATTCGTAACTGTTTGCCTCTGCGCCGCGGATGTGCGCGAAAATGAATCGCAACCAACAATCCACAGATGGGATGTGCGCAACGTCACGCGCGTTGCGCTTGCGATGGGCAGAGGCATCGATAGCGGCGTATTTCCCGCAATCTGTAGCCGTGCGCGTGTGCCGGCATCCATCCACGCATGGCGTGGATCTACTGGACGTCCTGGCTCACCACCAAGCGTGGATGACGCGCAAAAGAAAAGGGACGGAGCCTTCGCTCCGTCCCCCTGCGTGATGCGCATTCCACCGCTGCGTGATGCTCAGGTTTCGCGCAACGCCGTGGTGATCGGCAAACGTGCCGCGCGCAGCGCCGGGAACAGGCCGCCGACCAGGCCGATGCCCAGCGCCCATTTCAGTCCGGTCCACAGCAGTTCCGGCGACACGTGGAACTTGAACACCACCGCGCTGAAGTTGCTGCCGATGGTGGACACGCTGTAGCCATTGAACAGCAGCCACGCCACCGCACACCCCAGAAGGCCACCCAGCAACGCCAGCAGCATGGTCTCCAGCATCACCGCCGTCACCACCGGCAGGCCGCGGAAGCCGATCGCGCGCATGGTGGCGATCTCGCGCGCACGGGTGGCCACGGCCGCATACATGGTGTTGAGTGCGCCGAACACTGCACCCACCGCCATGATCGTGCCGATCACCTTGCCGAGGATGTCGATCAGCTTGGTCAGCCCGCCGCCCTGCTTGCTGTAGTAGACACGGGTGGTTTCCACGTCCAGTTTCAGGCGCGGGTCGGCGGCGACCGCTGCCTTGAACTGCTCGAAGCCGGCCTTGCCATCGGTACGCACGCTGATCGACTGCCAGGCGCTGCGCTGGTAGGTGGTGGCCAGCGTATCGGCGTCGGTCCACAGCTCCGAATCGTGCGCATCGCCGGTGGCGAACACGCCGACCACGGTCCAGGTCTGGTTGCCCAGGGTCAGCGTCCTGCCCACGTCCATGTCGCGGAACTGGCCCTTGGCCCCCTGGCCGACCACGATCTCGCGCAGGCCAGCTGCGAACTTGCGGCCTTCGATGATCTTGACCTTGTCATGCACGGCCCAGGCCTGCGGACCAACGCCGCGGAACTGCGCGTTGACGTCGGTGCCGTCGGACTTCGATACCAGGTTGACCACCTGCGACAGCTCCGGCGACAGCAGCGGCCGGCCTTCGCCATCGCGGCTGATGCCGGGCAGGGTGGACAACGTCGGCACCTGCTCGCGGGTGATCACCGAGTTGGTCTCGGCCTGCGAGCCGCCGCGCAGCACGATGGCGGTGGTGTCGTCGCCGGTGTTGTTGAGCGTGGCCTGGAAGCCTTCGCCCATCGCCAGCATCGCCACCAGCACGCCGACCACGCCGGCGATGCCGACCACGATCACCGAGGACGCGCCCCAGCGCTGCGGCAGGCTGGCCACGCCGATGCGGGTGGCGGCCAGCGCCAACCGTCCGCCACGGGTCAGCAGCAGCCAAAGTGCCACCAGCACGGCCACGGCCAGCACGCCAAACCACGGCAGGCTGATCCACAGCACCAGGCCGATCACCAGCAGCAGCACCGTCAGGCCGTTGCCCAGCCATTTCTTGAGTTTGCTCTTGAACATGTCGGTGTCCTCCTCAGCGGCCGGCCAGTGCGTCGACGATCTTCAGGCGCTTGGCACGCAGCGCCGGCAACAGGCCGACGATGATGCCGATCACCACGATCAGGCCCAGCCCCATCAGCCAGGTCGGCGTCGGCACGTGCGGCGGCAGCATGCCCATGCTCTTCGGGCCGATCGCCGGCAGGATCAGTGCGGCCAGGCCCATGCCGATCAGGCCGCCCAGGCCGATCAGCAGCACCGACTCCACCATCACCAGGGTCAGCACGGTGCTGTCCTTGAAGCCCAGCGTCTTCAGCGTAGCGAGCTCCGGCACGCGCTCGCGCACGGCCTGCGCCATGGTGTTGCCGGTCAGCAGCAGCAGGGTGAAGAACACCGCGCCCATGATTGAAGTGACGATCATGCCGATGTCGGCGAACTGCTTGACGAAGGCCTGCTGGAACGCCGACTCGGTCTGGGTCTTGGTCTCGTGGTCGGAGTTGGCCGAGATTGCATCAATGGCCTGCGCTACCCGCGAGGAATGATCCGGGTTGTCCAGCGTCACCGTGTACCAGCTCACCTGGTTCTTGATGTAGTCGTTGGATTCATCGAAGTACTTCCAGTTCATCATCAACTGGCGTTCTTCGTTGGCCGCCAGCGCTCGGTCCTTGGAACGGTAGATGCCCTTCAGTTCCAGCGGCCAGTCGTTGCTACCGCCGCGCGGGAAGATCGTGGCCTGCAACGGGATGGTGTCGCCGATCTTCCAGCCGAACTGCTTGGCCAGCGATTCGCCGACGATGGCGCCGGTGCGGGTCTGCTTCCAGTCCTCCAGCTGGGCCGGATCGATCTGCAGTTCGCGGTAGACATCGAAGTAGTTGGGCGACACCGAGAAGTTCGGGAAGAAGTTCTTTGGATCCTGGTAGATGCCGCCGAACCACATGCCGTAGGCCACGTCGCGCACGCCGGCCACCTGGCGGATCTGGGTTTCCAGGCGGATCGGCAGCGACTGGGTGATCGACAGCCGCGAGGCCACCACCAGGCGATTGGCGCCTTCCACGCTGCCGCCGGACGAGAACGCCACGCGCACCGAGTCGAGCATGCCGAACAGCAGGAACGCGGCCACCACCGACAGCAGGGTCAACAGGGTGCGCGTGCGGCTGCGGAACAGCTGCGCCCACACCAACGAGAAGTATTTCATCGCCGTGGCCTCCGTCAGTGGGCCAGCGGCGCGTCGGCCAGCTCGCCCTTGTCCAGGTGCACCGTGTGCGTGGCGTACTCGGCGGCCTTCGGGTCATGGGTGACCATGATGATGGTCTTGCCGTGTTCGCGGTTGAGCTGCTGCAGCAGGCCGAGGATCTCCTCGGCGGACTGGCGGTCGAGGTCGCCGGTGGGTTCGTCGCAGATCAGGAAGGTCGGGTCGGAGACGATCGCCCGCGCGATCGCCACGCGCTGCTGCTGGCCGCCGGACAGTTCATTGGGGCGATGGCTGCGGCGGTCGGCCAGGCCGACCAGGGTCAGCGCGATCTCGGCATTGCGGCGGCGCTGCGCGGCATTGAGGTGGGTCAGCAGCAGCGGCAGCTCCACGTTCTTCTGCGCGGTCAGCATCGGCATCAGGTTGTAGAACTGGAACACGAAGCCGACGTGGTGGCTGCGCCAGGTCGACAGCTGGCCGCCGCTCATCTGGTCGATGCGCTCGCCTTCGATGCTGATCTCGCCGCCGCTGGGGTTGTCCAGGCCGCCGATCAGGTTGAGCAGGGTGGTCTTGCCCGAGCCGGACGGGCCCATCAGCGCGACGAAGTCGCCGCTGGCGATGTCCAGGTCGATGCCGTGCAGCACCTGCACTTTCTCGGGGCCACGCTGGTAGGTCTTGGTGATGTTGCGCAGTGAAACCAGGGTCGACATGGGTGGTTCTCCACGGAAGGCGGGAAACGGGGAAGCGCACCTGCGGTGGCCGCAGGCGTGCGTCGAGCGGTGTTGCCGGCGGCGCCCATGGGCGCCAGGCCGTTACTGCGCTTGTTTCTGTTGCACCTTGGCGCCATCGCGCAGGGTGTCCGGCGGGTTCACCACCACCGACTCACCCGCGCTGACGCCCTTGAGGATCTGGCGGTCCTTGCCCATCGCCTGGCCGGCCTCGACCGTGCGCTGCTGCACGCGGCTCTGGTCGCCCAGTACGAAGGTCACCGAGGCGCCCTCGCGCTGGATCACCGCGCCAGCCGGCACGCGCACGCCCTGCGGTTTGGCGGCCGCCTGCGGCTGCGCCTGCTCCAGGAAGCTGACCCGCACGCCCATCTCCGGCACGATGCGCGGGTCCTTCACCTTCAGCGCCACGCGCACCTTCACCGTGGCCTTGCCGCGGTCGGCAGTGGGGATGATGGCGATGACCTCGCCCGGAATCTTCCACTCCGGATAAGCGTTGAGCGTGGCTTCCACCGGCATCTTCGGTTGCACGCGGCCGATGAAGGCCTCGCCGACCTCGACTTCGATCTCCAGCGAGTCCATGTCGACGATGGTGCCGATGCCGGTACGGGTGAAACCACCGCCCGCCGACAGCGGCGAAACGATTTCGCCCGGCTGCGCGGCCTTGGCGGTGACCACGCCGGAGAACGGCGCGCGCACGATGTTGTTGTCCACGCCCAGATCGGCAATGGCCAGCTGGTCGTTGGCGACCTTGACGTTGCGCTGGGCCGTTTCCAGCTGCGCACGCAGGCTGTCACGCTGGGCCACGGCCTGGTCGTACTGCGAACGTGACACCAGTTGCTGGCCGACCAGCGCCTGCAGGCGGCTGGCTTCGGCGGCGGCCTGCTTCTGCTGTGCCTCCAGCCCGGCCACCTGGCTGCGCGCGGCCTGCAACTGCGAGGCATACAGGCTGCGCTGCGCATCGGCATCGATCGGATCCAAGGTGGCCATCACCTGGCCGGCTTCGACCCGCATGCCTTCCTCGATCATCACCTCGCGCACCTTGCCGGTGATCTTGGCCGAGACCGTGGCCATGCGCCGGGCGACCACGTAGCCACTGGCATCGAGCACCGAACTGCTGGCGCTGCCCTGCTGGATGGCCACTGCGGGCGCGGTTTCCACTTCCACGGCCGGCGCGCGGCCGAACAGGAAGGCCACGGCAGCGGCGATCAGCAGCACGACCACGATGATCGCGATCCACAGCCAACGACGGCTACCGCCATTGCTGCCACCACCGGAGGCGGGCGGCGGCGACTTGCGGTCGATACGGAGTTCCTTCAACAGCTCGGCAGAAGCGTTCATTCGTTCCATCACAGGCGTTCGGGCGGGTGTGGCCGGAAGCGCGGACGGCGGCGGTTCCGGCGGTGGAGCGTGCGGTACAGCATGAAGGCAGGCACAGCGATGACGGCAGTGACAGCTGTCATCCGATGACACTGACGGCGGCAACTGCGAAATGTGACCACGGCGGCACAGGATGGCAACGTCCCCGCTACCGGTACCGCCCATGGATCCGATCGCCCCGTCGCTGGCCCGCCTGCAGCAGGTGCAGGTGCGCTACCGCGACCATACCGCCCTGCAGGGCATCGACCTGCAGGTCCGCGCTGGCCAGGTGCTGGCATTGCTGGGCCGCAACGGTGCCGGCAAGAGTACCGCGATCAGCGTGCTGTTGGGCCTGCGCCGCGCCGGTGCCGGCCAGGTCGAGCTGCTCGGTGGCGACCCGCAGCAGCGCAGCAGCCGCCTCGGCCTGGGCGTGATGCTGCAGAGCACCAGCCTGCCGCCGATGCTGCAGGTGGACGAACTGGTGGCGCAGGCCAGCGCCTGCTATCCGGACCCGATGCCGCTGCAGGAGGTGCTGCAGCGCGCAGGCCTGCAGGCACTGGCAGGCCGTCGCTACGGTCAGCTGTCCGGTGGCCAGCAGCGCGCGGTGCAGTTCGCCATCGCGCTGTGTGGCCGCCCGCGCGTGCTGTTCCTGGACGAGCCCACCACCGGCCTGGACATCCAGGCGCGGCAGGCGATGTGGCAGGCGATCCGGCAGCTGGTGGCCGAAGGCTGCGGCGTGCTGCTGACCACCCACTATCTGGAAGAGGCCGAAGCGCTGGCGCGGCAGGTGCTGGTCCTGGAGCAGGGCAGGGTGCTGGCCGATGCACCGTTGAGCGAGCTGCGCCTGGCCGATCGGCCGCGCCGCATCCGCTGCCGCAGCGTGCTGACTGTTGAAGACGTACAGCAATGGCCGGGTGTGCAGCAGGTGCAGCGTGACGGCGAGCATCTGCAGCTGCTGGCGAGCCCGGCCGAGCCGGTGGTGGCGCGCCTGCTGGCCGCCGATGCACAGCTGCGTGAGCTGGAAGTACAGGGCGCGGCACTGGCCGACGCTTTCCTCGACATGACCCGGGAGGCCGCATGAACACGATGACCCGTACCGGCACTACACCCGCGCCGGTATCAGCCTGGCGCCAGGCCTTGCGCCCGTACGGCGCTGAACTGGTGGCGGAGCTGCGCCGCGCCTGGCGTACACCCGCCTTCGCGGTGCCTTCGCTGCTGTTCCCGGTGCTGTTCTACCTGTTGTTCGGCGTGCTGTTGGGCCGCGGCCATGCACCGCTCTACCTGCTGGCCACCTACTGCGTGTTCGGTGCGATGGCCCCGGCCCTGTTCGGCTTCGGCGTGCAGCTGGCGCTGGACCGTGAAGGCGGCCTGCTGACCCTCAAGCGAGCGCTGCCGATGCCGGCGGCGGCACCGTTGCTGGCGCGACTGGCGATGGCCGTGATGTTCGCGTTGCTGGTAGCCGCCCTGTTGATCGGGGTGGCGTGCGCGCTGGGTGGCGTGCAGCTGCAGGCAGTGCAGATGCTGCAGCTGCTGGCGGTGGCGGGCCTGGCAGCGCTGCCGCTGGGGGCGATCGGCCTGCTGATCGGCAGTCATGTCAGTGCCAGCGCGGCGCCGGCGATGGTCAACCTGGTCTACCTGCCGCTGGCCCTGCTGTCGGGCCTGTGGCTGCCGTTGTCGGCGCTGCCCAAGGTGTTCTCGATGATGGCACCGCTGTGGCCAACCTGGCATCTGGCGCAGCTGGCGCTGCCGGTGGTCGGGCTGCCGTCGGTGGGCAGCATGGCTGGCCACCTGCTGGTGCTGCTGGCGGTCACGGTGGTGGCGCTGCTGCTGGCGCGCCGCCGCCTGCGCCGGATCGGCTGAACTGGCATGATCGGCAGCGATCATTCCCGCCTGGATTCTTCCGTGTCGTCGAGCTGGCTTGCGTCCCTGCTGCGCCCCGCGCCGGACTCGGCGGTGGCCGACCTGCTGCGGCGTGGCAAGTCGCCCTGGAGCGGTGCGATCCACCTGCTGTGGTCGGTCTGGATCTTCCTCACCCCGGTGCTCAGCAATGGCTTCACGGTGCGCTGGCTGCTGCTGACCGTGGCCAGCTATCCGCTGTTCCTGCTGCTCTATGCGAAGGTGATGCTGGCGCCACGGCATCACGCATGGCGCTATGCGCTGGGCATGATCCTGATGGCCCTGGTGCTGCTGCCGTGGTATCCGTCGGGACTGAGCTACTTCGTGTTCGGTTGCGTGATGATCCGCATGAGCAGCCGTGGCGGCTGGTGGGTGTACCTGTTGCAGCTCACCGGCCTGAACCTGTTGTTCTGCGGCGCTGCGCTCTACGTCGGTTATCCGTGGCAAGCCATGGTGTGGATGCCGGCCGTGTCGTTCATCGTCGGCCTGGTGGTGAACGTGGAGGCCTTGAGCCATCAACGGGACGTTGCCCTGCAACTGTCCCAGGACGAGGTGCGGCGGCTGGCCACCACCGCCGAGCGCGAGCGTATCGGCCGCGATCTGCATGACCTGCTGGGCCACACGCTGTCTCTGATCACGCTGAAGCTGGAGCTGGCGCGCAAGCTGTACGACCGTGATGGCGCGCGCGCGCGGCAGGAGATCGGCGAAGCCGAGGCGATCGCCCGCGAGGCGCTGGCCCAGGTGCGCAGTGCGGTGACCGGCATCCGCGCCAGCGACCTGGCTGGCGAGCTGGCCTCGGCGCGCCTGCTGCTGGAATGCCAGCAGGTACACCTGCAGTACACACCGCCGCCGCCGATGCCGGTCGACGTGGAACGTGGGCTGGCGCTGGTGCTGCGCGAGGCTGCGACCAACATCGTGCGTCACGCACAGGCGACCCGGGTGCAGGTGGATTTCATGCTTGAGGAACGACAGTTGGTGATGCAGATACGCGATGACGGCCGCGGTGGCGTACAGGCCGAGGGCAACGGATTGTGTGGCATGCGCGAACGGGCGATGGCGCTGGGCGGCCAGTTGTCACTGCAGTCGTCGCGCGGAGAAGGCACGGTAGTGACCGTGCGCGTGCCACTGGTGGCCGCGACCACGCCGCTGTCGCCAGCGTCATTGGCGCAGGATGGTGCCGCATGATCCGCATCCTGCTGGCCGAAGACCAGGCGATGGTGCGCGGTGCATTGTCGGCGCTGCTGGGCCTGGAGCCGGACATCGAGGTGCTGGGCAGCGCTGCTGACGGCGAGGCGGCGTGGCGCATGCTGCAGCAGCTGCAGCCGGACATCCTGGTCACTGACATCGAAATGCCCGGCCTGTCCGGGCTGGAACTGGCCCAGCGCATCGCCCGCCACGAGTTGCCGATCAAGGTCGTGATCGTGACCACCTTCGCCCGTGCCGGCTTCCTGCGCCGCGCGCTGGAAGCGGGCGTGCTGGGCTACCTGCTGAAGGACGCACCGGCCGAGAACCTGGCTGATGCCCTGCGCAAGGTGAAACAGGGCATCCGCGCGATCGACCCACAGCTGGCACTGGATGCGTGGTCGCAGGCCGACCCGCTGACCGACCGCGAACGCCGCGTGCTGCGGCTGGCGGGCGAGGGCCGTACCGCCAGCGAGATTGCCGAGCAGCTGGGGTTGTCGCATGGCACGGTGCGCAATTACCTGTCCGAGTGCATCGGCAAGCTGGGCGTGGCCAACCGGATCGAGGCGTACCGGCTGGCGCGGCAGAAGGGATGGTTGTAGGGGCGTGCGCCGACGCACTGGTAGCGCCGGGCGCTGCCCGGCGGATTGTTACCGCGCCTGCGGAGAGGTGTCACTTTCTTTGCTCGTGCAAAGAAAGTAACCAAAGAAACACGCCGCCAGAGCGCGAGCCGGTGCTACGCACCGGTGCCCTGCGCTTCTCGGGGAATCAGGGGACGGCGCCGAACTCGCTTCGCTCAAACACCGGCGCCTCTACGCCCCTGATTCCCCTGCGATGCTCGGCTCGCTAGAAGGCGGACCCAACGTCAAAAGCCACAGCTGCACCCAGTAGATCCACGCCATGCGTGGATGCTGTTGCTCTTGATCTTGACCTTCCAGTCCGCCTTCAAGCGAGCCGAGCACCGGAGGTCCGGCGAGGGCGAAGAGGTGCGGGTGTCTGAGCGCAGCGAGTTCCCGCGCCGTCCCTCGACGGACCGAGGAGCGCAGGGCACCGGCGTGCGAAGCACGCCGGCTCGCGGCCGGCGGAGCGTTTCTTTGGTTACTTTCTTTGCGCGCAAAGAAAGTGACACCCCTCCGCAGTCGCGGAAACAATCCGCCGGGAACACCCGGCGAATCCGCTCAATCCTTCCCGCGCGCCATCGCCTGGAACACGCCATCGCGCCGCACCCACAGGTGGAACAACGCCGCACCCACGTGCATCAGCACCGTGGCGAACAACACATACGCCAACAAGCTGTGCGCATTGCGCAGCGCGGCATACAACGCCGGGGTGTGCGGCACGATCGGCGGCAGGTGCAGGCCCAACAGCACGATCGGGTAACCGCCGGCCGACAGCATCGCCCAGCCGATCAACGGCATCGCCAGCATCAGCGCATACAGCATCCAGTGCGAGGCCTTGGCCGCCATCACCTGCCACACCGGCAGGTCGGCCGGCAGCGCCGGCGGGCGGTGGCGCAGGCGGTTGTACAGGCGCAGCAGCACCAGCAGCAGGATCGCGATGCCCAGTGGTCGGTGCAGGTCGATCAGCAGTGGCCGCATGTGCAGCGAGGCGACCATGGTCACGCCGATGAACAGCATGGCGATGATCATCAGCGCCATGGACCAGTGCAGCACCCGCGCCAGCAGGTTGAAGTGGCCGTTGCCGGTGCTCATCGTGCGGCCTCCTTCGGTTGCTCGACGTTGCCGCTGGCGCGCTCGCGCTCGCGGCGGTTGAAGGATTGCGAATACACCGCCGAGCGGGCCGCCAGGATCGGATCGTCACTGCCGCGCACGCCGCTGGGCAGGATCAGCGGATCGAAGTTGATCTGGCCGCACGCGCCTTTTTCCTGCGACTGCATGCGGTTCAGGCTGAGTACGCCGGCCACCACCTGATCACGCGACTCGGGCCACGGCACCGAGGGATCATCAATGGCATCACCGGGCTCGGCGGTGGTGACGACCAGGTTCCAGCGCACCGGGCCGCTGGCCATGCGCTGCTGCAGTTCCTGGCTGAGGAAATCGACACTGGCCTGCTTGCGCGTTTCCGCATCCATCTCCACCACCGGCGCCTGCGGCTGCCAGCGCCAGCGCACCGCACGCTTCTGGCCCTGCGCGTTGGTGAACCAGAAGCTGTTGACGCTGTTGAAGGTGGTGTCGGCCCAGCTGCTGGTCCACGGCGCCGTCTTGGCCCACTGCTGGAACGCCTGTGCGCTGGGGTATTTCGCCAGCACCGCGGCCATCTTCTGCGGGTCGGGCTTGCCGGTGGTCGGGTCGGGAATGGAGGCGCGCGTCTGCTCGTAGAACGCCTCGGCATCGGGCACGGCGAAGAACGGGAAGCTGTTCATCGCCATGCGCCATTCCTGGCCATCATCGCTGACCATCTGCACCGCCAGGCTGCGTACGCGCGCGGTGTTGTCGGCACCGTAGGGATCACCACCGCCGATCGACAGGCGGCCCATCACCGGCACGCGGCGCTGCGAGAACACCCGTGCACTGGACAGGGTAGGGGCCTGTGCACTGGGTTCGAACCAGCCGCTCACGCAGATGCCCTTGCTGTGCGCCCGGCGGAACCCGGGATGTGCCGGGCCGGTGGCTTCGATGGTGTCGGTGAAGCGCTGCGCGGTCAGGCGGCCGCCAATCCAGCCGGCCAGCCAGGCGAAGGCCAGCGCGACCGCACCCAGAATGAGTGCGATCAGTGCGATCCAGAGCAGGGGTGAATGCTTGCGTGGCGCGCCCGGCGTCTGGCCAGCGCGGGTGTAGCGGAAGAGCGACATGGTCGGAGTCCTGCCTTCACGGAGCGTGTGGGTGGTCGACCCACACATCCTCGCAGAACCCGGCCGGGGCCGAAATTCAATTTTTCGTCAGATTTTCCGGGGACGGCGTGCCGACCAACGGTCGGCACCCACCCGATCAGCTGTAGCGCTGCTTCAGCATCGCCCACGCCGAGCGCAGCGCCAGCGCTTCGCCACCGGCCGGACGGCCCGGGCGCTCGCCGTCGTTCCAGGCATACACGTCCAGATGCGCCCAGCGCTGGCCGTCTTCCAGGAAGCGTTCCAGGTACAGCGCGGCGGTAACCGAGCCGGCCATGCGCGAACCGGCGTTGGCCAGGTCGGCGATGCCGCTGCTCAGGTAGCGCAGGTAGGGGCGCCACAGCGGCATGCGCCAGACCGGGTCGCGGGTCGCGTCACCGGCCTGCAGCCACTGCTGGGCCACCGTGTCGTCGTTGCTGAACAGTGCCGGCAGGTCCGGGCCCAGGGCGATGCGCGCGGCACCGGTGAGGGTGGCGAAGTCCAGCACCAGGTCCGGTTTCTGTTCACCGGCGAAGGTCAATGCGTCGCACAGGATCACGCGGCCCTCGGCGTCGGTGTTGTCGATCTCCACGCTCAGGCCCTTGCGGGTGGCGATGACCTCGCCCGGACGGAACGCATCGGGGCCGATCGCGTTTTCCACTGCCGGCACCAGCAGGGTCAGGCGCACCGGCAGCCCGCGCGCCATCACCAGGCCGGCCAGGGCCAGTGCGTGCGCGGCGCCGCCCATGTCCTTCTTCATGTTGCGCATGCCGTCGGCCGGCTTGATGTCCAGCCCGCCGGTATCGAAGCACACGCCCTTGCCGACCAGCACCAGTGCCGGGTCGGTTTCCCTGCCCCAGCGCAGCACGACCAGGCGCGGCGCACGGTGCGAAGCGCGGCCCACGGCGTGGATGGCCGGGAAATTCTGCTTCAGCAGTTCGTCGCCGGTAATCGCCTCGACCTGCGCACCATGTGCATGGGCCAGCGCGCGCGCGGCGTCTTCCAGCTGCTGCGGGCCCATGTCTTCGGTCGGGGTGTTGACCCAGTCGCGCACGCGCAGGCTGGCGGCGATCAGGTCGGCCACTTCGCCGGTCGGCGAGGCCACCAGCTGCGCCGGTGCGCGGTTGCGCTTGCGATAGCGGTCAAAGCGGTAGCTGCCCAGGCCCCAGCCCAGCTGCAGCAGCGCCAGTTCGGCGGCCGGCAGTTCATTGGCCAGCTGCCAGACGCTGCCTTCCGGCAGCGCGTGCGGCGCATGCGCATAGCTGTAGGCATCGGCACGATCACCCACGCCCATCACGGCACCGGCCAGGCCATCGGCGCCCGGCAGCAGTGCCACGCTGTGGGCGCCGGCGTTGAAGCCCTGCGATGCCAGCCACGCCTGCGTGGCAGCCGGCTGGCTGTCCTTCCAGGCGGCGAACTGCTCGCGGTCCAGCACGTACAACGGCAGCGCCGCAGCGGTGTCGGCGGTGAAACCAGTGATCTCGCTCATGCGTCAGGTACTCCGGGGTGCGGCGGCGTCGAGGTTGGCATCCAACCAGTCGGCCAGGCCGGTAAGGGTGTCGAACTGCAGGTCCGGCTGCAGCTGCGGATGGGTCCAGGTGGCGGCGTCGCGGTTGATCCAGCAGCCGCGCAGGCCGGCGGCAATCGCCCCGGCCACGTCCATGTCGGCATGGTCGCCGACGTGCAGCACCTGTGCCGGTGCCACACCCAGGCGGGTGCACGCGGCATGGAAGATGCTGGCTTCGGGCTTGGCCGCGCCGTGTTCGCGCGAACCCAGCTGGAAGGCGAAATGATGGGCCAGGCCGATCCGCTCCAGGTCGGCGTTGCCGTTGCTCAGCGCCGCCACCGGTACCCGTGCGGCAATGCGCGCCAGCGCGTCGATCGCATCGGGATAGCACTCCACCTGGTTGCGCGCGGCGTAGAACACTTCATACGCTGGCTCCAGCAGATCGAGGCTGGCACCGCTGGTGTGCAGTGCTTCGTGCAGGGTCAGCCGGCGCAGCGCACTCAGGTCGTGGTGGAGGTGCGGATGGGCGTGGTACAGCCGCTCGCGCAGTTCGCGCATCGCCTCCACCGGATACATCGCGGCGGTAGCGGGGCTGTGTTCGCACATCCAGGCGTGCAGGACCTGTTCGATGCGGGCGCCGATCGGAGCGAACGGCCACAGCGTGTCGTCAAGGTCGAGGGTGATGGCTTGGACGGGGAAATTCACCCCGCCATTCTACCCCTGCCAGCACGGGCTTTCATGCGACGCGGCGGGCGGGTGGGCACTGTGGCTGGGCCGGGTCAGCGCAGGTTGTACGAGCAGGCGATGGTGGTCTGGCCGTCGAACTGCTGCACGTCCAGGTTGTGCCGCCCAACTTCCTTCGGGTAGGTGCCTGCTACCGGGTCGGACATCTTCGCCAGTGCCGCGACCTGTTCCACACTGGCCGAGCTGAAGTACGCGGTGAAACTGTCGATGCCATCCTCGCCGCTGTCGCCGTCATAGGACTGCAGCCGGTTCACGGGCTGGCCCAGCACCATCAAGGGCGTGGTCAGCCGGAACTCGCCGCTGGATTCGCCGTCCTGCACCCTTGCCGGGGCCGGTGTCAGCATCCGGGCCATGGCGTCGAACTGTATGGGCGTGAGGTGCCGCTTGCAGGTAACCGCCTCAGCAAGCTGAGTGCGCGCCTGATCGGCAGTCGGCGGTGTCGCGGCGAACGCGGGAGCGGCAATGCAGGCCAAGGCAAGGCAACGCGTGGCGAGAGAGTTCATCCGAGCGGATCCATCCGGGTAGGGCGCCATAGTCTGCCACTTCGTCCCTGTTTCTGGTTCCGCCACCTGCGTCCATCCGTTGTTGATGCCGTCACTCCAGCAGGCGTGCCCAGCCCTGCATGCCGTCCAGGCGTGCCAGCACCAGCTTGATGCACACCAGCAGCGGCACCGCCAGCAGCAGCCCGATCATGCCCCAGGCCCAGCCGAACACCATCAGCGCCAGGATCAGCACCAGCGGCGACAGCTTCATCCGACGGCCCAGCACGATCGGGGTCACCATCTGCCCTTCCAGTGTGTGCAGGCCCAGGTAGGCGGCCGCTGGCAGCAGGGCCTGCAGCGGGTCGCGGAACTCGACGAAGCCCATCAACAGCATCAGCGCCACGCCGATCAACGGACCCACATACGGCGCAAAATTCAGCAGCGCGGCCACCGTGCCCCACAGCAGCGCTTCCTGCAGGCCGATACCGAGCAGCATCAGCACGCCGGCGAACACCAGCCCGACCAGAGTGTTGATCACGCTGATGGTCAGCACGTAACGCGAGACCTCGCGTTCGATCGAACGCAGGATGTCCGTAGTGAAGCGCTGCTGCTGGCGGTTGGGGAACAGGGCGATCGCCGCGCGCTGCAGGCTCTGCCCGTAGATCATGAAGAACAGCGTCAGCAGCACCACGGCCAACACCGAGGCAGCCAGCCGCGGTGCACGGGTCAGCATGCGGTACGGGTCGTCCAGCTGGGTACGGATCACCTGCACCTTGTGGTTGCTGTCACCACCGGCCACACGGGCGAAGTTTTCCGCCGCCTGGTTGGCCTGCTGCACCGGCTTGGTCAGGTCCTGCACCTGGCGGGCGACCTTGCGCAGCTGCTGTGGGGCTTCCTGCGCCCATTCCATCGCCGGGCCGATCAGCTGCACGGCGAGCGAACCGGTCACGCCCAGGCCGGCGCCGAGGATCAACAGTGCGCCCAGCGCGCGCGGAATCCACAGCTTCTGCAGCAGGCGCAGGATCGGGTTGCCGACCAGGGCGAAGAACATCGCCAGCAGCACCGGCAGGATGATGTCCTGCGCGGCCCACAGCGTGTAGCCCACCGCCAGGGTCGCCAGCACCACCAGCGACATCGGCCCGCGCGGGCGCGACGGTGGTGGCAGCGCTGCCTCCGGCTCGTCGGGGCCGGCCGGTGGCGGGGACAGGAGGGACTCGCTCATCGACGCATCAACCGGAAAGGGGAGCGCATTATCCGCCGGCCGCGATCGGCGCGGCGGATTCCATGGATCAACGTTCGGACAGCTCGGTGGCCGCTTCGGCCGGACGCGGTCCGCGCAGGTCCGGTTCTGGCTCCGGCACGGAGCGTGGCGCCGGTGCCGGCCGTGCTCCGGCAGCGGAGGCCGCTGCCTGTGCCTGCTCGCTGGCATCGTCGGCTTCTTCGGCCGCATCGTCGGCGGTGGCCGCGGCCTGCGCCGCCATCGCCGTGGCGAACGCCGCCTGCGCACTGGCGAACAGGTTCGAGACCGAACCGACCATCTGCAGCCAGCGGGCACCGTTGACCTTGCCCGGCACCTCCAGCTTGCCGGCGATGAAGCCACCGGCCAGGCCGACCACCACGATGCGCAACGGCGACCAGCCCTGTCGCCATACCTGGCCGAGGGTGGACCAGTGGTCCTGTGTCTCGCCCAGACGCACGGTCACCACTTGTTCGCAGCGCTTTACCCGCCGCTGCAGCGCGCCGAACTTCATGGCTTGCCCTCGGGCAGCTGCACGCCGGCATCAGGGTCGTCTTCGCTGGGTTCGTCAAACAGGCCCAGGCGTGACAGCTGACGCCGGGTGGCGTGCATGCCGGTGTGGTGGAAGAAGTAGGACACCCGCCAGATCGCATAGCCGGTGACGGCCAGGCTCAGCAGCGAGGTGATCAGCAGGGCCTGCAGCCAACTCAGGCCCCAGCTCTGCAGCAGCGCGATGAGGGTGGCGGCCATCAGCAGCCACGCCGATGCACCAAACACGATCGCCACGCCGGCCCAGGCCAGCGCACGACCGAATGCGCTGCGCGCCAGCGCGAAGTCGGCCGAGGCCAGCCGGCGCAGTGAACGCAGCGTGTGCTTGGCCGAATCGGCAGCGGCACGACCGGCCGCGCCGACCTGGCGGATGCTCTCATCCAGCGGCGGGGTGGCCGCCGGATCAGGCGCTTGCGTGTTGTCTTCGCTCACGCTGCGGCTTACTTGTCGCTGCTGCCGCGGGCCAGCTTGGCGATGATCCAGCCGGCTGCGAAGGCAACGCCGAACGAGGCCAGCGGACGTTCGCGGATCAGTTCGGCGGCGCTGTCGATCAGGTCCTTGCCCTTGTCCATCAGCGCATCGACCTGTTCCTTGGCGGCGGCACCGCCGAACTCGGCGGCGGCCAGGCCGGACAGTGCACTGTCGGACAATTCAGCCTTGACGTTGGCCTTGCCGATGCGAAGCTCGTCGGTCGCTGCACCGGTTGCACCCTTGATCGCACCGCCGGCGGCCGTAGCGGCCTGCTTCAGGTGGGAACCGGCTTCACCCAGGTGTTCCTTCAGGTTCTCGGTATTGGTGGGGCTCATCGAATCACTCCTGTTGCGATGGGGGAACGGGAGTCGGCGGTGCCGACCTGGACTGACAGCAATAGCATTGCCGGGGTATAGGGGGTGTTACGGCAGGGCGATCAGCGCATCACGAGCTGGCCCTGCTGCTGGCCATTGTTGCGCAGCACGCGCAGCACCAGCGTCGGCGGGCGCTGCTGGAAGTTGGCGCGCCAGCTGGCCAGGTCGGCGAATTCACCGACGGTGGCATCGGTGATGATGTCGCCCTGCTGCAGGCCGTTGCTGGCGGCGCGGCTGCCGCGCTTGACCTCGCTGACCAGCACGCCGCTGGCGCCTGACTGGCGCAGCGACTCGGGCAGGTCGACGAAGGTGGCCCCGCCCAGGCGCGGGTCCAGGCTGTCGCCGGTGACCGCGCGTGCCTGTTCCTTCAGCGTCGCCTTGATCTGCAGCGGCTTGCCTTCGCGGCGTACGTCCAGCGTCATCGGGCTGCCGACCGCCGCCAGGCCTTCCACGTTGTGCAGGGCTTCGGCGCTGTCCACGCGCTGGCCATTGGCCGACACCACCACGTCGCCCGGCTTCAGGCCGGCGGCGGCCGCCGCCGAACCGGCCAGCACGCGGGTGATCAGCGCACCGCGGGTTTCGCCCAGGCCCAGGCCCTGCGCGATCTGCGCGGTCAGGTTCTGGCTTTCCACGCCCAGCGTGCCGCGCACCACCACGCCGTGCTTGACCAGCTGGTCGACCACGCTGCGCGCCAGGTTCGAGGGAATCGCCAGGCCCAGGCCGATGTTGCCGGCCATGCTGCCCTGCGGGTTGAAGCTGGCAGTGTTGATGCCGACCAGCTGGCCCTGCAGGTCGACCAGCGCGCCACCCGAGTTGCCCGGGTTGATCGACGCGTCGGTCTGGATGAAGTTCTGGTAGCCCAGCCCGCGGATGCCGCTGCGGCCCACCGCCGAGACGATGCCCGAAGTGACCGTCTGGCTGAAGCCGAACGGATTGCCGATGGCCACCACGAAGTCGCCCACCCGCAGCTGGTCGCTGTTGCCGAGCTTGATGTCGGTCAGGTTCTGCGCCGGAATACGGATCAGCGCGATGTCGGTATCGCGGTCCGAGCCGAGGAATTCGGCCTTGACCGTGCGCCCGTCGGCCAGTGTCACCTGTACGTCATCGGCGTTGTCGATGACATGGTGGTTGGTCAGCACCAGGCCCTCCCTGGCGTCGATGATCACGCCCGAGCCCAGCGATTCGTTGATGCGTTCCTGCGGGATGTCCGGGAACAGGCGGCGGAAGAACGGGTCGTTGAAGAAGGGATTGCGTACGCGCACCACCTGCTTGGTGTTGACGCTGACCACGGCCGGCATCGCCTTCTCCAGCATCGGTGCCAGTGACGGAACCTGCTGCCCGGCCACTGCGGCTGGCAGTGCCGCCATGGTCGGCACCACCGCTGGAAGCGGAGCGGCATCGGCACGGTTGTCCAGGTGGGCGTTGATGCCGGTGGCAACGAAGCCACCGAAGGCGGCGGCGATTGCGAGCGTGAGCAGGGTAGGTAGCGGTCGCATGGGAGTCGGTTCGCTGGCGGGAATGGGGGCGGTTCGGCTCTACGGTAAAACAAGCTGAATGAGTGTGTCGCGATCTGGATAAATGCGCCATGAAAACCGCGCGCCGGGAACGCGGATCGCGACGACCGGCGCTGGGCCGGTGATGACAGCGGAGGCGGCGCCCGGCAGTGCGCGGACGTCAGCCGCAGGTCGCGCGGATACAGGACGATACTTGCGCAGTTCTGCGCATCCCGGTGCCGCGACGCGCCATATTGCATGCCTTCCGAGGCATCCGGGCGGGAGCACACAACCAATGCCTGTCACGACGCGGATCATGCGGCGCAGCACTGAAAAAAAGGGGTTTCCTGTAAACACGGTGTGCCTGCAGGGATGGTCGACTACACCATCGCCGTCGCAGCAGATGCGATTGGTGGCGCATGCCCCGTTCCACGATCGTCAATGTCGGTATAGCATCGCCCCGTTTTGATACTTAAGGCCCCCAGGAGGGCAACATGAGCAACGGTAATGGTGTGTCGGTCGTGACCGACGCTGTCGAGAACGTCAAAGAAACCGCCACCAACGTTGGCGAGACCATCGCCCACGCTGCCGAAGACGCAGTGAAGTCGGTCAAGAAGACCGTCAAGCGCGCCACCAAGGCTGCCGGTACCCGCGTTGCCAAGGCCAAGAAGGCCGTGGCCAAGGTCGAGAAGACCGTTGCCAAGAAGGCCGAAAAGGCTGCCAAGTCGGTCGGCAAGACTGTTGCCAACGCCAAGAAGAAGCTGGAAGCGGCCAAGAAGAACGCCAAGGCCGAAGCCGCTGCCCTGAAGAAGGAAGTGGCCAAGAAGAAGGCCGCTGCAGGCAAGGCTGTGACCAAGAAGGCCGCCGCTGCCAAGAAGACCACCAAGGCCGCCACCAAGGCTGCCGGCAAGAAGGTCGCCACCGTGAAGAAGGCTGCCACCAAGAAGGCCGCCGTCGCCAAGAAGACCGTTGCCAAGAAGACCGCGGCCGCCAAGAAGGTGGTCGGCAAGAAGGTCGCCACCGCCAAGAAGGCTGTGGCCAAGAAGACCGTCGCCGCCAAGAAGGTTGCTGGCAAGAAGGCCGTGGCTGCGAAGAAGGTTGTCGGCAAGAAGGTTGCCGCCACCAGGAAGGTCGCCACCAAGAAGACCGCCGCGGCCAAGAAGGTTGTCGGCAAGAAGGCTGCCGTCGCCAAGAAGGCCGTCGGCAAGAAGACCGCTGCTGCCAGGAAGGTTGTCGGCAAGAAGACCGCCGTTGCCAAGAAGGCAGTTGGCAAGAAGGTTGCCGCTACCCGCAAGACGGTTGCCAAGAAGGCTGCCCCGCTGAAGAAGGTCGCCGCCAAGAAGGCTCCGGCCAAGAAGGCCGTGCGCAAGACCGCCAAGCGCAAGTAATCGCGCCGTGACCAAAGGCCCTGCCACCCACCGGGTGGTGGGGCCTTTCGCGTTTCCGGGACACTGTCCGGGGCAAGATGCAGGTTCTTTCCGCTGGAGCCCCGGGCATGCGCGGTATCGACTTCAGTTCCTGGCAGGGCGTGCTGTCCACCTTGGCCGGCCTGGTCCTGATCACCCTGCTGGGCGTGGGCATCCGCCTGCTGGTGATGCAGACCCTGCAACAGCGCCGCGAGCGCGAGAACCGGCAGATCAACGAACGGCTGCGCACGCTGATGGCGGCCTACAAGACCCTGGGCGGTTCGTTCACCGGCGAACTGGGCGTGGATCCCAGCCATCGCCGCGACCTGCGCCAGCGCGAAGATGCCGAAGGCATCGCCGAACCCCGCTCGGATCGCGCGCGCCGCATCCGCGATGCCGTTGAAGCGGCGCTGTCGGACATCCTGCTGCTGGGCACCGACGAACAGGTGCGGTTGGCTGCGCGCGCTGCCAACGATCTTGCACAGGGGCGACCGGTGCATACCCACGAACTTGTGGTCTCGCTGCGCGACTTCGTGCGCGAAGCGCTGGACCTGGCGCCGATTCCGGCCGACCTGCAGATACCGCCGCAGGGGCCGACCCGGCCGGGCGGTGCCAGTGGCAAGGGCCGCAACGACGGCGATGCCAAGGGCGGTCGTGCGGGTGGAGGCGGCGGTGGCGGCGGTGGCGGAATGGGGGCCGGCATGGGCGGTGTGGGCCTCGGCGCCGGCGCCGCACTGGGCGCCGGCCATGCCTCCGCCAGCGATGAAACGGACGCGCGCTGAGCACGTCCGCCCGGTTCAGCGGGTCAGTTCGTAGATCGGCACGAAGCCACCGTAGATCATCCGCGCGCCGTCGAACGGCATCGGATTCGTCGCCGGATCAAACCTTGGGTCTTCCATCATCTTCTTCATGCCGGCGTCGCGGGTCGGCTTGTCCGGCCATTCGATCCAGGAAAACACCACCGTCTCGTCCGGCGTGGCTTTCACCGCGCCGAAAAAGTCGGTGGTCTTGCCGTGCGGCACGTCGTCACCCCAGCACTCGACCACGCGCAGCGCGCCGTACTCGATGAAAACGGGATCCCCTGTGCGTGCATGGGCGAGGAACTTCTCTTTGTTGGCGGTGGGCACCGCCAGGACGAAACCATCGATGTAGCTCATTGCCTGCCTCCGGATGGACCGTGCCGCATGCACGGCCTTCAAGTACACGACGAACCAGAGCGTCGGGGATCGACATCCTCTGGCCGCCCGTTCAGCCCGGGCCACCGGGCAGTGGTGCCAGCACCGTATCCGGTGGCTGCTGGCCGGCCAGGTGGCGCACGAAGTAGTCCCACATGCGGTGCGTGTAGGTGGCGTCGTTGCGGAACAGCTCGTGGTCCTGCCGGGCCAGGTACAGCAGGTCGTAGCGGCGCTGGGCCTTGTTCAAGGCGGCGGCCAGCTGCAGGGTCAGCGCCGGCGGTGCGTTTTCGTCCAGCTCGCCATAGACCAGCATCAGATGCCCGCGCAGGTTGCCGGCCAGCGCTGCGTTGTCGAGCCCGGCAAAGGGCGCCGGCACGCCATCGGTCATGGCCGTGGCTGGCAGCACGCCACCGAACAGCCGGTCCATGCCGTGCAGGGCGCCGCCGTACATGCCCTGGAAATTGTGACTGCCGGCCGAGGCCACGCCCACCTTGTAGAACGCCGGGTAGCGCAGCAATGCCCGCGCCGCGCTGTAACCGCCGAACGAATGCCCGTAGATGCCGACCCGCTGCAGGTCGATGCCCGGGTAGCGTTCGCCCAGCTGGCGCAGCGCGGCCACGTGGTCATCCAGCTGCACATCGGCGCCGTGCAGGAAGCTGCTGTCATGGAAGGCCTTGTCGCGGCCGCCGGTGCCGCGCGCATCGATGCTGACCACCACGAAGCCAAGCTCGGCCAGGCTGGCGCGTGACACCGGATTCAGCGCGGACACCGCTTCGGCGTAGGTCACCGGGGCATTGCTGATGAAGGCGCCGCCGTACATCGCATCGATCACCGGGAAGCTGCCGTCATCGCGATAGTCGCGGGGCAGGTAGACGGTGGCGAAGATCGGCGTGCGCCCGTCGGCGGCCAGCAGACGTTCGCGCTGCGGTGGGCGCCACCCCGCAGCAAGCACTGCCCGGTTGTCCGCCGCTTCCAGCAACAGCAGCTCGCGACCGTCATCGCTGGCCCGCAGCACGGTGCGTGGTGGCTGGTCGAGACGGGAAACGGTATCCACCAGATAGCCACCGCCAGGCGACAGCGCCTGGGGGGCGCGCCCGCCGAACAACGCGCCGCTGCCGGCATCGGCCAGATGGTCGTTGCCATCGGCGGCCAGGCGCTGGACCGGTCCACCCTGCAGCGATACACGGTACAGGCCGCGTACGTAGGGGTCGCCACCGTCGACGCCGCCGGCGCTGAAGTACGCCCAGCCACCGGCAGCGTCCACACCCAGCAGGTCGCGCACCGCCCAGTGGCCGCGGGTGAGCTGGCGCAGCACTTTGCCGTCGGACAGGCGCACCCGGTACAGATGGCCCCAACCATCGCGCTGCGAGAACCACACGGCGGTGTCCTGCCCGGGCAGGATGGCCACCGCTGGCCGGTTGTAGGAATACACGTTGAGCTGCAGGCGAGTGTCGCTGGCTTCTTCCAGAACCGTGCGCAATGCACCGCTGTTGCCATCGATCTCCACCAGGCGCAGCCTGCGCGGCGTGCCGAAGTGCGCGATCACGGCATACAACCGATCGCCGTCCCAACCCAGGATGCCGGCCTCACTGAGCGTGTTCCAGCCCTCGGGCAGCGCGATGTCATGCTGCCTGCCGCTGCGGGTATCCACCACAAACAGGGTGTCGCGCACCTGCTGTGCATCGCCCAGCACCCCCAGCTTCACGGTATGCACGCGCGGCCGCGCGCTGTGGGTCGGGCTGCTTTCCAGATAGGGGTAGTCCTGCAGCGCGCGTTCGTCGTAGCGGATGCCGGCCACGTAGCGCCCGTCCGCAGACCAGCCAACCGCGAACGGCCGCACCGGCATCCGGCCCTGACGGCGTGGAATACCGCGCAGGGCGAAGTCCGGCAGCACGCCATAGCCATTACCGGCTTCTCCGCCGTGGGTCAGTGCCCGTGGCGCCGTGCCAGGCGACTGCAGCCACAGGTTGTTGTCGCGCACCTGCAGCCACGCATCGCCGACGGGCGAAGGCAGTGCATCGGCCGGCGGCCGCGCATCCGGCGAACGTGCGCATTGCCAGCGCGGCCATTGGCAATCGACGGGCACTTCTCCGCTGAACCGCAGGCGCAGGCCATCGTCCGCCTGCTGCACGCTGGCCAGGCGCAGGCGTGGCCCGCTGGCACCGAGCGGCGCAACCGCAGCGTCCAGCGCAGTGGGTTCGAACAGGGTCTGGCGTGTCGCCTGGACGGGATCGACCAGTACCGCCTGGCGCCGGCCCTGAGTGTCTTCGCGCTCATACCAGAATCGTCCATCGGCCAGCCAGTGGGGCAGGACCGAAGCATTGCGCAGCGCACCGCGCAGATGACTGTCATGCACGCGTTCGGCGCGCTGGTAGTCGGTCGCCTGCAGCGCACGTGCAGTGTGTGGCGACAAGAGGGCAATGCAGGCAAAGACAGCGGCGCGGACACACGTCCGCAGCGGATCGGAAACGAGCAAGGCAACCTCCTGTTGCAATCGTCGAAGGATTACAGATGCACGCGCGCCGCGCGCGTATGCCAGACGGAGCCTGAATCAAGCCCAAAAATTCAGCAATGCGAAGACCACTGTTTTCAGGGAGCGTTGTGGCGAATAACGGAGAATTTACATTCCCGATGCGATGGCGCCCTGGCGCTGCTGCACACCATAAGAAAGTAAAGGTGTACCCCCATGAAGAATTCGCTGATTGCTCTGGCCCTGGCCGCTGCCCTGCCGTTCACCGCTTCGGCTGCTGAGAACCTGTCGTACAACTACGCTGAGGCCGACTACGCCAAGACCGACGTCGATGGCATCAAGGCTGACGGCTGGGGCGTCAAGGGTTCCTACGGCTTCCTGCCGAACTTCCACGCGTTCGGTGAATACAGCCGTCAGGAAGTCGACCACACCAACATCAAGGTTGACCAGTGGAAGGTCGGTGCCGGCTACAACGTCGAAATCGCTCCGTCGACCGACTTCGTTGCCCGCGTTGCCTACCAGAAGTTCGATCGCAAGCACGGCCTGGACTTCAACGGCTACAGCGCTGAAGCCGGTATCCGTACCGCCTTCGGTGCCCACGCCGAGGTCTACGGCATGGTCGGCTACGAAGACTACGCCAAGAAGCACGGCGTCGACATCGACGGCCAGTGGTACGGCCGCCTGGGTGGTCAGGTCAAGCTGAACCAGAACTGGGGCCTGAACGGCGAGCTGAAGATGAACCGCCACGGCGACAAGGAATACACCGTCGGCCCGCGCTTCAGCTGGTAATTGCTTCCTCGGCGCGCCTGCGCGCTGAAGATGCCTCGACAGGCCCGGCCCATGCCGGGCCTGTTGCGTTTCCGGCTGGGCAAACGCTACCTGACCGTGTTGAGGTGGACGGGCGGCATTGCAACGAATTGGATTCCGCAGGCGTCGGCTGCGCCCTAGGGTGAGTGGCCTGTCCTGCAGGAATGCAACGATGCCCCCGTTTCCCTCGCCCCGCGATTCTCCCTGCCGCTTGTTGCTGCTGGATCCGCATCCACTGTTGCGGCATGGCGTGCAGGAACTGCTGGCCCGGCAGACGGGCCTGCAGGTCGATGGAAGCTATGGCCGCAGCGGTGACCTGCTGCAGCGCCTGCAGCAGCAGGCAGCTGCGATCGATCTGCTGCTGGTTGACGCCTTGCCGATCGGTGACAGCGGGGAAGGCCTGGAACTGCTGCGGCACGTATCACGACATTGGCCGGCAGTGCCGATCCTGGTGCTGTCCGCACACTGCAACGCGGGTGTCGTGTCCTTGGCCCTGCAGGCCGGTGCGCGCGGATTCCTGTCCAAGGCCTGCGCGCCGCAGATGCTGCTGCGCGCGGTGAGCGTGGTTGCCCGCGGCGGGCGCTTCGTGCCGCCGGAGCTGCGTGCACAGTTGAACCAGTCCCGCCGGCAGCGCCAGCAGTCCATGCGTTCACCACGGTTGAGTACGCGCGAGCGCGCTGTCCTGCAGTGGGTGCTGCGTGGCTGCAGCACCGGCGAGATGGCACGCCGCAGCGGGCGTGCGGCCAGCACCATCAGCACGCAGAAACGAGCGGCCTACCGCAAGCTGGGCATCCGCAACGATGGCGAGCTGTTCCGCTTCCGCCATCTGATCGACGCTGATTGAGGCGGGGTTACTCGCCCTGGTACTGCTTTTCTTCGACCAGGGCCGAACCGGCCACGCGGTTGATCTCGTTCTTCACCTGCACGCGCTCGCCATTGGTGCCATAGACACCGCGTGCCAGCTGGATGAAGGCATCGTCGAACACCTGGGCCGCTTCCTTGTCGCGCAGCTGGTCCTGGATGTCCCACATGCGCTCGTTGATCACCTTCAGCTGCTGCTTCAGCGCGGCCAGTGCCGGTTGTGCGTGCAGCAGCTGCTGCAGCAACGGCAGCAGGCCGTCCAGCTCGGTGCGGACGTTGGCCAGCTTGGCGGCATCGTCGATGCGCTCGGCCTTGATCTCGAGAATGGTGATCTTGTCGATCAGCTCGCCGATCGATACCGGAGTCAGGATGGCGTCCACGCGGTTGGTTCCTGGAAACAGGGCGCCATGATACCGCGCTGCTGGCATTGGCCGCAGTCCACGGGATTTACGCCGAATTTGCGCCACGGGCCCGGCAGCACCCTCGATCCGTTACGGCCCTCGCCTCGACACTGCGTTCCCGGCGGCGTGACCGCCTTCGACGAGGAACACAGTGCAGTGAACAGCAAGGGGATGATGGCGGCGCTGGTGGCCGCCCTGGCAGGGCTGCTCGGGATCGGCAGCGCGCAGGCACAGGTGCAGGTCAGTGGCAGTGCGGCGTTGACCAGTGACTACGTATGGCGCGGCAGCTCGCAGAGCGACGGCGACCCGGCGGTGCAGGCCGGCGCGAAGGTCTCGATCCCAGCGGGCTGGTACGCCAGCGTGTGGGGGTCCAACGTTTCGTTCAAGCCGGACAATGGCGCGCGCAGCGAGTTCGACCTGGTGACGGGCTGGTCCGGCGCACTGGCACCGGACTGGAGCCTGGATGCCAACCTGACCCGTTACGTGTACCCGGGCACCGGCCGCGCGCTGGACTGGACCGAGCTCAACACCACGGTGACCTGGAAGCAGCGCGCCTGGCTGCAGGTCGCCCATTCCAACGATGCGTTGGCCGGTGGCCATCGCGGTACCTATGCCCAGCTGGGTGTGCGTGTGCCGTTGCACGAACGCCTCCGCCTGGAAGCAGCGGTGGGCCAGTACTGGCTGGCCACCGCCCAGGGCCCGGACTACCTGCATGGGCAGCTCAGTGCCATCGCCTCGCTGACCCCGGCATGGGAACTGCGCGCCACCGTGCATGGCACGGACAACGCAGCCAAGCGCCTGTTCCCCGGCAACGCCGGTGGGCGATGGGAGCTGGCGCTGCAGGGCAGCTTCTAGTCGGCCAGCGACGCCTGGCGCGCGCGCAGCGCGCCGGGCAGCCACAGCAGCAGGGCCAGCGCAGCCACGGCAGCGCCGGCCACGCATACGCCGGTCCAGCCGAAGCGCTGGTAGACCTGCGCAGACAGCAGCGAACCCAGCGAACCACCGATGAAATAGCCGGTCATGTAGCCGGCATTGAGGCGGTTGCGTGCCGCCGGTTGCAGTGCGTAGATCAGGTTCTGGTTGCTGACGTGCAACAGCTGTGCGGCCAGGTCCAGTACCACCACGCCCACCAGCAATGCCAGCAGCGAGTGTGCGGACAGCCCCAGCGGCAGCCACGACAGCAGCAAAAGCAGCAGTGCAATGGCGGTGGCACGCCCGGTCTGGCCACGGTCGGACATGCGGCCAGCCAGGCCGGCCGCCAGCGTACCGGCCGCACCGACCAGCCCGAACAGGCCGATGGTGGCGTCGCTGTAGGCATACGGCGGCTGTGCCAGCAGGAACGCGAGCGGGGTCCAGAAGATCGCGAACATGGCGAAGCTGCAGGCGCCCAGCAGCGTGCGCTGGCGCAGCACCGGTTCCTGCACGAACAGCACGCCGATCGAGCGCAGCAATGCGAAATAGCCCAAGCCGGCGCTGTGGTGGAATCGCGGCAGACCGCGCTGCAATGCCAGTGCGGTCAGCACCAGGGTGGCAGCGGCGATCGCATACACCAGGCGCCAGTCGCCCAGGCTGGAAAGCAGGCCGGCCACGGTGCGCGCCAGCAGAATGCCCAGCAGCAGGCCACTCATCAGCGTGCCGACCACGCGACCGCGATGTTCCGGCGCGGCCAGCGTGGCCGCGAACGGCACCAGCACCTGGGCGACCACGGAGAACAGGCCGGTGATGGCGGTGCCCACCAGCAGCCAGGTCAGTGACGGTGCGCAGGCACTGATCACCAGTCCGCCGGCCGACAGCAGGCTCATCACCACGATCAGGCGGCGGCGTTCGAACAGGTCTCCCAGCGGCACCAGCAGGATCAGTCCGGCGGCATAGCTCAGCTGTGCCGCAGTGACCACCATGCCGACCTGGCCGAACGGCACACCGAAGGCATCGGCAATGGTGTGCAGCAGTGGCTGCGCATAGTAGTTGCTGGCCACGGCCACGCCGGTAGCCACGGACATCAGCAGCACCTGCCAGCGGTGCAGAGGGGGGAGGGACGGGCTCACGCGGTGATCCAGGAAGCGGGGGGCACAGTGTCCACCTGCTGCGGCCATGATGGAAATGAATCATCATCATCCATGCCATCTGGAAACGAGATAGTTGGATGAATCTCAAGCAGCTCGAATTTGCCGTTGCCCTGGCCGAAGAGGGCAATTTCACCCGTGCCGCCGAACGCTGCCATGTGGTGCAGTCCGCGTTGAGCCACCAGATTGCCCACCTGGAGCAGGAACTGGGCACGCCGCTGTTCGAGCGCCTGCCGCGGCAGGTGAGGGCGACGGCAGCGGGTGAGGCGCTGCTGGTGCACGCACGCCAGGTGCTGGTCAGCCTGCGCCACCTGCGCGCCGACGTGGCCGCGGTCAGTGGCGAGGTGCGCGGGCTGCTGGCGATCGGGCAGATCTCCTCGCTGACCGATATCGATGTGGTGGCGATGCTGGCCGCGTTCCAGCAGGCGCACCCGCAGGTGGAATTCCAGTTGCGGGTGGACAAGAGCGAGGACCTGATCGCGCAGGTGCAGTCGCGTGACCTGGATGTTGCACTGGTGGGGTTGGCGCCCTCGGCCGGCCTGGACGGGGTCTGCCACCAGATGCTGCAGGAAGAAGACCTGGTGGCGGTGCTGGCCCCCTCGCATCGGCTGGCTAGGCGCAAGCGGCTGCCATTGACCGAACTGCAGGACGAGGCGCTGGTCGACTTCCCGCGCGGCACCGGTGCGCGGCGGCAGACCGACGATGCTTTCGTCGCCGCTGGCCTGCCGCACACAGTGCGTTTCGAGGTCAACCTGATGGAACTGGTCGAGCGCTTCGTCCGCCATGGTCTGGCGGTTGGCATCGTGCCGGCGCTGATCGCCGAAGGCTTCCAGGGCGTGGTGCGGATTCCGCTGCAGCCAACCCCGACCCGCCGCGTGCACCTGGTCTGGCAGCGGCTGCCGACACCGGCGGCGCGGGCGTTCGTCGAGGCCGTGCTCAGCCGCGCAAGCGCAGGCTCAGGCCCTTGAGGAAGTTGCGCAGCATCTGGTCCAGGCAACGCCGGTAGTTGGTGTGCCCGGGCTGGCGGAACAGCGCACCGACTTCCGACTTGGAGACGTTGAAACCGGCGCTGGCGAAGATCTCCATCAGATCGACGTCGCGCAGCTGGAACGCCACGCGCAGCTTCTTCAGCACCAGGTTGTTGTCGATGCGGGTTTCCACCGCGCGCTGCGGCTGGCTCTCGTCGCGACCGCGCAGGTGCACGATCAGGCCATCGAGGAAGTGCGCCAGCGCGCTGTCGCTCATCGCTTCGAAACCGGCTTCGTCCTCGCGGCGCAGCCAGGCCTTCACCTGTTCGGGATCCACGGCGAAGGCCGGGTCGGCCATCTGGCACAGGGTCACCACGTGGTGGTCGCCCAGGTCCAGGGAATAGCGCACGCTGCGCAGGACATCGTTGTTGATCATGGCCCATTGTACCGGCCCCTGGCGTGTCACCGGACTGTCATCGAACTGCAGCATCGTGGGCACTCGTTCGCTGAGACCCTTGCATGCGCCGGTATCTGTTTTCCGCACTGCTGCTCGCCAGCAGCTTCGCTGCCTTCGCCCAGGACCGCTTCGTACCCGTCGAGCGGCGCCTGAGTGCATCCCAACTGGCCGAGGTCGGGCTCAGCCCAGCGCAGTTGCAGGCGCTGAACCGGGTACTGCGCGAGGCAGAGCGCGCGGCCACCGGGCCGACGGCAGCGGTGGCCCCCGCCGCTGCGCCGCTGCCTGCCAATGTGCCGGCACCGGCAGCAATGCATCTGGGCCTGGAAGAAGGACCGGTCAATGCACGCGTGGTCGGAGAGGTCGCAGGCTGGCAGCCCGGCACGCTGTTCACCCTTGATAACGGCCAGCAATGGCAGGTGATGAAGGGGCAGATGAAGCTGCGCAAGGTGCTGCAGTCGCCGCAGATCGCCGTTGTTCCAGGAATTGCCGGGCGCTGGTTCCTGCAGGTCGACGAAGACCTGCCCAAGGCCAGAGTGTTTCGCGTGCGTTGAGCCGGGGGGACGGCAGGACGGCGGGCAACTCAGGACGGGCCGGGAATGCCAGAATGGGCGTCCGGTTTTTCCCCCTGGAGTTGCCTGATGACCCGCACTGTCCTGATTACCGGCGCCACGTCCGGCTTCGGCGCCGCCGCCGTCCACCGCTTCGCCCAGGCCGGCTGGAAAGTGATCGCCACGGGCCGCCGCGGCGAACGCCTGCAGCCGCTGGTCGATCGCTACGGCAAGGACGTGGTGCATGCCGCCGCCTTCGACATCCGCGATCCGGTTGCGATGGAAGCGGCGCTGCTGGCACTGCCGCCCGCCTTTGGCGAGATCGATCTGCTGGTCAACAACGCCGGCCTGGCGCAGGGCACCGCGCCGGCACAGAGCGCCAAGTTGTCGGACTGGACCACGATGATCGACACCAACATCACCGCGCTGGTGACCCTGACCCACCGCCTGCTGCCGCAGCTGGTGGAGCGCAAGGGCGCGATCATCAACATCTCGTCGGTGGCCGGCGTCTACCCGTACCCGGGTGGCAACGCCTACGGTGGCACCAAGGCTTTCGTCAGCCAGTTCTCGCTGGGCCTGCGTTCGGACCTGCACGGTACCGGCGTGCGCGTGACCACGATCGAACCAGGCATGGCTGAAACCGAGTTCACCGTGGTGCGTACCCACGGCGACCAGGCGGCGTCGGACAAGCTCTACAACGGCGCCAACCCGATGACCGCCGAAGACATCGCCGAACAGATCTTCTGGGTGGCCAGCCTGCCGCCGCACCTGAACATCAATCGCCTGGAACTGATGCCGGTGAGCCAGTCCTTCGCCGGTTTCCAGGTCGCCCGCGAAGGCTGACCGCCGTTTGTAGAGTCGAGCATGGCTCGACTCTGCAGAAACAAGAAAAAGCCGGGCAATGCCCGGCTTTTTCATTCACAGCGGCAGGCTTACTGGGCCTTGATCGCCATCGCCTGCAGGCCGGTGCCATCCAGCTTCTGCTTGGCCTCGGACAGTTCACCGGCACTGCCATACGGCCCCATGCGCACGCGGTACACGGTCTTGCCGTTGATCTGTGCTGACTCCACGCGTGCCGCAAGTCCCATCATCGCCAGCTTGGCCTTGGTTGCTTCGGCATCGCCGGAGGCGCCGAAGGCGCCTGCCTGCAGGATATAGCGGGCGTTGTCGGCGGCCGCCGGAGCGGCTGTGGCCGGGGTACCCGCCGTTGCCGTTGCGGTTTCCGCGCGCGCTGCCGGCGTGGCGGCGGCGGTGCTGGTCGAGGCCGTGCTGGCCGGCGGCGTTGCCGCAGCCGGACGTTCACTCAGCGGTGCCGGCAGCGGACGGCTGGTGGCGGTCACCTGCGCGGTGCTGGACACGCTGGCGGTGGCCGCCGGTGCCGGTGCGGTCGTGGTCGCCGGCGGAACCGGCTTGCCTTCCAGTGCCGCCTGCGCGCGCTGCGCTTCGGCCTTGGCCCGGCGCTGGTCTTCGGCACGCGCGCTGGCGGCCAGTTCGGCGTCGGACATCTCGACTTCCTTGCCCGGCAGCAGGGTGTAGAAGTCGTACTGGGTGGCGGCCGGCTTTTCCGGTTCGGCCGGCTTCGGCGCAGCCGGCTGCGCGGCCGGCTGGGTACCGACATCGCTGTCGGCATCGGCGACCGGGGCCGGCTGCGCGTTCGGGTTCGGCTGCGGACCGGCGCGCAGGAAGCCATCGCCCTCGCCCTTGAACAGGTTCGGCGCCGCCAGGAACACCACGGCCGCGATCGCTACACCGGCCACCAGCCACACCCATCCGGGGGTGCCCTGGCTGCCGCTGTTGCGTCGTGCCTGGCTTTTGCCGCGTCGTGCTGCCATGTGTACTGCGTCTCCTGATGCTTACATTTTTTCCGGGGCGCTGACGCCCAGGAGTTCGAGGCCATTGGCCAGTACCTGGCGCGCCGCACAGGCCAGGGTCAGTTTGGCGTTGCGATCGGCGGCATCTTCCACCAGTACCGGCGTCCCGTGATACCACGTGTGGAACGCATGCGCCAATTCACGCAGGTACTGCGCCACCAGATGCGGTTCCAGCGCCACGCCGGCCGCTTCCACCACTTCCGGATAGCGCGAGATCTCGTTCATCAGCAGCAGCGAGGCATCGTCGGCCAGGCGGCCGAGGTTGGCCAGGCCGTTGCCCTGCTCGTACACCAGGCCCTTCTCCTGCGCCTGGCGCAGCAGGCTGCAGACGCGGGCATGCGCGTACTGCACGTAGAACACCGGGTTGTCGTTGCTCTGCTGGCGGGCCAGGTCGATGTCGAAGGTCAGCTGCGAATCGGGCTTGCGCGCGATCAGGAACCAGCGGGTGGCATCGCGGCCGGCTTCCTCGATCAGGTCGCGCAGGGTGAAGTAGCTGCCGGCACGCTTGGACAGCTTCACTTCCTCGCCGCCACGCATGACGGTGACCATCTGGTGCAGCACGTATTCCGGCCAGCCCTGCGGGATGCCCACTTCCATCGCCTGCAGGCCGGCGCGCACGCGGGCCAGCGAGCCGTGGTGGTCGGCGCCCAGCTCGGTGATCGCGCGCTCGTAGCCGCGCTGCCACTTGGACAGGTGGTAGGCCACGTCGGGCACGAAGTAGGTGAAGGTGCCGTCGGACTTGCGCATCACGCGGTCCTTGTCGTCACCGAAGTCGGTGCTGCGCAGCCACAGCGCGCCACCTTCTTCATAGGTATGACCCGACGCCTGCAGCTTGGCCACCGCTTCGGCTACCTTGCCGTCGGCGTACAGCGAGCTTTCCAGGAAATAGATGTCGAAGTCGACGCCGAACGCGGCCAGGTCCAGGTTCTGCTCGTTGCGCAGGTAGGCCACGGCGAAGCGGCGGATCGCCTGCATGTCGTCCGGGTCCTTGGCGCCGACCACGGTGCTGCCTTCCAGGTCGACGCTGGCGCCGGCCATGTAGGCGCGTGCGACGTCGGCGATGTACTCACCGCGGTAGCCACCTTCCGGCCAGCCGTCCTGGTCCGGCGCGATGCCCTTGATCCGTGCCTGGGTGGACAGCGCCAGGTTCTCGATCTGCACGCCGGCGTCGTTGTAGTAGAACTCACGCTTGGCGTTCCAGCCGTTGGCATCGAGCACGCGCGCCACGCAGTCGCCGATCGCCGCCGCGCGGCCATGGCCGACATGCAGCGGGCCGGTCGGGTTGGCCGACACGTACTCCACGCCCACCGTGCGGCCATTGCCGGACAGGTTGCGGCCGTAGTCGTGGGCTTCCTTGATGACCGACGCGGCTTCGCGCTGGTACGCGGCCGGGGCCAGGTGGAAGTTGATGAAGCCGGGGCCGGCGATCTCGACCTTGCTCACGTCCTCGCTGCGCGGCAGCGCCTCGACCAGCGCCTGCGCCAGTGCGCGCGGATTGCTGCGCGCGGCCTTGGCCAGCAGCATCGCGGCGTTGGTAGCGAAGTCGCCGTGGTCGCGGGTCTTCGGGCGCTCGACCACGAAGTCCGGCGGCAGGGAGTCGGCGGGCAGGGTGCCATTGGCGCGCAAGGCTTCGATGCCTTGGCTGATCAGGGCGCGGAGGAGATTTTTCACGAGGCCTGCTGTGAGAATGAGCGGCGGAATCGCCCATTTTAGCGCAGATACCCGCGCCCACGCTGACCAGAACATGCCTGTGGGGGCGGCCGATGGCGCCTGAACGGCCGCGCTCAGCCGAACAGCCGCGGCTGGGGCGGGGATAGCAGACCCCGTTCAGCAAATGAAACGGGACGGCCCTCGCCCACCACGAAGTGGTCCAGCAGGCGCACGTCCACCATCGCCAGCGCCTGCTGCAGTTCGTCGGTGATGCGGGTATCGGCGCTGGAGGGTTCCGGATCGCCCGAAGGGTGGTTGTGGCTGAGGATCACCGCCGCCGCGTTGTGCAGCAGGGCGCGCCGCACCACTTCGCGGGGGTAGACCGGTGCGGCGTTGATGGTGCCGTGGAACAGCTCTTCACAGGCGATCAGGCGGTGGCGGTTGTCCAGGAACAGGGCCATGAAGACCTCGCGGGCCTGGCCACGCAGCCGGTGCTGCAGGTAGCGGCCGACCGCCGCCGGATTGTTGCCAACCGCCTCGCCGTGCTCCAGCTCAGCCGCCAGGTAGCGATGGGCCAGTTCCAGCCCGGCAGCAAGCGTGCAACTGCGTGCCGGGCCGAGCCCGGGCAGGCGGGCGAGCTCGGCGGCGGGGCGGTCGAGCAGTACCCTCAACGGGCCGTGCGCCTGCAGCAGGTCGCGCGCGGTCTGCACGGCATCGCGGCCACCGAACCCGGATCCGAGAAACAGGGCCAGCAGTTCGGCGTCGGAAAGTGCCGTGGGCCCGCGCGCGATCAGCTTCTCGCGGGGGCGTTCCTGTTCGGGCCAGTCATGGATGGGCATGGCCCATCATCGCCAGACCTTGCGGTGGCTCCCATCGGGGCATGCCGCGGACTGGGGTCGGAGGTTGCCTCAGCCGCGCCGGGTCTGCAGGTAGTCGAACAGTTCCTGGTTGTTCTGCAGGCCCAGCTTGCGCTTGGCTTCGGCCTTCTGCCGGCTGATGGTCTTCGGGCTGCGCCCGCAGCGCTCGGCAACTTCGTTCACGCTGAGGCCGGCTGCCAGCAGCTCCAGCACTTCCTGTTCGCGTGCCGACAACGGCGCCGGCTGACGCGGAAACAGCAGGTCGCGCGCCTGCAGGTGGTGGCGCAGCTGCTGGGAGACGAATACCTGCCCGGCCAGCGCGGCGTTCAGCGCGTGGGGCAGTTCGGCGAAATCGGCGCACTTGTCGACCAGGCCACTGATACCCTCCCGCAGCAGGCTGTCCAGCAGGCCGGGATGGCGGGCGCCGGTCAGCACCACCACCGGCAGGCCAGGGCGGCGCATGCGCAGCGCGTCGATCAGCTCCGGACCGTCCGGACCGGCGCCCGGCATCGACAGGTCGGTCAGCACCGCATCGCAGTCGTGGTGATCCACCAGCTCCAGCAGCTGGGCGCCGTCGCGCGCACTGCCGACGATGTCCATCAGGTAGGTCTGCAGCACGATACGGATGCCATGCAGGACCACGGGATGGTCGTCGGCGATGATGATGCGCGGATGCACGCGGCTCCTCGAAGGTCGAACAGGCCACGGCGGGCGGCAGCCAATGCCTGATTCTGCAAAAGCGCAGACCCGTAGAGGTATAGGAAAGGTCCGAAACTGATACCGGGTGAATCCCGGGTCAACGGAGACGGACTCCATCTGCTGATAGCCGCCCGCTATGTGCGCCCTGCACCGGGACATTACCGACCATCGGGTAAGCTAGCGCCCTCGTTTGCACAGGAATTCCAGGTGGCTGACTCCCCCAACGCTTCCCCCGCGCCGGCCCGCGCGCTGGAAGGTCAGAAACTGCTGTTGTGCGTCGGAGGCGGGATCGCGGCCTACAAGGCCCTGGAACTGGTGCGGCGCCTGCGCGACGCCGGTGCCCAGGTGCAGGTGGCGATGACCGCCGGAGCACAGCAGTTCGTCACTCCGCTCAGTTTCCAGGCCCTGTCCGGGCAGCCCACCCGCACCACGCTGTGGGACAGCGCCGCCGAACAGGCCATGGGCCACATCGAGCTGGCCCGCTGGGCCGACCGCATCGTGGTCGCCCCGGGTACCGCCGATCTGCTGGCCCGGCTGGCCCAGGGCCACGCCGATGATCTGGTCAGCACCCTGTGCCTGGCCAGTACCGCGCCGCTGACGATCTGCCCGGCGATGAACCACCGCATGTGGCTGCATCCGGCCACCCAGGCCAACATCGCCCTGCTGCGCCAGCGCGGCGCTCAGGTGGTCGGCCCGGTCGACGGTCCGCTGGCCGAAGGCGAATCCGGTCCCGGCCGTCTGGCCGAACCGGGCGACATCGTTGCCGCGCTGGCTGCCAATGGCAGTGCTGCAGCGGCGGTTGTCGCACCGGAAACCCGCGCGCTGCAGGGCCTTCGGCTGCTGATCAGCGCCGGCCCGACCTATGAAGACATCGATCCGGTGCGCTACGTCGGCAACCGCAGCAGCGGCAAGATGGGCTTTGCCCTGGCCGCGGCCGCCGCGACGATGGGCGCCCAGGTGGTGCTGGTCAGCGGCCCGGTACAGCTGCCGACGCCAGCCGGCGTGCAGCGCGTGGACGTGCGCTCGGCCGCGCAGATGCGCGATGCCGTGCTGAAGTCGTTGCCGGCCGACATCTATATCGGTGCCGCCGCGGTGTCCGACTACACGCCACGCCAGGTCGCGCCGCAGAAGCTGAAGAAGACCGCCGACAGCCAGTCGCTGGTGATCGAGCTGGTGCGCACGCCGGACATCCTCGCCGAAGTCGCTGCACAGACGCAGTCGCTGAAGCTGGTGGTCGGCTTCGCCGCCGAGACCCACGACGTGGAGAAATATGCGCGTGGCAAGCTGGTCGACAAGCGCCTGGACCTGGTGATCGCCAACCAGGTCGGCATCAGTGGCGGCGGTTTCGAGAGCGACAACAATGCCGCCACGGCCTTCTGGCAGGACGGTGAACAGGTATTCCCGGCCACCTCCAAGCGCGAGCTGGCCGAACAACTGCTGGCGCTGATCGCGCGGAGACTCCAGGCATGACCCAGGCTTCCACTTCCCAACCGCTGCAGGTCAAGCTGCTTGATCCGCGTTTCGGCGACAGCTGGCCGCTGCCCGCCTACGCCACCGAAGCCAGCGCCGGCATGGACCTGCGCGCGGCGCTGGATACCGCGCTGACCCTGCAGCCGGGCGACACCGCGCTGGTGCCCAGCGGCCTGGCCATCCATATCGCTGATCCGCACCTTTGCGCGGTGATCCTGCCGCGTTCCGGGCTGGGCCACCGCCACGGCATCGTGCTCGGCAACGGCACCGGCCTGATCGACGCCGATTACCAGGGCCCGTTGCTGATCAGCGTCTGGAACCGTGGCCGCGAGGCCTTCACCATCGAGCCGGGCGATCGCATCGCGCAGCTGGTGGTCGTGCCGATTGCCCGCGTCAGCCTGCAGGTGGTGGATACTTTCACCGACAGCGTGCGGGGAACGGGTGGATTCGGCCATACCGGGGTGCGTTGACGGGGGACATTGATGAGCGGCATCGGGGAAGGGCAGCGGGAACGGTCGTTGGGACGCAGTGCGCCACTACTGGGGGTGCTGCTGGTCCTGCTGGCCGGCTGGTTCGGATGGAGCGCGGTGCAGCAATGGCGGCAGGAGGCCAACGGCCAGGCGCTGGAAGAAGCGCGTGACCAGGCCGTGCAGGGCTTGCAGGAGGCCGCAGCCGGCCAGCTGAAGCAGCTGCAGCAGCAGTTGAAGAACGAACGCGTGCAGCAGGCACTGCAGGCCGGTGACGCCGCGGCAGCGGCGCTGGCCGTGCGCGAGAGCTGGACCGGCGTGGAGCAGGCTGACGTGCTGACCGCCGATCTGGCCACGGCCTATGCCGACCCGGCCACCTTCGGCTACGCACGCCTGGCCCTGCTGGAACAAGCGCTGGCCGAGGGCAAGCCTGGCCTGCGCGTGGTGCGCGATGCAGGTGGCAATCGCCTGGGTCTGGCGGCTCCGGTGCAGCTGGGCAGCCTTGGCCCGGCAGTGCTCTACGTGCGCCAGCCATTGCTGCGGCTGACCTCGCCGCTGGACCAGGTGAGCGCCCCGTCCACCGGTTTCCTCGGCCTGCGCCAAGGCACGCATGACCTCGTTGCCCAGGGCGACGCCGGCCTGGCCGAGAGCGCCGAAGCGCTGGCGCGCCCGGTTCCGGGCACGCCGTTGCGGCTGGTGGCCGCCGTACCGAATGTCGAAGCCGGTCCTCTGGGCCTGGGTTCGCTGGCCAGTGCCATCGTCGCGCTGCTGCTGGCGTTCATCGCCGTGCTGCTGGTGGTGGGTCGCGGCCGGCTGCCGAAGTCGCTGCCGTTGCCGCGCCGTGCGGCCGTGGCGGAAGCGGATCATGGCCCGACCCTGAGCGAGAGCCTGCAGATGGCGCCGCCACCGGTGGCCGCCGCCAGCGCCGCGGACACTGCGCCGCCGCCGCCACCGGTCCCTGCCGGGGAACTGGCCGCCGGCATCTTCCGCGCCTACGACATCCGTGGCGTGGTCGGCAGCGAACTGACGCCGAAGACCGCCGCGCTGATCGGCCAGGCCATCGGTACCGTGGCGCTGGAACAGGGCCTGCGCGAGGTGGTGATCGGCCGTGATGGCCGCCTGTCCGGCCCGGAACTGGCTGCGGGATTGGCCGAAGGCCTGCGTCGCACCGGTTGCGCGGTGATCGACATCGGCCTGGCACCGACCCCGGTCGTCTATTACGCCGCCTTCCACCTGCGCACCGGCACCTGCGTGGCGGTCACCGGCAGTCATAACCCGCCCGAGTACAACGGCTTCAAGGTGGTCATCGGCGGCGAGACGCTGTCAGGCGATGCCATCACCGATCTCTACCAGCGCATCGTCGAGGGGCGCCTGGCGCAGGCGGCCGAGCCGGGCGATTACCAGCAGCGCGATGTCAGTGCCGACTACATCCAGCGCATCGCCGACGACGTGCAGCTGGACCGCCCGTTGAAGGTCGTGGCCGATGCCGGCAACGGCGTCGCCGGTGCGCTTGCACCACAGCTGCTGGAAGCCATCGGCGCCGAAGTCATCCCGCTGTACTGCGATGTCGACGGTACCTTCCCCAACCATCATCCCGACCCGAGCGAGCCGGCCAACCTGGAAGACCTGGTGCAGACGGTCAAGCGCTTCGGCGCCGACCTCGGCGTCGCCTTCGATGGCGACGGAGACCGGTTGGGCGTGGTCACCGGCGAAGGCAGGATCATCTATGCCGACCGCCTGCTGATGCTGTTTGCCGCCGATGTGCTGATGCGCAACCCCGGCGCGATGGTGATCTACGACGTGAAGTGCACCGGCAAGCTGTCCGATCACGTGCTGCGCAATGGTGGCAGCCCGTTGATGTGGAAGACCGGGCACTCGCTGATGAAGGCGAAGATGCGCGAGACCGATGCCGAGCTGGCCGGCGAGATGAGCGGCCACTTCTTCTTCAAGGAGCGCTGGTTCGGTTTCGACGATGGCCTGTATGCCGCCGCGCGACTGCTGGAGATCCTGGCGCAGCGCGAGGAAACCCCGGACGAGGTGCTGGCCGAGCTGCCGGAGATGGTGGCCACGCCGGAACTGAAGGTGCCGGTGGCCGAAGGCACGCCTCATGCGCTGGTGGCGATGCTGGTGGCGGCGGCACAGTCGCCGGACAACCCGTATGTGGGCGGCCGCCTGTCGACCATCGACGGCCTGCGCGTGGACTTCCCCGATGGCTGGGGGCTGGTGCGTGCTTCCAATACCACGCCGGTGCTGGTGCTGCGCTTCGAGGGCAACGACGAGGCGGCACTGGAACGCATCCAGGCGTTGTTCCGCAGCCAGCTGCAGCCGGTGCTGGGCGACACCCCGCTGGGGTTCTGAGGTGAGGCCGGGCTGCGCCCGGCACCCGCCGAATCAACGTCAACGTCAACGTCAAAGGCCGGCTATCCGAGGGATGCGGGGTGGGTCCGGTTACGGGGGACGCTGCAAGTACGTCCATGTAAGCTCGGTCGCCGCATCCATGCGGCTCACGCCCCCGCAACCGGACCCACCCCGCCTTCGACAGATTTCCGCGATCTGTCGGAACGGCATGGACCGCTGCTGGTGGGTGTCGACCTTGGTCGACACGGTAGATCCACGCCATGCGTGGATGCTCTTCCGGCTTCGATGATGTCCATCCACGCATGGCGTGGATCTATTACCCCTTGAAACGCAAGCCCACGCCCGGCTCGGTGAACAGGTAGCGCGAATCCAGCGCTGAATCGCCCAGCTTGTGCCGTAGCTTGCCGACCAGGATGCGCAGGTAATGGGTGTCGTGCTGGTGGGTCGGGCCCCAGATTTCCTGGAGGATCTGCGGCTGGGTCACCACCCGCCCGGCATTGCGCAGCAGCAGCGACAGCAGCGCGTACTCCTTGCGGGTCAGCGCCACCGGCTCGCCATCCAGCGCCACTTCGCGGCGTACGAGATCCACATGCAGATGGCCATCGTCGAACACCGGTGGCGTGCCGTCGCTGGGCACGCTGCGCGTGCGCAGCAGCGCCCGCACCCGCGCCATCAGCTCCTGGGTGCCGAACGGTTTGGTCACGTAGTCATTGGCGCCGGTATCCAGTGCGCGCACCTTTTCGGCTTCACCCGCACGCACGGTCAGCATGATCACCGGCACCTGGCTCCACTGCCGCAGTTGCTCCAGCACCTCATGGCCTTCCATGTCCGGCAGGCCGATGTCCAGGATCACCAGGTCCATGTCCTCGCTGGCCGCCAGCTGCAGGCCTTCCTGGCCGGTGGCCGCCTGCCGCACCTGGTAGCCCTGCGCGCGCAGGCTGATGTCCAGGAACCGGCGGATCTGGGTTTCATCATCGATCACCAGCACGCGCGGGGCCGGCGCGCTGGCGTCAATCGGAGTCGGGCTCATCGTGGGAGGCTGGCTTGAGCAGGGGCAGGGTGATGCGGATCAGGGTACCGCGACCGTCGCGTCCGGGCAGCGCCTGCACGATGCCGCCATGCGCACCGACCATGCCCTGGCAGATGGTGAGGCCCAGGCCGGTGCCGTGGCGGCCACGGTCGCCGCGCTCGACGCTGTAGAACATGTCGAAGATGCGCGCGCGCTCGTCATCGGGAATGCCGGGGCCGGCATCGATCACGTCGATGCGCAGCTGCCCGTCCAGTTCACGCGCCTGCACCTGCACGGCCGCATCCGGCGGTGAGAACTTGGCCGCGTTTTCCATCACGTTGAACACCGCCTGTTCGACCAGCGCCGGGTGTACCCAGATCGGCGCCAGCGTGGCCGGAATATCCAGCTCCAGCCGCACCTTGGGCTGGTAGCGCTGCAGGCGCCGCGCCGCCGAGCCGATCAGCTCGTCCACGCCGATCCAGTCGCGGTTGATCTTCAACCCTTCGTGGCCGAGGCGGGTCATGTCCAGCAGGTTCTGGATGTAGCGGTCCAGCCGCTCGCCCTCGACCAGGATGGTGTCGAGCAGGGCTCGGCGATCGGCCGTATCCATTGCCGCACCATAGCTGGCCAGGCTGTCGGCCGAGCCGATCATCGCCGCAAGCGGCGAGCGCAGGTCGTGCGACACCGAAGAGAGCAGCGCCGAGCGCAGCCGCTCGGTCTCGTTGCTGACGTGGGCCTGCTCCAGTTCGGCCACCAGCCGCGTGCGCAGCGCGGCCTGGGCGATGTCGTCGACCATCGCCTCGGCCAGCTGCCGCTGCTCGGGCAGCAGGCGCGCCTGTGCGCCGGGCAGGTAAAGGCCCGCCACGCCGATGGCGCGGTCTTCGCCATCCAGCAGCGGCAGGAACCACCACTGCGCACCGGCCAGGGTGTCGGTGAAGCGCCCGCTGGGCTGGCCGTGGCGCAGTGCCCAATCGGCGGCGGCCAAGTCGGTATCGCCCGGCTGGCTGCGGCCACCGGTTGCGGTATCGGCGCCGATCCGTAGCCACGCTGGAACGTCCATGGCCTGTTCCAGTGCATGCCGACCCGCCTGGGCCACCTCGCCGTTGCCGGCCGCGCTGGCCAGCTGCCGTCCCAGCTGCTGGCGCGCACGCGCATGTCGATTCGCCGCACGCAGCGCGATCACCTGCATGCGCAGGCGCGAGGCCAGGCGTCCGGCCACCAGTGCGGCGGCCAGGAACAGGAACACGGTGATCACGCCCTGGCGCGCGCCGATGGCGAAGGTGAAGCGCGGCGCGATGAACAGGAAGTTGTAGGCGAGGAAGCACAGGATCGCCGCCATCACCGCCACGCTGGCGCGCGTGCGTGCGGCCACCAGCACCACCGCCACGATGAACACCATCGACAGGTCGGCCATGCCGACCCAGCGTTCGGCCAGCCATGCCACCGCACAGGCCAGCGCGGTGGCGATCAGCGCCTGCACCGGTTCGTAGCTGATGCCGCGCATCGGCGGCAGCAGGCCCTCGCGGCGCGAGCGCGCACGTGCCTGTGGGGTGCTGATGATGGTGATCTCGTAATGCGCGCCGCGCTGGATCAGCTGCTGGGTCAGGGTGCGGTTGAACATCCGCGCCAGTGGACGTTCGCGGGTCCGGCCGAGCACCAGGGTCGACACGCCGTTGTGCGCGGCATGGTCGAGCAGGGCATCGGCGATGCTTGATCCGTGCAGCAGTTCGGCGTCGCCGCCGAGGCGGCGTGCCAGGGCGAACGCAGCATCGATCTCGCGCCGGGTCGCCTCGTCCTGGCGTCGGCCCTGCACGGTCACCACCGTCCACGGCGCATCGCGGCGTTCGGCGATGCGCCGCGCCACCCGCACCAAGTATTCGCTCTGACCGCCGCCATCAATGGCCACCAGCACGCCACGACGCAGTGGCAGGTTGCTCTCGCCGCGCGCGGCGCGCGCTTCACGCAGGCTGCTGTCGACGCGGTCGGCGGCCTCCTGCATGGCCAGCTCGCGCAGTGCGGTGAGGTTGGCCGGCGAGAAGAACGCCTGCAGCGCCTGCGCGGCCTGTTCGGGCACATAGACCTTGCCCTGCTGCAGGCGCGCGATCAGCTCGCGCGGCGGCAGGTCGACCAGCACGATGTCATGCAGGCGGTCGAGCACCCCATCCGGCACGGTCTCGCTGACCCGCACACCGGTGATGCGCATCACCACGTCATTGAGGCTTTCCAGATGCTGGATGTTGACCGTGGTCCAGACGTCGATGCCGGCGTCCAGCAGCTCCATCACATCCTGCCAGCGCCGCTCGTGGCGGCTGCCGGGTGCATTGCGATGGGCCAGTTCGTCCACCAGCACCAAGGCCGGATGCCGTGCGAGCACGGCATCCAGGTCCATCTCCTGCAGGGCATGGCCGTGGTAGGCCACGTCCTTCAGCGGCAGCTGTGGCAGCCCCTCCAGCAGCGCCTGGGTATCGGCACGGCCATGGGTTTCCACCAACCCGACCACCAGGTCGACGCCGCGACGCAGCTGTTCCTGCGCGCGGGTCAGCATGGCGTAGGTCTTGCCCACGCCCGGCGCCGCGCCGAGGAACACGGTCAGCTTGCCGCCGGCTTCGCGTTGCAGGCCTTCGACCAGGGCATCGGCCTGGCGGGTACGCGCATCAGTCATGGGTGCCATTGTGCGCGCAGCCGGTGCAGGCCGGCATCACGGCGCCTTGGGCGCGTGGTCCAGCGCGAAGTTCAGCGTCACCACGTTCACCCGCGGCTGGCCGAACAGGCCCCACTGGCGACCTTCGGTATGCGCCTGCACCAGTGCCTGCACGCGTTCCACAGGCAGGCCACGGGCACGCGCCACGCGGGCCACCTGCAGCTGCGCCGCGGCCGGCGACAGTTGCGGATCCAGGCCGCCGGCGGACTGCGTGACCAGGTCCGCCGGTACCTGCGCCGCGGTGACGCCTTCGCGCGCGGCCACCGCCGCGGTGCTGGCGGCGACGCGCTCGGCCAGCGCCGGGTTGCTGCGCGCCATGTTGGAACCGGCTGCCGCCATCGGGTCGTAGTTGGCCGCCGACGGACGTGCCTGGAAGTAGCCGTCACCGGTGAACGGCTGCGACAGCCACGCCGAGCCGCGCACCTGGCCATTGCCATCGCGCAGCAGGCTGCCCTCGGCCTGGGTCGGGTAGGCCAGGCCGGCGAAACCGGTGGCGATGCCGGCGTAGACCGCACCGGCCAGCAGCAGGGTGGCCAGGCCCAGGCCGATCACCGGGCGCCAGCTGGCGCCATCCTGCAGGCTGGCCACGCGGGCCTCGGCCTTCGGTTCGCGCGACAGGGAAGTGGAGGTGGAAGCAGAACGGTTCATGCGCCGAATACCAGGACAAGAAGGAGGTCGATCGCCTTGATCGCTGCGAACGGCAGCAGCACGCCGCCGAGGCCGTACACCAGCATGTTCCGGCGCAGCAGCGCCGTTGCGGTGGCCGGGCGGAAGCGCACGCCACGCAGGGCGAGCGGGATCAGGGCGGGAATCACCAGGGCGTTGAAGATCAGCGCCGCCAGCACCGCGTTGCGCGGGCTCGACAGCTGCATCACGTTCAGTGCGGCCATGGTCGGAACGGCCGCGGCGAACAGCGCCGGCAGGATCGCGAAGTACTTGGACACGTCGTTGGCCAGCGAGAAGGTGGTCAGCGCGCCGCGGGTGATCAGCTGCTGCTTGCCTACTTCCACCACTGCCAGCAGCTTGGCCGGGTCCGAATCGAGGTCGACCATGTTGCCGGCCTCCTTCGCCGCCTGCGTACCGGAGTTCATCGCCAGGCCGATGTCGGCCTGGGCCAGTGCCGGGGCGTCGTTGGTACCGTCACCGACCATCGCCACCAGACGGCCACCGGCCTGCTCCTGGCGGATGCGCGCCAGCTTGTCTTCCGGTCGCGCCTC
Source organism: Stenotrophomonas sp. YJH_SMC_119 (assembly GCF_059368315.1). Taxonomy (NCBI): domain Bacteria; kingdom Pseudomonadati; phylum Pseudomonadota; class Gammaproteobacteria; order Lysobacterales; family Lysobacteraceae; genus Stenotrophomonas; species Stenotrophomonas sp. YJH_SMC_119. The sequence goes on along the minus strand of NZ_JCAFRP010000011.1, from coordinate 12,032 downwards.
GGCGATGTAGTCGTCGACACCGGCTTCGGCAGCGATCGCGGCGGCGGTCAGCGGATTGTCACCGGTGATCATCACCGTGCGGATGCCCATCGCCCGCAGCTGCGCGAACTTCTCGCGCATGCCGTGCTTGACCACGTCCGACAGTTCGATCACGCCCAGCACGTGGCGGCCCTCGGCCACCACCAGCGGGGTGGCACCGTTGCGTGCGACCTGCTCGACGCGGCCGGCCAGTTCAGCCGGTACATTGCCGCCCAGCGCCTGTACGTGGGCACGGATCGCATCGGCGGCACCCTTGCGGATCTGCCGCCCATGTTCAAGATCCACGCCGGACATGCGGGTCTGCGCACTGAACGCCAGGTACTCGGCGTGGTCCGGTTCAGCGGTGGCGCAGCCCTGTTCGCGCGCCAGGCGCACGATCGACTTGCCTTCCGGGGTCGGGTCGGCCAGCGAGGACAACAGCGCCGCTTCACGCAGCTGGCTGGCATCGATACCGGCCAACGGATGGAAGTGGCTGGCCTGGCGGTCGCCGTAGGTGATGGTGCCGGTCTTGTCCAGCAGCAGCACGTCCACGTCTCCCGCGACTTCCACCGCCTTGCCCGACTTGGCCAGCACGTTGGCGGCCAGCGCGCGGTTCATGCCGGCGATGCCGATGGCCGGCAGCAGGCCGCCGATGGTGGTCGGGATCAGGCAGACCAGAAGCGCGATCAGCAGCAGCGGGTCAACCTGCACGCCTACCGCCGCGCCAATGGCCGGCAGCGTCGCCACCACCACCAGGAAGGTCAGCGTCATCGCCGCCAGCAGCAGGGTCAGTGCGATCTCGTTCGGCGTCTTCTGCCGGTTGGCGCCTTCCACCAGCGCGATCATCCGGTCCAGGAAGCTGTGGCCCGGCTCGGCGGTCACCCGCACGATGATCTGGTCGGACAGCACCTTGGTTCCGCCGATCACACCGGATCGGTCGGTACCGGCCTCGCGCAGCACCGGTGCCGATTCGCCGGTCACCGCTGCTTCGTTGATGGTGGCCAGGCCCTGCACGATCTCGCCATCGGCCGGTACCAGCTCACCGGCACTGACGATCACATGGTCGCCCGGGCGCAGCTCGGCGGCTGGCAGCTGGGTTTCCGCGGCACCCGGCTGCGGTGCGGCCAGGCGGCGCGCCACCAGGTCCTGGCGGGCGCGGCGCAGCGATGCGGCCTGGCCACGGCCACGTGCTTCGGCCACGGCTTCGGCAAAATTGCCGAACAGCACGGTCACCAGCAGGATCGCGGTCACCGCCAGGCCAAAGCCCAGCGGCGCATTGCCGGTCAGGGTGACGATCGCGGCCACGATCGTGCCGGCCATCACCACCGCCATCACCGGGCTGCGCACCAGATGCATCGGCGACAGCTTGCGCACTGCCTCGACCAGTGCGCGGCGCAGGCCTGCGCCATCCAGCAGGGCAGGGCGCGGTGCGAGGGAACTACGGGTTGAACTTGCGTGGGTACTCATTGCGATGTCCTCAGTGCAGTCCCAGGCTCAGGTGGTCGGCGATCGGGCCGAGTACCAGCGCCGGCATGAACTGCAGCACGGTCAGGATGACGATCACCGAGACCAGGGTCAGGGCGAAGGTCGGCGTTTCGATCTGCAGGCTGCCGGCAGACTCCGGCGCCTGGCGCTTGGCAGCCAGCTGTGCGGCCACCACCAGCGGGATGATCAGCAGCGGGAAGCGGCCGAGCAGCAGCACCAGCGAGCAACTCAGGTTCCACCACAGCGTGGCGTCACCCAGCCCTTCGAAGCCCGAACCGTTGTTGGCATAGGCCGAGACATACTCGTAGAACACCTGGCTGATGCCATGGAAGCCGGGATTGGAGGTGCCGGCCAGGCCGGGTACGGCCAGGGTGATCGCGGTGAACACCAGCAGGGTGATCGGCTGCAGCAGCACCAGCAGGGCCAGCAGGCGTACCTGTGGCGTCTCCAGCTTGCGGCCGAACAGTTCCGGCGTACGCCCGGTCATCAACCCGGCCAGGAACACGCCCAGCAGCAGGTACACGATGAACTGCTGCAGGCCGCAGCCGATACCGCCCCAGATCGCGCTGACCAGCATGTTGACCATCGCGATGCCGCCACTGAGCGGCGCCAGCGAATCGTGCATGCCGTTGACCGAGCCGTTGGAGACCTGGGTGGTCACCGCCGCCCACAGCGCAGTGCCGTCGGCGCCGAAGCGCACTTCCTTGCCTTCCATCAGCAGCGGGGTGGCGGCGCTGGCGCTATGCCCTTCGCTCCACATCATCGCGCCGGTGGACAGCAGCGACATGCCCAGCATGCAGCTGAACACCAGGGCGCCGAAGCGGCGCCGGCCGGTGAACGCGCCGATCATGAAGATCACCGCCATCGGCACCAGCAGGATGCCGACGATCTCCAGCGCGTTCGACAGCGGGGTCGGGTTCTCCAGCGGGAAGCTGCTGTTCGGGCCATACCAGCCGCCGCCGTTGGCGCCCAGCTGCTTGGCCGCGACCATCGCCGCGACCGGGCCCAGCGGAAGTTTCTGTTCGGCCATGCCAGCGCTGGCATCGATCGGCGTAGCCTGTGGCCCACCGGCGATCGTCGACGGCACGCCCTGACTGGTCAGCACCAGCGTCCACACCAGGCACAGCGGCAGCAGGAAGCGCACGCACAGGCGCACCACGTCCACGTAGTAGTTGCCCACCGCCACCTGGCGGTCATCGCCGGCCCCGGTGGTCGCCGCAGCCTGCGGCGCACGCGAGAACAACGCGCGCAGCGTCGCCACCGCCAGCGCCAGGCCCATCATCGGCGTCACCACCTGCAGGCCGGTGATGCCGGTCATCTGCGAGAAGTAGGACAGCTGCGCCTGGCCCGAATAGTGCTGCTGGTTGGTGTTGGTCAGGAACGAGATCATCGTGTGCAGCGCGGTGTCCCAGCGCATGTTCGGGATCTGGTCCGGGTTCAACGGCAACCAGGCCTGGGTCATGAACACCGCCTGGGTCAGCACCGCGACCACCACGTTGCTCAGCACGAAGGCCAGCACATAGCCGCGCCAGGACATGGCGCGCGATGGATCTACGCCGAGCACCTTGTACAGCGGCTTCTCTATCCAATGGAACAGCACGTCGACCTTCATCGGCGTGCCGCGCATCACGCGCGCCAGGTACAGGCCCAGCGGCCACGCCAGCAGCAGGCTGGCGGCAATAATCACAAGCATCTCAGTCATGGCCGGCTCCGCTCAGAACGACTCGGGCCGCAGCACGACATAAAGGAGATAGGCGGCGGCAACCAGCACCAGCACGCCACACAACAACGACAGCCAGGGGGACATTGCAATAGCGTCCTGGTGGAACCCCTCCACCTCAGGCCGCCATCGTCGTCCTACCCCCCATAAACGCACTACGCGCCGGACCGGGCCGACGCGTAAAGAGTGCATAAATTCCGTGGGCCAACCCGTAACCAGGCCCGGGGTAGCGCCGGGCCATGCCCGGCGGAGGCAGCGCCGTCAGCCCGCCGGAGTGTCCGCCGGCACCAGCCCCTTCAGCTCGCGATAGCGCTGCAGGGTGCTGTCGATCTCGGCCTTCAACGCCTGCTGCTGCTGCACCAGCCCGGCCTGCAAGCGCTGCTGCGCCTGCAGCTGCGCATGCCGCTTGCGGATCGCCTCGGCCTGCTTGTCGGCCACCTTGGCGCCGGCCAGCTCGCGGTCTCCCGCCGCCGACAGCAGCGCCACCAGCGACTCACGCAGGCTGGTGACGTTGTACTCGGCGGTCTTCAGGTTGTTGTCCAGCACTTCCTGGCGCTCGGCAAACACCCGGCGCAGGTCGGCCTCGCTGCCGTAGGTGGACAACATGGCCTGCTCGGTGCGCTGGCGGGTCTGCTCGGCCATCAGGTCCAGCTGTTGCTGCTGCGCAGCCGTGCTGGCAGCGGCACGCTCCTCGTCGGTCAACGCGCGCTGGACCTGCGCATTGCGCAGGCCCGTGCTCGCATTGAATTCCTCGCGGGCATGGTTGACCGCGTCGGCCGGCAGCGAATCACTGCAGATCCGCTCCTTGCCCTCGTTCCAGCAGTACAGCTTCTTTTCCGCCTTGCCGCTGTCGCGCGACTGCGCCGGTACGGTGAACGGCACGACCAGCAGCAGGCCGGCGAAGAGGACAGCAGGAACTCGGGACATGACCTTTCCCCTGGGTCGGTCAGCGGATCGAACGAACGCCGTACTGGGCCCGGTAGGCTTCCAGCGGCTGCCGGTAACCCACAAGTTCCGGGTTGCCGGAGGCGAAATCAAGCAGATCGGCCAGCGATGCCACGGCGATCACCGGGATACCGGCTTCTTCGGCCACCGACTGCGCGGCAGAACGGCGGTCGGTCTCCGAAGCGATCTCCTGGCGGTCCAGTGCCACCACGATGCCGGCCGGGGTGCCACCGGCGGCGCGGATGATGCCCAGCGCTTCGCGGATCGCCGTACCGGCGGTGATCACGTCGTCGACGATCAGCACGCGCTTGCCCTGCATGTCGGCGCCGATCAGCTGGCCACCCTCGCCATGGTCCTTGGCTTCCTTGCGGTTGAACGACAGCGGCAGGTCGCGGCCGCGCTGGGCCAGCTCGCAGGCCATCGCGGTGGCCAGCGGGATGCCCTTGTAGGCCGGGCCGAACACCACGTCGTACTTGATCCCGCTGGCATCGATGGCATCGGCATAGCACGCGCCGAGCTGGGACAGCAGCGAGCCGGAGTCGAAGCGCCCGGCGTTGAAGAAATAGGGGCTCAGCCGGCCGGACTTGAGGGTGAACTGGCCGAAGCGAAGGGCGTCGGCGGTCAGGGCCAACTGCAGGAAACGGTGGCGGTGGTCGCTCATCAAAACTCGATTCATCTTCATTTGGAGCACAAATCCTAATCCAGCTGGGCGTTTCGCGCTCGTCCGGCCCCGTGTGAAGGCGCTGGCGGGCCCACCCGGCGGACTGCGCAGCCCTGCAGTCAACCGGTATGCTTGCCCGGTTTCCCGCCGTAGGTCTTCCGCATGCGCATCATCAGTTTCAACGCCAATGGCATCCGTTCCGCCGCGACCAAGGGCTTCCTCGACTGGTTCCGTGCCCAGGATGCCGATGTCCTGTGCATCCAGGAAACCAAGGCCCAGGAAGACCAGCTGAGCGACCCGATGTTCCGCCCGGACGGCCACCACTGCTTCTACCGCGACGCCATTACCAAGAAGGGCTACAGCGGCGTGGCGATCTACAGCAAGCGCGAGCCGGACCAGGTCATCACGTCGCTGGGCTGGGCCCCGTTCGACGACGAAGGCCGCTACATCGAGGCACGCTACGGCAACCTCAGCGTGGTCTCCTTCTATATCCCGTCCGGCAGCTCGGGCGACCTGCGCCAGGGCTTCAAGTTCGAAGTGATGGAATGGCTGCGGCCGATCCTGGAGGAGTGGGCGCGCAGCGGCCGCGACTACGTGCTGTGCGGCGACTGGAACATCGTGCGTTCGGCGCTGGACATCAAGAACTGGAAGTCCAACCAGAAGAATTCCGGCTGCCTGCCGGAGGAACGCGACTGGCTCAACGCCCTCTGCGCCGACCACGGCCAGGCCACCGATGTCGCCGCCGGTCGCGGCTGGGCCGATGCCTACCGCCTGCTCAACCCCACCGGAGAGGACTACACCTGGTGGAGCAACCGTGGCGCCGCCCGTGCCAACAATGTCGGTTGGCGCATCGACTACCAGTTCATCACCCCGGGCCTGCGTGACCGCCTGCGAAGCTGCTCGATCTACCGCGACGAGCGCTTCTCCGACCACGCCCCGTTCACCGTGGACTACGACCTGTGACCGAGGCTGCCAAGCCGCGCCGACCGTGGCAGCAGGTGTTGTCCAACCTGAGCCAGCGCAAGGTGCTGGCGATGCTGCTGCTCGGCTTCAGTTCCGGCCTGCCGATCTATCTGGTGGGCAACACGCTCGGCTTCTGGATGCGCAAGGAAGGCATCGAGCTGAGTACGATCGGCTTCCTGTCATGGGTCGGGCTGGCCTACACCATGAAGTTCCTGTGGGCACCGATCGTCGACAAGACCGACGTGCCTCTGTTCGGCCGCTTTGGCCGCCGCCGTGGCTGGATGCTGCTGTCGCAGCTGGTCGTGGTGGTGGGCCTGGTCGGCATGGCGCTGGTCCAGCCCAAGGGGGGCCAGATCCAGTTCCTGGGTATCGCCTGGCAGCACATCGTCGTGTTCGGCGTGATGGCCGTGATCGTAGCGTTTGCTTCGGCCACCCAGGACATCGTCATCGATGCCTGGCGCATTGAAAGTGCTGACAACAGCGAGCAGCTTGGACTGCTGACCTCATCCTCGGCACTGGGCTACCGCACTGCATTGCTGGTCACCGATGCGCTGATCCTGATCATCGCGGCCCGTGTCGGCTGGCAGGTTTCCTACGAGATCATGGCCGTGCTGATGGCGCTTGGCGTGGTGGCTGTGGTGATGGCCCGCGAACCCGCGCGGGAAGTGGCTGCCGTGCAGGCGCAGGCGACCTCGCTGTGGACACCGCGCGGATTGTTCGACGCCGTAGCGGGACCGTTCATCGCCTTCGTCCGCGAGCATCGCAGCGGCGCGATCCTGATCCTGGTGGCCATCAGCGTCTATCGCATGGCCGACTTCGTCATGGGACCGATGGCCAACCCGTTCTACGTCGATCTCGGCCTGGACGAAGATACCGTGGGCGCGGTGCGTGGTTCGGTCGGGCTGGTCGCGACCTTCGTCGGTATTGCCGCAGCGGGCCTGGTCTCGGTCCGCTGGGGGGTGCTGGCGGCGCTGATGGTAGGCGCCGTGCTGGGGCCGGCCTCCAACCTGGCGTTTGCCTGGCTGGCCTATTCCGGCCCGGACACAACCCATTTCGCCGTGGCCATGGCAATCGACAACTTCGCCAGCGGCTTCGCCGGTACGGCGCTGATCGCCTACATGTCGAGCCTGACCAGCATCGGATACACCGCCACCCAGTACGCGCTGCTCAGCTCGTTCTACGCGATGCCCGGCAAGGCGCTCAAGGGGCTCTCGGGGTGGTCGGTACAGACGCTCGCACAGGGCCGGACGCTGCTGGAAGGCTACGCGCTGTTCTTCGTCGGTACCGCGCTGGTGGCGATCCCGGTGGTGATCCTCTGCGCCCTGCTGATCCTGCAGCAGCGCCGTCGCCAGGCCGCCGGCTCGACCTGATTGCCTGCCCGCCCGGTCTGCGGGATCATCGCCCCGACGCGCCGAGGGGGCGGTGCCTTGCGAACGGGGAAGTGAGCATGGCCGACGTTGTGCTGCGGGACCTGGACCCGCTGCTGCTGGAACGTATCAAACGCGTCGCGGTCGCCCGCGGCTGGACCCACGAACAGACCTGTGCCGCCTTGCTGGAGCAGGGCCTGTTCAGCAGTGAACTGGAAGTCCGCTCCGGCTTCGGCGATCCGGAAGTGGATGCCCTGTCCGATGCCATTGCCGCCCTGCAGGCCTTGCCCGCAGGGCAGGGCTTCGATTAGCGGCCGCGCCGCAATGCTGTAGAGACGAGCCCACGTCCGGCTGCCCGGTAGATCCACGCCACGCGTGGATGGCGCCACCTCACGCCAGGTGGATCGCACCCAGGATCCGCGGGCCCTTAGCTCCGGTCACGCTTGGCAGGTTGCCGGCCAGCCCGTCCATCGTCCGCTGCGCCAGCCATGCGAAGCCCATTGCCTCCACGTACTCCGGGTCCAGCCCGTGCACGGCGCTGGATTCCACCTGCACGTCCGGCAGCCGGGCCGCGAGGCGCTTCATCAGTTGCCGGTTGCGTACCCCGCCGCCACAGACCAGCAGGCGGCGGGTCTGCGGCTGCTGCGCCAGCAGCGCATCGGCCACCGTTGCCACGGTCAGCTCCAGCAGGGTCGCCTGCACGTCGGCCGCCGCGTACTGGCCCTCGGCCATGTGCGCCTCGGCCCAGGCCAGGTGGAACTGCTCACGGCCGGTGCTCTTCGGCGGCGGCAGCGCGAACCACGGGTCCGAGCGCCAGCCCGCCAGCAGGCCCTCGTCCACCGCGCCGCTGGCGGCGTACGCGCCGTCGGCATCAAAGGTCCGGCCGGTGTGGCGCTGGCACCAGGCATCCATCAGCGCATTGGCCGGGCCGGTATCGAAGCCACGTACCGCACCTTCGCGCGGAATCAGGGTCAGGTTGGCGATACCGCCCAGATTGAGCACGGCGCGGTCTTCGTCGGCCGTGCCCAGCATGGCCAGGTGGAAGGCCGGCATCAGTGGCGCACCATGGCCCCCGGCCGCCACGTCGCGGCGGCGGAAGTCGGAGACCGTGGTGATCCCGGTCAACTCGGCGATGCGGTTGCCGTCGCCCAGCTGCACGGTGAAGGCGGGGTCGGCCAGCGGCCGGTGACGCACGGTCTGCCCATGCGAGCCGATCGCGCGCACCTGGCTGCGGTCCACGCCAGCCTCGGCCAGCAGCTGGTTGGCGGCCCCGGCGAAGCTGATCGCGATCCGGGCGTCCAGCTCGCCCAGCTCCTCCAGCGAATCCAGTGGACCACCTTCGCCCAGCGCCACCAGCCGTGCACGCAGCACCGGCTCCCAGCGGGCGGTCAGGCCGTGCACGAAGCGGCAGCCTCCGCCGGCAGGAAACTGCACCAGCGCGGCATCGATGCCGTCGGCACTGGTGCCCGACATCAGGCCAAGGTACAGGGGGGCGTCAGTGTCGGCAGTCGTGTTCATGGCGGGCATAAAAAAAGGACGCGGCAAGCTTGTGCTGCCGCGTCCTTCTTCGTCAACGCAGGGGCTCAGCCGCGCTTGCGGCCGATGCTGCTCTTGTCCTTGGCGCTGGCCACCTCGGGGGCGGCCTCGTCGCGGCTGGTCGGTGCCGGGCTGGCATCGGCGTAGATCAGCTTCTCCATGCCCTGGATGCGGGCCATCGCCGGCGCGGTCTGCGCGCGGAAGGCGGCCAGCTCGGCGCCCTTCAGCGGCTCCGGCGGCGGCATGGTCACGGTCAGCGGGTTGCGGTGCTCGCCGTTGACGCGGAATTCGTAGTGCAGGTGCGGGCCGGTGGCCAGGCCGGTCGAGCCGACATAACCGATCACCGTGCCCTGGGCCACCCGCTGGCCGGTCTTGATGTTCGCAAAGCGCGACATGTGCCCATACAGGGTGGTGTGGCCACGGCCGTGGTCGAGGATCACCACGTTGCCGTAACCGCGCTGCACGCCGGCGAACTGCACGCGGGCGTCGCCGGCGGCCATGATCGGGGTGCCGGTGCGCGCGGCGTAGTCCACGCCCTTGTGCATGCGCATCTTGCCCAGCACGGGGTGCTTGCGCGCACCGAAGGTCGAGCTCAGCCGCGCGAACGGGATCGGCATGCGGATGAAGCTCTTCTTCAGCGAACGGCCGTTGATGTCGTAGTACTCGGACTTGCCGTTGCGGTCGAAGCGGAAGCCAGAATAGGTCTTGCCACCGGTGGTGAAAGTCGCCGCCAGAATCTTGCTGGTGTCCACCTTCTCGCCTTCGCGCCAGGTTTCATCCATCACCACGCTGAAGCGGTCGCCCGGCTGCAGGTCCTTCGAGAAGTCGATGTCGTACTTGAAGATGTCGTCGGTCATCGTCGCGATCGCCGACGGCGACAGCCCGGCGCGGCGGGCCGCGGCATACAGCGAGCTGGTGATCTCGCCACTGGTGACCACCGTGCGCGTGGAGGTCTCGCGCTTGGTCACCTTCTCCTTGATGTCGTCACCGGCCAGGCTCAGCTCCACCCGGTTGTCGGCATCGCGGTCGAAGCGGATGCTGCGCAGGTCGCCGGACAGCGGCATGTCGAAGGCGATCTCGGCGCCCGGGCGAAGCTTGGTCAGCGCCTCGCGCGCGCCCGGGTGGTCCAGCACCCGGTGCAGGGTGGTCGCCGGGATACCGGCCTTGTCGAACAGATCGCTCAGGGTCTGGCCGCGTTCCACGCGCAGCACCTGCCAGCTGTCACCGGGCACCTGCTGCTGGCGGGCCATGGCCAGCGGCGGCAACGGCAGTGCCAGGCTGGTATGGCTGTCGGCAAAGGGGGCGTCGATGGTGTGCGAGAAGCCCGGCACGATCGTCGCCACCAGGGCGCCGATGGTCGCGAACAGGCTGGCATGCATCCAGTGGCGCCGGGTCCAGCGCTCGTTGAAGGCGGCGGGAAGATGTTGCCTGAGCTTCCGATGCAGGGCGTTGTCGTGCAGGACGTGGAGGCGTTCCTGGAAGCGCTGCTTGCGTGCGCGCCCTTGTTCGGAATTGTGCATCGGCGGTTTTTTCCTGGTGGCCCGGGAGCGGGGGCCTGATCGCCGGTTACCATAGACACCTGAGAAAACCGCGTCAAACCCTTGTGCCCATTGGCTTTTGTGAAGCCAATCGGGTTAACTTTGCTTTAACACCCCACACAAGAATCGGCGTTGCCGGGAGTAGTCACGTGTCCTCGATTGAAGAAGCCCTTGCCCAGATCGGCCGTGGTGCCGACGAGATCCTCAAGCTCGAGGATCTGCGTGCGCGCCTGCAGGAGGGCCGCCCGCTGCGGATCAAGGCCGGCTTCGACCCCACCGCGCCCGACCTGCACCTGGGCCACACGGTGCTGCTGAACAAGATGCGCCAGTTCCAGGACCTCGGCCACCAGATCATTTTCCTGATCGGCGACTTCACCGGCATGATCGGCGACCCGTCCGGCAAGAGCCTCACCCGCAAGCCGCTCAGCCGCGAGGACGTGCTGGCCAACGCCCGTACCTATGAGGAGCAGGTGTTCAAGGTGCTGGACCGCAGCCGTACCGAAGTCCGCTTCAACTCGGAGTGGTTCGGCAAGATGGGCGCGGCCGACATGATCCGCCTGGCCGGCCAGCACACCGTGGCACGCATGCTCGAGCGCGACGACTTCGCCAAGCGCTACGCCGCCCAGCAGTCCATCGCCATCCATGAGTTCCTGTACCCGCTGGTGCAGGGCTACGACTCCGTGGCCCTGGAGGCCGACGTGGAGCTGGGCGGTACCGACCAGAAGTTCAACCTGCTGATGGGCCGTGGCCTGCAGGAGCACCACGGCCAGAAGCCGCAGGTGGTGCTGACCATGCCGCTGCTGGAGGGCCTGGACGGCGTCAACAAGATGTCCAAGTCGCTGGGCAACTACATTGGCATCAGCGAACCGGCCATCGACATCGTCACCAAGACCATGAAGGTGGACGACACCCTGATGTGGCGCTGGATTGAGCTGCTGTCCTTCGACATCAGCCAGGCCGAAGCCGTGCAGCTGCGCGAGCAGGTGGCCACTGGCGGCCTGAACCCGCGCGTGGTCAAGCTGCGCCTGGCGCGTGAACTGGCGACCCGCTTCCACGACGCCGCAGCGGCCGAGCAGGCGATTGCCGGCTGGGAAGCGGCGGTAACCGGGCAGGGCGACATCACCCAGCTGCCGCTGCAGGACGTGGCGATCCCGGTCGAAGGCCTGCGTATCGCTGCGCTGCTGACCGCGGCCGGCCTGACCCCGAGCAACTCCGAAGCCAACCGCAAGCTCAAGGAGCGCGCGGTCAAGGTGGACGGTGAGGTGGTCGAAGACGGCCAGCAGGTGCTGCAGCCGGGCTTCGAAGGCCTGTTGCAGGTCGGCAAGCGCACCTTCGCCCGCGTACGCCTGGTCGCTGGCTGAGACAAAGGAAGGGCCGGCGCAGCCGGCCCTTCCTTATGCTCTTGCAGAGCCAAGCCCACGCTTGGCTTGCTGTTCGAGCGGTCCTCCCGCAGCGCGACGGATGAACGGATGCAACATCCGGTGAAAAAAATCGCCACACCCCCTTCACAAACGATGGGAATAGGGACATACTTCTCCTCCCCCGTCGCAGGGGTCGCCACCAAGGGGCTTCAGCGGCAACAGGGCGCCCTCCACCGCCGAACGAGATGATCGAACGAAGGTGTTGACGGACTGAAAAAGTCTGGCATAATGGGCGGCTCGCTACGAAGGAAACTTCGCAGCACACGGGAACGGCGCTGAGGCCACTTCCCCGGATCTTTGAAAGTATGCGCAGGTATCTTGTGAAGGCGCCTGCAGGAAGGATGATTGTCCATCTTGCAGACGTTTGATCAAGCAACT
>NZ_JCAFRP010000010.1:0-147981 GCF_059368315.1 Stenotrophomonas sp. YJH_SMC_119 | reverse complement strand
TCGACTATGGACGGTCAAACGGGCATTTTTATGGTGGTTCATCCGGGCTCTTTGGGGTCTGGAGAGGTGTGGTAACCACCATTTTCCAAAGATGTCCCGGATGAACAACGTACAGAGAGATCACAGTTAGTCGACTGCTCTCCCGTGGGCCACCGGAAAACCCCGCGCTGCGCGCGATAGTCGACTGACAGTCGACTCTACCGCCGCCGGCGCCGGCGCCGGCGCGGGTGCAGGGCGCAGCCCTGCCGGCCCCCATTCACCCAACATTAGCGGGCGCGGCCGGATGATCCGGCCGCCATGCCCCGTCACCCTCTCCTGCTTGCGCTGTTGCTGCTGCCCAGCCTGTGGCCCGGGCTGGCCGCCGCGCGCACCGTCTACCGCTGCGTGCAGGGCAACACCGTCAGCCTGGCCACCGCGCCGGAACCCGGTTCACGCTGCACCGCGAAGGAAATCGACGACAACGCCATCCAGACCCCGAACCTGTGGGGCAACATGGGCGTGTTCAGCGGCGTGCTGTACGAGCGCGAGCAGGATGGCGCGCTGGTCTACTCCACCCGCAACCTGCCCGGCTCGCGGGTGTTCCTGAAGTTCACAGTGGCCACGCCGCCGGGCGAACCTGCCCACGAAGGCCTGGGCAAGGTCGGCAAGCCGCAGTTGGCGCAGCACGCCAAGCAGTTCAAGGCCGCGGCCAAGGCCACCGGTGTCGATGACGCATGGCTGCGCGCGATTGCCCATGCCGAAAGCAACTTCGATGCGCTGGCGGTCTCGACCAAGGGCGCACAGGGCGTGATGCAGTTGATGCCGGAGACCGCACAGGAATATGGCGTGCGCGATCCGTTCTCGCCGCAGCAGTCGATCGAGGGCGGCGCGCGCTACATGCGCGCGCTGCTGCGCCGCTACAACGGCGATCGCCCGTTGGCGGCGGCCGCCTACAACGCGGGCATCGGTGCAGTCACCCGCTACAAGGGCGTGCCGCCCTACGCCGAAACCCTGGCCTATGTGGACAAGGTGATGGCCCTGTATGCACGCTACCGCGAAGCGATGGGCATCCGTACCGAGGTGCCAGCCCGCTAGGCGGAAGGTGTAGTGCCGAGCCCACGCTCGGCGCCACAGAAAATCGGCTCAGCGCGAAGTGGAAGCGCTGACCAGGTCGTAGCGCTCAATGCGGCCGACGCGTGCCACCTCGGCCTGCACGTCGGCGCGCTGCTTCAGCGCACGCCAGGCCGCATCGATCTTCACGTCACCGGGCAGCGAGGGGTAGGTGCGCATGTCCTGCAGGGAGGCCAGCGTCTCGCCACGGTCGGTGGGGGAGCGCAGCTGTTCGATCAGCACTGCGGCTGCGCCGTCCAGGTTGCCTTCGTCCAGCAGCATCTCGCGATGGAACAGGCGTGCGTCGTCGCGCTGGGCAAGGATCACCGAGCGGGCGGCTTCCACTGCCTGGGCATCGCCGCGTTCGCGGGCGGCAGCGAACTGCAGCAGTGCCTGGGCCGCCTTGCCGTAACCGGCCAGGCCTGGCATGTCATTCACTGCGGCAGCAGCGTCCTGCATGCGGCCCAGCGAACTGAGCACGAAGCCGACGTTGAACTGGTGCTCGGCACCATCCGGGCCCAGCGCACCGATGCGTGCGGCCAGCCTGGCTGTGGCCAGCGCATCGTCGGTACGGCCCAACCGGCGCAGCGCCGTAAGCCGGCTGTTGAGCAGCCATGCCACCCATTCGGCTTCCGCCGCCGAGGGCGACTCACCTTCGGCCGCCGCACCGGCCATGCCATCGGTCAGTGCCAGCACTTCCTCGTTGCGGTCCAGCATCAGCAGCGTACTGCTGAACTCGGCCATGCGTGCGTCCAGCGCCCGGTCGAGCAGGCCGGAGACCCGCAGTTCGTCGAGGTGTTTCTGTGCAGCCTGCACCGGATCGAAGCGGGCATCGGCGCGGTCGACATAGCGATCAAACCGCTTGTCACTGCGCAGGCGGATGATCTCGGCGGGGCCGGTGATGCGCGCCAGCGTGGCGGGAATCCTGTCGCCACGGCCGTTGTCGGCCTGCAGCGTGGCCAGTGCCAGCCACAGCCCGGTGGGTTCCAGGCCGCCGCTCTTCCAGCCGTTGTCGAACAGCGCCTGCAGCAGTTCCATGCGCTGCTGGGGCTGGTCCCGCAGGCGGAACTGCAGGTAGTTGATCGCGTGGTGGTCCACCGGCAACGGCGCGTCGGCATGCTTCAGCGCCTGCACCAGGTGCTTCGTGGCAGGTGCCGGTTGGTTCTCGGACAGTTCCACCGAGACCAGGGTCAGCAGGATCTGCGCGTCGTCCGGCAGTGCTTCCTGTGCGCGCTGCAGGTAGCGGCGGGCCTGATCCGGCTTCTTCTGCACCATTGCGGTCCAGCCGGCCACCTGCGCGGCGCGGCCGCGGTGTTCGGCATCGAAGTCATCCAGCATCGGATCTTCCATCAGCCGTTCCATCGCGATCAGCGCACCCAGCGTGTTGCCACTGCGCGACTGCTGGATGGCTTCATCCCATCGCGTGGCATAGGCCTGGTGCATCGCATCGGCGGTGACGGACGGCTTCTGCGGTACCACCGTGATCGAAGCAGTGGCGGATGTGCTGGCCAATGCGGCAATCAGCAGGGCGGCGACGGGGAGGATGCGGGGCATGGAGGATTTCCATCCGTGGGAACCGCATTGAACCCGCTGCAGCCAGCGAGAACAAGCGCGATGGATGGAACTCTGGCGTTTGACCGCACGATTGGCCATGGCGGATCGTGCGTTCAGCGACTATTGTCGGTGCCTCTTCAGACAGCAGGCAGGCAGCGCAGCACGATGGCACGGTGGCAATGGATGGCGGCAGGCGTAGCATTGGCGACGGTAGTGGCATTGGCCGCAACCTGGTGGGAGACACCGCTGCATACGCTGGCTGAACCGGCGGGTCCGGTTCCAACGCCGCTGGCGTGGACCGCGCAGATCGAACCGCTGGCCGGCGATGGCCACCCGGGTGACCGCGATGGCGCGTCCGCGCAGGCACGTTTCGCCGATCCGTACGCGTTGCTGCGCAGTGCCGATGGCAGCGTCTATTTCACCGATGCCGGCGACAACAACCGGATCCGCCGCCGCTTGCCCGATGGTCGCGTTGAAACGGTGGCCGGGCAGGGCGAGGGGCGCGTTGATGGCCCGGCACTGCAGGCCAGTTTCAATACGCCTTCGGGCATTGCCGCCGACGCGCAGGGTAACCTGTATGTGGCCGACACCGGCAACCATGCCATCCGCCGCATCGGCACCGATGGCCAGGTGACCACGCTGGCCGGTGGCGAACAGGGCCACGCCGATGGCCCTGCCGTGCAGGCACGCTTCGATGCGCCGATGGGCATCGCAGTGGATGCGCAGGGTCAGGTCTACGTGGCCGACACCTTCAATGACCGCATCCGGGTGATCGGCACCGACGGCATGGTGCGCACCCTGGCCGGCGGCGATCGGCCGGGCCTGGCCGATGGCGTGGGCGCCGCTGCGCGCTTCGACACGCCGGTGGCGTTGGCCTTCGATGCGCAGGGCGCGCTGCTGGTGGCCGACCTGTTCAACAACGCGGTGCGCCGCGTAGGCGCCGACGGCACGGTCAGCACCGTGGTCGCCGCCGGTGGCGTGATCAATGGGCCGCTGTCGCTGGCCACCACCCACGATGGCGTGCTGTACGTGGGCGATCTTGATGGCCGCATCGTGCAGGTGACGCCGCAGGGTCACCAGATCGCGCTGGTTGGCAATGGTCGCCTGCCGCGCCTGGCCCGCCCCAGCGGGCTGGCGATGGATGCCGATGGCAGCGTGCTGGTGGCCGACGCCGCCAGCTACCGTCTGCATCGCCTGCGCCCGCTGCCGGTGGGCGAACTACCGGCACCGGCACTGGTCGGCCCGGCTGCCGATGCGGCGTTGCCGGAGACGGGCGGTCGCTGGCCGCTGGCACCGCAGGACGGTTGGCATGAAGTGGTCGGTACGTTGGGTGAGGTGCGCGGCAACTTCACTGGCGAGAGCCGCCACCACCTGCATGGCGGTTTCGACGTGCGCGGTGATGTGGGCCAGACCGTACTGGCGATTGCCGAGGGCAAGATCAGCAGCCCGGTGGCCGCCTGGAACCTGGGTGAGCAGGCCGAGGGCCTGGCGGTGGACCGCCTCAAGTACATCCACATGCGGGTCGGCCGCACCCCGCGCGATGAGCCCTACGATGCGCGCTGGCAGGCGTTGTATGACGAGCAGGGCAAGCTGGAGCGGATGCGCGTGCGCCGCGGCATGCGCATCCACGTCGGCGACCGCCTGGGCAGCATCAACAACCAGGCGCACGTGCACCTGGCCGTGGGTACCGGTGGTTTCGAGACCAATGCCGTGGCGCTGGGCTTCCACAACTACGCCGACCACTTCGCACCGCGCATCACCGATGTGGCGCTGCTGGATGACAACGACCAGCCGATGGCCGCCGGCAGCGATGGCGTGGTGATGGTGGCGCGCCAGGGCCGCGGCGTGCAGATCGTGATCGAGGCCTGGGACCAGGTCGACAACAACCTGCCGCGCCGCCGTCTGGGCATGTACCAGGTGGGCTACCAGATCCTCGATGCCAGTGGCCGGGCGTTGCAGGGCTACGAACAGCCGCGCTGGAACATCGTGTTCAACCGCATGCCGCCGCAGAAGGAGGCGGTGCGGGTGGCCTACGCCCCCGACAGCGGCATCACCGTGCATGGCAGCGCGGTGACCCGTTTCCGTTACCTGGCCACCAACACCGTGCGTGACGGCCTGATGGAAACCGGGCGCTGGCAGCCGGCGGCGCTGCCGCCGGGCGAGTACATCGTGCGCGCCAGCGTGCGCGACTACAGCGGTAACGAAGGCGTGGGCCCGCGCGAGATCAGGGTACGGCTGCTGCCATAGCCGCAGCCGGGGCGCCGCAGCGTTCGCGCTCGGCGTCCATGTCTTCCAGCGGCCGCACCTCGATGCTGCCGAAGCGCGCCCATGGGAAGTCGCGGGCGATGCGCATGGCTTCGTCGCGGTCGCGGGCGACGATCAGGTTGAAGCCGGCCAGCAGTTCGCGGGTTTCGGCGAACGGGCCATCCAGTACACGGCTGTGGCCATCGCGCACGCGCAGGGTCTGCGCGGTGTCGACCGGTTGCAGCTTCTGCGCGGCCAGCAGCGTGCCCTCGGCCTGCAGCTTGTCGGCGTGGGCCAGGCAGTCGCGCATCAGCGCGTTGAATTCTTCGGTGGGCAGGGCCTGCAGCAGGGCAGGCTCGATGTAGATCAGAAGCAGGTACTGCTGCATGGCACGGTCCTGGCGGGGGCGGAGTGTCCATGATCGCGCAGGATTGCGCGTGGGCATGTTGCAGCGCGGGAGGCGGCGCCTTCGGCGGGGATCGGCGAACGGCGGAGCCCCTCCGTGGTGGCGCTACAGCGTGATTCTTGGGCTTGGCCGGGTGGGTAGGCGGGTCGGGGGACGCCGTAAACCCGTCCATGGGGGCTTGGCCGCGGCATCCATGCCGCGGACACCCCCGCCCCGCCTACCCACCCGGCCTTGGACAGATCTCTGCAGCTGATCCACCACGGAAAATCACAAACAAGAGCAAAAGCGGGTCGCTTCGCTCGCAAAGCCGAGGCCGAGGCCGCCAGCCAATCGCCGTTGTTTTTGTTTTTGCTTTTGCTTTTGCCTTTTTTCTTGATCTTCCCGTGGTGCGTGCCGGAGGCAGGAAACTGTCCAAGGCCGGGTGGGGAGGCAGGGCAGGGGCGTGAGCCGCATGGATGCGGCGACCGAGCTTACATGGACGTACTTGCAGCGTCCCCTGCCCTGCCTCCCCACCCGGCCAAACCCATGAACCCGAGCTTTCAGCGACCAACCCAACCCCACCACGGAGGGGCTCCGCCGTTCGCCGACCCTCGCCGAAGGCGCGCTCTCCGCGGAAGAAAATAATTTCCAACAGACGTGTCGATTCCCAGCCCCCTGGTTCGTTGTACCCAATGAAGGGCACGCACCACGCGTCCCCACGGGAGACCGCAATGAAAGTGATGGTGATCGTCAAGGCCAACGCCGACTCCGAAGCCGGCCGCATGCCCAGCGAACAGGAACTGTCCGAAATGGGCGCCTTCAACGAACAACTGGTGGCCGCCGGCATCATGCTGGCCGGTGAAGGCCTGCACGCCACCCAGCGCGGTCGCCGCATTCACTTCGGCAGCGGCGCACCCAGGGTCGAGGCCGGTCCGTTCGGCCCCGCCGGCGACCAGATCGCCGGCTTCTGGCTGTGGGACGTGCGCTCGCTGGACGAGGCCGTTGAATGGGCCAGCCGTGCGCCGTTCAACAGTGGCGGCACGCTGGAGCTGCGTCCGCTGATTTCAGCCGAAGACTTCGGTGAAGCCTTCACCCCCGACTTACAGCAGCAGGAACAGCGTCTGCGTGCACAGCTGGAAGGTTGACCCGATTCATCTCCCTGCCGGGCACGACCCGGCACTACTGCCCTAGAACCGCACAACGGAGTATTGCCATGAAACTGATTCCCTTCCTCGGCTTCAGCGGCCAGGCCCATGAGGCGATGGCGTTCTACGCCAAGGCACTCGGTGGCCAGGTCACTTCGGAAATGAAATACCGCGACATGCCGCCCTCCGATGGCTCACCGGGCTGCAACGAGATGCCGCTGGAAACCCTGGACCACGTCGCGCACAGCCAGCTGGAGATCGGCAGCGCCATCGTGATGGCGGCCGACGGTCCCGGCGGCGGCGAGGGTGGCTCGACCACCATCAATGTCGACGTCGACAGCATCGAAGAAGCCGAACGCGTGTTCGCTGCACTGGCCGAGGGTGGCCAGGTGCAGATGCCGATTGCCGAAACGTTCTGGGCCCACCGCTGGGGAATGCTGATCGACCGCTACGGCAAGCCGTGGATGGTCAACTGCATGAAGCAGCCCTGATCCCCCTTTTTGTCATCCACAAGGAGCTTCACCGATGAGCGCACCACAACCTCAGATGATCTTCGTCAACCTGCCCGTGCAGGACCTGGAGAAGTCGAAGGCGTTCTTCACCGCGTTGGGCTACAGCTTCAATCCCACCTACACCAATGACGATGCGGCTGGCATGGTCATCAGCGAGAGCATCTACGTGATGCTGCTGACCCAACCTTTTTTCCAGCAGTTCACCAACAAGCCGATTGCCGATGCACACACTCACACGGAAGTGATCAATGCGCTCTCGGCCCCCAGTCGCAAGGCAGTTGACGAGTTGGTGGACAAGGCACTGGCCGCAGGTGCCAGCGAACCGCAGCCGGCGCGCGACTACGGCTTCATGTACCAGCGCGGCTTCCAGGACCTGGATGGCCATCTCTGGGAAATCGCACACATGGATGGCGAGCCGGGCTGACGGCCGCCGCAAGGGAGAACCCTCATGGCTTACGTGGATGCTTACGTGCTGCCGTGCCCACAGGACAAGGTGGCGGCCTACCGCCGCCTTGCCCGCAAGGCCGGTGCGGTGTGGAAGGACCATGGCGCGCTGCAGTACATGGAATGCGTGGCTGACGATGTGGAACCGGGCAAGAGCACCTCGTTCCCGCGTGCGGTCAAGGCAAAGCCCGGCGAAACGGTGATCGTCGCCTTCGTGGTGTTCCGTTCGCGCGCGGCGCGCGACCGCATCAACGCCAGGGTAATGACCGACCCGCGGCTGGCATCGCTGGGCCCGAAGGACATGCCGTTCGATACCAAGCGCATGTTCTGGGGCGGCTTCAAGCCGATTGTTGAAGCGTGAGCTGCGGCGCTTGTGCGGGCCGGGCGTGCGTGCTGTGATCGGCGCATGCCCGATCCCGCACCGACGCAGCGTCTGGAAACCCTCTGGCGGATGGAATCGCCGGTGTTGATCGCGCGCCTGGCGCGGCTGCTCGGGGGCGATGTCGGCCGTGCCGAGGAGCTGGCCCAGGACACCTGGCTGGCCGCGCTGGAGCGCTGGCCGGAACAGGGCATCCCGGACAACCCCGGAGCCTGGCTGATGACCACTGCGCGCAACCGTGCCATTGATGTGCTGCGCCAACACCAGCGGGTGGCGCAGCAGCATGCGCAGTGGGGCGAGGAACTGCACCCAGCGGCGCTGCCGGCACCGGATGACAGCCAGGCGCTGGAGGATGACCTGGGTGACGATCTGCTGCGTTTGATGTTCGTGGCCTGCCATCCGGTGCTGCCGGCCGATGCGCGGGTGGCACTGACCCTGCGCCTGCTCGGTGGCCTGACCACCGTCGAGATCGCACGTGCGTTCCTGCAGCCCGAGCCGACCATCGCCCAGCGCATCGTGCGCGCCAAGCGCACCTTGGCGCAGAAGCAGGTGCCCTATGAGGTGCCGCGCGCGGACGCGATGCCCGAGCGGCTGGCTTCGGTGCTGGAGGCGATCTACCTGGTCTTCAATGAAGGTTACGCGGCCAGCGCCGGCGATGACTGGATGCGTCCGGCGCTGTGCGAGGAGGCACTGCGGCTCGCACGCATCCTGGCGCACCGGCTGCCGGTGCCGCCGGTGCTGGGTCTGCTGGCACTGATGGAACTGCAGGCATCGCGTGCTGCGGCACGGACCGACGCGCAGGGCGCGCCGGTGCTGCTGGACCAGCAGAACCGCGCGCGCTGGGACTGGCTCCAGATCGAACGCGGGCAGCAGGTGCTGACCCGCGCGCTGGCCGCCGGTGGTGCTGATGATCCCTATGTACTGCAGGCGCGCATCGCCGCCTGCCATGCGGCGGCACGTCGGGCTGAAGCCACCGACTGGCCACGTATCGCTTCGCTCTATACCCGGTTGCTGCAGGTGATGCCTTCGCCGGTTGTCGCTTTGAATCGGGTCGTGGCGGTGCTGCGCAGCGAGGGCGCGTTCGCTGCGTGGGCACAACTGCAGCCACTGCTGGTGGATGCACGTCTGCGCGGCTATGCCCCGCTGGAGGTCGTCCGCGCGGAGATACTACAGGCGCTGGGGCGCGACCTCGACGCACGTCATGCTTTTGCCGAAGCCGCCAGACTCAGCCAGAACCAGGCGGAGCGGGGCCTGCTACGCCAACGGGCCGGACTGCCGCCCCAGGAGTGACTGCGACGAACGCAGCACTTGTCGGCAGGCGCCTGAGCGGCTATGTTTCGCGCCCAGCGGACGCATCAGCGTCCGCATTCCGTGCGTATTGACCGAGGAGCGGTTGGATGTATTCAAGGACGAAGAGCGCATCGCGCGCTTTTGCGCGCCTGCTTGCCTGTGCCCTGTGCCTGGCCGCGTGGCCGATGGCCGCGCAGGCGGCTGACAAATCGCAGCAGGCCTACTGGGCCGGTTTTGCCTATACCGCGGATGCCGCTGCCGTGCAGGCGACCACGCCGCATGCGCATGCCGTGCTGGAAAAGCGCGGCCTGATCCCGCTGAACCAGACCCTGGCGCAGGCGCTCAAGCGCCGGCCGCCGGCGAACCTGGAGCTGATCGACCAGCCGGTGGCGATGCTCGACGGCACCACCAGCGCGACGGTGCTGGCCGCCGCACTGGACCGCGAACTGGTTTCGGTCGAGCCGATCGGCAACCAGTACAAAGTGCTGGTGGAAGTGGCCCTGCAGGCACTGTTCTTCGATTTCCGCGAGCGCCAGGTGATCGCGTCCTATCCGCTGACCCTGCAGCGCATCGACGTGCAGGACTATCGGCCGGACAACGACGATATCGACGCGATCGTCGCCGATCTGCTGTACGGCAGCGCCGATACCAGCCTGTCGCAGGTGCTGGCCGCCAGTCTCGCCCAGGCCAAGCTGCCCGATGCCGCCGTGCGTCGCCTGCAGGTCGGTGGCGTAACCCTGTCCGACGCGGTCCGCGCCAAGCTGCCCGACCCGAAGTGGGAAACCCCGCTGCGCGCCACGCTGGCCCATGAACTGTCCAAGACGCTGTCGTCCAATACCGGCGTCGGCCTGCTGCCGCCGGCCTCGGGCCAGGCGATCGGTGGTGCGATGGCCGCCCGCTTTGCCGACGGCAAGGTCTACCAGTTGAAGATCCCCGAGCCGGACTACGTCATCACTATGCAGGTCGATGCGCTGAAGAACGGCGTCATCAATGAAACCCCGGCGATGAAGACGATGCTGTTCGGCGCGTTCTTCACCGCCAAAGTGACCGAGCCCTTCTCCGGCAAGGTCTATTTCGAACAGCCGCTGCGCAAGGGCGCCACCAAGGTGGTGCCGGTCACGCAGTGGCAGGTCGACCAGTGGTCGGCCAGCTACGAAACCCTGCTGGCCGGCTTCGATGCCTTCGCCGGCGCCGCCGCCAAGCGTGCCGATTCGCGCGCATGGCTGGACGAACAGAAGCCGGGCGGCCGCCCGTTGCAGCAGCAGACCCAAGCCCTCCAGGAGTTGATCAAGTCATGTCGTTGATGCGTACCATCCTGCTCATCCTCATCGCGCTGGTGGTGGCCTCGCCGGTCGCCGCGCAGACCGCGAGTTCGCGCGGTACCGGTTCGGCCAGCTACGGCCTGCGCCTGAGCGCCGACACCCGCGCCCAGGCCCTGAACAAGGCCAAGGTCAATGCACTGGAGGCGTACATCGCTGAAACCGGTGCGGCCAAGCTGCGCCTGTTCGAAGCCCGCCGCGCCGAGTTCATCGGCGAGATCGACCGTTATGTGCTCAGTGCCGTGCCGCTGTCGGACACCGAAGACAAGAAGGCCAAGACCTACACCGTCACTGTCCGCGCCGAGATCAACACCACGCTGCTGCAGACCAAGCTGGACGCAGGTTCGGCCGTGGCCGGTGCCACCGCCGCGCAGCGTTCGCTGCTGACCTTCCTGTTCATGGCACGCTCGCAGGACACCGTGCAGTCGTTCCAGGACAAGGAATACCGCCGCGTCGACGCCAGCAGCAGCTACAGCGAGAACACCCGTGAAGGCGACAGCTTCCGCGGCAACTCGGTCAGCACCAACGGCAGCATCAACCAGAACGGTTCGGTGTCGGTCACCAGCGGTGGCAGTACCACCCAGCGCAGCGACAACATCAGCTGGAAGGTGGCCAACGCCGCTGAAGTGAACACCGCGATGACCGGTGCCTTCAGCGCCGCCGGCTACGAAGTGGTTGAAGCCGAGTACGTGGAAGGCGAATCGCGCGGCCTGCTGAGCATCGAGCGCATCCGCAAGGACTTCAGCACCGGCAACGACCTGTCTGCCGCCACCCTGCGCGATACCGCCAACGGCATCCGTGCGGCCAACATCCCCTACATCGCCGTCGGTACCCTCGACGTCGGCATGCGCGACCGCGATCCGGCCAGCGGCAACACCCGCGTGTTCGTCACGGTCACCGGCAAGGTGCTGGACGTGACCGGCCGTTTCCCGCGCACCGTGTCGTCGGTGGGCCCGGTGCAGTTCTCCGGCACCGGCCCGAATGAAACCGTGGCCCGTACCAATGCCCTGCAGCTGGCTGCCGAGAAGGCCGCCCAGCAGATGATCAACGAACTGAACGTCAAGGCAGTCCGCTGATCCGCCACCCGGTGGGTGCCGAGCTCGCTCGGCATCGCGCTGGGGTTACCGATTCCCACGTGCCGCTTCGCGGCCGTCTCTCCCAAAGGACACTCATATGATCCGCAATACCGCTCTTGTCGTGGCCATCGCTGCCGCCACCCTGTCGATGCCGGCCCACGCGGGCCTGGGCAAGCTGAAGGACCTGGCCGGTGCCGCCACCGGCACCTCCAGCAGCAGCGCCTCCAGCGCCGCCGCTCCGGACGAAGCCGCGCAGGAAGCGCTGGTGCGTCGTTTCGTCAGCTCGCAGTCGCACTCGCTGCAGGCCCAGACCTCGTTCGCCCGTGCCTTCGGCCTGGCCGAGCAGGTGCAGCTGCTGGAAGCCGAGCGCCAGGCGCTGTCGTCGGGTTCGGTTAGCGTCGATGCGATGAAGAAGTCGGTGTCGGTCAGCGAAGCTGCGCAGGCCGCGATCAACGAGCGCCAGGCCGCTCAGCCGGAACTGAACGCTGAATCCAAGCAGCACTACGCCGAAGGCCTGGTCTCGCTGCTGGCGTCGGCAGCCGAAGCACAGAAGCTGGGCGGCGAAGCCAGCAGCTTCACCGCCGGCATGAAGAACCTGGGCGCGACCCAGCTGGCCACCGTTGGCCGCAAGCTGGCAGCGGGCGCATGGGTGGCCAAGGAATCGCCGGGCTTCATCCAGGGCCTGTACGGTTCGACCAAGTCGGCCGTGACCTTCGCCAGGAAGAGCAAGGTGAAGGTGCCGTCCAACGCCGACTCGATGCTCGACTCGATCTGATCCGAGGCGAATCTCCATGCGTATGACAACCCGTTTGATCGGCCTGGGCTTGGCCGCCGCGCTGCTTGCAGCCTGCGGCAAGCAGGACACCCCGGCCGCCGCGCCCGCCAAGGACAAGGCAACCAGTGCACTGGCCAGCAATGCGCCAGTGGAAGCAGCGCCCCTGCGTGGTACGCCGGATTTCGGCGGCACCACCCAGGTCGCGCGCGAAGCCGACGGCATCGGCAGCACCCCGGAACTGGCGGTGCTGGCGGCACTGCAGTCGGCCGTGGCGCAGGTCAACGGCGTACGCGTGGCCAGCCAGATGCAGGGCCTGCGCGCAGGCCTGCATGTGGATGTGGATGGCGAACACGTCGGCGATATCCGCGCCGACGCGTTCACCCAGCAGATGATCGCCGGCTCGCAGGGCGCGGTGCTGGGCTATGAAATCCTGTCGCAGGATGAAGTGCGGCAGCTGGACGAGGAAACCATCGCCCGCGTGCGCGCCAGCGATGAAGGCTGGAGCTTCAAGGGCTCGGCGTCGGCCAATGCGTCCGGCGAAGCCTCGGCCAAGAGCGGTTCGGCCTCGGCCAGCGTCAGGGAAAGCTACGACGAGAAGGTCAGCGTCGATGCCAAGCGTGGTGCAAGCTCGTTCGATTCCGACGTGACCCACCGCAGCATGCGCAGCTACTGGAAGGTGCGCGTGCGTGCACAGATCGCCCAGTACCGCGCACCGGACGAGCAGGGCAAGCCGAAGATCGTGGTTGCACTGCCGCGCACCAAGGCCGGTAGCTACGCCGTAGGCGATGGCCGCGTGGATGCCGATGAAGTGGCCGACGCGATCCGTGCGCGCCTGTCCGACACGCTGACCCAGACCCAGCGCTTCATCGTGCTGGACCGTGAGTTCGGCGACGAACTGCAGGCCGAGATCGACCACATCAACAGCGGCAACGTGCGCCTGCAGGACACCGCGCGCGTGGGCCAGCAGCTGGCGACCGACCTGATCCTGATACCGACCATCGAACGCTTCGAGTACCCGCGCAGCGTGCGCAACCTGCGCATGTCCGACCGCCAGGTGACCTCGTACTCCGGTGGCGGCCGCATCACCCTGCGCCTGATCAACGCCACCACCGGCCAGGTGGTGATGTCCGACAGCTTCGACCACCAGCTGGCCTCGACCGGCCCCAGCACCCTGCCGCGCGTGGTCAACGGCCGCAACATGGCCGCGGCGATGATGGAATCGCTGTCGGGCCAGATCGGCACCAGCATCGTCACCACGCTGTTTCCGGTGTCGGTGGTCTCGGTGGACGGTGACCAGGTGGTGCTGAGCCAGGGCGGTGACACCGTGCAGGCCGGCCAGCGCTGGCAGGCCGTGCGCCTGGGCGAAGAACTGAAGGACCCGCAGACCGGCCGCTCGCTGGGCCGCAGCGAACACCCGTGCTGCACCATCCGCATCGACCGCGTCGCTGCACAGACCTCGTACGGCACCATCGAAGACGGCGTCGACGCGATGCGCGGCGGTTTCCGTCCGGGCCAGATCGAGCTGCGCCAGAAGCTGGGCAGCAAGCCGGCCGCCGCCGACGCAGGTGCGACTGCCTCGGCCGCTCCCGCAGCTGCCGCACGCCCGGCCGCCAAGCCGAAGCCCAAGCCCGCTGCCGCGCCGGCCGAAGACCCGAACTGGTAACAGGCTCAAGCAACACACCGATGGGGTCAGAGCCCTTTCCCGCCGGGAAAGGGATCTGACCCCTTCGTGTTTCCGTCCGCGTCGACCAAGGTCGACACCTACCAACAGCGATGTGTCGACCAAGGTCGACACCTACCAACAGCAGCGGGAACCTGTCGAAGGCGGGGTGGGTCCGGTTGCGGGGGCGTGAGCCGCATGGATGCGGCGACCGAGCTTACATGGATGTACTTGCAGCGTCCCCCGCAACCGGACCCACCCCGCCTACCCTCAGGAAACCAGCTTTTGCTGTTGCTTCGGCTGTTGCCGTTGTTTCGGCAGGTGCAGGGCGCAGCCCTGCCGAATCCCATTACACTCCAGAAGGATTTCCTGCTGGAGAGAGCAATGAAACGAGTAGTACTGGGCCTGCTGGCCCTGTCGGTGTCGAGCGCACTGATGGCGGCCACCCCGAAATTCGATGGCGCGCGGATCTCCGCCGACGTCAAGGAACTGGCCTCCGACGCCTACGAAGGCCGCTCCCCGGCCACCGCCGGCGAAGAAAAGACCATCGCCTTCCTCAGCAAGCAGTTCGCCGACGCCGGCCTGCAGCCGGGCGGTGACCTCAAGGACGGCAAGCGCCTGTGGACCCAGGCCGTGCCGCTGCGCAAGGGCGACATCGTCGGCGCGCCGCAGTTGGCATTGCACCAGGGCGGCAAGACCCTGCCGCTGGAACAGGGCAAGCAGATTGCCGTGCGCGCCGCCATGAACGGGGCCAGCAACGTCGACATCAGCATGGCCCCGCTGGTGTTCCTCGGTTACGGCGTGAAGGCCCCGGAGCGCAACTGGGACGACTTCAAGGGCGTGGACCTGAAGGGCAAGATCGCCGTCGTGCTGATCAACGACCCGGACTTCGAGACCGGCCAGGGTGACTTCGACGGCAAGGGCATGACCTACTACGGCCGTTGGACCTACAAGTACGAAGAAGGCGCCCGACAGGGTGCGCTGGGCGTGCTGATCGTGCACGAGACCGCACCGGCGTCGTACGGCTGGGCGACGGTGGCCGGCTCCAACACCAACACCATGTTCGATGTGGTGCGCGACAACCCGGCCGACAGCCACCCGCTGCTGGAAGGCTGGATCCAGCGCGACCTGGCCGTTGAGCTGTTCCGTTCGGCCGGGCAGGACTTCGAGGCGCTGAAGAAGAAGGCGCAGCAGCGCGACTTCACCCCGGTGCCGCTGACCGGCGCCAGCCTGGACGCGAAGTACGCGGTGAAGACCGAAGTGATCACCTCGCACAACGTGGCCGCGCGCCTGGAAGGCAGCCGCCACCCGGACGAGACCATCGTCTACAGCGCGCACTGGGACCACATCGGCGTGGGCGAGCCCGACGCACGTGGCGACCGCATCTTCAATGGCGCACTGGACAACGCCAGCGGCACCGCCTCGCTGATCGAACTGGCGCGCGGCTTCGCCAAGGCCAAGCGTCCGGAGAGGTCAGTGCTGTTCCTGGCGGTCACCGCCGAGGAAAAGGGCCTGCTGGGTTCGGAGTACTACGCCACCCATCCGCTGTATCCGCTGGAAAAGACCGTGGCGGTGATCAACATGGACGGCATGGCGCCGTTCGGGCCGTCGCGCGACTTCGGCATCTACGGTGCCGCGCGTTTCGAGCTGCTGGACCAGCTGAAGGACGTGGCCAAGGGCTGGGATATCCGCTACACGCCGGACCCGAAGCCGGAAGCCGGCCTGTTCTTCCGCTCCGATCACTTCCCGTTCGCCAAGCGTGGCGTTCCGGCACTGTCGTGGTCGGCCGGCCAGGACTGGGTGGACGGCGGGGTGGCCGCAGGCAAGAAGGCCTCCGAGGACTACACCGCCAAGCGCTACCACCAGCAGGGCGACGAATGGCAGCCGGACTGGGTGTTCGCCGGTGCCGCCCGCGACCTGGAAGTGCTGTACACGCTCGGCAACCAGCTGGCCAACACGCGCAGCTGGCCGAACTGGAGCAAGGACGAATCGTTCCGCGCCGTTCGTGATGCCAGCGCCGACCAGCGCAAGTAAGGGCATGCGCCGGGTTCGCCCGGCGCCTCCCGGGTAGTGCCGGCCGCTGGCCGGCATCCCTGTGATGCATGCGGAGAAAGTGGGGAGCCGGCCAGCGGCCGGCACTACCAGATGGCTTTCCATCCCCACTTTTCCGGCCTTCGTCGCAGCCCGCTTGTTTGCCCGGCGGGCCGCCCTATGCTCGGCTCACCCCCTTCCTCCAAGGCGCCGCCGTGTTCGCCAGCCTCTCTCTCCTGATCCGCCACCTGCTGGCCTGGGCCGCCGCGCTGGTTGTCGCCGGCATGGTCTGGAGCGGCATCTTCAGCGGCATGAACGATGGCCCGGGCTGGGTGTTCGGCCTGCTGGCGATGTTCCTGATGATCTCCGCGCTGGGCAGCGCGATTACCCACGTGCGCCGGGTCTGGCTGGTGGCCGGCCGATTGGATTCGACCACGTTGTCCGGGCGCCAGCGCCGCCAGGTGGAACTGCCGATGGATGCCGGCCAGGCCTATGCCGTGGTGGAAGCGGCGATTGCCGAACTTCCGCGCGTGGAAGATGTGGAAAGCTCGGCCGGCAGCCTGCAGGTGCGCGCCTACGTGCGCCGGGTGGACCTCTGGAATGGCCGCCAGCCGTCGCGCTGGAACCTGCCAGCGCGGCTGGCGATCAAGCGCAACAGCGTGCTGGCGACGGTCACGCCGGGGCAGGGCACCAGTACCGTCACTCTGCTGTTCGAACCGGATGCTGGCTGGTGGGCCGATCTGCTGGCGCTGGATGAGGGCAGCAACTTCGAGAATGCCGAAGCGGTCACCCGCGCGATCAGCCGCCGCGTGGCCGACCAGCGCCGCGATGAGCAGGCCGCCGCCGAACAGACCCAGGTGGAAAAGGAACTGTCGGTCGCGCGCTTGAACCTGCTGCATGCGCAGGTGGAGCCGCACTTCCTGTACAACACGCTGGCCAACGCGCAGGTGCTGACCCGCACCGACCCGGCACGTGCCGAGCAGATGCTCGGCCACCTTATCCAGTACCTGCGCAGCTCGTTGCCGCAGGTGGACGAGTCGGTGTCGACGCTGGGCGTGGAGCTGGAACGCACGCGCGCCTACCTGGAGATCCTGCGTATCCGCATGGGCGCACGGTTGGCGGTGGAAGTGCAGGTACCGAATGAGCTGCATGGCGTGCACCTGCCGGCGATGGCACTGCAGACGCTGGTGGAGAACGCGATCAAGCACGGCCTGGAACCCAAGCCCGGCGGTGGCACGATCTGGATCCTGGCGCGTGGTTTCGATGACCATGTGACCGTGACCGTCGCCGACGACGGGCTCGGCTTCGGCCAGGGCACCAGCGGCACCGGCATCGGCCTGAAGAACCTCCGCGAACGCCTGCGCCTGACCTGTGGCGAGCAGGCCGGCGTGGCGATCGTTGCCAACTTCCCCAGCGGTGTGGCCGCGACCATGACCTTGCCGCAGACACACAAGGAGCGCAGCCATGCCGCTTGAAGCCCTCATTGCCGAAGACGAGGAACTGCTGCGGCAGTCACTGGTGGAACAGCTGCGCCGGTTGTGGCCGGAGCTGAAGCTGGTGGCCGAGTGCGAGGACGGCGCCAGTGCGCTGGAGCAACTGGCCGAGACGCAGCCGGACATCGCGTTCCTCGACATCCGCATGCCCGGCATCAGTGGCATCGAAGTTGCGCGCTCGCTGTCCGAGCTGAGCCCGCGCACCCAGGTGGTGTTCGTCACCGCCTATGACCAGTACGCCATCGACGCGTTCGAGCAGGGCGCGATGGATTACCTTCTGAAGCCGGTCAGTGACGAACGCCTGCTGGCGACGCGTGAGCGCATCCTGTCGCGGCTGCCATCGACGCGCCAGGATGACGCCGTGCTTGAACGCCTGCTGCAGCGGCTGGGTCCATCGCAGGGTGCTGCCGAGCGCCCGCCGCTGGCCTGGATCACCGCCAGCAACGGCCGCGAGACGCAGCTGATCATGCTGGAAGATGTCGCCTACTTCCGTGCCGACAACAAGTACACCACCGTGGTCACCGCTGCCGGCGAGAGCCTGTTGCGCACACCGTTGCGCGAACTGCTGGAAGTACTCGACCCGCAGTACTTCCGCCAGATCCACCGCTCGACCATCGTCAACATGAAGGCGGTGGCGGCGGTCAGCCGCGACGATACCGGGCGCGGCGTGCTGCGGCTGCGGGGCCGGACGGAAACACTGGTGGTCAGCCAACCATTCATGAGCCTGTTCCGCGGCATGTAGCCGCACCGCACCTTTCCGCTACCAGGAGCATTGCATGCGTCCTTTCCTGCTTGCAGCCCTCGCTGCACTGGCGCTTGCCGGTTGCCAGAAGTCCACCGAAACCGCGATCACCCGCACCACTGCCAATGGCGTGGACACGCTGTACAGCAAGCGCACGGTAGTGGACGGCGTGGCGCGTTTTGAGTGCATGGCCAGCCGCAGCGGTCAGTGCCATTACCTGTTGCTGGACCCGGCCTGTCGTCCGGACGCGGCGTGTGCGAAAGCGCCGATACGGTCGTTCGCGTTGGCGGTCGGCACCACCCAGGAGTTCAGGGACCTGCCGAAGGGCTTCGCCCAGTGCGTCAGCGAGGATCGGAAAGAACAATGCCAC
The DNA here is from genome assembly GCF_059368315.1 of Stenotrophomonas sp. YJH_SMC_119. Taxonomy (NCBI): domain Bacteria; kingdom Pseudomonadati; phylum Pseudomonadota; class Gammaproteobacteria; order Lysobacterales; family Lysobacteraceae; genus Stenotrophomonas; species Stenotrophomonas sp. YJH_SMC_119. Next base: position 129,473 of record NZ_JCAFRP010000010.1, on the reverse strand, counting down.
CGTGAGTGATCACGGCGGCATTGTGGGTCCCCCCGCTTCCCTGAAGGGTCAGTAGGCAGGCTGCAGTGTCAGGTCGTGGTGGTGCTCGTTCTCGCCCACGTGGTTGAGGCGGCCGACCAGTTCGGAGTGCTGCTTCATGCGCCCGATCTCGGTCATGATGCGGATGTCCTCGTGGCGCAGCTCGCGCTTGGCGGTGACCGCCTGCTTGTAATCGAGCACTTCCGGGTAATGCTCGGCCAGGTCCAGTGCCTCGGCCACGTGCTCGACGCTGTCGGCCTTGGAGCTGATGCGTGCGCGACTGTTGAACGCCTTCATCCAGCGCTCGAAACCGGCCTGCTGATCGAACATGTTGGCCATGAACCAGATCACGAACAGGATCGAGACCCACGAGCCGAACACGACTACCACGCGGGTGAACGTGATATGGAAGTCGTCACGCCACAGGTAGTTGGCGATCAGGCCAAGAATCAGCAGCGAGGCCGCCTGCCAGCCGACGATCGAGGCGATCAGCCATTGGCACTTGGCCTGCGCCAGCACGGCTACTTCATCGCGGATCTGCTGCTCGCTGAGATTGCGCCAATGCGCAACCTGTTTATCGAACGGGCTGCTGTAGAGCTCGTTGTCGCGAAGCAGAATTCCCAAACCCTTGAACAAAGCAATCATGGCTGGCTCCTTGTGGAACGTGCGTCGATCAGCATTGGACGGTGTGGCGGGTCCAGTTCTAGCACTTCCAGCGAGCCGTGCAATGGGCGCAATGCCAAGCCGCGTAAGGGCCTTCTCTGAATCGGTGAATGTTGCTGCATCGCAGCATCGAGGCCGGAGCCTGCGACAGGATGTCGCAGGGTGAAATGTGCTGCGGCCGCACATGAAACCGTGGCTGAGTGCGAAGACTCGCCGCCGGCGTCGTGATCGCCCAGAATCGGGGCTGACCGCGCAACTCGCGGCCACTCTTTCGCTTTTCCTGGATCTGTGATGCCGGCTCTGCTGCAGCGACTCTCCCGCCCCATCACCGCGCCGATCCGGCGCTGGGTACTGGAGGCCTTCCCGCGTGGCCAGAGCGGCATCGATTACGACCAGCCGCTGGGTGACCCGGGCTGGTTTGGACCTGACAGCGTGACCTGGCGCCTGCACGCCGAGTTCCCCTCGATGCTGGCCGGGGGCCTGTGTGCGCTGATGCTGCAGACCCTGCATCCGCGCGCGCTGGCCGGGGTCTACGACCACTCCAATTTCCGCCAGGACCTGGTGGGCCGCCTGCGTCGCACCACCGCGTTTGTCGCCGGTACCAGCTATGCACCCAGCGGGGAGGTAGAGGCGCTGGTGGCCCAGGTGCGCCGCATCCATGCACGGATCCGCGGCCAGACCGCGCAGGGCGAGCCCTACGCGGCGGACGATCCACAACTGCTGACATGGGTGCACGTGACTGAGGCGTTTGGTTTCCTGCAGGGCTTCCGTCGCTACGGGCGCGAGGTGCCGGCGCACATCGCCGACCGCTACTACGACGAGTACCGCCGCGTGGCCGAGGCACTGGGTGCGGTGGATGTGCCGCGCAGTGAAGCCGAGGTGGCAGCGTACTTCTGCGCGCGGCAACCGGAGCTGCGTGTGGACGAGCGCTCGCGTGAAGTGCTGGAGGTGTTGTCCGGCGTGCGCCTGCCGGTACCGGTGCCGGGGCTGTCGCGCGAGGTGTTCCTTGGCGCCGGTGCGGCACTGCTGCCGGACTGGGCCGAAGGCATGCTTGAACGCAGCGGCCGCCAGCGTGCGCAGGCGGCCGCTTCAGCGAAGTTGATGCAGGGCATGGCGCCGCTGTTCCGCCGTGCGCTGCCCGATGGCCTCGCCAGCCGCGCCTGTGCGCGCATGGGCGTGCCGGTGTCGGTGCTGCGCGAGTGGCCCACCGTTCCCCGGTAGGTGCCAATCTTGGTCGGCACGCGTTGCGCGATAAAGCTTCATCCACGCATGGCGTGGATCTACTGATGCCATGGTTCTGGTTGGCACGCGCTGCGCGCGGTGCCGCAGAAGGGCCAACCAAGGTTGGCCTCTACCAGAGCGGATGCGGCAGCATATCCACGCCATGCGTGGATGGGCCTCACCCGGCCGACTTCAAGCCACGCAACAGCATTTCCAGCGCCGTCGTCGCCTGCCGCAGGCGCGCGTCGCCATCCTCGCCCTCGGCGATCCAGAACGCGGCCTCGGCCAGGCTGCCGTAGATCAGCGATGCCAGCGCCTGCGCATCCACCGGCATCGCTACGCCCTGCGCGATCAACTGTTCGATCAGGCGCTGCATCGAGTGGACGCAGTGGCGCTGCGATTCCGGTGAGGCGCCACCCAGCACCGCGCGCGCGTCACGCAGCACGATGCGCTGGATCTCCGGCTCCAGCGCCATCTCCAGATAGGCACGGCAGCGCTGTACGAAACCGTCCCAGGCATCATCCGCGCCATCGCTGATCGCCTGCAGGCGCAGGTCGGTCTCGGCATCGAGCTGGGCGACCACCGCGGCCAGCAGGCCCTTCTTGTCGCCGAAGTGGTGGTAGAGCGCACCCCGGGTCAGGCCGGCCTGGGCGGTCAGGTCATCCATCGAGGTGGCCGCATAGCCATGCTCGCTGAATACGCGGCGGGCGGTGGCCAGCAGGCTGGCACGGGTTTCTTCCATCTCGGCGCGGGTGCGACGGACCATCCGGAACTCCTTACATACGCAGTGCATGATTATTTACATACGACGCGTATGAATGTAGGCTCTTATTCATACGCTCTGTATGTATTGTCGTGGCGCCGGTAGCGCCAGGCAAGCCGCTGCCCTGGAGATCCCGATGGCCACCCCCTACCGCGACCTGTTCGCCGCCCCTGGCACCGCCGGCCTCGCCCTGGCCGGCCTGCTGGCCCGCGTGCCGCTGCCGATGACCGGCATCGGCATCATCACACTGCTGTCGCAGCTGCGCGGCAGCTATGCCTTGGCCGGTGCGGTGTCGGCCACCTTCGTGCTGACCTACGCGCTGCTGTCGCCACAGTTATCGCGCTGGGTCGACCGGCGCGGGCAGGGCAGGGTGCTGCCATGGGCTACTGCGGCCAGTGCGGCAGGGTTGTTGCTGCTGCTCGCGTGCACGCTGCTGGCTGCGCCAGACTGGGCGCTTTTCGTCGCCGCCATGCTGGCTGGATGCATGCCCAGCGTGTCCGCAATGGTGCGCGCACGCTGGACTGCGATCCATCGCGGTCGCCCGCAGCTGCAGACCGCGTATTCGCTGGAGACCGTGTTCGATGAGGTGACCTTCATCGTCGGTCCACCGTTGTCAGTGGGGCTGTCGGTGGCGGTATGGCCACAGGCCGGCGTACTGGCGGCCGCCCTGTTGCTGGTGGTCGGCGTCGCCGCATTGGTGCTGCAGCGGGGCACCGAGCCGCCGCTGCAGCAGCACGAAGGTGCAACTCCCTCGGGCTCGCTGCTGCGGCACACGGAGATCCGCCTGCTGGCGTTGCTGATGCTGGCGATGGGCGTGATTGTCGGTACGGTCGACATCACCAGCGTGGCCTTCGCCGAACAGCGGGGGCAGCCGCTTGCCGCCAGCGTGGTGCTGTCGGCCTATGCGCTGGGCAGCTGCGCGGCGGGCCTGCTGTTCGGGGCACTGAAGCTGCAGGCGCCGTTGCGGCGCCTGTTGCTGCTCGGTGCAGCAGCTACCTCGATGACCACCCTGCCGCTGCCATGGGTCGGCAGCCTGCCCGGGCTGGCCGTGGCGGTGTTGCTGGCCGGGGTGTTCTTCGCGCCGACGATGATCGTGGCGATGTCGCTGGTCGAACAACGCGTACCCGAATCGCGCCTGACCGAGGGCATGACCTGGCTGCTGGCCGGATTGAACATCGGCGTGGCGCTGGGCGCGGCGCTGTCCGGGCAGAGCGTCGATGCGGGGGGCGTGCGTAGCGGCTTTGTCGTTGCACTGGTGGCAGGCGGGGGCGTGCTGCTGTTGGCCGTTCTCGCGCGACGTGCCTTGCGCCCGGTTGCCGCATCCACCCCTGAAGGCATCATCCCGTGAGCGCTTCATCGCCTGCGCATGCCACGCCTGTGCATCGCCATCCGTGGTGGGCGGTTTCTGCGGTTGGCCTCGCCACCTTCTCGGTGGTCACCACCGAAATGCTGCCGGTGGGCCTGCTGACCCCTGTCGCCGAAGATCTCGGCGCGTCCACCGGCACCGCCGGCCTGATGATCTCGCTGCCGGCCCTGCTGGCGGCAGTGTTCGCACCGCTGGTGGTGATCGCAGCCGGTGGCATCGATCGTCGCCGCATCCTGTGCGTGCTGCTGGGGCTGCTGCTGGTCGCTAACGTTGCTTCGGCGCTGGCACCCGGCATCGGCTGGCTGCTGGCCGCGCGCGTACTGGTGGGGTTCTGCATGGGCGGGATCTGGGCCATCGCTGGTGGGCTGGCAGCACGCCTGGTGCCGGCGCATCGCATCGGCCTGGCCACCTCGATCATCTTCGGGGGCGTGGCCGCAGCATCGGTTCTGGGGGTGCCGCTGGGTGCACTGATCGGCGACGCCCTGGGCTGGCGCTTCGCGTTCGCAGCGATGGCGCTGTTCAGTGCGGCGGTGATGCTGCTGCAACTGTGGGTGGTTCCCGCGTTGCCGGTGGTGGCGTCGGTGCGCCCGGCGCAGTTCGTGCAGCTGCTCGGCCACCGTGGCCTGCAGCGCGGCCTATGCCTGACGCTGCTGCTGGTAGCAGGTCACTTCATTGCGTTCACCTATGTACGCCCGTTGCTGACCCTGCGATCGGGCGTGGATGCCGCTTGGATCGGCGCGCTGCTGTTCGCCTATGGCATGGCGGGCATCGCGGGCAACTTCATCGCCGGACCACTGGCCGCTCGTCACCCGCGCGGCATGCTGCTGGCGATCTCTTGCGGCCTGCTGCTGACGCCGTTGTTGTTCCTGTGGCTGGGCGGCACACCCTCCGGCGGCATTGTGGTGCTGTTGCTGTGGGGCCTGGCCTATGGCGGCGTGTCGGTCGGCCTGATGAGCTGGATGATGAAGGCAGTCCCGCACGCGGTGGAGATCGCCACCGCGCTGTATGTCGGTGTGTTCAATATCGGCATCGCAATGGGCGCGTGGGGCGGTGGACGGCTGCTGGATGGCGTGGGCCTGCATGCGAATCTGTGGGCCGCGGCCGGGCTTGCCATGGTCGCCACGCTGGTGATTGCCACAACGCGCCGGTAGATCCACGCCATGCGTGGATGGCTTGTAGTCCTGTAGACCTGTAGATATGCCGACCACCGTCGGCATCCACCCGAGCGGGGCATTCGCCAACCGAGGTTGGCAGCTACCGGGAAATGAAACGGGCGCCTCGCGGCGCCCGTTCCGGTTACATCACCACACCTTGACCCGCTTGTCCGGGGCCAGGTACAGCTTCTGGCCTTCCTTTACTTCGAACGCCGGATACCAGGCGTCGATGTTGCGCACGGTGAGTGCGCGGAACTGGCCTGGCGCATGCACATCGGTCAGCAGCGAGTTGCGCAGCGCCTGCTCGCGGCTCTTGCTGCGCCACGCCTGGGCGAAGCCCAGGAAGAAGCGCTGGTCCGGCGTGAAGCCTTCCAGGGTCTGGCCCGGCTTGCCCTGCAGCGACAGCTGGTAGGCATCGTAGGCAGTGCCCAGGCCGGCCACGTCGGCGATGTTCTCGCCCAGGGTCAGCTTGCCGTTCACATGCACGCCCGGGAACGGTTCGTAGCTGCTGAACTGCGCGGCCAGCGCATCACCGGCGGCGTTGAACTGCTTCAGGTCCTCGGCGGTCCACCAGTTGTGCAGCTTGCCGGTCTCGTCGAACAGCGCGCCGGCGTTATCGAAGCCGTGGCTGATCTCATGGCCGATCACCGCGCCGATCGCACCATAGTTCACCGCGTCGTCGGCGGCACCGTCGAAGAACGGCGGCTGCAGGATCGCGGCCGGGAACACCAGGCGGTTTTCCAGCGGCACGTTCATCGCATTGATGGTCTGCGGCAGCATCGCCCACTCACTGTGGTCGACCGGCTTGCCCAGCTTGGCGATGTTGCGCTGGTATTCGAACAGCTCGGCGCGCTGTGCGTTGCCGAGCGCGTCATCGCGGCGGATCTCCAGGCCGGTGTAATCACGCCACTTCTCCGGGTAGCCCATCCCCACGGTCAGGCCGGCGACCTTGGCCTTGGCATGCGCCTTGGTCTGCGGCGACATCCACGACAGTGCGTCAATGCGCTTGGCGAAGGCGGCGATGATGTTCTTCGCCATTTCGTCCGCACGCTCCTTGGTCCTGGCGTCGAAGTGCTTCTCGACATAGCGCTTGCCGATGGCCTCGCCGACAGCGTGGTTGGCATCATCCACGGCGCGCTTCCAGCGGTCGCTCTGCTGCGGCGTGCCGCTCAGCGCGGTGCCATGGAAGGCGAAGCGGGCGTCGGCGAACTTCTTCGGCAGGTAGGCGGCGGCTCGGTCCAGCGCGTGGAAGGCCAGGTAGTCCTTCCACACCTCCAGCGGCTCGGTGGCGACCAGCCTGGACAGGCCGGCCACGGCCTTGGGCTGCCACACGATGAAGTCCTGCTGCTCGCCCAGCGCGGCCGCATCAAGGAAGGCGTTCCAGTCCATGCCCGGTGCCTTGGCGTTGAAATCGGCCTGGGTCCACGGATTGGCACCCTTGGTCACGTCGTTGGTTTCTTCCTGGGTGGCATGCGCCTGCGCGATCTTCGTCTCCAGCGCAAGGATGCGCTGTGCCTTGCCGGCCGGGTCGGCCACGCCGGCCAGCTGCAGCATCTGCGCGATGTAGCCCTGGTACTGCTTGCGCAGTTCGGCCATGCGGCCGCCGCCCAGGTAGAAGTCGCGGTCGGGCATGCCCAGGCCGCCCTGCACGAGGTACGGCGCGGTGCGGTCCGGCTGCAGCATGTCGACCGAGACCCACAGGCCGAACAGGCGGTCGGTGTAGAAGTTGGTGGCATTGAGCAGGTCGACGTCGGCGCGCATCTCGCCGCCGAGGGCACGTGCCAGGCCGGCCTTGTCGGCGATGGTCTCGATGGCCTTCAGCTGCGGCTGCACCGGGGCGATGCCATGCTGCTCGATGCCGGCTTCGTCCATGTAGGCGGCGTAGTAGTCGCCGATCAGCTTGTCGTCACCGCTGGCCTGCGCATTGCCGGCCGCACCCTCGAGGATGGCGCGGGTGTCGGCCAGGGTCTTTTCAGCGATGACGTTGAAGCTGCCGAAGCGCGAACGGTCGGCCGGAATCTCGGTGTTCTTCACCCAGGTGCCGTTGGCGAAGCCGAAGAAGTCATCGCCGGCCGCGATGCTGCGGTCCATGCCGCTGGCATCGAAGCCGAAGCTGCCCAGCATCGGCTTGGCGGCAGCGGGTGCAGCCTCGGCGGGCTTGGCGGTGCCAGCGGCCGGATCGGCCGGACGGTCGCAGGCAGCCAGGGACAGGCTGGCAACGATGGCCAGTGCCAGGGTGGGACGGCGCAGCTTGGACATGGACTTCTCTTGCAGCGGAAAACCCCAAGTCTAATCCGCCGCAGCCCGGCTGGCCGTCCCTGTGGCTGGCCGGTCCTGTGCAGGATCTGGCTGAACGCGCTGAAGCGATCTTCACGCCGTCACCGGGGTGGTGCATGCTGGGCCCTGGAGCCCTGCGCGGACACGGGGAGGTGGCCATGCAGGACGGGGTCAGGCGTCAAGAATGGCGTCCGCCGGCCGTTGAGGTCGGGGATGTGGAGGATTCGTTCGCGCATGAAGCCAGCCGACTGCACAAGGAAGATCGACCGATGCCCGCGTTGAAGCGGGCGTTGGCCCGTCCGTTGCGCGCCATCACCTGGGGCGGCGTGCTGCTGGGCCTGTTGCTGGTGGCCGGATTGGCCACCATGCTGGCCAACGACCATCACCGCCGCCTGGAGGCGGCGCAGCGGCAGAGCCGGGCGCTGGCGGTGGGGAGCGAGCGCCTGCTGGCGCTGGAACTGCGCAATCTGGAGCGGGCGATGACCGGCATCGCCGGCGATGCCGGTGAGTTGTTCCGCAGCGTGCCGTCACAGGCCCCGGTACTGCTGGATGCGGCCATCGGTGGCGTGCTGCGCCGCCACGCTGAACTGCACAGCATCGTGGTGCTGGACCGCCACGGGCGCGCGCTGACCGCCGGGCGCGGCGACCTGCAGCTGCCGCTGTGGACCGACCCGCTGCGCCGGGGGCAGGGCAGTGCCCTGTACATCGGCCCGCCGCAGCGGGCCAGCGATGGCGACTGGGTGGTGCCGCTGGCACTGCCGATGGCCGGTGAACGCTGGCTGTTGGCGCGGCTGCGCTGTGGTGAACTGCAGCGCATCGCCGGCGGCCTGGATGTTGGTCCCAACGGGCTGGTCTCGATCACCGACGCCGAGGGTTACATGCTGGCGCGCGTGCCCGATCCGCATGGCACGGTCGGTCGCCGCTACGACCTGCCGCGGCGTGACCTGCTCGGCAAGCAGGCGGTGGTCGAGCTCGGCAGCCTGCCCGGCGTGGTCGATGGTGTACCGCGCATCACGACCATCAGTACGCTCGACCGCAGCCCGCTGGCGGTGCAGATCGGCCTGGCCGATGAGGACGTGCTGGCATCCTGGTGGCCGTACCTGCAGGCATCGGTGGCGATCGTGCTGGCCTACATCGTGGTGCTGCTGGTGCTGCTGTATGCGGTGCGCCGCAGTACCCGCAGCCAGCAGGCGATGGCCGAGGAACTGAAGGCGGGTCATGCCGAGCTGCGTCTGGCCCATCAGGTCGGGCGTGTCTGCACGTGGTACGTGGATGAGGACGCCGCGCTGCTGCGCTGGTCCCCCCTGGCGCGCGAGATCTTCGGCGTGCAGACCGATGCGCTGCCGGTAGCCGACTTCTTCGCTCGCGTGCATCGCGATGATGCCGCGCGCCTGCAGCAGGCTTTCGACCAGGCCTTTGCCGGCGGCGCAGTGCTCGACCAGGTGTTCCGCCTGGTGCTGCCCGGTGGTGAAGTGCGCTGGGTGGGCGCGCGCGGACAGCGGGTGGAGGTGGCCGACAGCGAACGACGCATGATCGGCGCGTTGACCGACCTGAGCGAACGCTACCAGGCGCGCGAGCAGATGAGCGAAGTGGAACGCCGCTTCCGCCTGCTGTTCGACCGCAACCCGGCGCCATTCTGGGTGTTCGACCCGGACACGCTGCGCTTCATCGAGGTCAATGACGCGGCGGTGCGGCAGTACGGCTACAGCCGCGAAGAGTTCCTGGCGATGAGCATCCTCGACATCCGCCCGCGCGAAGGCTGGGACGAGGTGCGTGGTGCCATCCAGCGCGCGCAGGTGGGCGATCCCCCCGACGCAACCGTGCGCCTGCACCGGCGCAAGGACGGCAGTGTGTTCGAGGTGCGCGCACACCTGTCCAAGCTCGATTTCGACGGACAGCCCGCGTGCCTGGTGCTGGCCGAGGATGTGAGCGAACGGCTGGCCTACGAGCGCGACCTGGCCTACCAGGCACGGCACAACCCGGCCACCGGCCTGCTCAACGTGCGTGCATTGACCGACCAGCTGGATGAGCAGGGCGAGGGCTATACCATCGCCTTCGTGCAACTGCGCGGACTGCAGCTGGTGGCCGATACGCTGGGCCGTGAGATCGGTGATGCCGTGCTGCAGTCGATGGCGACCCGCCTGGGCGGGTTGGGCGCACGCTGCGGCACGCTGGCGTTCCAGCCGGCGGAGGACTTCGTGTTCGCCATCGGTTCGGAGCACGATACCCAGCGCGTGCTGGACGACCTGCTGCAGATCGTGTCGGCGCCGATGCGTGGCAAGGATTCACTGCACCAGTTCGAGCCGCGCATCGGCGTGGCGGTGCATGTGGCCGGTGACGGCCACAGCGCCGAACAGGTGATCGGCATGGCCGCGCAGGCGGCGCACGCGGCGCGTGCCGAGGGCAACGTGGTGGTCTGGTTCGACGCAGCGGTGACCACGCGGCTGGCCGACCGGTTGCGCCTGGCCGGGCGCATCCATGCGGCCATCGACAACGAGTTCCAGCTGTACTTCCAGCCGATCCGGCATGCCAGCGATGGCAGCCCGGCGGCATTGGAGGCATTGCTGCGCTGGCCGCAGGCTGATGGCAGCTTCATTCCGCCCAATGAGTTCATCCAGCTGTGCGAGGACACCGGGCTGATCCTGGCACTTGGCCGCTGGGTGATCCGAGCGGCAGCGAAGGCGCAGCGGCGGTTGGTCGAGGCCGGGTGGGGCGAACTGCCGATTGCGGTCAACGTCTCGGCCGTGCAGTTCTTCAACAGCGACCTGGTGGCCGAGTTCACCCGCGCCCAGCAGGAGTTCGGGTTGGCGCGGGGTGCGCTGCATGTGGAACTGACCGAGAGCAGCCTGATGCGCAAGCCGGGGCAGGCGATGCAGACCATGCAGCGCCTGCACGAGCAGGGCATCAGCGTGTCGCTGGATGACTTCGGCACCGGCTATTCCAGCATGTCCTACCTGCAGCACCTGCCGCTGGACATCCTGAAGATCGACCGCAGCTTCGTGGCGGACGTGGAAACCAATCCACGCAACGCCTCGATCTGCCGCGCACTGCTGTCGCTGGGCCACAGCATGGGCCTGACCATCATCGCCGAAGGCGTGGAGACGCCGGGACAGCTGGACTGGCTGGCTGCGCACGGCTGTGACCAGGTGCAGGGCTACCTGCTGGGACGGCCGGCACCGCTGGAACGGATCATCGACGCGCTGGATGAGGTCGCCGCCTAAGTGGTAGTGCCGGCCGCTGGCCGGCATTCGCCCAGGACCGGGAGGTGTCTGATTGCCGGCCAGCGGCCGGCACTACCGCAAACGCCAGGCTCGGCTACACCCCGGTTTCCACCAGGTGGTCGATGAAGCTGCGCACCTTCGGTGCCAGGTGGCTGCGGCTGGTGTAGACCGCGAAGATGCCGATCGGCGCGGCCTCCCACTCGGGCAGGACGCGCACCAGACGGCCATCGGCCAGTGCGTCTTCCAGCAGGAAGTCCGGTTGCAGGATCACGCCCATGCCGGCGATCGCCGCTTCGCGCAGCACGTCGCCGTTGTTGGCGTGCAGCAGGCTGCTTACCGCCACCTTCACTTCACCGCCGGGACCCTGCAGCGGCCAGTTGTTGCCTGCGGCCCAGTAGCTGTAGCTCAGGCATGCGTGTGCCTGCAGCTCCTGCGGGGTCTGCGGGGTGCCGTGTGCGGCCAGGTAGGCCGGCGCGGCGCACAGGCTCACCCGCGATTCGCCCAGGCGGCGCGCGATCAGCGTGGGACCGGGCTCGCGGGTGATGCGGATGGCCACGTCGTAGCCTTCCTCGACCATGTCCACCAGCCGGTCGGACAGCGCCAGGTCCAGCTCCACCTGCGGGAAGCGCTGGCGATAACTGGCCAGCAGCGGGCCGAGGCGGGCAATGCCCCAGCTCACCGGTGCGTTGATGCGCAGCGTGCCCGAAGGCTCCAGCGCCTGCGCGCCGATACTGGCCTCCAGCGCGTCGAATTCGGCCAGCAGGCGCACGCACTGGGCGTAGTAGGCGGCGCCGGCACTGGTTGGGCTGACCCGGCGCGTGGTGCGGTGGAGCAGGCGGGTGGACAGGCGCTTTTCCAGCGCCGCGACCTGGCGCGTGACGCCGGCGGTGGACATGTCCAGGGCCTGGGCGGCGGCACTGAAGCCGTTGCGCTCGACCACCGCCACGAACACGCGCATCGCCTCGAGGGTGTCCATTGTTGCGCCTTGTGAAATAAATACGGTCAAACGATCGTATTTATCGGCCAGTGAAGGCGCAATAACCTGTGCCCACTCCCTTCAAGGTGCTTTGCCATGCACACCACGACCGCTCCTGTTTCGCCGCTGGCGCCGTATGGCGCCACCCTGCTGCGCCTGGCTCTGGGCGTGCTGTTCCTGGTCCACGCACTGACCAAGCTGCTGGTTTTCACCCCGGCCGGTACGGCGGCGTTCTTCGAGTCTCTGGGCCTGCCCGGTGTGCTCGGCTACCTCACCATCGGCGTCGAACTGGTGATCACCGTCGCGCTGCTGCTGGGCATCTACGCACGCTGGGTGGGCCTGGTCGGCGTGCCGCTGCTGCTGGGCACCATCGTCACCGTGCACGGCGCCAACGGCTTCGGTTTCGCCAATGCTGGCGGCGGCTGGGAATACCCGGCGTTCTGGGCGCTGGCGCTGGTGGTGCTGTTCCTGCTCGGCGATGGCAAGTGGACCCTGCGTTCGCGCTGATCGCCGCCTGATCCTGCAACTGGAGAATTCCATGTCCCGCCTGCCTTCGCTGTACATCTCCCATGGTTCGCCGATGACTGCCCTGCAGCCGGGCCAGGTTGGCGTGCGCCTGGCCGAGCTGGCGCGCGATCTGCCGACGCCGCGCGCCATCGTGATGGCTTCGGCGCACTGGCTGGGCCGGCAGCCGCTGGTTGGCGCGCATCCACAGCCGCCGACCATCCACGACTTCGGTGGCTTCCCGCGCGCGCTGTTCGAACTGCAGTACCCGGCACCGGGTGATCCGGCACTGGCCGAAGAAGTGGCCGGCCGCATCGCCGCCGCAGGCCTGCCAGTGGCCATCGACCCGCAGCGTGGCCTCGACCACGGCGCGTGGGTACCGCTGCGGCTGTTGCGCCCTCAGGCGGACATCCCGGTGGTGCCGGTGTCGATCCAGCCGCTGCTCGGCCCCGAGCATCAGTTCGCGCTGGGCCGTGCGCTGGCGCCTCTGCGCGAACAGGGCGTGCTGCTGGTCGGCTCCGGCAGCATCACCCACAATCTGCACGACTGGGGCGACTACCAGGACGGCAAGGAAGCGCCGTACGTGCGGCCCTTCATCGAATGGGTGGAGCAGCGCCTGGCCGCTGATGACCGCCAGGCCCTGCTGGATTACCGCCGGCAGGCGCCGTTCGCCGAACGCGCGCACCCGACCGACGAGCACCTGCTGCCGCTGTTCTTTGCAATGGGCGCGGCCGGCGAGGGCGGTTTCGGCGCACGCCGCATCGATGCCGGCATCGATGCCGGCTTCCTTGCCATGGATCTATACCGCTTCGACGGGGCATGAGCCGGGGCTGACGCGCGGCGGCCCCGGCCGTCGCGGCCATGGCCGCATGTGGTAGTTTTTTCCGGGTTTCCGGCGCTGGCCTCCAAGCCTCCCCACGCGCCGCTTCCTGGAAGAAGCATGCATACCATTGAAGTCGTCCTGGCGATGCTGGTGGCCGTTGTCGCCAGCGGCTACCTGGTTCGCGTCCTGCCGTTCTCGTTGCCGCTGCCGCTGGTGCAGATCGGCCTGGGTGCGGTCATCGCCGGGGTGTTCAACCGTGGCCACGCGCTGGAGCCGGAAGTGTTCTTCCTGCTGTTCCTGCCGCCACTGCTGTTCCTCGATGGCTGGCGCATTCCCAAGCAGGGCCTGTTCCGCGACAAGGGCGCGATCCTCGAACTGGCGTTCGGCCTGGTGGTGTTCACCGTCATCGGCGCCGGCTTCCTGATCCACTGGTTGATTCCGGTGATGCCGCTGGCGGTGTGCTTCGCGCTGGCGGCCATCGTCTCGCCGACCGACCCGGTGGCGGTGGGCGCGATCGCTTCGAAGGCGCCGATTCCCAAGCGCCTGATGCACATCCTGGAAGGCGAGTCGCTGCTGAACGATGCCTCGGGCCTGGTCTGCTTCCGCTTCGCGGTGGCGGCGGTGATGACCGGCACCTTCTCGCTGGCCACGGCCTCGCTGACCTTCGTGTGGGTGGCGGTGGCGGGATTGGCGGTGGGCGTGGCGGTGACGCTGGGTGTGTCCACCTTCCAGCGCTGGCTGTGGCGCCGCTTCGGCGAGGAGCCCGGCGCGGCGATGCTGGTCAACCTGCTCATTCCGTTCGCGGCCTACCTGCTGGCCGAAGAGATCCATGCCTCGGGCATCCTCGCCGCGGTCGCCGCCGGTATCGCGATGAGCTATGTCGAGCTGACCGGTCGCGTCTCCGGCAGCATGCGCGTGCAGCGCGCCGGGGTCTGGAACATGCTGCAGTTCAGCTTCAACGGCATCATGTTCGTGCTGCTGGGCGAGCAGCTGCCGGGCATCGTCGAACGCGCCACCACCACCATGAACGAGACCGGCCACCAGAGTGCGTGGTGGCTGCTGGTGTATGTGGTGGTGATCAATCTGGCACTGGTCGTGCTGCGCCTGTTGTGGGTGTGGTTGTCGCTGCGCTGGAACCTGCTGCGCGCGCGCCGTCGCGGCCTGGAGCGGGGCGAGGCACCGAACTGGCGCATCGTGGTGGCGACCTCGGTGGCCGGCGTGCGCGGTGCGATCACCCTGGCCGGTGTGTTGACCCTGCCGCTGTTCCTGCCCGACGGCAGTGCATTCCCGGCGCGTGACCTGGTGATCTTCCTAGCCGCATCGGTGATCCTGTTCTCGCTGCTGGGCGCCAGCATCGCGCTGCCACAGCTGCTGAAGGGCCTGCAGCTGCCGGCTGACTCGGGCGAGCGCAAGGAAGAGGACCTGGCACGCCGGCTGTCGTCGAAGGCCGCGCTGGCCGGGGTCGAGCGCATGCGCCAGCAGCTGGTGATGAACCAGAACACCGAGAACGTGCAGCTGTACAACGACGCCGCCTCGCGGGTGAGCCTGCTCTACCAGCGCCACCTGGAGCGCGACAGTGATGGGCCCGACGTGGACCCGGAGAAGGTACGGCGCATGGAAATGGGCTACCGCCAGCTGCGCAGCGCCGGCCTCAATGCCGAGCGCGAGGAGCTGTTCCGGTTGACCCGGCGCGGGGTGATCTCCGATGAGATCTCGCGGCGCCTGATCCGCAACCTTGACCTGCTGGAATCGCGCAAGCGCGAATGACCGTGTACCCCGGGTGGGTGCGGACCTTGGTCCGCGTTGATCGGGGTCAGATCCCTTTCCGCAGGAAAGGGATCTGACCCCAGGATCCGGGAGCCGTGCTTATTCCGGCTTCTGGTCCAGGAAATACACCTCGACCTTGCCCTTGACCTTGATGGTCATCGGGTTGCCGCGGCGGTCGCGGGCCTTGCCGGCCTGCACGCGGATCCAGCCTTCGCTGACCGAGTATTCCTCGACGTTGTCACGCTCGACGTCGTTGAAACGCACGCCGACGCCGCGCTCCAGCGCCTGCGCATCATGGAAGGGGCTGGCCGGGTTGATCGCCAGGTGGTCGGGAGGGGTATCGCTCATCGCTTCATTCACAGTGACGGCCACCAAGGCCGGCTTCAGCGGCACAGGATAAACCGTAGAATGCCGGCCTGCCCCAGAGGAAGTTCCGCCATGCCCGACAACAGCGACTATTTCGACTTCGAGGAAGACATCCACGACTTCGACGAAGATGGCTTCGAGGCACGGGTCTGGAACCTGCTGGTGCTGATCAACCCGGGCGACGAGGAACTGGCCCTGCAGCAGTTCAACCGCTGGCGCGAACACCTGGCCGAGGACGGGCAGCCGCTGGAAGCGGACAGCGACTGGCTGCCGGCCCTGTTCACGGCCATCGCCTGGCAGTCCGGTTTCGAGGTCGAGCGTGATGATCTGGAATCGCTGCAGTCGGCAGTGAACGAGCTGTCGGCGCGCTTCAACCTGCAGCTGGACTGGGGCGGCGACCTGGATGACGAGGACTTCGCCGAAGACCTGGACGGCGTGCAGCTGATGTCCACCGCCTTCGACCGCCTGCGCGAGCACAACTACACGCTGTGGAGCGTGGATGCCGGCAGCGACGGCTTCACCGGCGTGATGGCGCTGACCCGCGACGACGACGCAATGCTGGCGCTGTGCTCGCTGCTGAACGTGGAAATCCGGCTGGGCAGCGACCCGTTCTGAGCGATGGGCCGATCCGCCCGGCACGACCCGGCGGGGACGATCTGCTGGGCGCGGCCTGATGGGTTGATCCGCTGGGGACGACCCGACGGGGTAGAGTCGACTGTTAGTCGACTGCTCTCCCATCCGGCCGCGAGAACCCCGCGCTGCGCGCGATAGTCGACTGACAGTCGACTCTACCCGGTCGGTGCCGGTTGGTGTCCGGCGAAACCGCGACGTGGCCTACGGCCGGTACTGCGCCCTGGCGTTGGCAATCACCGTTTTGACCAGTTCACGGTCGGTGTGCCGTGAGATCGCCCGCGCACCGAGCGCGATCGCCTGTGCGCGCAGCTCGGAAGTGACATCGTAGTGGGCACCGCTGGCCTTGTTCTGGAAGGCCCGCGGGGGAATGCCGAGCTGCGCCGCCATCGCGTGCAGCTCGGCCAGGGTGTCGGCCATCAGGTGCGCCCAGCGCTGTCCGCGCCAGGGATGCACCGCGTCATCGACGTAGACCGTCACCGCCGCGGCCGGTTCAGGCCTGCGGCTTGCTGTCGCTGTCAGCGGCCGGAGCGGCCTCGGCAGCGGCTTCTTCGGCCACGTTGCCGTCGGCGGCTTCGCCTTCCTCGCCTTCAGCAGCGTCGACGCCTTCGAACTCGGCAACCAGCTTGTCCAGGTACTCGTCGGCGGTCTGCTCGGATTCGGCCGCCAGGGTGTCCAGCAGCTTCTGCAGCAGTTCGGAGTATTCCAGGTTGACCTTGCGGCCTTCCTTCTCCTGCACGTTGGCCAGGTGCTTGAGCATGGCCAGCATCGGCACCGGGTTCTCGGCGTTGCCCATGGTCTGGCCGCCGATGGCCAGCAGCCACTCACGGCCCTGCAGGCCGATGGCCGCGACCACCTGGCCGTCTTCGTTGGTCAGCACGGCATGGTTCTGCACCTGCTGCTGGGCGTTCAGGCGCAGGAACGGGCGCTTGGCCTGCTGCTTCTTGCGCTTGTCGCGCTTGGCCTTGGAGTTCTGGGACATGGGGTGGGATCACCTGGAAACGGAAAGACCGCCATTGTAGCGGGTGCGCCGGGTGATGCCCCTGGTGGGTGCGGACCTTGGTCCGCACGCTTTCCCGGATGTGCGGACCAAGGTCCGCACCCACCGTCTACTTTGCCTCACCTTGCGCGGCCTGCACGTCCGGGTCGGCGGTGGGCGCCGACAGCCCCACCTGCGGGCCGGCACCGGCCAGGGCGGCCTCCTCGGCGGCCTTGGTCATCACCACGATGCTGATGCGGCGGTTGATCGGGTTCTGCGGGTCGGTCTTGTCGAACAGCACCGACGAGGACAGGCCGACCACACGGGTGATCTTGCTGTCCTCCAGGCCGCCGTCCACCAGTGCGCGCCGTGCGGCGTTGGCACGATCGGCGCTCAGTTCCCAGTTGCCATAGCCGCGTGCGGCCGAATAGGCGGTGATGTCGGTGTGGCCGGTCAGGCTGATCCGGTTCGGCACATGATTCAGGTACTCGGCCAGTTCGTGCAGGATCTGCTGCGTGTACGGCTTCAGCGTGGCGCTGCCAAGGTCGAACATGGGCCGGTTCTGCTTGTCCACGATCTGGATGCGCAGGCCTTCCGGGGTCAGGTCCAGCAGCAGCTGGTCCTTGAACGGCTCCAGCGCCTGGCTCCTGCTGATCGCCTCCTGCAGTTCCTTCATCAGCGCTTCCAGCTGCTGCTTGTCGCGCTGCTGCTGGTCCACCGGCTGCGGCACGGCCTCCTTCTGGTTCTGGAAGGGATCGTTGCTGTTGCCGCGCGAGATGTCGGTGGCACCGCCCAGCTTGATCATCGAGGTGCTGGCGCCGCCCGGGCCGGCCATGCCGGGCGCCGGCGTGGCGTTCTGCCCACTCAGCGGGCTGGGGTTGCGGAAGTACTCGGAAATGGCCGCACGGTCGTTCTTGTTGGTGGTGGCCATCAGCCACAGCACCAGGAAGAACGCCATCATCGCGGTCACGAAGTCGGCGTAGGCCACCTTCCACGAGCCGCCGTGGTGGGCGGCGTGGCCGGCCTTCTTGATCCGGCGGACGATGACGGTGGGCTTGTTCTCGGCCATGGCTTACTTGACCGTCTTCAGGTGCTGCTCGAAATCGGAGAAGGCCGGGCGCACGTTCGACGGCAGCGTCTTGCGGGCAAATTCCAGCGCGATCTTCGGGTTGTAGCCGCGCAGGCAGGCCAGCAGGGCGGTCTTGACCGATTCGTAGATGCGGCTGTCCTGTTCGGCGCGGGCTTCCATCGCCGCCGCCATCGGGCCGACGAAGCCGTAGCCCAGCAGGATGCCGAGGAAGGTACCGACCAGCGCACCGGCCACATGGCCGCCCACTTCGACGATGTCGCCGCCGATCGAACCCATGGTGATGACGATGCCCAGCACCGCCGCCACGATGCCGAAACCGGGCAATCCGTCGGCGACCTTGGTCAACACCTGCGACGGCGCCATGGCTTCGGCATGGTGCTTTTCCAGCTCCAGTTCCAGCAGCGGTTCCAGCTCGTGCGGCTCGATGTTGCTGCCGATCATCAGGCGCAGGCAGTCGGTGATGAAGTCGATCAGGTGATGGTCGGCCTGCACCTTGGGGTAGTTGCCGAACAGCGCGCTCTCGGCCGGCCGCTCGACATGGTCTTCCAGCGCCATGAAGCCTTCGCGGCGCGCCTTGTTGAGCAGTTCATAGAGCAGGCTGAGCACATCGATGTAGTCCTGCTGCTTGTAGCGCGGGCCCTTGAACACGCCCACCATGGCCTGCAGGGTCTGCTTGACGGTCTTGGCCGGGGTACCGACCAGGAAGGCGCCGAGCGCGGCGCCGCCGATGATGACCAGCTCGTAGGGCTGCCAGAGGGCACCCAGGCGGCCGTGGGCACCGAGGTAGCCCCCGATCACGCTGATGATGACGACCAGGAATCCAACGATGATGAGCATGGGGCGACGCAAGGAGAGGGGATATCTCCTTGTCGGCCCGTCGCCCGGTTTTCTGAAGAGGGAATTCTGTGAAATCGGTCAGCGGGGTGTTTCAGCCCGCCACACCGCTTTCTGCGCCGCCGCGCTGCAACGGGTCGGGCCAGGGCTCGCCATTGCCGGTGAACGAAAGTGAGACGGAGTTCAGGCAGTGGCGCTCGTAGGTGGGCGGCGGACCGTCCGGGAATACGTGGCCGAGGTGGCTGCCGCAGCGCGCACAGGTGATCTCGGTGCGCACCATGCCGTGGCTGGTATCGCGGATCTCGCGCACGTGCGCCGGATCGAACGGAGCAAAGAAGCTGGGCCAGCCGGTGCCGGAATCGAACTTGGTGCTGGAGCGGAACAACGGCAACGCGCACAGCCGGCAGCAGTAGACGCCCTCGCGCTTGTTGTCGAGGAATACGCCGCAGAACGGCGCCTCGGTGCCGTGCTGCAGCAGCACGCGGCGTTCCTCGCTGCTGAGACCGGCAACCAGCGCCTCGGTCTGGGTGGCAGTGGGGGGCGTCAGATCGAAGGCGGTCATGGCGGCGCTCCGTGGGGTCGATGGCCTGGGGGTGCCGGAAAACGTGGGGGTGCTGGCGCCCGCTTGCAAGTGTGATGGCCGTTCATGGGCGGCACACAGGCGCTGGCGCATGGTGAAGACGATCCACGTCGGAGCGTGCCATGAAACCGATCCCTCCCCTGTTGTTGATGGCCCTGCTGCCGCTGGTCGCGCAGGCCCAGGTACCGACGTCGTCGAGCCCGACCTCCACCCGCAGTGCCACCACCGTGGCACCGCAGCCGGTGGTGCCGCCACCACAGGCCGCGCGCCCGCAGCCGCAGGTACTGCCCTCGCCACAGCCGACGCAGCCGATCAAGTCCACCGGTCCGGCCCAGGTCGCGCCGGCGCCGGTCCCGAAGCCGGCCGACAAGGTCTATGACCGCAATGGCCGCATCGTTCCCGGGGTGCGCCCGGCCGGCCCGAACCGCGTGTTCGACTCGCGCACCGGCCGCTATTACGACAGCGTGCCGGCCGGCGATGGCCAGCAGATCAAGCGCTGACCTCCAATGCGAATCCAGGTGGGCAGCGGCTGCGGGCTGTGCGGGCTGAACGCACGAAAACAACCTGCTGCAGATCACTGCTTTTTCGCCTGCGATTAACCGTTCCGGGACCAACGTGACCGTGCGCCGGCATTTCGCCGCCGCATGTCCTTTGTCCACTGGATCGCGATCATGAAAAACCAGCAGAACCGTCATCCCGGCAAGGAACCGCAGGGCCGCAACCCGCAGCAGCAACAGCAGATGGACCCGCAGCAGCCGCACAAGGGCGGCAAGCAGCAGGAACAGCGCTCGCAGAAACATCCACAGCAGCGTTGACTGTTGCCATGACCGGGGTCAGAGCCCGCTGCGCGGGATCCGACCCCTTGCCGAATCCCGACCGGGGTCGGATCCCGCAACGCGGGCTCTGACCCCGATCGCAACCGCCTCAATCCGGAATCGGCAAGCTCAGCGTTTCCTTCACTTCTTCCATCACGATGTAGCTTTTCGACTCGCGCACGTGCGGCAGTGTCAGCAACGTGCTGCCGAGCAGCTTGCGGTAGGAGGCCATTTCGCTGATCCGCGCTTTCAGCAGGTAATCGAAGTCGCCCGACACCAGATGGCACTCCAGCACGTTGGGCAGCTTCAGCGCCGCGCGCCGGAACTCCTCGAAAATGTCGCCGGACTTGTAGGCCAGGCTGATTTCCACGAACACCAGCAGGCTGGCCTTCACTGCGGCCGGGTCGAGGTGGGCGTGGTAGCCGGTGATCACCCCTTCGCGCTCCAACCGGCGCACGCGCTCCGTGCACGGCGTGGTCGACAGGCCGACCCGCTCGCCCAGTTCGGTGAAGGAAATACGGCCCTCGGCCTGCAGGATGCGCAGGATCTTGCGGTCGATCTTGTCCAGTTCGCGGGTACGGGTGGCCATGGCCGTCAACCTTGGGGAATGAATTGCAGGAGAACATCCTGCCGGTTGATTTCAAAACAGGCAAATCAACTGGGAATGGCTGTCTATACTTCCCCAATTATGGTCCCGGCACGCTCCAGTGCAGGGAATGATCGGGTTGGAGAAGTCCCATGCGAGTCCTAGTTCTCGGCAGCGGCGTGATCGGCACCACCAGTGCTTGGTACCTGCGACAGGCCGGGTTTGAAGTCACGGTCATCGACCGCCAACCCGGACCGGCGCTGGAAACCAGCTTCGCCAATGCCGGCCAGCTGTCGTTCGGCTACACCTCGCCGTGGGCGGCCCCGGGCGTGCCGAAGAAGGCGATCGGCTGGCTGTTCGAGAAGCACGCACCGCTGGCGATCAAGCCGGGCATGGACCTGGCCCAGTACCGTTGGCTGTGGCAGATGCTGCGCAACTGTACCCATGAGCGCTACGCGATCAACAAGGCGCGCATGGTGCGCATGTCCGAATACAGCCGGGACTGCCTGAACGAGCTGCGTGCGCAGATCGGCATCGAATTCGAAGGCCGCGACCTGGGCACCACCCAGTTGTTCCGCACCCAGCAGCAGCTGGATGCCTCGGCGCAGGACATCGAGATCCTGGCCCAGTACGGCGTGCCGTACGAGGTGCTGGACCGCGCCGGCATCATCCAGGCCGAACCGGCCCTGGCCCATGTCGATGGCCTGGTCGGCGCGCTGCGCCTGCCGCGTGACCAGACCGGCGACTGCCAGCTGTTCACCCGCCGCCTGGCGCAGATGTGCGTGGATGCCGGTGTCGAGTTCCGCTTCGACCAGGACATCACCGGCCTGGAGTTCGATGGCGACCGCATCACCGGCGTGCGCATCGACGGCAAGCTGGAAACCGCCGACCGCTTCGTGGTCGCGCTCGGCAGCTATTCGCCGGCGCTGGTCGCACCATTGGGCATGCGCCTGCCGGTGTACCCGCTGAAGGGCTACTCGCTGACCCTGCCGATCACCGATCCGGCGATGGCACCGACCTCGACCATCCTCGATGAGAGCTACAAGGTGGCGGTCACCCGTTTCGACGACCGCATCCGTGTCGGTGGCATGGCCGAAGTGGCCGGCTTCGACCTGTCGCTGTCGCAGCGCCGCCGTGAAACCCTGGAGCTGGTGGTCAGCGCCCTCTACCCGAAGGGCGGTGACCTGTCGCGTGCGCAGTTCTGGACCGGCCTGCGCCCGGCCACGCCGGACGGTACGCCGGTGATCGGCGCCACGCCGTTCCGCAATCTGTACCTCAACACCGGCCACGGCACGCTGGGCTGGACCATGGCGTGCGGCTCGGGCCGCTACTTGGCCGACCTGATGAGCGCGCGCCAGCCGCAGATCAGCACCGAAGGCCTGGATATTTTCCGCTACGGCCAGTACGGTCACGCGCCGCAACAAGAGAACCGCACATGCGTCCTGCCCGCGCGCTGATCGATCTGGGCGCCCTGCGCAGCAATTACCGGCTCGCCCGTGAACTGGGCGGTGGCAAGGCTCTGGCGATCATCAAGGCCGACGCCTATGGGCATGGCGCGGTGCGCTGTGCGCAGGCGCTGGAAGGCGAGGCCGATGGTTTCGGCGTGGCCACCATCGAAGAGGCGCTGGAACTGCGCCAGGTCGGCATCCGTGCGCCGATCCTGCTGCTGGAAGGCATCTTCGAACCCAGCGACATGGCGCTGGTGGCCGAGCATGATTTCTGGTTCGCCGTGGGTTCGCCGTGGCAGCTGGAGGCCGTCGCCGCCTTCGACAGCCCGCGCCCGTTGACGGTGTGGCTGAAGCTGGACAGCGGCATGCATCGCCTCGGCCTGGACGCGGACAGCTTCCGTGCCGCGCATGCACGCCTGTCGGCGCTGCCGCAGGTCGAGCGCATCGTGCTGATGACCCACCTGGCGCGCGCTGACGAGCTGGACAGCGAACGCACCCACCAACAGGCGGCGACCTTCGCGCGGGCCATCGAGGGCCTGCACGGCGAGACCAGCGTGTGCAACTCGCCGGCGCTGCTGGGCTGGCCGGACGTGCGCAGCGACTGGGTGCGCCCGGGCCTGATGCTGTATGGCGCAAACCCGCTGCCGGACAACACGGCACTGACCGAGCGCCTGCGCCCGGTGATGACGATGCAGTCAAAGGTGATCGCCGAACGCTGGATCGAGGCGGGTGAGCCGGTGGGCTATGGCGCCCGCTTCGTGGCCAAGGCGCGCACCCGCGTGGGTGTGGTTGCACTGGGCTATGCCGACGGTTATCCGCAGTTCGCCCCGAATGGCACGCCGGTATTGATCGATGGCCAGCCCGGCGCACTGATCGGGCGCGTGTCGATGGACATGCTGACGGTGGACCTGACGGCGCATCCGCAGGCCGCGGTGGGCAGCGTGGTGGAACTGTGGGGCAGTGCGCCGACGTTGGCGGAACTGGCGCCGCGATGCGGCGTGAGCGCGTACCAGCTGCCGTGCGCGGTCAAGCGCGTGGCGAAGGTGTACGTGTAGCGCCGAGCCCACGCTCGGCTCCGGTGGCGGCCGACCTTTGTCGGCGCCATGAATGCGTGTCGACCAAGGTCGACACCTACCGGGGGCCTGGCGCGCAGCGGTCGCCATGCGCAGTTCTGGTAGCGGCCGACCTTGGCCGGCGCGGTGAATACGTGTCGACCAGGGTCGACACCTGCCGAGGGCCCTAGCGCGCAGCGGTGGCCTGGCTGGCCAGCTGGCGCTTCACCCAGTCATCAATCAGGCGCTTCTCGTAGCGCAGCGGATCGCTGTTGGTCAGCAACCCACTGCCCTGCAGGTAGCCGGAGTCGCTCAGGCGCGCGTCGCCTTCGCTCACAATACGGCCGTCGGCGTCCTTCAACGTGTACTGCAGGGTGATGCGGGGCGGGTAGATATCGCGCATCACGCGGATGTCGCGCGCACGCGGGCCGTGCCACGGCTCGTAGTCACCGGCACGCTTGATGTCCACCAGGGTGACATCGAGGGTCTGCCCAGGCTGCAGCGGCTTGGCAGCGGTGGTCTGCAGGTAGCGGGCCAGCTGCTGTACCCAGTCACCGCGTTCGGCCTCGAAGCGGTTGGTGCTCTGGCGGATCTCGGTGAACGTGGCCGGATCCTCCCATTTCACGCTGACCGGGCCATTGGCCTGCAACGCACGCGGCGCGTCCGTACCGGTTACGTTGCGCGCTGCAGCGTTGGCGCCGCTCACCACCAGGGCGCCTGCCAGCAGGGCAATCACGAGTGCGCGTTTCATGACGGTCTCCTGCGTCCCCGCGCTGGGGACGATGTTGATCACGGATCGAGTGTGATCCTGTGGCCGGGTCACTGCAATGGCCGGCTGCGGCGTATGCAAGGGGGGTTGCCGCCAATTCATCGTCGTCAACCCTGACTGACGGCGCTTGACGCTGTGAATACGCTCTCTGGAACATGCTGTGTCTCCAATTCGGCCCGTCCAGACGCCCTTGTCCACACTGCCGCCCCTAGTGGAGCGCCCACCGATGATGGTGCCGGCGCCCGAACCCGACCTGCATCATGGCGTGCTTGAGCGCATCAACGCCGGTTTCTGCGTGATCCAGGTGCTGTTCGAAGGCGACCGCGCGGTGGACTATCGTTTCATCGAGGTCAACGACGCCTTCGAGCGCCATACCGGCCTGAAGGACGCACGCGGTCAGCGCATGAGTGCGTTGGAACCGGACCACGAGGAAGACTGGTTCCGCATCTACGGTGAAGTGGCCCGCAGTGGTCGCCCCGCCCAGTTCGAGATGGAAGCGCGCGCCTTGGGCCGCTCGTTCGCGGTTGATGCGGTGCGCGTTGGTCGTCCGGGCGAAGACAAGGTCGGCATCCTGTTCTTCGACATCACCGCGCGCAAGCAGATGGAAGTGGAGCTGGGCGAAAGCGAAGCCCGCTTCAGCGCACTGGCCGATGGCCTGCCGATGCCGGTATGGGTGCTCGACGAGCGCGGCCACGCCCGCTTCGTCAACAGCGCCTTCAGCGAGTTTTTCGGTGGCGACGAAACGCGCGTTCCGGAAGATGTCTGGCGCGGCCTGGTACATCCAGATGATGCGTCCGTATTCGAGTACGAGCTGCAGGAAGCACTGAAGGCGCAGCGTTCGATGCATGCGCTGGTACGTGCGCGGCGCGCCGACGGCCAGTGGCGCTGGCTGGAGATGAACGCGCGCCCGCGCTTCTCGCGCATGGGCCGCTTCATCGGCCTGGCTGGCAGCAGTCCGGACGTGACCGAGCGCCGCGAGATCGAACTGGCACGCGAGGAACTGCTGCAGTCCGAACGCGCCGCGCGCAGCGCCGCCGAGAACATGGCGCGGCTGAAGGACGAGTTCCTGGCCACGCTGTCGCACGAGCTGCGCACGCCGCTGACCACCATCCTCGGTTGGAGCGAGCTGCTGCTGCAGCGCGTGGACAACACCAGCCCGCTGTACAAGGGCCTGAACGTGATCGCCAACAGCGCCGGTGCGCAGAAGCGGCTGATCTCGGACATGCTCGACCTCAGCAGCATGCTGCTGGGCAAGGTACAGCTGGAGGTGGAAGTGCTGGACCTGCGCACGCTGCTTGGCGAAGCCATCGGCGCGCAGGAACTGGTGGCCGAAGGAAAGGCGCTGGACGTGAACCTGCAGCTGCCCGAGCAGCCCAGCCTGGTATTGGGCGATGCCACGCGCCTGCAGCAGGTGTTCTGGAACCTGCTCTCGAATGCGATCAAGTTCACCCCGGCCGAGGGCCGCATCGACGTTCAGCTGCAGGCCGACAGCACCCACTGGGTGATTACGGTGCGCGATACCGGCGATGGCATCGCACCGGAGTTCCTCAACCACCTGTTCAGCCGCTTCCGCCAGGCCGATGGCACCACCACGCGCCGCCATGGCGGCCTCGGCCTGGGCCTGGCGATCGTGCAGCAGCTGGTCGAACTGCACGGCGGCACCGTCGCCGCCGCCAGCGAAGGCCATGGCCACGGCGCCACGTTCACCGTGCGCCTGCCCCAGCACCTGCCGGATGCCGAGCGCCGGCCGCTGCGCGAAGTCATCAGCGGGCCGATCCTGGAGCCGGTGATCGTCGAACCGTATCCGCTGCGGGGCATGCATGTGCTGGCGGTGGAAGACCAGCCGGAGGTGCTGGAGTACCTGCGGCGCATGCTGGAAGAGCAGGGCGCCAGCGTGTCGGCGGCCAGCTCGGCCGGCGAGGCACTGGCACTGCTGGCCGACACCGGCCATCTGCAGTACCACGTGATGCTGACCGACATCGGCATGCCGGGCATGGATGGCTATGGGCTGGTGCGCACCTTGCGCGAGGACATGGGCGTGGACGCGGCAACCTTGCCTGCGGTGGCGGTGACTGCACTGGCGCGTGCCGATGACCGCCGCCGCGCGCTGGCGTCGGGCTTCCAGGAGCATGTCGCCAAGCCGTACTCGGTGGCGCAGCTGGTGGCTGCCGTACGCAAGGTGCAGGTGCCGCGCGCGGACAGCGCGCTGCACTGAACATTCACGGCCGATCGGCGACTCTGCAATCAGGAGGTCGCCGATGTCCCGTATAGCTCCACGTATCCACACCGATCCGGCGCAGATCGCGCGCCTGGAAGCCCTGCTGCCGCAGCTGGATGGCGAAACGCAGGTGGAACTGATTCTGCACGATGGCCGCCGCCTGCTCGGCACGGTGGCCGTGAGGCCAACCGTGCAGCAATACCGCAACGTCGCTGGCGATGAAGGCAGCAACGGCCAGCTGCGCCTGGATGACTACGACACGCCGGTGCAGCAGCACCATGTGTGGTTGGACGAGATCGCCAGCATCCGCAGGTTGCCGCCGAGGGTTTGACGGCAACCTGCCGGGCCCATCCCCGCTTGGCGTGGATCTACCAGAGGTTGCAGTAGAGCCACGCCATGCGTGGCTGCTGCGCTCAGTGCTCGAACAGGGTCGGCGTCGCCTCGAACCGGCGTGCATACGCCCGCTCCTCCGCAACCCTCGCCACCTCGTCATCGGCCAAGTCCGGCGCGCCATACACCGCATAGGCCACGCTGCCGTCGGCACCATGACCGACCTGGTGCAGCCGGTAGCGCGAGTGGCCGCCGCCGGTGTCCTCGGGGTAATGCACGGGCGGATGGCTGCCTTCCAGGTCCATTTCACTGTTGTCGACCACGCCACCGACGAACAAGGCTCGCATGCAGGTTCTCCTGGGTTTCCGGGGGAGCCTCTACCCTGAACGTTCCAATGTTGCTGGCAGATCAAGGCCCCGTTCGGGTTTCGCAAAGCGGCTGCAGGGGCCGGCCCGGTCAAGCCGGTACAATGGACGGCCCTCACGCTTGAAGTACCCGCGCCGATGGCCTCCAGCGACGACGCCCCCCTGCAGACCCTGTTCCTGCCGTTCTCCCAAGGCGCCCTGCGCTGGCCGGAAGGTCCCGTGGCTTTCCTGCGGGCCCGCGACGGCTGGCCGCTGCGCGAAGTGGCCGGCAACCGCGAGGTGCATTGCGAGCAGAGCTTCGCCCCGTTCGCGCAGCCGCTGCAGCAGGCCGCCGGCTGGACCGTCAGCGGCCAGCTGGATGATGTGGCCGGCAAGGGCCGCTACCCGCTGGTGCTGGTGCTGCCGCCGCGCCAGCGTGAAGAAGCCCGCGCGCTGTTCGCCCGCGCGCTGGCGCTGGTCGCCGACGGCGGCCGCATCGTTGCCTGCCAGTCCAACAACGAAGGCGCACGCTCGGGCGAGGGTGACCTCAAGCAGCTGACCGGCCTCGGCGGCAGCCTGACCAAGAATCACTGCCGCGTGTACTGGACCGCGCCGATGCAGGGCCAGCACGACGCCGACCTGGCCAAGCGCTGGTCGGCGCTGGATGCAGTGCGCCCGATTGTCGGGGGCCGTTTCCTCAGCCGCCCGGGCGTGTTCGCCTGGGATCGCATCGACCCGGCGTCGGCGCTGTTGGCCGAACACCTGCCGGCCGACCTGGCCGGGCGTGCCGCCGACCTCGGCGCGGGCTACGGCTACCTGTCGCGCGAGCTGCTGGAACGCTGCCCGAAGATCACCGCGCTGGACCTGTACGAAGCCGAGCAGCGCGCGCTGGCACTGGCCGAACTCAATCTGGCGCCGCCGCCGCGCCCGCTGCCGCTGCGCTTCCTGTGGCAGGACGTCACCGCCGGCATCGAACCGGGCTACGACGTCATCATCAGCAACCCGCCGTTCCACACGCCGTCGCGCGCCGATCGCCCGGACATCGGCCAGCGCTTCATCGCCGTGGCCGCGCAGGCGCTGCGCCCGGGCGGACGCCTGTACGTGGTGGCCAACCGCCACCTGCCGTACGAGTACACGCTCAACGAGAGCTTTGGCGCGGTGCGCGTGATCGCCGAGCGTGATGGCTTCAAGCTGGTGGAAGCGGTGAAGGGGAAGGGCAAGTGAAGCTGGTCAAGCTCATCGCCAACCTGGGCTATGGCAGCCGCAAGCAGGTGCAGTGGATGTTCCGCGAAGGCCGCGTCACCGACGCCGACGGCGAGGTGCTGTATGCCGACGATCAGGTGCCGCACGAGGCGATCCGTGTCGACGGCGAGCCGCTGGACCCGCCGGTGGGCCTGTCGATCGCGCTGCACAAGCCGGCCGGCTACACCTGCTCGACCAAGGACACCGGCCGCCTGATCTACGATCTGCTGCCGCCGCGCTTCCGCGATCGCGATCCGGTGCTGTCCACGGTGGGCCGCCTCGACCGCGAGACCAGTGGCCTGCTGCTGCTGACCGACGATGGCGGCCTGCTGCACCGGATCATCTCGCCGAAGTCGAAGCTGCCGAAAGTCTATGAGGTCGAGTTGAGCGACGACCTGCGCGGCGACGAGGTAGCGTTGTTCGCCAGCGGTACGCTGATGCTGGAGTCCGAGAAGACGCCCCTGCTGCCGGCTGAACTGGAAGTGCTGGATGCGCGTCGCGCGCGCCTGGTGCTGCACGAAGGCCGCTACCATCAGGTACGCCGCATGTTCGCCGCCACCGGCAACCACGTGCAGGCCCTGCACCGCAGCCGCGTCGGCGGGCTGGATCTGCAGGGGCTGGACGAAGGGCAATGGCGGCAGCTCACCTCCACCGACCTGGATACGCTGTTCGCTCCATGACCACCATCGCTGCGCTGCCGTTCCTCCCCGACGCCGTCATCTTCGACATGGACGGCCTGATGATCGACAGCGAGCGGGTTTCGCTGGCCTGCTGGAGCCAGGCCGCCGACGAGTTCGGACTGGGCCTGGACGAGGCGGTGTTCCTGCGCATGGTCGGCCTCGGTGACCGTGACACGCACGCGCTGCTGCGTGCGCAGGGCATCGAGGACAGCGTGATCGAGGCGGTGGCCGCGCGCTGCCACGACCTGTATGAAGCACGCACGCAGACCGGCCTGCCGTTGCGGCCGGGCATCCTGGAGCTGCTGCAACTGCTGAAGGCGCATGCGGTTCCGCGCGCGGTGGCGACCACCACGCGGCAGCCGCGCGCCAACCGCAAGCTGGCCGCTGCCGGCCTGCTGCCGTACTTCGATGCGGTGATCACCAGTGGCGACGTGGCGCGGCCGAAGCCGGCGCCGGATATCTACCTGCTGGCCGCGCAGCGGCTGGGCCAGGCGCCGGAACGCTGCCTGGCGCTGGAAGACTCACCGGCCGGTACGCGTGCGGCGCTGGCGGCCGGCATGACCGTGATCCAGGTGCCTGACCTGGTCCATCCTGACGAAGAACTACGCGCACTGGGCCACCGCATCGTCGGCTCGCTGGTGGACGCGCACGCGCTCCTGCTGCCGTTGTTGCCGAGGTAACCGGTAGGTGCCGACCGTTGGTCGGCACTCTTTACTGCGTTGGTGGGTGCCAACCTTGGTTGGCACTCTTTACTGCCCTGGTGGGTGCCGACCGTTGGTCGGCACACCTGCCCCTCACACCCGCCCGAACACCAGCGCGGCGTTGGTGCCACCGAAGCCGAAGCTGTTGGACATCACCGTATCCAGCTTCTGCTCGCGGCTTTCGCGCAGGATCGGGAAGCTCTCCACCTTCGGGTCCAGCTCGCCGATGTTGGCCGAACCGGCAACGAAGCCATCGCGCATCATCAGCAGGCAGTAGATCGCCTCGTGCACGCTCGCCGCACCGAGCGAATGGCCGGACAGCGCCTTGGTCGAGGACAGCGGCGGCACCGCATCGCCGAACACTTCGCGGATCGCATTGAGCTCGGTGACGTCGCCCAGCGGCGTGGAGGTGCCGTGGGTGTTGAGGTAGTCCAGCGGGCGATCGACGCCCTGCAGCGCCATCTTCATGCAGCGCACCGCGCCTTCGCCGGACGGAGCGACCATGTCGGCGCCGTCGGAGGTCACGCCATAGCCGATCAGTTCGGCGTGGATGTGCGCGCCGCGCGCAACGGCGTGGTCGTAGTCCTCCAGCACCAGCATGCCGCCACCACCGGCGATGACGAAGCCGTCGCGGTCCTTGTCGTACGGACGCGAGGCGCTGGCCGGGGTTTCGTTGAAGCTGGTCGACAGCGCGCCCATCGCATCGAACATCACGCTCATCGACCAGTGCAGGTCTTCACCGCCACCGGCGAACATGATGTCCTGCGCGCCATGGCGGATCATGTCCGCGGCCGCGCCGATGCAGTGCGCCGAGGTCGCGCAGGCGGCCGACAGCGAATAGCTGACGCCCTTGATCTGGTAGGCCGTGGCCAGGCAGGCCGAGACCGTCGAGCACATCGTGCGCGGCACCATGTACGGGCCGACCTTGCGCACGCCACGTTCGCGCAGCAGGTCGACCGCGCCGATCTGCCATTCGCTGGAGCCGCCACCGGAACCGGCGATCAGGCCGGTGCGCAGGCTGCTGACCTGCTCGGCGCTGAGCCCGGCATCGGCGATGGCATCGCGCATGGCCAGATAGGCGAAGGCTGCCGCATCGCTCATGAAGCGCTTCTGCTTGCGGTCGATCAGTGCCTCCAGATCGAGGTCGACACGACCGCCGACCTGGCTGCGCAGGCCCGCTTCGGCGTGGTCGGCCAGGGCGGTGATGCCCGAGCGCCCTTCGCGCAGCGCGGCCGAAACGGTATCCAGATCATTGCCGAGGCAGGACGTGATGCCCATGCCGGTGATGACGACGCGACGCATCAGAAGCTCCCGGTTTCGGTGAACAGGCCGACGCGCAGGTCGCGCGCGCTGTAGATTTCGCGGTCATCCACGTACATGCGGGCGTCCGACTGGGCCATCACCAGCTTGCGGTTGATGACGCGGCTGATGTCGATCTCGTAACGCACGAGCTTGGCTTCCGGCAGCACCTGGCCGGTGAACTTCACTTCGCCACAGCCCAGCGCGCGGCCCTTGCCGGGGGCGCCCAGCCAGGTCAGGAAGAAGCCGGTCAGCTGCCACATGGCGTCCAGGCCCAGGCAGCCGGGCATCACCGGGTCGCCGATGAAATGGCAGCCGAAGAACCACAGGTCCGGGCGGATATCCAGTTCGGCGCGTACCATGCCTTTGCCATGCGGTCCGCCGTCCTCGCGGATGTCGGTGATGCGGTCGAACATCAGCATCGGGTCGTTGGGCAGACGGCCGGCAGCGGTGCCGAACAGTTCACCGCGTGCGCTGGCCAGCAGCTGTTCGCGGTTGAACGCGTGGAGACGGGTCATGAAGCACAATCCTGGAAGCGAAGAACAGGGAAACAAGCGCCCGAGAATGCCCGTGGAAACTGCGCCGATCAAACATTTCAACCGTACGCAACCGTAGTGTTTTCAAGGGAATACGCGCATCCTGTTGATGTGCAACGACCATACTTCGGCGTGTGGCCCACCCGGCCCGGCCCCGCCTTTCCCACCTGACATGACCCGACTGCGCAAGATCATCCACGTTGACATGGACGCGTTCTACGCGTCGGTGGAGCAGCGCGACGATCCGTCACTGCGCGGCAAGCCGGTGGTCGTGGCATGGCGTGGCGCCCGCTCGGTGGTGTGTGCGGCGTCCTACGAGGCGCGCGTGTTCGGCGTGCGTTCGGCGATGCCCGCCGTGCGTGCCGAGCGCCTGTGCCCGGACGCGATCTTCGTGCCGCCGGACTTCGCGCGTTACAAGGCGGTGTCACAGCAGGTACGCGCGATCTTCCTGCGCCATACCGACCTGGTCGAGCCGCTGTCGCTGGACGAGGCCTATCTGGACGTGACCGAGCCGAAGAGTGGCATTGAACTGGCCACCGACATCGCCCGCACCATCCGCGCGCAGATCCGCGAGGAAACGAACCTGACTGCTTCAGCCGGGATCGCGCCGAACAAGTTCCTGGCCAAGATCGCCTCGGACTGGCGCAAGCCCGACGGCCAGTTCGTGATTCCGCCGCAGCGCGTGGATGCGTTCCTGGCGCCGCTGCCGGTGAACCGCGTGCCCGGTGTCGGCAAGGTCATGGAAGGCAAGCTGGCCGCGCGCGGCATCGTCACCTGCGGCGACCTGCGGCAGTGGGCCTTGATCGATCTGGAAGAGGCATTCGGCAGCTTCGGCCGCAGCCTGTACAACCGCGCACGTGGCATCGACGAGCGGCCGGTGGAACCGGACCAGCAGGTGCAGTCGATCTCCTCGGAGGACACCTTCGCCGAAGACCTGCTGCTGGAAGACCTGACCGAGGCGATCGTGCAGCTGGCAGGGAAGACCTGGAACGCCACGCGCAAGACCGAGCGCATCGGCCACACCGTGGTGCTGAAACTGAAGACCGCGCAGTTCCGCATCCTCACCCGCAGCTTCACCCCGGAGCGCCCGCCGGAATCGATGGAAGAACTGCGTGACATCGCCCTGTCGCTGCGCGCGAGGGTCGATCTGCCGGCCGAGACGCGCTACCGCCTGGTCGGCGTCGGGCTGGGTGGCTTCCGCGAAAAGGAGCCGGTGGTGCAGGGGGAATTGTTCGAGCACGACATGATCAATCCCACAGATACCTAATCATCAAACAGTGGGGTCAGAGCCCGTTGCGCAGCAACGGGATCCGACCCCGTGCCGACCAACGGTCGGCACCCACCAACAGCAGCAGGTTCCATCAGCAGCAGGAAACTGTCGAAGGCGGGGTGGGTCCGGTTGCGGGGGCGTGAGCCGCATGGGCCCGAGGCATGCCTCGGGCGGGTTGGGCAGGACGCCCAACCCCGGTCTTGCCGTGTGCGCAGGACAGCGCACACGAGCAAGCCGCGATCGAGCTTACATGGACGTACTTGCAGCGTCCCCCGCAACCGGACCCACCCCGCCATCCCACGGATAGCCAGCTGTTGCCGTTGCATTGAGCAGGTGCAGGGCGCAGCCCTGCAAAAGAAAACTCCCTACCTCATGGCCACTGCATCTCGCCCTTGGCCACCTTCGCACTCAGTTCCAGCGACGCCACGCCCGCCAGCTTCGGATAGCGCGCCTGCATCGCCTTCACCAGCGCCGCACTGTCCTTGGCCTTGGCCGTCTCGGCATCGAACGCGCGGATGTAGTCCGCCGTGAACACCAGCGCACTGGCATCCAGTGCGGCACCCGGCGCGTAATGCCCCGGCACCACCACCTTCGGCTTCAGCGCCTGCAACCGCTGCAGGGTCTGCAGCCAGTCGGCATGCGACTTCGGCGTCTGCGTGTCGGCCATCCACACGTGTTCACCGACCACCACCGGAATGCCGCCGACGATCGCGCGCAGCGACGGCACCCACAGCACTGTGCGGTCCGGGGTCGGGCCATCCACGCCGATCAGCGGCAGGCGCTGGCCTTCCAGCTGCAGGGCATCGCCATCCAGCACCTGCGGCACCACGATGCGCGACGGCACGTCGGCACCCATCTTCGGCCCCCAGTAGGCCAGCTTGCCGGCCTGGGTCTGCTGGATGTGGGCAACGGTCTGCGCAGTGGCGACGATGCGTGCCTGCGGGAACGCGTCCTGCAGGGTAGCCAGGCCGAAGTAGTAGTCCGGATCACCGTGGCTGATGTAGATCGTTGTCAGCTGCTTGCCGCTGGCGCGGATCAGCTCGACCAGCTTGCGCGCATCGCTGGCGCCGAACTGCGCGTTGACCAGGATCGCATCGCGGCGGCCTTCGATCAGCACCGAGGACACCGAGAACATCGCCTGCGGACCGGGATGGAAGGCCTGCAGGTGCAGCTGGGATCTTGTCGCTGCCGCGGGCGCCGCGGTGGCCGGTGCGGCCAGCAGCGGCGCACTGGTGAAGCTGGCGGCCAGGGCGAGGGGAAGCAGCAGGGCAGCGGTGCGCATTGGAAATTCCTTGTGTCGAATGGGGAGCCGAACGTGGGCTATGCCGGGCGTCCTTGCCCGGGCCCCTGCGGGCCGTCGCAAGTGACGTTGGCAACGGCTCCTGCCGTTGCCTTCGGCTCTACAGGGCACGCGCGTCGATCAGTACGCCGCGGTTATGATCTGCTTCGGGTACTGCTGCGCTTCCAGCTCGGCGACGAACGCGGCGCCGTAGTCGGCGTAGCTGATGCGGCTGTGGCCGCTGGCATCAGCGAGGAAGGCCTTGGGCTGCACGCGGTACTGGCCGCGCTCTTCGCCCGGGCCGATTTCGGCGGCCGGCGAGAAGAAGGTCCAGTCCAGGTCGTCCACCGCCTGCAGGCGATTGAAGGCTTCACGATGGGCCAGCGCGTACGGCTTGTAGGCCTCCGGGAAGTTGGGGGTATCGACCAGCTGCACGCCCGGCGCGACTTCCAGGCTGCCGGCGCCACCGACCACCACCAGGCGCGGTACACCGGCCTTGCGCGCGGCGGCGGCCAGCTGCGCGGCCACTTCGCCGACGCGGCCGATGTCATCGCCCGGACGCGGGCCATAGGCGCTGGCCAGCACGTCGTGGCCGGCGATGGCGGCGACCAGGGCATCCTGGTCATCCAGCGAGGCGATCACCGGATGGGCACCGGCCAGTTCGGCCGGAAGATCCTGCGCGCTGCGTACGATGACGGTGAGTTCGTGGCCGTTGGCCAGCGCGTGGCGGGCGATCTGGCGGCCGATGTTGCCGGTGGAACCAACGAGGGCGATCTTCATGGCAGGACTCCGTGGGGCGGTGTGGGGTGGGAATGGGGCCACTCTAGGCCGCTGCAGTCGCTCGAAAAACAGCGTATAACGCGCTTGTTTGTTGCATGGATCGAGCATATGGACCGATTGACCGCCATGACTGTATTCGTCGAGGTGGCCGAGCGCGGCAGCCTCACCGCCGCCGCCGAGGTGCTGGACATGTCGCGGGCGATGGTTACCCGCTACCTGGCCGAGGTCGAGGCTTGGCTGGGCGCGCGCCTGCTGCACCGGACCACGCGCCGGGTCAGCCTGACCGGCCCCGGCGAGGCGGCGCTGGCGCGCTTCCGGCAGATGCTGGCCATCGGCGAGGAACTGCAGGGCGAGCTGGCCAGCGACGATCCCGAACCGCATGGCACGCTGCGGGTGACCGCCAGCGTGTCGTTCGGGCAGAGCCACCTGGCGCGTGCGGTGGCCGGTTTCGTCGCACGCCATCCGGCGGCGCGCATCGAACTGCTGCTGGTCGACCGCATGGTGAACCTGGTGGAAGAGCGGGTGGACCTTGCCGTGCGCATCGCCCGCCAGATCGATCCCAGCCTGATCGCACGACGGCTGGCCACCTGCCGCTCGGTGCTGTGCGCGACGCCGTCGTACCTGCACGCGCGCGGTACGCCTACCGCCCCGGAACACCTGGCCGGGCACAACTGCCTGACCCATCACTACGTGGGCAAGAGCCTGTGGCAGCTGCACCGCGATGGCCGTTCGCTGTCGGTGGCTGTGGGCGGCAACATCAGCGCCAACGAAGCGTCGCTGTTGCTGGAAGCGGTGCGTGCGGGCGCCGGCATCGCGATGCTGCCGACCTACCAGGTGGCGCCACTGCTGCGCAGTGGCGAGCTGATCGAGTTGTTGCCCGAGTTCAGTCTGGACGAACTCGGCATTCATGCCGTGTACGCATCACGGCGCCAGCAGCCCGCTATCATGCGGCGATTCCTGGACTTCCTGGCCGAGTGTTTCGCCAGCCCGGCCTTCCAGGATCTGGATTGGCGCCCACCGGGCAAGGAGAACACATGAACCACGGACAGGCCTTGATCGACCACAACCGTGCTGCCTGGGACCGCCAGGCCAGCGAAGTGCGCGAATGGTCGCGCCCGGTGGAAAGCTCAACGATTGCCGCCGCGCGCGATGGCCGCTGGCAGGTGCACCTGACCCCGCGCGCGCTGCCGCTGGACTGGCTGGGGGATGTGCGCGGCCGCCGCATCCTCTGCCTGGCCTCGGGCGGTGGCCAGCAGGCCCCGGTGCTGGCGGCGGCCGGGGCGGAGGTGACCGTGTTCGATCTGTCCGATGGCCAGCTCGAGCAGGATCGTCAGGTGGCGGCGCGTGATGGCCTGCAACTGCGCACGGTGCAGGGCGACATGCGCGATCTGCACGCCTTCGCCAACGACAGCTTCGATGTGGTGTTCCACCCGATCTCCAACCTGTACGTGCCTGACGTCCGGCCGGTGTGGACCGAATGCCGCCGCGTGCTGGCGCGTGATGGCATGCTGATGGCCAGCTTCTACAACCCGGTGCTGTTCGTCGGTGCACGCGATCCGCAGCTGGATGCACAGGGCCTGATCCGACCGCAGTACGCCATTCCCTATTCGGATCTGGAAGACCTGCCACCGGCCGAGCGCGAGGCGAAACTGGCGCGGGGCGATGCGCTGACCTTCGGCCACAGCCTGACCGAACTGATCGGTGGCCAGCTCGATGCCGGCTTCGTCATCGATCGCTTCATGGAAGACTGGCAGCCGCAGCCGCGCTTCCTGATCGACCGTTACCTGCCCACGTTCCTGGCCACGCGCGCGCGCCGGATCGGTTGAGGCAGGCCTGCCCAAAATACTGCGGCGTACAATGGACGGCCCCACGTCATGCAGGTGCAGTCCCTTGCCGTATCCGTATCCGCTGGTCGTGTTCGACCTCGATGGCACGCTGGTCGACAGCGCTGCCGATATTGCCGAAGCGCTGAACCGCACGCTGGAAGACATCGGCGTGGCGCGCGTGCCGGAAGCCACCGTGCTGGGCTGGATCGGTGACGGTGTGCGTCGTCTGGTCGAGCAGGCGGTGCAGGCCGCCGGCCGCGAGGTGGACCTGGCCGAGGTGATGCCGGTGTTCATGGTGCACTACCGTGAGTGCCTGCTGCGCAGCCCGCGACTGTTCGACGGCGTGGGCGAAGCGCTGGCGCAACTGCGTGCGCGCAACGTGCCGCTGGCGATCTGCACCAACAAGCCCGAAGCACTGGTGCCGCCGCTGCTGCAGCACCTGGGTATCGGTGATGCATTCGCGCTGGTACTGGGGGGGGATTCGCTGCCGCAGCGCAAGCCCAGTGGCGAGCCACTGCGGCACATCGCCGCGCACTTCGGGCTGCCGGTGGAGTCCTGCCTGATGGTGGGTGATTCGTTGACCGACTACCGCGCCGCCGAAGAGGCCGGCATGCCGATCGCGCTAGTGCGCTACGGCTATCCGCGCGGCCTGGACCTGGCCACCGCGCATGCGGTGGCGGTGATCGACGACCTGCGTGAACTGCCGGGGTTGCGGGGCTGAAGCAGAGGGGTAGTGCCGGCCGCTGGCCGGCAACCCGGAATGCGTTGCCGAAGGTCATGATGTTGCCGGCCAGTGGCCGGCACTACCATGAACGTTGCGCTCACTTCGGCTGGTAACGCACGCTCAACTGGTACTCGCGGCCGGGCTGGTTGAACCATGCCACCGTTTCGTAGCGACGGTCGAAGACGTTGGCGGCACGTGCCAGCAGCGACCACGATGGCGTCAGTGCGTACTCGGCGCGCAGGTCCAGCGTGCCGTAGCCTCCCACCTTCACCGTGTTGGCGGCATCGTCGTAGCGCTTGCCGGCACCCTGCACGGTCAGGCCTGCGCGGAAATCGCCGAAGCGACGGTCGATGTCCAGGCGCGCGGTCTGCTGCGCGCGGCGTGGCAGCCAGTTGTCGAACTGGGTGCTGCCGCCGGTGCGGTTGCGCGGGTCGGTGTAGCTCAGCTGCGCGTTGATGTCGAAGCCGGCCAGCAGCACGCCGCCGGTCAGTTCGGCACCGCGGATGCGTGCCTTCTCCACCTGCTGCATCTTGAAGGTCGCCGCATCGTAGGTGATCAGATCATCGATGCGGGTTTCATACACATCTAGGCCCCAGTGCCAGCCCTGGCCCTGCTGCGAAACGCCGAGGTTGGCACTCTTGGACTTCTCCGGCTTCAACGTCGGCACGCCGCTCCACGGGTCGTACAGATCGCTGAAGGTCGGTGCCTTGAACGCCGTGCCATAGCTGGCGTTGAGGCGCAGGCCGTGGCCCAGCTCCATGGCCCAGCCAACGCTGCCGGTAGCGTGGTTGCCGAACTGCTGGTTGTCGTCGTTGCGTGCGCTGGCCTGCAGCTGGTGGCGGCCGAAGCGGCCCTGGTACTGCACGAATACGCCGGTGTTGCGGCGGCTGTCGACCAGGTAACCCGCGCTGCTGCCATCCAGGTTGTCTTCGCTCCAGTCCACGCCTGCGCTCAGCAGCTGGCCCTCGGCCACGCCGAAATCGCCCTGCAGGGAGGCGCTGTCGCGGTGGGTCTGTGCGCTGCCACGTGCACCGAAGTCGCCGAAGTTGTCCGACTCGTTGTCACTGCGGCCGACGTTGGCGGTGAATGCCAAGCGCTCGGACGGGGTGTAGCGCACCTTGCCGGCCAGCACCTGCTGGCGGGTTTCCGAATAGTTGTAGTAGCCGTCGTAGTGGTTCTTGCCGTCGGCGCGCAGGGCGCTGCCTTCCACGTTCCACTGCTCGTTGAAGGTGTAGCCACCGCGCAGGCTCTTGGACAGGTTGCGGTAGCCGTCGCGATCGGGCTCGTCGGCGAAACAGCCGGTGAACAGCGTGGCCGAGCCGCGGCAGGCATCGATGCCATCGGAATGCTGGTAGGCGATATCCGCACCGAACCAGCCGCGTTCGGTACCGCCGCCAATGCCACCGCTGGCTTCACGCAGGCCGTTGCTGCCACCGCCAAGCTGGAAGTGCGGGGCGAAATCGCCCTGGTTGCGGCGGGTGAAGATCTGGATCACGCCACCGATGGCGTCGGCGCCGTACAGGCTCGACTGCGGGCCGCGCACGATTTCCACGCGCTCGATCTGCGCCAGCGGCAGGTCCTGGTACATGGCCAGGCCGAGGTCGGCGCTGTTGATGCGCACGCCGTCCACCAGCACTACGGTGTGGCCGGAATTGGTACCGCGCAGGAACAGCGAGCTCTGCTTGCCGAGGCCGCCGGCATTGGCCAGGTTGATGCCGGCGCGACCGCGCAGCAGTTCCTGCAGCGAAGTGGCCTGGCTGGATTCGATCTGGGCGCGGTCGATCACCTGCGCCGGCGCGATGCTGTCCTGCAGGGCGATCGGGGTGCGGGTGGCAGTGACCAGGATCTGGTCGAGCGCGGTGGTGTCATTGGCGGCCTGGGCCAGCGCGGGCAGGGCGGCCAGCACGGCCAGGGACAGCATTCGGGACTGCAGCTTCATGGGGGACTCCGGGTGCCACGCACGCCCGCGTGGCGAAGGGGAGGAGCCGCGAAGGCAGGCGTGCGCCGATGCCGCAGCGCACGCCACGGTCATCCAGCGCCATGCCCACCGCATCGCGACCTGAGGCTTCCGGGCCGGTCTCCGGGCTTGCCGCCGGGTGGCGCGAGGCCACCGTCCAGGCGCCTTCCCATGCCTGCGGCACAGTGGCGGTGTTGCCTGGAACTGACGTGCTTACCGTTGCGGGGGCAGCGCCGGCCTGGCGTGGAATCACGCGTCACCGGCTTCCCGTTTCAACCTGCCGGCCATGGCCGCAGGTCACCTGGAAGTGCGCGCAGTCTACGGCATCGCAGGCCGTCCCGTTGCGTCGCGCCTGCGCGACTGCCTTTGCTGTGCCTTTAGAATGGTTGCTCGATCCCGTGGTGCCGTTGCCGATGTCCGCCCGTTTTCCGCTGTACCTGCGTCGCCCGTCCGGGACGCGCGCATGATCCTCGACCTGGTCCGCCATGCCGGCAATGGCCGTGATGAGTTCCTTGATGGCCGCAGCGACCCACCGCAGCTGGCCGGCCTGCCACAGGAACTGGTCGAGGCCTATGCCGGGCAATGCTGGGAGCGGGTGATCAGTTCGCCGCGGCTGCGTTCGCTGCACACGGCAATGGCCCTGGCCACCCCGCGCGGACTGGACGTGGAAGCGGACGAGGAATGGGAAGAACTGGACTTCGGCGATTGGGACGGGCGGTCGCTGTTCGACCTGCCGGAGGATGCACTGGCGGCCTTCCATGCCGACCCGCACGCGTTCCCGCCGCCCAATGGCGAGAGCTGGGGCCACTTCGAGCGGCGCATCGCGCGCGCGCTGGATCGCCTGCTCGATGATGACGATCCGGTGCCGACGCTGGTGGTCAGCCATGGCGGCCCGTTGCGCATGGTGCTGTCGCAGGTCTGCGGCCTGCCCATGTCGCTGTGCTGGGCGCTGCGTATCGACCACGGCACGCGCCTGCGGGTGTGGCTGGAGCGCGGCGAGATCGGGCTGGTGGGTGAGCTGCTGGAGCTGCAGCAGCCCTGAGCGCACTCGCCGGGCATGGCCCGGCGCTACCGATCCCCGCATCACACTGGTAGTGCCGGCCGCTGGCCGGCATCCCCAGGAACGCGGAGGCCTCAATCCTCGTCCGCGCCCTCGGCCACGCTGTCCTCAGCGTCATCGTCGGCATCGAAGCGCTGCTCATGCACCGGGCCCGACGCCGGGCCGGCTGCCTTCAGCGGATGCGCAGCAATGCGTGCTTCGTAATCCTGCACCAGTGCTTCACGCTGTGGCTCGCTCAGCTCCTGCCAATGGCAGTCCAGCAACGCGCCTTCCAGCGAGTACAGCAGGTTCAGGCTGGGCTTGAAGCCGGCGCGCTTGACCTTGACGAAGGCGCCGACGGCTCCGATCGCGACCAGGTCGTCGCGGCTGCGCAGGCCGACCTGGCGCAGCCACGCCGCACTTTTCGGGCCGATGTTGCGCAGCTTCGGTGCGCTCATCCCAGCGCCTCGACGAACACGCGGGCGATGGCTTCCAGGCCAGCCTGGTCGTCGGCATCGAAGCGGCCGACCTTCGGGCTGTCGATGTCGAACACGCCGATCAGTTCATCGCCGCGCAGCAGCGGCACCACCAGTTCCGAGCGCGAGGCCGAATCGCAGGCGATGTGGCCGGGGAAGGCGTCGACGTCCTCTACGCGCTGGGTCACGCGCTGGCTGGCGGCGGCACCGCACACGCCCTTGTCCAGCGGGATGCGCACGCAGGCCGGCAGGCCCTGGAACGGGCCAACCACCAGTTCCTTGCCGTCGTACAGGTAGAAGCCCACCCAGTTCAGGTCGGGCAGGGCGTGGTAGACCAGGGCCGAGAGGTTGGCCGCGTTGGCGATGCGGTCGGACTCGGCGTAGACCAGGCCACGGGCCTGTTCCAGCAGCTGGGCGTATTGTTCCGGCTTGCTGCCGGTGAGCGAGGCATTGGCGAACATGCCAGCAGTCTAGCAAGCGTGCCGGGCCAGCGATAATGCACACACTGTTGCCCTGTTGGAGCCCGTCGATGCCGTTGCCCGCCACGCTGCCGCCCGCCCTGTTCGTCACCGGCACCGATACCGAGATCGGCAAGACCGCGGCCAGCACCGCGCTGCTGCACGCACTGCGCCGGCGCGGCCTGCGCGCGGTGGGCATGAAGCCGGTGGCCAGCGGCAGCGAAGACCTGGGCCAGGGCCTGCGCAACGAAGACGCATTGGCGCTGCGGGCGGCCAGCTGGCCGGTACCGGACTATGCCGATCTGAACCCATATGCGTTGCGCCAGCCGCTGGCACCGGAGCTGGCCGCTGCCGAGGACGGCGTGCAGGTGGAGCTGGCGCCGATCATGGCAGCGTTCGAGCGGCTGCGCGCGCAGGCCGATGTCGTGGTGGTCGAGGGGGTTGGCGGTTGGCTGGCACCAGTCTCGGCCACGCTCGACCAGCTCGACCTGGTGCGCGCATTGCGGTTGCCGGTGTTGCTGGTGGTGGGCATGCGGCTGGGCTGCGTCAACCACGCGCGTCTGACCGCGCAGTCGTTGCAGGCCAGCGGCGTGGAGTGCCTGGGCTGGATCGGCAACCACATCGACCCGGCGATGCAGCGCCAGGATGAGAACATCGCAACGCTGCAGCAGCGCCTGCCGATGCCGTGCTGGGGGCGGCTGCCACATCTGCCGGGAGCGGATGGCCAGATCCTGAGCACGCATCTGCTCGATTGACCTGGGGTAGTGCCGGCCGCTGGCCGGCAACCTCGATGTATCCACCTGCGTGCAGTTGCCGGCCAGCGGCCGGCACTACCGTGCTGCGGCCGCCAGCTCCCGCGCGATCGTACCCAACCGCTCCACCGCGCCGATGAAACGTGCATCCAGCGTCTGGCAGCACGATAGCCGCAGGCAATGGCGATACCGCGCGCCGCGTGAATACACCTGGCCGGGCATGAACACGATGTCCTCCTGCAGTGCACGCTCGAACAGCTCGCGCGTGTCCACGCCCGGCAGTTCCAGCCACAGCAGGAAGCCACCCTGCGGTTCGGTGGCGCGGGTGCCGGCCGGGAAGTGTTCGGCCACCAGCTGGCGCAGCCGTCCGACCTGTTCGCGGTACAGGCGGCGCATGCGATGCAGGTGGTGCTCGTAGCTGCCCGCCTCCAGATAGGCCGCCACCGCGTCGCCCAGCAGCTGCGGCTCGCCGCCGGTGGACTGGAATTTCAGCAGCGCGATGCGCTCGGCGAAGCGGCCGCCATCGAGCCAGCCGATGCGGTAATCCGGCGCCAGCGTCTTGGAAAAGCCGCCGACCACCATCACCCAGCCATCGCGATCGAAGGCCTTCAGGAGCGGTGCCGGCGGTTCGCAGAACTGCAGTTCGGCATACACCGCATCTTCGATGAGCGGCAGCTGGCGTGCGTTGACCAGTTCGGCCAGGCGTTGCTTGGCGGCGGTCGGCATGGTGCAGCCGAGCGGGTTATGCACGGTCGGCATCACCACCAGTGCGGCCAGCGGCGTGTGCTCCAGCAGCGCGTCCAGCGCATCCACATCCAGGCCGAGCTGCGGATGGGTGGGCAGTTCGATGGCCTGCAGGCCGAGGTTGGCCAGCAACGGGTAGAGGTTGAAGTAGGACGGCGCCTCGATGCCGACCGCATCACCGGGCTGGGTGACCGCGCGTAGCGCCAGCTGCAGCCCTTCCATCGCACCGTGGGTCAGCAGCAGGCGTTCGCTGTGGGTATGCAGGCCCATGCGCGGGCCGCGGCGCACGATCTGCGCCAGCAGCCGTGGCGAGCCGTTGGGGCGAGCGTAGGTCTCCACGGTCAGCTGGCCATGGCGCAGTACCTGCGCCGTGTGCTTGGCCAGCTGCGCGCCGGGGTAGAACTGGCGACCGCGCGGGCCGGCAAAGGCCAGGTCGATCACGCCGGGGCGGCGCTGTGCTTCCAGCACGCGGGCCATCAGTACCTGCTGCAGCGGCGCGGTGGGCGCAGAAGGTGTGTCGCGCAGCGAACGTTCCGGCACCGACAGCCGCGGGGCGACCTCGAAGCCGGCCTTGGGCCGCGGAATGACCAGACCAGCGTCTTCCAGCTGGCGGTAGGCGGCGATCACCGTGTTCAGGCTGAGCCGGCGCTGCAGGGCCATCTGCCGCAGCGAGGGCAGGCGGCTGCCTACCGGAAGCCGGCCGCCATGGATGGCCTCGGCCAGTTCGTCGGACAGCCGTTGGTAGCGGGGGGGGATCATTGCGCTCTGATCATCTGTATCCATCGAGTTTCCCGCCATCTGGTGCTGTACCCATGATGACGGCGAGCCTAGCATGTCGTTGTCGGCCGGGCCTGATCGGGGCACGGCCGGTACTTTCCAAGCGCACGGCTGGATGGCCGTGCGTCTTTTTTTGGTAGTGCCGGCCGCTGGCCGGCATTCCCTGGAACCGCAGGAGCCGGCCAGCGGCCGGCACTACCCGGGGCGTTACCGCATTGGCAGGAGCGTCACCGAGCGCCAGCCGGCCCCACGGAAATGCCGTCAGCGCATCGGCACCAGCGCTGCATCGCGCCGGTACAACGCCGGGAACTGCCTGCCCAGCGCGGCCAGCTTCGGCGCGTC
This sequence comes from Stenotrophomonas sp. YJH_SMC_119, assembly GCF_059368315.1. Classification (NCBI taxonomy): domain Bacteria; kingdom Pseudomonadati; phylum Pseudomonadota; class Gammaproteobacteria; order Lysobacterales; family Lysobacteraceae; genus Stenotrophomonas; species Stenotrophomonas sp. YJH_SMC_119. The sequence goes on along the minus strand of NZ_JCAFRP010000010.1, from coordinate 85,797 downwards.
GTAGTAGCGGATGTAGGCGGCCTGCGGGTAGTTGGTCATGTAGTTCTGGTGGTAGCTCTCGGCCGGGTAGAAGCGCTGGCCGCTGACCAGCTGGGTGACGATCGGTGCGCGGTAGCTGCCGGCCTGGCCGAGCTGGGCGATGTAGGCGCGGCTGGCTGCCTGCTGGCGGGCGTCATCAGTGAAGATCGCCGACCGGTACTGGCTGCCGTGGTCGGGCCCCTGACGGTTGAGCTGGGTCGGGTCGTGCACCACCGAGAAGAACACCTGCATCAACTGCCCATAGCTGACCTGGCGTGGGTCGTAGTCGACCTTCACCGCTTCGGCATGACCGGTCTGACCGCTGCTGACCCGCTCATAGCGGGCATTGGCAGCGCTGCCACCGATGTAGCCGGACACCGCATTGCTCACGCCTTTGACATGCTGGAACACGCCCTGCACGCCCCAGAAGCAACCGCCGGCAAACACCACGCTGGCGTGGGTGGCGTCATCGCGGAACGCGGCATCGCCGCTGGGTGCTGGCAGCGCGCCGGTCTGCGCGCTGGCTTCGACCGGTGCCGCGATGGCGCCATGGTCAACGAGCAGCACGCCGGCGATGAGTGCCGTGGCCACCAGTCCGGCAACGCCAGCGGCAATGCCCTGTTCAAAGGAGAATTTCATCGTGTCCTCCCGGCTCAACCGAAGGTGAAGGCATAGGCCTGCACGCCCGCATCGAGGAATTCGATCTCGAAGCGCTGCGGGCTGACCGTGCCGCGTTGGCGCACCAGCTGGTAGAGGCGGTGCTCGTCGACCACGCCGCTGCCATCGGCGCCGACATCAGTGCCGGCATCGGTGGCGGGCAATGGCTTGCCATCCAGCAGGACGCGGAAGCGCACCGGCTTTCCTTCCTGGCCCGGTGCCAGCACCAGGTGCAGGTCGCGCGCATGGAACTGGAAGGCGATGCGGCCACCGGCCTTCTGCAGCTGCGCAGCCTCGTCGGTAACGGTCCAGCGTCCGGACAGGCCCCACTGGTTCAACGCCAGGCTGGCCGGCAACGTGTAGTCGAACGCGGTGTCGCTGCGCTGCCCACCGGGCGAGGCGAACTGCTCGGCACGGGCGTGGCCCAGATAGGTTTCCGGCGAGCGCAGATTGCCCATGTCGGCCTGCGCAGCCACGCCCTTCAGATCGGCGGCGGCCGGATCGGCCGGCGGTGGCAGGTTCGTCTGGCCGGCCTCGGTCAGCAAGCGACGGATCACCTGTTCCGAGCGCGCATAGTTGCCCTCGCCGAACTGGTGGCCGCGGATGTTGCCCTGCGCATCGACGAAGTACTGCGCCGGCCAGTAGCGGTTGTTGAACGCGCGCCAGATCGTGTACTGGTTGTCCAGCGCCACCGGGTACTCAACCTTCAGCTGCTGCACCGCCTTCATGACGTTGCGCGGATCACGCTCGAAGGCGAACTCCGGGGTGTGCACGCCGATCACCACCAGGCCGTGGTCGCGATAACGGCGCTCCCATTCGTGCACGAACGGCATCGCGCGCAGGCAGTTGATGCACGAGTACGTCCAGAAATCGACCAGTACCACCTTGCCGCGCAACTGCTGGGCCGTCAGCGGTGGGCTGTTGAGCCAGCCGGTGGCACCATCCAGCGCGGGCAGGGTGCCTTCCACTGGCAGCGGTGCATTGGCATTCGCATCGGGGCCCGCCATCATCATCGACGGTGCTGCCGGCTGCGCACCGGGAACGGCATCCAGCAGGCCCTGCTCGATGCGCGCGGTGCTGACCGTGGACAGGCGGGTCAGCAGGCCGGTATCCCAGCCCAGCCCGATCGCCACCACCGCTAGCAGTGCGGCCACGCCCAGTACCTTGCGCAGCACATCGCCGAGGCCGAGCCGCGCCTGCAGCGCGCGGAACACGCGGCCACCTACCCATACCGCCAGCGCCAGTGCGGTAATTGCGCCCAGCGCGTAGGCCAGCAGCAGCGTGCTGGTGCCGGCGCTGGCCCCGTGCAGCGCGGCACCGGTCAGCACCAGGCCGAGGATCGGCCCGGCGCAGGGTGCCCACAGCAGGCCGGTGGCGATGCCGATCAGCAGCGAGGTCCACGCACCGCCACGCCCCGCTGCGTCGGCCGCATCGGCACGCGCGCTCAAGCGGGCACCCACGCGCTGGAACGGCGCCAGCAGATGGTCGGCCAGTCGTGGCCAGAGCAATGCCAGTGCGAACAGCGCCATCAGCAGCAGGGCGATCCAGCGTCCGACCTGGTTGGCCTGTGCCACCCATTGGCTGCCCACCGCAGCCAGGCTGGCGACCACGGTGAAGGTGAGTGCCATGCCCAGCAGCAGCGGCAGCGTGCTGCGCAGGAAGGGGCGGTCGGCACGGGCGAACACGAACGGCAGCACCGGCAGGATGCAGGGACTGAGCAGGGTCAGCGCGCCCCCCAGGTAGGCAAGCAGCAACAGCAGCATCGTCAGGCTCCGGAAGCAGGGGAAGAACCGACCGGCACCCGCCAGCCATCGGCGGTACCGCCCTCAGCGGCACCGGGAACGAACACCATCGCCGCGCCGTTCATGCAGTAGCGAAGTCCGGTTGGGCGAGGCCCGTCGTTGAACACATGGCCGAGGTGGCCACCGCAGCGACGGCAGTGCACCTCCACCCGCAGCATGCCGAAGGTGACGTCGCGGTCTTCGCTGATGGCGTTGTGCAGCGGCGCCCAGAAGCTGGGCCAGCCGGTGCCGCTCTCGAACTTGGTGGAGGAGGAGAACAGCGGCAGCGCACAGCCGGCGCAGGCAAACGTGCCCTGCCGGTGTTCCTTGTTGAGCGGGCTGCTGTACGGGCGCTCGGTCGCCTGCTGGCGCAGCACTGCGTACTGCGCCGGGGTCAGGCGCTGGCGCCAGTCGGCATCGCTGCGCATGACCTCGAACTGTCGCGACGGGCGCGCTTCAGCGGCGGCCGGGGCGGCACGGCTGCAGGCCCCCAGGCCGAGCAGGCCGGCGGCGGTGGCAACACCGCCCAGGCCCAGCAGATGGCGTCGGGTAAGGGACATGGCGGACTCCGGGAAGGGGCGACGGGGCCATGCTGCGCCCGCCCGGGTCAACGAATCCTCACGCAGGATTCAATTTTTCGTGAGGTATCGGCGTCCATCCCGCGCCACAATGCAGCCAGCCTCCCCACTGGCCCCGAGCTGCCGATGTCCACCAAACGCGTGCTGATCGTTGAAGACGATGCCCACATCGCCGACCTGCTGCGCATGCATCTGGGCGATGAGGGCTACGACGTCGCCCATGCCGCCAGCGGCGATGCCGGCCTGCACCTGCTGGAGCAGGAAGGGCCATGGGATGCGCTGGTGCTGGACGTGATGCTGCCCGGCGTGGACGGCCTGCAGGTGTGCCAGCGTGCACGCGCGATGGCGCGCTATGTGCCGATCATCATCATCAGTGCGCGTGGCAGCGAAACGCAGCGCATCGTCGGCCTGGAACTGGGTGCGGATGATTACCTGGCGAAGCCCTTCTCGATGCCGGAACTGGTGGCCCGCGTGCGTGCGCTGCTGCGCCGGGCCGAGGCGATGGCGCAGAGCGCGCGCATCGATGCCGGCGCGATCGAGCTGGGTGGTCTGCAGCTGGACCCGGTCGCGCGTACCGCGTCGGTGGATGGCAATGCGCTGGAGCTGACCCCGCGCGAGTTTGACCTGCTGCTGTTCTTCGCCCGTCATCCGGACCAGGTGTTCGCGCGCATGGAACTGCTCAACCAGGTCTGGGGCTACCAGCACGATGGCTACGAGCACACGGTCAACACCCACATCAATCGCCTGCGCAGCAAGATCGAGCCGGACCCGGCCAATCCACGGCGGCTGCTGACGGTGTGGGGCCGTGGCTACAAGCTGGTCGATCCTGCCGGGGCGGCGGCATGATCAAGCCGAACCTGTGGCAGAAGCTGGCGGCGGTGATCGCTGCGCTGATGCTGATGTGCTGCATGGCATTGCTGGCGCTGCAGATGCGCGCCAACACCCGCCACGAGCAGGAAGTGGTGCAGCGGTTGTCGCTGGGCCTGGCCGAGCACATTGCCCAGCGCAGCGAACTGATGGACACCAGCGGCATGCGTGATGCCGCGGTGCGCGCGCTGTTCGGCCAGCTGATGGCGGTCAACCCCAGCGTCGAGGTCTACCTGCTGGACGACCAGGGCCGCATCCTCGGCCACGATGCGCCGACAGGCCATCTGGTGCGCAACCGGGTGGACGTGGCACCGCTGCGCCGGCTGCTGGCCGGTGCGCCGTTGCCGATCCTGGGCGATGACCCGCGCAGCACGGACGGCCGCAAGGTGTTCAGTGCCGCGCCGCTGATCGTGCAGGGTCGCCAGGCCGGTTATGTGTACGTGGTGCTGGTCGGCGAACACCGTCAGATGCTGTCCGACGACCTTGCCGCCGGCAGCCAGTGGAACACCACGCTGTGGTCGGTGATGCTGGTCGGCAGCCTGGGCCTGCTGGCCGGGTTGGTGGCCTTCTACTGGGTGACGCGCCCGCTGCGGCGGCTGACCCGGCGCATCCAGGCCTTCGACATCGACGCACCCACGCCGTTGCCGCCGCCGGAGCCGCTGCGTCCCGGTGAGCGCGACGAGCTGGTGATCCTCGAACACGCACACGCGCAGATGGCGCAGCGGTTGGGCGAGCAGTGGCAGCAGCTGCGCCAGCAGGACCTGCAGCGCCGCGAGCTGGTCGCCAACATCTCGCACGACCTGCGCACGCCGTTGTCGTCGCTGCACGGCTATCTGGAAACGCTGGCGCTGAAGGACGCCACGCTGTCGCCGGACGAGCGCCGCCGCTATCTCGGTATCGCGCTGGCGCAGAGCGCCAAGGTTGGCCGGCTTGCGCGTGCGCTGTTCGAGCTGGCGCGGCTGGAACATGGCGAAGTGCGCCTGGAGTGGGAGGTGTTCGCATTGCCGGAGCTGCTGCAGGACGTGCTGCAGAAATTCGAGCTGGCGGCGCAGGCTCGCAACCAGTACCTGCACGCGGACTTCCCGCCCGGCCTGCCGCTGGTGCGCGCCGATCTGGGCCTGGTCGAGCGGGTGCTGACCAACCTGCTCGACAACGCGCTGCGGCATGCGCCCGACGGTGGGCGGATCGAGGTGTGCCTGCGCGCGACGCCGGACAGCGTGGAGGTGAGCGTGGCCGATGATGGACCTGGTGTTGCCCCTGCACTGCGCACGCAGCTGTTCCAGGCACCGGCCGCGCTGGGCGCGCGACGTGGAGAGAACGGCGGGTTGGGCCTGCTGATCGTGCAGCGCATCGTGCAGTTGCACGGCCGTCGCATCGAACTGCGTGACAGCGAGCGCGGCGCGTTGTTCGCGTTTGCGTTGCCGCGTGCGGAACCAGCGGTCTAGCAGGCCGCATCGCACTCCACGGCAGCGCCGCTTTCCAACGGCAGGTGCAGTCGGATGCAGGCACCACCCAGCTCCGAATCAGTTACTTCGACCTGGCCGCCATGCTTGTCGGCCACCACCTGCACCAGCGCCAGTCCGAGGCCGAAACCGGGGCTACCCGGATCCAGCCGCACATAGGGTTGCAGCACCTGGCCGCGCAGTTCGGGTGCGATGCCGGGGCCATCGTCCTCCACCTGCAGGCACAGCCAGCCGTCGTTGACCGTGCTGGCGATACGGATCTGCCGCCGCGCATAGCGCAGGGCATTGCCGAGCAGATTGCGCAATGCCAGTTCCAGCATGTGCCGGTTGACGTTGACCAGGCCCGCCGGCGACAGCATCTGCTGTACCGGCATCGGCAGCGGTGCGAACTGGGCCACCACGCCACGTACCAGTGCCGCCAGCTGCAGGCGCTGGCGGGTCAGCTGATGGCAGCGGCCGAGCGCGGCGTACTCGACGCCGGCATCGGTGAGGTGCTGCAGCCGATCGACATCAGTGCGCAGGCCGCCCAAGGCATCACGCTGGATCTCGTCCAGCGCGGTGTCCTCCAGGTCGGCCAGGCCGAAACGCATCCGCGCCAGCGGCGTGCGGACTTCGTGCGCCACTGCCTGGGCCAGCACGCGCTGGCTTTCCAGCAACTGCTGCAGCTGCTCGGCCATGTGATTGAAGGCATTGGCCAGCGGCCGCACCAGCGCAGTGCCGGCGCGCGGGGCGCGCGTGTCCAGCTGTCCGTCGCGCATCTGCCGCGCGGCCTGGGCCAGCTGCGAGACGTCGCGCCACAGGCGGTAGACCATCACGTACATCGGCAGCGCCACGGCCACCATCAGGATCAGCAGCAGGATCGCCACGCCTGACACTTCGCTGTCCTGCCAGCCCTCGTCAGGCAGCGCTTCGTCCAACGGCCCGAGCATCACCGCGTAGTCGCTGTCGCCGATCCGCTGCAGGCTGCGCATGTGCTCCAGGTCGATCTGCACCCGGCCGTTGCTGAAGGGGGGGCGCTGGCTGGCCGGCAGCGCCTTCATCGCCTCTGCCAACGGCACCATGCGCAGGGCATAGGCGAAGTCGGCGTCCAGTTCGCGCGCCAGCGTCGGCCACTGCTCGCGCGGGGTTTCGGCGAAGCGGTGCTGCAGCAGGGCATGGGTGCCGCGCATCTCGGCCAGCAGTCCGGCTTCGGTGCGGTCTTCCAGCAGCGCATCCCAGGCCCACAGGCCCAGCACGATCAGCAGCAGGTGGGCGACCAGGAAGCCGATGCCGTAGCGCAGGAAATGGAAGGCGTGGCCGCGCATCGCCGAGGGCGTGCGCTTCATCCCCATGCCGAGCGGCTGAACAGGTAGCCGCGGCCCCGCACGGTCTTGATCCGCTCCGGTTGTTCAGGGTTGTCGCCCAGCTTGCGGCGCAGGCGCGAGATGCGTGCATCGATCGAACGGTCCAGGCCGTCGAAGGCGATCCCGCGCAGGCCGCGCAGCAGCGCATCGCGGTCCAGGATCTGGCCGGCATTGCTGGCCAGCAGGAACAGCAGGTCGAACTCGGCAGTGGTGAGCTCCAGCAGCGCGCCCTGCAGGTGCACGTTGCGGGTGGACGGGTCGATGCTCAGCTCGCCGAAGCGGAGGCTGCCGTCGCGTGGTTCGACCCGGCGGTGGCGGCGCAGGTGGGCGCGCAGGCGGGCCAGCAGCACCCGTGGTTCGATCGGCTTGCCGATGTAATCATCGGCGCCCAGTTCCAGTCCCAGCACCTGGTCGATGTTGTCGGTGCGGGCGGTCAGCACGCAGATGATGCCGTCATAGTGGGGGCGGATCTGCCGACACACTTCGAAACCATCCTGGTCGGGCAGGCCGACATCGAGCAGGACCAGGGCGGGCTTGTCGGCCAGGATCCGGGCCACCGCACGCTCACCGCTGCGCTCGTGGGCCACCTGATAGCCATGCCGCTGCAGATAGTCGCTGACCATCGTACCCAGGCGGGCATCGTCTTCGACCAGTACGATATCCAGCATTTTCAAGGCCTCCGTGGACGCACACGTACCGCCACGGCACGAGCGCGGCGATGCTATCCCAGCCTTCGGGCCGCCCGGGTCCCGGGGGCGGGCGCCATTCAGCCGGGGTTGCTGGCGCACGGGCCGGGCCTCAGGCCTGGCAACAACTTGGCGTCCAGCATAGCCTGATGCTGTTACAAAACGTTACCTTCGTGATACGCACGGTGACCATCGCTGACAGCAAAGCGACTGACGCAGGGCCGGGGGCGGGCCGAGCATGGAGTCTCCTCCGCTCCGCGTGTCGCTCCCATGTCGCCCGCCGCCGCCTGCCTGCTGAACCCGTCCCGCCGCTGCCGCTGCGGAGGTGCCCGATGAGCGGCGTGGTCGGGGCCTGGCTGCCGCCCGCCGAGGACGAACACCTGCTGCAGCAGCTGGCGCCAATGCTGCGCGCCCTGCAGCAGCGCGGCCGGGGGCGCATCGGCTACTGGACCGACGCCGAGGCCGGCCTGGCGCTGGGCCACTGCCGGGCGCCAACCGATACGCCGTTGCAGCCCCTGAGTTCGGACTGTGGCCGTTACGTGCTGTGCCTGGATGGCCGGTTGTACAACCGGGCCGACCTGCAGTCGCAGCTGCGCGATCTGCCACGCAGCTGCAGCGATGCGCGGCTGCTGCTGCAGGCGATCATCGAATGGGGCGTGGAACGGGCGCTTTCCCGCATCGAGGGCGCGTTCGGTTTCAGCGTATGGGACCGCGAGTCGCGCGAACTGTGGCTGGCCCGCGACCCGGTTGGCGAGCGGCCGCTGTACTACGGCTGGTACCAGGGCCGGTTCCTGTTCGCCTCGGAAATGAAGGCACTCCAGGCCTTTGCCGGTTTCGCCCCGAGCATCGACCAGGATGCGCTGAGCCTGCTGCTGCGCCATGACTACGTGCCGGCACCGCACACCATCTACCGCGGCATCCACAAGCTGGTGGCAGGCGCGATGCTGCGCGTCGATCTGAATGACCATGCGGCTGGCGGCTCCAGCCAGGCCGCACAGGGTGGTTCACGCTACTGGTGCGCACGCGATGCGATGCAGAGCGCACTGCAGGAACCGCTGCTGCCGGCGCCGAGCCTGGAGCAGGCGACCGACCAGCTGGAAACTGCGTTGCAGAAGGCCATCGCCGCACGCATGCATTCGCCGCTGGCCTGCGGTGCGTTCCTGTCCGGCGGCACCGATTCCTCGCTGGTGACGGCGATGATGCAGGCACAGTCGACGCTTCCGATCGAAGCGTGGACGGTTGGCTTCGATGATCCCGGCCATGACGAGAGCGATTGGGCCTCGCAGGTCGCGCGGCATCTGGGCGTGCAGCATCATCTGCACCGGATGGATGCGCGACAAGGCCTGGATCTGCTGCAGCGGCTGCCGCAGGTCTGGTGCGAACCGTTCGCCGATGCCTCGCAGCTGCCGACCCTGCTGGCCAGTGAACTGCTGGGCGCGCGCAAGCCGGTGGCCCTCACCGGCGACGGTGGCGATGAACTGTTCTTCGGCCACCCCAGCTATGGCCGCGCGCTGCGCAATGCGCGCCTGTGCGGTGGCCTGCCGGACTGGGTGCGTGATCTGGCGCGGCGCAGCGGCAACCGCATGAATGTCGAGCGCGGCCGCCTGGGCGGCTGGCGCGCACTGGTGGCGGAAGTCGCCGCCAACGACGTGGAAGGTCACTACCTGCAGCGCGTGACGCGCTGGCGGCAGCCGGCGCAGGTGGTGCTGGGTGCACGCGAGCCGATGACGATCTTCCAGCAGCAGGACACGGCGCTGCCGGCCGAGGCCCGCATCCAGCTGCTGGATTTCCGCATGGATCTGGCCGAGGGCATCCTCGCCAAGGTTGATCGTGCGGGCATGGCGGCGGGCGTGGAGACGCGCGCGCCGCTGCTGGACATGGAGGTGGTGCGGTTGGCCTGGCGCCTGCCGCAGCACCTGAAGTACCACGATGGGGAGCACAAGCGGATCCTCAAGCATCTGCTGGCACGCTATCTGCCGGAGCCGCTGGTGTATCGCCCCAAGCGCGGCTTCGGACCGCCGATGGCGCGCTGGTTGGCGGGCCCGCTGCGCGACTGGGCGGAAGCACTGCTGGACCCGCAGCTGCTGCGCAACCAGGGCTGCTTCGATGCGGCACGCGTGCGCGGCATCTGGGAAGCGTTCCTGCGTGGCGAACGCAAGTGGCACACGCACCTGTGGAACGTGCTGATGTTCCAGGCGTGGCACCAGCACTGGCACGGTGGTCGCGGGCGCTGAGCCGTTCCTGCATCGCGTGCGGCGGGTTCAATCTGCGCGGCGCAGGGCGGATGCCCTTGCGTACGAATGTCCTCCGGCGCCGGCCGTTGGCCGTCACCTCCCCCTTTACTTCGTACGCAAGGGCATCCGCCCTGCGTTCGGAGTTCGTCGGCGCCTCATTGAAGGCAGATTGTTCGCAGCCTTACCCACCGCAAGCCGAGCCTCGTCGGGGCGGGCAGGGGGTTGGGCAAAGTAAAGGAGGAGGGGACGGCCAACGGCCGCCGCCGGGGGACATTTGCCCAGGCCCCTGCTTGTCTCGGCGGGGCCCGTCAGTTCGCGGGGAATCGGGACGAAGACACGCGTGTGGCGGATTCATTCTGCGTGGCGCCGTGCGGATGCCCTTGCGTACGAATGTCCTCCGGCGCCGGCCGTTGGCCGTCACCTCCCCCTCTACTTCGTACGCAAGGGCATCCGCACGGCGTTCGGAGTTTGTCGGCGCTTCCTTGAAAGGCGGCCGCGTGCTGCGCTTTCCTCACCGCACGCCGAGCCTCGTCGGGGCGGGCAGGGGTTTGGGCGAAGTAAAGGAGGAGGCGACGGCCAACGGCCGGCGCCGGGGGACATTTGCCCAGGCCCCTGCCTGCCCCGACGGGGCCCATCAGCTTGCAGAGCCATAGGACGAAGACGCACTTCGGAATCCAAACGACAGGCAAAAAAAGACCCGGCAGAGGGAGGGATCTGCCGGGTCCGGATTGCGTGGGGGGAGGGACCCACGCAATGAGCGTTGCGTCGCGTCAGTGGTTGTTCGCGTCCGCCGTTGATTCGTTGTAGCCCTGCACCAGTTCGGACCAGGCCTTGCCGGCCTGCAGGCCGAGACCGACCACGTCTTGCTGGGCCTGGCCCAGCCGCTGCAGGTTGTCCTGCCACAGCTGTGCGCCCTTGTTGAGCATCCCGGCCGTGTCGTCACTACGGGCCAGTTCCCCCAACCAGCCGCCGGTCGCGGTCAGGTTGCGCTCCATCGCCTTCAGCTGCACGCCGAACATGCTTTCCGCGTTCTCCAACGCCAACCGGTTCGCGCGGGTTGCTGCGGCTGCGAGCTGGCGGGTGGCATCACTGAAGCGATCGCTGAAGGCGGCGGCCATGGGGCATCAGGGAGTGGCTTGATGCATTGCAGCATACGCCGTTGATGCGGCAATGCAACAAAAATAACAAAGGCGCCCAAGGCGCCTTTGAAACACCTTTCAGATCAATGGGTTGATCAGGCCGTCGGGCCGCGGTAGCGGCAGCCGGAGGTGCAGGTTTCGTGCACGGTGATCTCGCTCAGCGCCGGCAGGCTGGGCTTGAGTTCGTTCCAGATCCACGCCGCCAGGTTCTCGCTGGTCGGGTTCTCCAGGCCGGGGATGTCATTGAGGTAGTGATGGTCCAGGCGGTCGTAGATCGGCTGGAAGGCCGCCTTCACGTCGCCGAAGTCCATGATCCAGCCGGTCTGGGCCCCCGGCTCGCCCTCGACCTTCAGTTCCACCCGGAACGAGTGGCCATGCAGGCGCGCGCACTTGTGCCCCGGCGGCACGTTGGGGAGGCGGTGCGCCGCCTCGAGCATGAAGACTTTGAAGATTTCCATGGCGCGATTGTACGCCGCAGGTGGCCGGCCATCCTGAGCGTATGTTGGGCTTTCGTGAAGTAACTCTTTCCATCCGGATGAAGAGATGATAGTTTCTCTTATATCCGTATGAAGGGATGTTATTGGCCGGACCCCGGCCAGGCATGGACTACTGCGGAACTACGTCGCCCTTTCCACCTCCCCCACATCGTCATGCCCAAGCACACCCTGCTCGTGGCGGCCCTGGCCGTCGCTCTGGCCGCGCCTTTGTCCGCCGCCGCCGAAACCTCCGCCGATGCCAGTGGCGAAGCCAGTACCCTGGCCGCCGTGCGCGTCACCGGTTCCAACATCAAGCGCACCGATACCGAGGCTTCCAACCCGGTGCAGGTGATCGGCCGCCAGCAGCTGGAACAGACCGGCAAGGCCACCGTGGCCGATGTGCTGCGTTCGATCTCGGCCAACACCGGCAACGCCAGCAACGAAACCACCAACAATGGTTGGGCGTCCGGCTCGGCCGGCATCGGCCTGCGTGGCCTGTCGCAGAAAAACACGCTGGTGCTGCTCAACGGCCGTCGCCTGGCCAACTACGGCTTCCCGGCCGGTGGCCTGTCCGACACCTTCGTCGATCTCAATGCGCTGCCGCTGGTCGCGGTCGAGCGCATTGAGGTGCTCAAGGACGGCGCCTCGGCGGTGTACGGCTCCGACGCCGTGGCCGGCGTGGTCAACATCATCACCCGGCAGAACTTCGAAGGCGCCGAGATCGGCGGCAGCTTCGGCGGTGCCGACCAGGGCGGCCTGCACGAGCAGAACCTGAAGTTCGTCGGCGGCCTGGGTGATCTCGACACCGATGGCTACAACATCCTCTTCAGCCTGCAGGGGTACAACCGCGAGCGCCTGGACCAGGACGAACGCAACCTGACCAGGAGCGGCATCTACACCGACAAGCCGGGTGGCCGCTGGAACGGCTGGTCGGCCAAGGGCGCGCGCTACCTGGTCAACGGCGTCTCGGTGCCGATGCTCGATGCCAACGGTAACTGCCCGACCGGCACCACCCGCGTGGCCAGCGCACCGATCGACGGCCTGGCCGGCGACACCTGCGGCTTCAACCAGGCACCGTTCACCACGCTGATCCCCTCGACCAAGCGCTACCAGGCCTACGCCAACGGTACGTTCCGCCTGAACGACAACGTCGAAGCGTTCGGCGAAGTGCTGTACAGCCAGATCAAGAGTGCCGCGTGGTTCGGCAGCAGCCCGTTCTTCACCCTGGAGAGCGGCCGCTTCGCACTGAACGCGAATAGCGGCCTGGCAGAGCCGGTGTCGTCGCTGCTGCCGGCCAACAATCCGTACAACCCGTACGGCCGCGCGATCCCGATCGAGTACACCTTCTTCGACCTGGGCGGCACGATCAAGACCAACCGTTCCACTGCCTACCGCGGCGTGTTCGGCCTGCGTGGCACCACCGCGTCGTGGGACTGGGAAGTGGCCGCGTTCGGTGCACGCAGCAGCGAGCGCGAGAGCGTGTCCGGTGGCTTCGCCAACCGCTGGGCGCTGGCCGACGCGCTGGCCACGGGCAGCTACAACCTGCTCAACCCGGCGGCCACGCCGCAGTCGGTGCGCGATTCGATCAACATCGCCACGCTGCGTCCGGCCGAATCCAAGCTGCAGGGTATCGATGCGAAGATTTCCGGCAGCCTGGGCCATACCTGGGCCGGCGAGATCGGCTTCGCTGCGGGTGCCGAGTGGCGCCGCGAAAAGCTCGACTCCAACAACCCGTGGCAGATCGATGCCGGCCTGCAGGTGCGCCCGGCCATTGCCGAAGTACACGGCAAGCGCCAGGTCAGTGCGGCCTACGCCGAAGTGAACGTGCCGCTGGCCTCGACGCTGGAGCTGTCCGCCGCCGCGCGCGCTGATCACTACGATGATTTCGGCGATGCGTTCTCGCCGAAGATCGGCCTGCGCTGGCAGCCGCTGGATGTCCTGCTGGTGCGTGCGTCGGCGTCGAAGGGCTTCCGTGCACCGTCGCTGTCGGAAAACTCCAACAGCACCAGCATCGCCTACGGCAGCGTGGTCGACCCGCGTGATCCGGACGTGCCGGGCTCGCGCCAGAACCCCACCTTCTTCACCGTCGGCAACAACGAACTGAAGCCGGAGCGCACCAGGAGCGTCAACTTTGGTGTGGTGCTGTCGCCGTGGGCCAACACCAACCTGAGCGTGGACTACTACCGCATCCAGCTGGACAACCTGGTCGGCACCAACAACACCCAGACCCTGGTCAACGACAACGTGGCCGGCGCCGTGCAGCGCGATGAGCGTGGCAAGCTGCAGGCGGTCTACAACCGCTACCAGAACCTGAGCGAGCTGAAGACCTCGGGCATCGATGTCGAGCTGCGCCAGCGCATCCCGACCGCGGCGCTGGGTGACTTCACCGTGTCCTCGGCCTACACCCACGTGCGCGACTACCGTCGCCCGACCGTGGTCGGTGGGCCGCTGGTCGACTACGCCGGCAGCAACCTGGGCGCGACCCTGCCCAAGGACAAGGCCACCACCACGCTGGACTGGAAGTACGGTGATTTCAACGCAGCCGTGACCTGGTACTACACCAGCAGCTACCGCCAGGAGGCCAGCACCGCCGCCAAAGCCGTGCAGCAGCGCGTCGGCAGCTACAGTCAGTACGACCTGTACCTGGCCTACACCGGCATCGACAAGCTGACCGTGTATGCCAAGGTGCAGAACCTGGCCGACAAGACGCCGCCGTACGACGCCTCGTTCCCGGGCATCCGCGCGCCGTACGACTTCAGCCAGTACGACCTGCGTGGCCGCTACTTCACGCTGGGGTTCGATTACCGCTTCTGATCCATCCGCCGCGGCCGGTCACCTGAGGGGACCGGCCGCGCGATCGTCTGCCGTTGTGTTCCAGGGGAGTCACCGTGTCCTTGCATCGCCGTGCCGTTCTTCCGTTGCTGCTTGCCGCCGCCACCGCCCTGTCCTCGCCGCAGCCGGCGCGGGCACAGAGCGCGTACTTCTTTCCGCAGGTCACCGACGCAGCGGCGTTCGATGCAGCGGTGCCGACGCCGGAGCAGTTCCTCGGCTACCCGATCGGCAGCCGTTACACCCGGCACGACCAGCTGGTGGCGTACTTCCAGGAACTGGCGAAACGCTCGGACAAGATCAGCGTGCGCGAGATCGGCCGCAGCTATGAAGGCCGCCCGCTGTTGATCGCCACCGTCACCGCTGCAGGCAATCATGCGCGGCTGGAACAGATCCGCCAGCAGCACGCCACCCTGGCCGATCCGGCGCAGCCGCGCAGCGCCGCCGGTGACAGCCCGGTGGTGGTGTGGCTGGGCTACAGCGTCCACGGCAACGAGACCTCCAGTGCCGAGGCAGCGATGCTGACGGCGTACTACCTGGTGGCCAACCGCAGCGCAGAAACCCAGCAATGGCTGCAGCAGACGGTGGTGCTGTTCGATCCGGCGCAGAATCCGGATGGTCGTGACCGTGCTGCCAACTGGCACAACGCCTGGGCGTCCGACCCAGCTTCTGCCGACCCCGCCGACAAGGAACACGTCGAGCCGTTCCCGCAGGGTCGTACCAACCACTACTTCACCGATCTCAACCGCGACTGGCTGGCCCTCACCCAGCAGGACTCACGGCCGAAGGTGGAGGTGTTCCACCAGTGGTACCCGAACGTACAGATCGACTTCCACGAAATGGGCAAGGACAGCACCTACTACTTCGAGCCCTCGCCGAAGAGCATGCACAGTCCGCTGATTCCGGCGGCGTCGTATGAATTCAACAAGACCCTCGCCAAGTACCACGCGCAGGCGCTGGATGCGCTGGGGTCGCTGTACTACACCGGCGAGAATTTCGACAACTTCTCGCCGGTGTACGGTTCCACCTATCCGGACTTCCATGGCGCTGTCGGCGTTACCGTCGAGCAGGCCAGCTCGCGCGGCCGCGTGCAGGAATCGGTGAATGGCCTGCTGACCTTCCCCTTCACCATCCGCAACCAGGTCGCCACCGGGCTGGGCACGGTGCGTGGCGCGGTGACCGAGCGCAGCGGCCTGTTCGACCTGCAGAAGCAGTTCTTCCAGAGCGCGCTGAAGCAGGCTGCGCAGCAGCCGGTGAAGAGCTTCGTGTTCGGCGACGCGCATGATCCGGCACTGACCCGGCGCCTGCTGGAACTGCTGCTGCTGCACCGGATCGAAGTGCGCGCACTGGACCGTGCAGTCACTGTCGATGGGCAGCGCTTCGATGCCGGCAGCGCCTACGTGGTGCCGGTGCAGCAGGCGCAGTTCCGCCTGGTGCATTCGATCTTTGCCGAGACGCCGCCGATCAAGGGTGATGTGTTCTACGGCAGCACCAGCTATGCGATCGCACCAGCCTACGGCCTGGCCTTTGCGGGCAGTCGCAGCCGTATCGAAGGCGGCGCACGCGTGGCCGCGCTGCCGTTGGAGCAGGGCGCGGTGCTGGGCGGCGAGGCCGGATTCGCCTACGCCATCGACTGGCGCCACTACAACGCCGGGCGCGCGCTGGCCGCGCTGCAGGGCAAGGGCGTGAATGCACGCGCGGCATTCCAGCCGTTCACCACCGCGACCGCGCAGGGTGACGTCAGCTTCGCCGCCGGCAGCCTGGTCATTCCGGTTGCCGGGCAATCGCTGCAGGGCGCGGCGCTGCTCGAGACAGTGACATCCGCCGCGCGCGAGGCGGGCGTACAGGTCCACGCGCTGTCCAGCGGCCGGAGCCGCGAAGGCATCGACCTCGGCAGTGACGGCGTCAAGGCGCTGCGCAAGCCTGCGGTGGCACTGGTGATGGGCGAGGGCGTGGCCGCCACCGAAATCGGATCGGCGTGGTTCCTGCTCGACCAGCAGCTGCAGTTGCCAGCCAGCAAGCTGGATCCGCAGCAGCTGGGCAAGGTACCGCTGGACCGCTACACCACGATCGTGCTGTCCGGTGGCACCTACACGGGCGTCGATGCCACGGCGGTGGCTGCACTGAAGCGCTGGGTGCAGGCCGGTGGTTCACTGGTGACCTACGGCAGTGCCTCGAAGTGGGCGATCGAGCAGAAGCTGGCCGACAGCGAAAAGCTCGGCAAGGAAGAAGACGCTGCTGATGCAAGTCGCCGCGCGTTTGGCGACCAGCGCGACATCGCTGCGATCGAGCGGGTCAGCGGCAACATCCTCAGTGCCGACGTGGATACCAGCCATCCGTTGGCGTTCGGCGTGCCGCGCCGGCAGCTGGCGATCAACAAGGAGAACACGGTGACGCTGCAGCCGAGCGCGAACCCGTTCTCCACGGTGGTGCGCATCGACGCGCCGCCGCGGGTGAATGGCTATCTGTCCGAGCGCAACCGCACGCGGGTGGCGGGTAGTGCGTGGCTGCTGGTGTCGGCGCAGGGGCAGGGCAACGTGGTGCTGTTTGCCGATGACCCGGCGCACCGCAAGTACTGGCACGGAACGGACCGACTGCTGATCAACGCGATCTTCTTCGGGAATCTGGTGAATCCGAGTAAAGCGCGGGGTTGAGGGTTTGCGCGCCTTTGTTGACGCGTGTGGGGGAGGCCGGGCGGGCTGCGCAGGACACGCCGTAAACCCGTCCTTGGGGGCTCGATGGCGCCATCCTTGGCGCCAACGGTCCTGCGCAGCCCGCCCGGCCTCCCCTCGACAGTTTCCTGCGGGCGCGGACGCATCGAACCCCAAGGCGGGAGCAAGGGCAGAAGCAAAGCCAGGAATTGCGGCTTCGGCTTTTGACTTTGAATTTGAATTTGATCTTTCTTCTCCCGGCTACCCGGCGGGAGAAGAAGGCGCAGGCAATGCTTGAAGCGGATGGGCATGGGGGCAGCGCAGAACCGTTGGCGCCATGGATGGCGCCATCGAGCTTACATGGACGTATTTACAGCGTGTTCTGCGCTGCCCCCATGCCCATTCGCCCTCGGTACTGCCACCGCGTGCTTTATCACCCGGTAGCCCGCAACAAAAAAGGACGGCGCGTCAGCGCCGTCCCTCGATAGCCCCCGCGCAGCGGGAAGCACCCTCGATGTCAGCTGGGATCAGCCAGCGCGACCACCGCCGCCACCCTGGCCACGACCGCGGCCGCCACCATTGCCACCACCGCCACGGCGCTGGCCCTGGCCGGCACCTGCACGCTGCTGGCCATTGCCACCGCCTTCGCGACGGCCACCGCCGGCCTTCTTCGGGCCTGCGTGCGCGTGGCGCGGCGCATCACCGTGCGGACGGCGCGCATGGCTCTTGCGCGGTGCGCGCTCGCCAGTATCGTGCTCGGCCTTGCCCGGCGCACTGTTGCCCCAGCGGATCGGCGTCTGCAGCTCGAAGCCCGGCACATCGCGGATGTCCATGTCGCGGCCCAGCAGGCGCACGATCGCACGCAGCAGCTTCACTTCATCCTGTGCCACCAGCGAAATCGCCTGGCCGGTCGCGCCGTTGCGGCCGGTACGGCCGATGCGGTGCACGTAGTCCTCGGCCACCATCGGCAGGTCGAAGTTGATCACCTTCGGCAGCTCGTTGATGTCGATGCCGCGCGCAGCGATATCGGTCGCCACCAGCACGGTCACGCGGCCGGCCTTGAAGTCACCCAGTGCACGCAGGCGCTGTCCCTGGCTCTTGTTGCCGTGGATCGCCGCGGTCTTGATGCCCGACTTTTCCAGGAACGAGGCCAGCTTGTCGCTGCCGTGCTTGGTGCGGGCGAACACCAGGGTCTGCTCGCGGCTGTCCTGCGCCAGCAGGTGCAGCAGCAGGTCGCGCTTGCGACCGGCATCGACCGGGTGCACGCGGTGGGTGATGGTTTCGGCCACGGTGTTCTTCGGCGTCACCTGGATCTGTTCCGGGTTGCGCATGAACTCCAGCGCCAGCTGGCGGATGTTGTCCTCGAAGGTGGCCGAGAACAGCAGGGTCTGCCGGTTCTGCTTCGGCAGCTTGGCCAGGATGCGCTTGATCGACGGCAGGAAGCCCATGTCGAGCATGCGGTCGGCTTCGTCCAGCACCAGCAGTTCAATGCCGGACAGGTCGATGCTGCGACGCTCCAGGTGGTCGATCAGGCGGCCCGGGCAGGCCACCAGCAGGTCCACGCCACGGCGCAGGATGTCCAGCTGGTTGCCCATGCCGACACCGCCGTAGATGCAGGCGCTGGGAATGCGCAGGTACTTGCTGTAGCCGCGCAGGCTGTCGTGCACCTGGGTGGCCAGTTCGCGGGTCGGTGCCAGGATCAGCGCGCGCGGCTTGCGCGGGCCGCTGCGCACTTCCTGCGAGGCGGTGCCCAGGTGCTGCAGCAGCGGCAGGCCGAAGGCGGCGGTCTTGCCGGTGCCGGTCTGTGCGCCGGCCAGCAGGTCACGACCGGCCAGTGCCAGCGGGATCGCCTGCTGCTGGATCGGGGTCGGGTTTTCGTAGCCCTGCTCGGCAAGCGCACGCAGCAGGAAGGGCGCCAGGCCCAGCGATTCAAAAGACATTGAGTTTGCTCCAAGTACAAGAAACGCCTGTCCGAACGGACAGACGGGGGCAGATCAAACTGATCGGCTGACTCGGAGCGTTCCCGTGAACCGCGCTGCGAGAATTGGGTGCAGCCGGCACGAAGCGCAGGCTGGAATGCGTGACGAACGGCGTCGGAGTGGGGGCGGGCGAAGAGGGCGGACCCTGGTCGCCGGCGATCCCGGAGGGAAACGGACGGCCGCTGCAGACTGCGCAAGTCTAAACGATGTTTGAGACTTCACGCAAAAAGACCTGTTCAGGTAGGGGGTCTCTCTGCAGGGCTGCGCCCTGCACCCGCAGAGGCTGAAGCAACGTCAAAGGCCGGGTTCCTGTGGGAGGCGGGGTGGGTCCGGTGGCAGGGGGCGCTGCAAGTACGTCCATGTAAGCTCGGTCGCCGCTTGCTCGTGTGCGCAGTCCTGCGCACACGGCAAGACCGGGGTTGGGCGTCCTGCCCAACCCGCCCGAGGCATGCCTCGGGCCCATGCGGCTCACGCCCCTGTCACCGGACCCACCCCGCCTTCGACAGTTTTCCGCGATCTGTCGAATCTCATTCGATCAATTTCGGTGTCTGACGGATCTCGACGATGAATGATGTGGATGTTCGATCAGTCATTGGGAACCTGTCGGGGGTGGGGCGGTGTGGGTGGGCAGGACCGTTGACGCCATGGATGGCGCCATCGAGCCCCCATGGACGGGTTTACGGCGTGTCCTGCCGGCCCACACCGCCCCGCCCAACCAGCAGAAAGCCAGAGCCGCTTTTGACGTTGCCGTTGCTGTTGCATTGAGCCGGTGCAGGGCTGCAAGCCCTGCCGAACCCCCCACTACGGTAGGGTGGGCCGATGCCGCGCTGCAGCTTGGCGTCGCCGCAGATTTGATTACACTTGAAACTTGTTTGCCCACGACTCCGGACACCCACCCATGAAGCTTGGTTCTTTGAAGGAAGGCGGCCGCGACGGCACCCTGATCGTCGTCTCGCGTGACCTGCGCCACGGCGTGCGCGCCACCGGCATTGCCGCCACCCTGCAGCAGGCTCTGGAAGACTGGAGCCACATCGCGCCGCGCCTGAACGCCCTGTACGAATCGCTCAATGCCGGCGACGCCGACGGCGTGTTCGACCTCGACCCGCAGGCCCTGGCCGCGCCGATGCCGCGCGCCTATGAATTCGTCGACGGCAGTGCCTACCTGCCGCACGTCGAGCGCGTGCGCCGCGCCCGTGGCGCCGAGGTGCCGGAGAGCTTCTACACCGATCCGCTGATGTACCAGGCCACCAGTGCCGGCTTCTACGGCCCGCGCGATGCGGTCAAGGTGGTCAGCGAGGACTACGGTATCGACCTGGAAGCGGAGATCGTGGTGATCACCGACGACGTGCCGATGGCGGCCACCCCGGAACAGGCTGCGGGCCACATCCAGCTGGTCGGCCTGGTCAACGATGTGTCGCTGCGCAACCTGATTCCGGGCGAGCTGGCCAAGGGCTTCGGCTTCCTGCAGTCCAAGCCGCGCTCGGCGCTGTCGCCGGTGTTCGTCACCCCCGACGAACTGGGCGCTGCGTGGCAGGACAGCAAGGTGCACCTGCCGCTGCTGACCCACATCAACGGCAAGTGGTTCGGTGCGCCGGAAGCGGGCGTGGACATGCAGTTCAATTTCGCCCAGTTGGTCGCGCATGCGGCCAAGACCCGTCCGTTGGGCGCCGGCACCATCGTCGGCTCGGGCACCATCGCCAATGAAGACACCAGCAAGGGTGCGTCGTGCTTCGCCGAGCAGCGCGTGGTCGAAACCCTGCGCGACGGCAAGCCGAGCACGCCGTTCATGTCGTTCGGCGACGTGGTCCGCATCGAGATGCTCGATGCCGCCGGTAACAGCATCTTCGGTGCGATCGAGCAGCGCATCGAACAGGCCGCCAAGCCCTGAGCATGGAGGCGGCCATGGAGATTCCGGTCGACGACGGCATCGTGCTGTACACCTACTGGCGATCCAGCGCCGCCTACCGCGTGCGCATCGGTCTGGAGCTGAAGGGCTTGGCCTGGGAGGCGCGGCCGGTGCATCTGGTGCGCGGCGGCGGCGAACAACACCTGGACGCCTATCGCAGGCTCAATCCGCAGCAGCTGGTGCCGACGCTGCTGCACGAAGGGCATGCGCTGACGCAGTCGCTGGCGATCGTCGAGTACCTGGACGAGCGCTTCCCGCAGGTGCCGCTGCTGCCGGCCGATGCCGCCGGCCGTGCGCGGGTGCGGGCACTGGCCCAGCTGGTGGCCTGCGACATCCACCCGATCAACAACCTGCGGGTGATGCAGTACCTGGAGCGCGACCTGCAGCTGCCGGCCGACGCCCGTATGCAGTGGACCCTGCACTGGATGGCCGAGGGCTTTGCGGCGATGGAAGCGCTGTTGGCCAACAGCCGTGACACCGGCACCTTCTGCCACGGTGACCGCCCCGGGCTGGCCGACCTCTGCCTGCTGCCGCAGCTGTACAACGCCCATCGTTTCGGCCTGGACCTTGCGCCGTACCCGACCCTTCGCCGCATCGAGGCCGCCTGCCAGGCGCTGGACGCCTTCGACCGCGCGCGCCCGGAAAACCAGCCCGACGCAGCCTGAAAGTAGAGGGACGGAGGGGATCAAGTCGCAAGTGCATTCACGACTTAATCCCCTCCGTCCCCTTTTTGCAGCAGTTGCGCGAGATCATCGCGGAACAGTGCATAGGCCCGTTCGCGGCGCGCGCCATCGCCTTGCCGCAGCACCCACGCCGGGTGCACGGTGGCGTAGCCGCGGGTGCCTTCCTCCAGCGTGTGCCAGCGTCCACGGTCGCGCGACAGATTGAAATCACGGCCAAATACCGAGGCTGCCGCGGTTGCGCCCAGGCAGACGATGAGCTGCGGTCGCACGCGCGCAATCTCGCCCATCAGCCACGGCCGGCACGCCTGGATGTGGCGGCTTTCCGGCCGCTTGTGCAGCCGCACCTTGCCACGTCGCTCATGGTGGAAGTGCTTCACCGCGTTGGTCAGGTACAGCGTGGCGCGATCGATTCCCAGCTCGGCCAATGCGCGGTCCAGCAACTGGCCGGCAGGGCCGGCGAACGGCTGGCCGCGCAGATCCTCGGTATCGCCAGGCTGCTCGCCGATCACCATCACCTGCGCATCGGCCGGCCCCTGGCCGAACACCGTCTGTGTGGCGGTCTCCCACAGCGGGCACTGGCGGCAGGCGCTGGCCTGCTGTCGCAGCGTCTGCAGGCTGGCGGTATCTGGGCGCGCTGCCGCAGCGTCCCCACGCATGGGAATCCTGCGCTGGGGTGCCTGCGCGGGCCGGTCATGCATTTCCTGCACGCGATCGCCCGCATCGCGCACCAGGCGCGGCAGCAGCTGCGCCTCGGGCAGGTGGCGCCAGTATCTGGCCGGCATCTCCTGCATCATCATCCGGGTGTTGAGCCGGGCCGGATTGAAGATGCTGGCGTAATAGGTCTGCCACAGGGCCTCGCGCGCATCCTCGGCCGGGGCGTCCTCGCGGCGTGCGCCGGGGCCGAAGGTCAGCGCCTGTCCATCCCACGCCACGCTGCGCGAAGGAGTGAGGATCGCCCAGCGCATGCCGGTGAAGCGGCGTGCGAAGAACGGCGCGACCCGGTCGACGATCTGGTGCTGTGGCTCGAACCAGGCGATGAACGCATCAGGTTGGCCAGGCACCTCGCGGAAGCGCACGAATGCCTTCATCTTGTGCGTGTCACGGCGGACGGCCTGGGCCAATGTCATCGCACGCAGCACATCGGCATCGGCGGGATTGGTCAGCACCGTGCGTTCGCCATGGGTGATCCGCCACAGCAGCCGGTACAGCAGTGACAGGCGCTGCGGTTCGCTATGGCACAGGCAGGTGTCGGCCAGTTCCAGGAATTCGCGCGGGACGCCGGGAACGCTTGCCTGTGCCGCCACCGGTGCCTGCTGCACAGGCGGCGCATCCAGCAGCGATGCCTCGCCGCCTTCGAGCCAGTCCAATTGCTCGGGCCGCACGCTCCGCAGCAGCGCATCACGCGCGCCGTCGCGCCAGGCCTGCAGCGACCACGGCGGATCCACCCGCTGCGACCAGCGCGGCGCGTCAGGCTGCCGGCGGTGCATCGAACAGTGATCCCTGGCGCGGCGGCGGGGCCAGTTGTGCTCGCAGCGCGGCCGGGTCATCCAGCGCCTTGCGCGGGTGATGGTCGGCCAACAGCACGAACGGTAGCAGTTTGCTCATCGGCGCCTTCAGGCGGGCGATGTCCGCCACGCGCAGGCGCCCGTGCCGGCGCGCCATCAGCACGCGCTCTGCATTGCGCACGCCCAGGCCGGGCACCCGCAGCAGCATTTCCTTCGGTGCACGGTTCAGATCGACCGGGAAGCGTTCGGGATGGCGGATCGCCCAGGCCATCTTCGGATCGATGTCCAGATCGAGCATTCCGCCCTGGGTGGTGTCGGTGATCTCGTCCACGCCGTAGCCATAGAAGCGCAACAGCCAGTCGGCCTGGTACAGCCGGTGCTCGCGTTGCAGGGGTGGGGGCTGCAGCGGCAGCTGCCGGCTGGCATCGGGAATCGGGCTGAACGCGGAGTAGTAGACCCGGCGCATCCGGTAACTGCCGTACAGGCTGTCGGCGCTGGCCAGGATCTGCTGGTCGTTGGCCCCGTCCGCGCCGACGATCATCTGCGTGCTCTGCCCGGCCGGGGCGAAACGGGGAGGGCGCGGGCGTGCGCTGCGGCTGGCCGTCGGCGCCACCGCTGCGGGGGCCTTGCGCGCCTCCTTGGCTTCCTCGATGCGCCAACGCAGTTCGCCCATCGCGCCGCGTATCGAGTGCACCGTCTTCTCCGGCGCCAAGGCGCTCAGCCCGGCTTCGGTCGGCAGTTCGACGTTGATCGACAGGCGGTCGGCGTAACGCCCGGCGCTGGCCAGCAGTTCCGGCGAGGCCTCGGGAATGGTCTTGAGGTGGATGTAGCCGGCGTAGCGGTGTTCTTCGCGCAGTTGCCGGGCCACCTCCACCATCTGCTCCATGGTGTAGTCCGCATTGCGGATGATGCCGCTGGAGAGGAACAGGCCCTCGATGTAGTTGCGCTTGTAGAAGTCCAGGGTGAGCGTGACCACCTCGTCCACGCTGAAGCGCGCGCGTGGCACATTGCTGGACACGCGATTGACGCAATAGGCGCAGTCGTAGACGCAGAAGTTGGTCAGCAGGATCTTCAGCAGCGATACGCAGCGGCCATCGGGCGTATAGCTGTGGCAGATGCCCATGCCCTCGGTGCTGCCGATACCGCCGCTGGCGCGCGAATCGCGCTTGCCCGAGCCGCTGGAGGCGCAGGAGGCGTCGTATTTGGCGGCATCGGCCAGAATGGCCAGCTTGCGGATGGTTTCCATTGAGGAAACCTACGGATGAGGGGTCTCATTGGATGAGACGGCCCCTGAATTCTTCAGGAAAAGGGGACGGAGGGGATCAAGTCGTAAGTGCATATACGACTTAATCCCCTCCGTCCCCTTTTTCGTGCGGTCAGAAGCCGTGGGTGATGCTGGGTGCGCCGGCCGAGAAATCCGCGTACGGGTCATGCTCGCCGCTGCTGCCTTCGGACAGGCGGAACTTCAGCGCCAGGCCATCGCGCGAGTCGGCCGCGCGCAGCGCTTCCTCCTGCTCGATGGTGCCGGCCTTGGCCAGCCGGAACAGGCACTGGTCGAAACTCTCCATGCCCTCTTCCAGCGATGCTTCCATCGCCGCCTTGATCTCGTGCACCTGGCCGCGACGCAGCAGGTCGCGGATCATCGGCGTGTTGAGCAGCACTTCGGTGGCCGGCAGGCGACGGCCTTCCTTGTTCTTCACCAGGCGCTGGCTGATCACCGCACGCAGGTTCAGCGCCAGGTTCATCAGCACGTTCTTGTGCGCGATTTCCGGGAAGAAGTTGAGGATGCGCTCGATGGTCTGGTCGGCGTTGTTGGAGTGCAGGGTGGCCAGGCACAGGTGGCCGGTTTCGGCAAAGGCGATCGCCGCCTCCATCGTCTCCGCATCCAGGATTTCACCGATCAGGATCACGTCCGGCGCTTCACGCATCGCGTTCTTCAGCGCGTTGTGGAAGGCATGGGTATCCAGCCCGACCTCGCGCTGGTTGACGATCGACATCTTGTGCTTGTGCAGGTACTCGATCGGGTCTTCGATGGTGAGGATGTGACCGGTGGTGGTGCTGTTGCGGTGGTCGATCATCGACGCCAGCGAGGTGGACTTGCCGGAACCGGTGGACCCCACCACCAGTACCAGCCCGCGCGGGGTCATGATGACGTCCTTCAGCACCTGCGGCAGGTTCAGCTCCTCGATGCTCGGAATCCGGCTGCGGATGGCACGAATGACCATGCCCACTTCGCCGCGCTGCTTGAACACATTGACGCGGAAGCGACCGGCATCGGGCAGGGCGATGGCCATGTTGAGTTCCAGCTCGCGCTCGAACTGCGGCACCTGGCCTTCGTCCATCAGCGAGTAGGCGATCTTCTTGACCATGCCCGGCGGCAGGCCGGTGTTGCCCAGCGGATAGAGCTTCCCCTCGATCTTGATGTAGACCGGTGCCCCGGTGGTCAGAAACATGTCCGAAGCGTTCTTTTCGGTCATCAGCTTCAGGAAGTAGCCGATATCCATTGCGAATTTTCCCCAACGAAACGGCCGACGCCCGTTGCCAGCACGGTGTCGGCTTGACGACAATGGCCGTGAACCGACAACCGGTACGGCCTCCCCAATGAAACGACTTAGCTTCGCACGAATGCGCCACAGCCTGTATGTGATGGCGTTTGCATTCGCACTGTCTGCCCCCGCCTGGGCGCAGGATGGCGCGATGG
Source organism: Stenotrophomonas sp. YJH_SMC_119 (assembly GCF_059368315.1). Lineage (NCBI taxonomy): Bacteria > Pseudomonadati > Pseudomonadota > Gammaproteobacteria > Lysobacterales > Lysobacteraceae > Stenotrophomonas > Stenotrophomonas sp. YJH_SMC_119. The sequence continues at coordinate 60,301 of NZ_JCAFRP010000010.1, read as the reverse complement.
AACTGGCCCAGGCCCGGCAGGCGGTCGACAAGGCCACCCAGGCCGATGCCGACCAGTACGCCCCGGACCTGATCGGGCTGGCCCGGCAGGGGCTGGAGCAGGCCCAGCGCGCCGCCGGCGACCGCCGCGAGCGCAAGAATGCCCCGGCCATGGCCCTGCGTGCCGCCGCCGATGCCGACCTGGCCCGCGTGCGCAGCGAGGAAGCCACCGTGACCGCCCAGCTGCAGCTGCGCCGCAACGAGGTCAACCAGCTGCAACGCCAGCTGTCGACCGGGGAGGATCGCCGGTGAAGCCGATGACTGCCGCAACCCTGGCCGCGCTGCTGGCGCTGCCGACCCTGGCCGTGGCCGCCGACAACCCGATGGTGGCGCAGCTGAGCCAGCGCCTGCTGGCCATCCAGGCCAACCCGGATACCGCTGAGCTGGGCGCCTTCGAGCGCATGCAGGCCCAGCAGGCCATCGCCACCCTGGACAAGGCCAAGCGCCGCGACCAGGAGCTGGCCACCTACCTGGCCGAGCGCCGGGTGGAGATCGCCGAGACGGCCGTGCGTACCGCGCTGGCCGCCCGCGAGGTCGACCGCCTGGAGCGGACCCGCAGCGACCTGCTGATCGAGGCCAGCCGCCGCGACGCCGCGCGTGCCCGCCAGGAAGCCGAACAGCTGCGCATGCAGGCACAGATGCAGGCCGAGGAGGCTGAACGCCTGCGCCAGGCCGCCGAGGCCGAGACCCTGGCCCGCCAGGACGCCGAGAACGCCCTGACCAGCGTCGCCGGCAAGCAGCAGCAGCGCCTCAGCGCCGCCCAGCAGAACGCCGCCAAGCTCGCCCGCGAGGAAGCCGAGCTGGTGTCCGGCCAGAAGCTGCCGGGGTCGAAGTTCGATGGCCGCGGCGAGGTCTTCACCTTCCGTGGCGATGCGTTTGCCGCCGGCGCCTCCAGCCTGTCCGGCGGCGCCCGCAATCAGGCCAAGGCGTTGGCCGAATACCTGAACATCGGCAAGAAGGGCCGCCTGCGCATCGAGGCTTACGACAGTGCCAACGGCGTAGGCCAGAAGCGTGCCGAGGCCCTGCGCGATGCCCTGGTTGCGGCGGGTGTCGCGAGCAACCGGATCCAGCTTGCCGGCAAGAAGGCGGCCTCCACCCAGGCACGTTCAGCCGAGGTCATCATCGCCCCGTAATTGCTTGATATTGTTTGTTTTTCGTTGTGATGAGCATTCAGCCTGAACCCCGCCCCGGCGGGGTTCGGTCTTTTTGCCGCAGGGGTCTTGTACCCCGCCTTGAGCAGGCGTAGGGTCAATCGTCCGGGACGCAATGCCGCGGACCGGACGATGGGAGGGCCGGGCCGATGCAAGCAGGGCGCGAACCGCAGCAGATCGACGTGCGCAGGCCAGTGCCGCAGGTCGTTGCAGGCGTCCAGGTGGCCATCGACCGGCGCTCCTCCATGAACAACGCCCCGTGCCTTGCGGCCGGGGCGTTCGTGTATCTGTCGAAGGAGGTCCATCATGTTTGAAGATCAGCCCCAGAGCGAGATCGACGCACGTCGCGCGCGTGATCCGGAGTTCAGGGCGCTCCATGACCAGCACCGCAAGTTGAACAAGAAGTGCATGGACGCGGAGTTGGGTGTACTCCCGATCGATGATGTCACCCTGGGTCGCATGAAGCGCGAGAAGCTGCTGGCCAAGCAACGACTTCTGCGAATGTACGAAACACCGCTCCCAACGACGTCCCCCACGCTTTGACGCACCCCGTCACGCCCGGAACGGCGTGACCCGGCCATCGATGGCCCCGCCGGGCGCTCCTGCCCCGGCATCGCGGCACCGCCGATGAGGCGGCCGCGCCAAGGCACCACAGGCGGTGGTGCCTTGGCCTGCAGGCACAACTCACCGATGCGGGCGGTACCGGTCTCCTCGTCGATCCGGGGCCGTCCGCATCTCTTTCTGCGGGCTTGCGGCCCGTCTCCGCGCCGACCTGACATTCATCGCCATCCGACGGATAATCATCGGTCCGGCCCCCTGCGGCGCGAACCGAAAGTCCTCCGAATGCCCATTCATTCTTCCGTCCTCGAACTCATCGGCCAGACCCCGATCGTCAAGGCCCAGCGCCTGGACACCGGCGTCTGCGAGCTCTACCTGAAGCTCGAAAGCGCCAACCCGGGTGGATCGATCAAGGATCGCATCGGCCTGTCGATGATCGAGGCGGCGGAGCAGCGCGGCGACCTGAAGCCGGGTGCGACCCTGGTCGAGGGTACCGCCGGCAACACCGGGCTGGGCCTGGCTTTGGTCGCGCAGCAGAAGGGTTACAAGCTGATCCTGGTCGTTCCCGACAAGATGAGCCGCGAGAAGATCTTCAACCTGAAGGCGATGGGCGCCGAAGTCCGCCTGACCCGCTCGGACGTGGCCAAGGGCCATCCGGAGTACTACCAGGACCTGGCCAAGACCATCGCCGAGCAGACCCCGGGCGCCTACTTCATCAACCAGTTCGGCAACCCGGACAACCCGGCCGCGCATGAATTCGGTACCGGCCCGGAGATCCTGGAGCAGATGGGCGGCGACCTCGACGCCATCGTGTTCGGCTGCGGCAGCTCCGGCACCATGACCGGCCTGTCGCGTGCCTTCGCCAAGCTGTCGCCGAAGACCGAGCTGGTGCTGGCCGATCCGGTCGGCTCGATCCTGGCCGAATACATCAATGACGGCGTGCTCAACGACAAGTCGGGCAGCTGGCTGGTGGAGGGCATCGGCGAGGACTTCCTACCGTCGATCTCCGACTTCAGCCGCGTCAAGAAGGCTTACGCCATCAGCGATGCCGAGAGCTTCCACACCGCGCGCGAGCTGTTGGGCAAGGAAGGCATCCTCGGTGGCTCGTCCACCGGCACCCTGCTGGCCGCTGCGCTGAAGTACTGCAAGGAGCAGACCACGCCGAAGAAGGTGCTGGTACTGGTCTGCGATACCGGCAACAAGTACCTGTCGAAGATGTACAACGACTACTGGATGCTGGACAACGGCTTCCTGGAGCGCCCGCAGCACGGTGACCTGCGCGACCTGATCCTGCGCCCGTACGGCCAGCGCGACACCGTGGTGATCGGCCCGAACGACCTGCTCACCACCGCCTACCAGCGCATGAAGCTGTACGACGTGTCGCAGCTGCCGGTGATGGACGGTGACCAGCTGGTCGGCATCGTCGACGAAAGCGACGTGCTGCTGCACGTCTATGGTGACGAAGCGCGCTTCCGCGACACCGTCGCCACGGCGATGGTCAGCAAGCTGGACCGGCTGGACGTGAAGTCACCGATCGAGGCGCTGCTGCCGGTGTTCGACCGCGGCCAGGTGGCGATCGTGATGGACGGCAACGCTTTCCTGGGCCTGATCACCCGTATCGACCTGCTGAACTATCTGCGCCGTCGCGTGCAGTAAGCCGTTGATCGCAGACGTTCGCTGCTGAATCCCGGTTTATCCGCGTCAAAGGTCGTTAAGGCCGCGCTGGTAGACTTCCGCACCTTCGATGGCGCCGCGTGTCGGCGCCCCTCAGGAAAGAACATGTCCAACGCTACTTCCCAGGATCGCGCCCTGGCCCTGGCCACGCTGGCCATCCACGGCGGCCAATCGCCCGACCCCAGCACCGGCGCGGTGATGCCGCCGATCTACGCCACCTCGACCTATGCGCAGTCCAGCCCGGGCGAGCACCAGGGCTTCGAGTACTCGCGTACCCACAACCCGACCCGCTTCGCCTATGAGCGTTGCGTGGCGTCGCTGGAAGGCGGTACACGTGGCTTTGCCTTCGCCTCGGGCATGGCGGCCAGCTCGACCGTGATCGAACTATTGGACGCCGGCAGCCACGTGGTGGCGATGGACGATATCTATGGCGGCAGCTTCCGCCTGTTCGAGCGCGTGCGTCGCCGCACCGCCGGGCTGGATTTCAGCTTCGTCGACCTGACCGATCTGGCGGCATTCGAAGCCTCGATCACGCCGAAGACGAAGATGGTGTGGATCGAGACCCCGACCAACCCGATGCTGAAGATCGTCGACATCGCCGCGGTGGCCGCCATCGCCAAGCGCCATGGCCTGATCGTGGTGGTCGACAACACCTTCGCCTCGCCGATGCTGCAGCGCCCGCTGGAACTGGGCGCGGACCTGGTCCTGCATTCGGCCACCAAGTACCTCAACGGCCACTCGGACATGGTCGGCGGCATGGTGGTGGTGGGCGACAACGCCGAACTGGCCGAGCAGATGGCTTTCCTGCAGAACTCGGTGGGTGGCGTGCAGGGCCCGTTCGACAGCTTCCTGGCCCTGCGCGGCCTGAAGACCCTGCCGCTGCGCATGAAGGCGCACTGCGCCAACGCGCTGGCCCTGGCCCAGTGGCTGGACAAGCACCCGGCGGTGGAGAAGGTGATCTACCCGGGCCTGCCGTCGCACCCGCAGCACGAGCTGGCGGGCAGGCAGATGGCTGGCTACGGCGGCATCGTCTCGATCGTGCTGAAGGGCGGTTTCGAGGCGGCCAAGCGCTTCTGCGAGAAGACCGAGCTGTTCACCCTGGCCGAGTCGCTGGGCGGTGTGGAGAGCCTGGTGAACCATCCGGCGGTGATGACGCATGCCTCGATTCCGGTCGCGCGGCGGGAACAGCTGGGGATCAGCGATGCGCTGGTGCGGCTGAGCGTGGGGGTGGAGGATCTGGGGGATCTGCAGGTGGATCTGGAGAGGGCGCTGGCGGGTACTGCTGCGTGAATCCGATGACCGTGTCGTCCGCCAACACATCAGTTTCGCCGCTGGCGATGGTGCGCAGTTTTCTCGGCAACCGCGTACTCATCTACCAGCTGGCCAAACGCGAAGTCATCAGCCGCTACCGTGGCTCGTTGATGGGTTTGGCGTGGTCGTTCTTCAACCCGCTGTTGATGCTCGCCGTATATACCTTCGTGTTCTCGGTGGTCTTCAATGCCCGATGGGGCGGCGACGTGGCGCACAAGGGCGACTTCGCGATCATCCTGTTCGTGGGCATCCTGGTGCACGGCATCTTCGCCGAGTGCGTCAATCGTGCCCCCAGCCTGATTGTCGGCAATGCCAGCTACGTCAAACGCGTGGTGTTTCCGCTCGACACGCTGCCCTGGGTGGCGATGGGAGCCGCGTTGTTCCATGCGTTGGTGACGTTGGTGGTGCTGCTGCTGGCGCAACTGCTGATCCGTGGCGTTCTGCCCGTCACCGCGTTGTACTTCCCACTGGTCGTGTTCCCGTTGGTGTTGTTCACGATGGGCCTTGCCTGGCTGTTGTCGGCGCTGGGCGTGTTCGTGCGCGACATCGGCCAGATGACCGGCATCTTCACTACCGTGCTGTTGTTCCTCGCGCCGGTGTTCTATCCAGTGCACGCGTTGCCGGAGAACATGCGCAAGTGGATCTACTTGAATCCACTCACGTTCATCATCGAGCAGTCGCGGGAAGTGCTGATCTGGGGCAAGGCGCCCGATTTCATTGGCTTGGGCAAGTACGCCATTTTCGCCGCCGTGGTCGCGTGGCTGGGCTATGTCTGCTTCCACAAAATGCGCCGGGGGTTCGCCGATGTCATCTAATGAACCTGTGCGTGAGCCTGATGATCTGGCGATCCGGGTCTCCGGTGTCACCAAGTGCTTCCAGGTGTACTCGCAGCCACAGGACCGTCTGAAGCAGGCCGTGCTGCCGCGACTGTCGCGGTTGCTGGGGCGTCCTGGTGGCATGTACTACCGTGAGTTCTGGGCGCTGAAAGGCGTCGATTTCGAGGTGCGGCGTGGCGACACGGTGGGCATCATCGGCCGCAATGGTTCCGGCAAGTCGACCCTGCTTCAGATCATCTGCGGCACGCTGCAGCCGACGCACGGCGAAGTGACCGTTCGAGGTCGCGTGGCCGCACTGCTTGAGCTGGGTGCAGGCTTCAATCCGGAGTTCACCGGTCGCGAGAACGTCTACATGAGCGCGTCGATCCTGGGCCTGTCGCGCGAGGAGATCGATCGCAAGTATGACGATATCGTGGCATTCGCCGACATCGGCGACTTCCTCGAACAGCCGGTCAAGACTTACTCCAGCGGCATGTACGTGCGCCTGGCGTTCGCGGTGATCGCGCATGTCGATGCCGATATCCTGGTGATCGATGAAGCGCTGGCGGTCGGTGACGCGATCTTCGTGCAGAAGTGCATGCGCTACCTGCGCAAGTTCCGTGAGAACGGCACGCTGCTGTTCGTCAGTCACGACACCTCTTCCGTGCTGAACTTCTGCCAGAGCGCCGTCTGGCTGGATCGTGGCGACATGCGCATGCATGGCACTGCGCAGGAAACCTGCAACGCCTACATCGAATACTGCTCGCAGGAAGTGTATGGCGATACGGTCAAGCTGCAGTCACGGCAGGCCGCTGCCCGTGCCGCGGAGGCATCGCCTGGCACTCCGTCGCCAGCCCGGATCGAGAAGGACCTGAAGGTCGAGCTGTTCGACAACGTTGCCAATTCAGCCGGTTGGCAGTCCGGCGTGGCAAGCATCGACTCGGTCACCCTGTGCAACGAGGACGGTGAGCCCTTCACGACGTTTGCCGGTGGCGAGCATGTCGTGCTGAAAATCCGCGCGACCGCGCATGATCCCCTGACGAGTCCCTTGATCGGATTCTTCGTCAAGGATCGCCTTGGGCAATCGCTGTTCGGTGAACACACCTACACCTATATCCAGCCGCCGATGGAAGTGGAGGGTGGCACCGGGTTGGAAGCGTCGTTCCGGTTCACTCTGCCGCTGCTGCCCAACGGCGAGTACTCGATGACCGTCTCGATCGCCGAAGGCGACCCGTACACCAACACCCAGCACGCCTGGCTGCATGATGCGGTGCTGATCCGGGTGGCCTCGCCCAAGCTGCGTTATGGCCTGGTCGGTATCCCGTTCGAGGAAGTGACCATGGTCCGCACGCGTCAGCCGCAGCCGACAGGAGAGCCGCAGTGAGCGCATCGCAGGGACCGACGGTGACCGAAGCGCACGGCTTCATTCCACCACTGGCCAGTACCGACCCGCGCATCAGCGTCGGTCGATACACCTATGGTTCTCCGCAACTGAAGGTATGGTCGGAAGGTGAACGCATCGAGATCGGGGCGTTCTGTTCGATCGCCGATGACGTAGTGATCTTTGGGGGCGGCGAGCACCGTCTGGATTGGGTAACGACCTATCCGTTGCGCATCGCGCTGAACTCCCCCGGTGCTGGCCACGATGGGCACCCGCACACCAAGGGCCCCACGCGCATCGGCAACGATGTCTGGATCGGGCATGGCGCGATGATTGTTTCCGGCGTGACCGTGGGCGATGGTGCCTGCATCGGTGCTGGCGCCGTGGTTTCGCGCGATGTGCCGGCCTATGCCGTCGTTGCTGGCAATCCAGCGAAGGTGGTGCGTACCCGATACGACGAGCCGACGATCGCCCGCCTGCGTGCGATTGCCTGGTGGAGCTGGCCGATCGACCGTATCCGCGCCTTCGAATCGCTGCTCTGCAGCGGTGACGTTGAAGCCTTCATCGCCGCCGCCAGTGCGCCCTGACTCTCTGAACATCTCTCAAGAAACCGGCTGTCCCATGAACGATTTTCCGCTGTCGAACAGCATGCTGATCTCCCCGCGCGAACTGTCGCTGAGCGCGTGGCTGGGTCACATTCCCTTTGCCTCGTGGCTGGTCGAGCAGCTGCAGCCGCAGTCGATCGTCGAGCTGGGCACCCATCGCGGTTCCTCCTTCCTCGCGCTCTGCCAGGCGGTGCAGGAGCAGGGGCTGACTGCACGGGTCTTCGCGGTCGATACCTGGGAAGGGGACGAGCACGCCGGTTACTATGGCGACGAGATCTACAATGCGTTGCGCGAGTACCAGCAGCGCAACTATGCCGGCATCTCCGAGATGCTGCGGATGCGGTTCAATGAAGCCCTGCCGTATTTTGCCGACGGCTCGATCGATCTGCTGCACATCGATGGCCTGCACACCTACGAAGCGGTCCGTGAGGACTTTGAAACGTGGCTGCCCAAGCTCTCCGATCGGGCGGTGGTGATCTTCCACGATACCTGCGTTCGCGAGCGTGGTTTTGGCGTCTGGCAGTATTGGAGCGAGATCAGCCAGCAGTACCCGGCATTCGAGTTCACCCATACCCATGGTCTGGGGGTACTGCTGGTCGGCAAGCAGCGTGTTCCCGCGTTGGCGGACTTGGCAGCGCGCGCGGCCGCAGGCGACTTTGCTCCGATCAATCGCCTGTTCGACACACTGGGCAGCAACATCAAGCGTGCCGAAGAGGTGGAGCGTGTCAATGCAGGATTGATGGATGCACGCAACGAGGTCAACCGCCTCGGAACGCTGGGCCACGAGCTGCAGCAGCGTTGCCTGCAACTGGAGCAGGACGTGCGTGATGGCCGGGAGCTGGTTCGGCAGGCGGAGCAGCAGGTGCAGCAGCAGCGGGAACGCGCCGAACAGAGCGCTGTGACCGCAGAAGACCTGCGTCGCATCGTCGCCGAGGAGCGTGCCAGGATGGTCGAAGAGGTACAGGCGGCACTGGGACCGCAGCTGGATTCGCAGGCACGATCGCTCGACAGGCTGCTGCAGCCCTGGTGGCGTCGCTAATCCACGCCCTGCCAACGAGCGGGATGTTAGGTTGAAAAATACGGGGTGCCTGGTCCCACAGGGAACAGCAGAGGGCCGGCATTCCAAGCAACCGATTTCTTCAAGACCCATCAGCAGATTGGGTTGAACCACCTCCTAGGGATGAACATGTCTACCGTCAAGCCAATCTGCTTCTATCTGCCGCAATACCACCCCGTCGCGGAGAATTCGGAGTGGTGGGGGCCTGGCTTCACCGAGTGGACCAACGTTGCCAAGGGAAAGCCGAACTTCGCCGGCCACTACCAGCCCCACATCCCGCGCGAGCTCGGTTTCTATGACCTGCGCCTGATCGACAACATGCGGGCGCAGGCCGAGCTGGCCTCGCTCTATGGAATTCACGGGTTCTGCTTCTACTACTATTGGTTCGATGGACGTCGCATCCTCGAGTTGCCGCTGGACAACTACCTGAAGAGCGACATCGAGTTCCCGTTCTGCGTGTGCTGGGCCAATGAAAACTGGACCCGCACCTGGGACGGGCTCGAGAAGGATGTGCTGCTCGAGCAGAAGCACGGCGCCGATGAGGATCGCCGGTTCCTTGAGGACATCCTGCCGCTGTTGAAGGATCGCCGTGCGATCAAGGTCGATGGCAAGCCCATGCTGCTGGTCTACCGTGCCGACCTGTTCCCGGACGCGAAGGAAACCGTCGCGCGCTGGCGCCAGGTGGCCCGCGAGAATGGTGTGGGCGAGATCCATCTCGTGGCGGTGCAGTTCTACGGCATTGTGGATCCGCGCGATTGGGGTTATGACGCTGCCGCGGAGTTCCCGCCGCATACCTTCATCGGCGCGGAGAATCGTCTGACGCGACCGATCGACATCACCAATCCCGAGTTCCGTGGTGGCCTCGTCGATTATCGCAAGGTGGTCGCCCAGTCCATCAGCCGGCCCAAGCCCGACTTCCGCTGGTACCGCGGCATCGTGCCGTCCTGGGACAACACCGCGCGGCGCCAGCACACCTCGCACACGCTGGTTGACGCCTCGCCGTCGATCTACCAGTACTGGCTGCGCCGCCTGGTCGAGTACACCCGGGTCAACAATGCACCGGAAGACCAGATCCTGTTCATCAACGCCTGGAATGAATGGGGCGAGGGCTGCCACCTGGAGCCGGACCTGAAGCACGGCCTGGCTTACTTGGAAGCGACCCATGCCGCGCTGAACGGTGCTGGCAGTGATGAGATGCTGATGAAGGATGAGGCGTTGCTGCGCGCACTCGGCGGCGAGCGCATGAAAGCGCTCCTGGATGATCGCGAGCGTCTGGTCAACGATGTGGTCCTGCTGTCCGCCGAAGTACGCAGGACCAATCCCCAGGGAATCTCTTCGGTGCCCAGGCCGGGCCTGCGTGCGTTCATTGGCCGTTGCCTGAGGCCCTTCCCCCGCCTGCGTTCCTTTGCGGTGCGCGTCTATCACGCGTGGCACGCATGAGTTCCGTCCGTCGCGTTGCGGTTGTTGCCCACTTCGACGCCGAAGGCCGGTTGACTGACTTCACGCGTCGGCTGCTCGAAGGCCTGTTGCGGCACGCAGAGCGCATCGTGCTGGTGTCCACCCGCCTGGCGTCTGACCAGGCGGTGGGCCTGGACGAGCGCATCACGGTCATCGTCCGAGAGAACGTTGGATACGACTTCTACTCGTTCCGGACCGGTGTGCTGGCCGTGGAGGCGTTGTATGCCTACGACGAGCTGATCATCGCCAATGACAGCGTGCTGGTGATTGATCCGGAGGGCCTGGACCGTGCCTTCACGAAGATGCAGGGTGTGGAATGCGGTGCCTGGTCGATGACCGAGTCGCAGCAGGTCAGCCGCCACCTGCAGTCGTATTTCATGGTGTTCCGCAAGGACGTTTTCTTCAGCCAGTACTTCCACCAGTTCTGGCGCGATGTGCGGGTGCTGGATGACAAGTGGGAAATCATTCTTTCCTATGAGATCGGCTTGACGCAGTGGCTGTTGCATCACGGGGTACGCATTGCGTCGGCGTTCCAGCCTGGCGCGGATGGGATGCAGAAGCTGGCTGCGCGCCTGAAGCGCAAGCGCGAGCGCGATGCGGCTCCGGACAGCATTGCTGCACCGGGGGCATTCGAGATCCAGCAGGCCAATCTGGTCCACTACCTGTGGGATGACATCTACCGCCAGTTTGGTTTCATCAAGACCGAAGTGCTGCGCGATGATCCCAATGGCGTACAGGACGTTGGCCTGTCCAGCCTGATCGCCGACCCGGTGCGCCTGGGCCAGGTCGAGGAGGAAGTCGCCAGGATGCGGGCCACGCGTGTCAACGCGATGCCGCTGCTCGCCCAGTCCAGTGACGGAATTTCACAGGAAGAACTGCAGCGCTATGGTGTCGGCGCCATTCCTGCTGACAAGCTGAAGTCGCGGTTCGCCATCGTGCTTCATCTCTATCATCTGGACCTGATCGAATCGATCCAAGGCTACATGAAGAACATGATCGTTGATCATGATCTGTTCGTGTCGGTGAAATCGGTTGCTGATCGTCGGGTGGCTGTGCGCTTTTTCGAAGAGCGGAAGGTGCGTGCCTTCGTCTTCGTGCATCCGAACATCGGGCGCGACGTCGGTCCCTTCGTCAGCCTGCTCAATACCGGCCTGCTCGACCGCTATGACGCGGTCTGCAAGATCCACTCCAAGAAGAGCGTGTACCACGATGGCGGTGGCCAGTGGAGGGACGAGCTGATGAAGTCCCTGCTGGGCTCTTCACACACCGTGCTGAAGATCCTGCGCGCCTTCAGGCACGATTCCAGCTGCGGCATCGTGGGCCCGGAGCATGCCTATGTCAGCAATGCCCGTTTCTGGGGAGGCAATGAGGAACGGCTGCGCCGCCTTGCTGCGGAAACCGGGATCGACGATGCCCGCATCCGGCTGGGGTTCTTTGCCGGAACGATGTTCTGGTTCCGCCCGGCGGCGCTGTATGCGCTGCGGGAGCGGGCGCTGGCCTTGAGTGAGTTCGACCCGGAAGCAGGGCAGCTCGATGCCACCCTGGCCCACGTGATCGAGCGGCTTTTCGTACTGTGGGTGGAGCAGGCGGGCTACTTCGCGGCGACCACGCGGACTCCAGACGCTGCGTTGCGCCATGAGAACTACGCCAATCAGGGCATTTCTGTCCTTCCGGCCTGAGCTTGCTTCCGGTCTGGGAGATGGACGGCCTGCGGCGGCTTGAGCGCATCGGTCCCGGCGTGCTGTGCACGGGCTGCACGTGCGGCCCCGGCTCTGATCATCACTCCGAACCATCGTGCCTGTACTATGCAGCGTCCAGACTGATGGCTCCCAGATGTGACTCATGAACAACGGTAAAGTAGCGATGACCCGGCTGGGCTGGCTGGCGTCGGGTCTGGCGTGCATCCTGACGATCCTGGTGCTGACGCCCTTCGCAGTGGAGATGCCCATCGCCGGTGTCGACGGTTCCTGGGCCTACGCGATGAACGTCGCCACAGCCGAGCACCTGCGCTTCGGCAAGGACATCATCTTTACCTTTGGTCCATTGGCTTCGATCTACACCGAGGTGTACCACCCGGCGACCGATCACTTGATGATCGGTGGCGCGATGTTGCTGTCTGTTGCCGTGTTCGCAGGGCTGTTTGCGGTCACGTCGCCGCACAGGCGCGTGCTGCTCCCATTGTTTCCATTCCTGGTGGCATTGACCTGGCTGCCTGATTGGGATGGTTGGCGCGACGCCGTGTTCATGCTGCTGCCGCTACTGCTTCCGATCACGGTGGCGCGCGGGCAGGAGACCGGCAAGCCCAACTGGGCTGCAATCATTCTACTGGCCATCGCGATTGCGATTCTGCCGTTGATCAAGGGCAGCCTGAGCGTTCCGGCGGCGCTGGCCAGTCTGGTGGCGGTGCTGTTGTGCTGGCGGGAGTCGCCGAGGCTGGCGATCACACTGTTTGTCGTCGAAGTTGGCGTGCTGATCGCAGCCTGGCTCACCGCAGGTCAGTCATTGCTCGACCTGCCGGTCTACTTCCTGGCGCAGATGCCGCTCATCTCGGGTTATACCGATGGCATGTCGGTGTCGGTAGATGGGCGCCCCCTGAACATCGTGATCTACCTGTTAGCCAGTGTGATGCTGGTTGCCCTTTCGACGTTCGGAGGCGTCCGTCGTCGTTGGTATCTGCCGGTCCTGGTCGCGCTGTATCTCTTTGTGATCTTCAAGGCCAGCTTCGTCAGACATGACCCGCCACACGCCCTGATTGCTTCGTCGGCGCTGCTCCTGATGGGCGCACTGCTGTATCTGGTGCCGGGCTCTGGTAGGTGGCCGGGCATCGCCGCCATGGCAGTGGGCGCGCTGGGCTATGGGCTCCTCGCCTTCGCCTTCCTTCCGTTGGATCCTGTGGCGTCACTGGCACGGGTTGGTTCGAAGTTCGAGCTTTCGGTCGAAGCCGCATGGAGGCGCGCTACAGAGCCGGCAGCACTGGCGAAGGAGTATCCGCGTCGCTTGGTGCTCCTCGGGGACAGGCCGCCATTCAAGGGCCTGTCGGGCGATGCTGATCTCTATCCATGGGACCTGTCACCGCTGCTCGCTTCTGGCGCAAGCTGGAAGCCACGCCCGGTTCCGCAGAGCTATGCGGCATTCTCGCCCCCGCTACTCGATGCCAATGCTGAGCATCTGCGCAGCAGCCCGCCGACCAGGATCTTCTTCAACATCAATCCCATCGATCAGCGCTACCCCAGCATGGAGGATGGCGCCAGTTGGCTCACCCTGCTTGGAGGGTTCCGGGCGCAGCGCATCGATGCGGGCTACGCGTTGCTCTCGCGCCGCGATGCCGTGGCGGAAACCCTGCAACCACGGCCGGTGACCTCGACCGAGGTCCGCATGGGCGAGGACGTTGCGGTGCCTGAGAACCAGGGGCCGGTGTGGGCATCGATCGACGTCCAGCCGACGCTCCTGGGCAGGCTGTTCTCGATTCTCTACAAGGCTCCGGAGTTGACGCTGCAGGTGCGCTACGACAACGGCGAAACCGCGTCATATCGTTTCATTGCCGGTCTGGCCAAGAGCGGCTTCCTGCTTTCGCCTACGATCACGGATGTGAATGATTTTGTCGCGCTGACGTCCAGCCACCGCGATGACCTGCTCGGCAACCGCAAGGTCGTCGCCATGGGCATTCGCGGGGCCAGCGGCACACGCCTGATGTGGAAGTCGGCGGTCAGGGTGAGCTTTGCCCGTCTGGATGTTCCCACCGCCCCGGAGGCCGACGCGGCCTTGGCGGGTATCTGGAAGCACGGCGATGCGGTGGAGTCCTACGTGGCTGCTGGTGATTGCCACATCGATACCGTGAACCAGCTGCAGGCGGAGGGCGGCACGCTGGATCTGCCGGCAGGCCTGGTGAAAGTGCGCGGTTGGTCGGCGCTCGATGGCGCGCGGGGAAGGCCCAACGACGGCGCTTTCCTGCTTGCGTCGGCCACCGATGGCCGCACCTGGATGTTGCCGGCGAACCGGGTGCCCCGCCCCGATGTGGCTGCCTACTTCAAGCAACCGGCACTCCATTACACCGGTTTTGAAGCGTTCGTGGACACCCGCCAGCTGCCTGAGGACGTGCAGATCCGCGTGCTGCAGAAGGATGGTGAGCAACTGAAGGTCTGCGCCGCAGTGCTGGCCATCCGCCGGGCGAGGGTTGCGGAACTGCCCTGAGCGGGCAGTTCCATCGCAGCTGACAGCGCTTACTGTGCGGTTTGGAACAGCGGCAGCAGTTGCGTGAGAACGACCGCGTGGCCTTCGCGGTTGGGGTGATTGAACTGCGCCATCAGCCGTTTGCGGTCACCAGGATAGGCTTCGAACGCGGCAAGGCTGTCGGCGACAGGGGTGTCGGTCAACTCTCCCAGCTTCCGGATCATGCTGGCCTGGGCCCGGAGAGCGGCACGAGCCTGGCCGTTCTCGGCCTGTTGGTCCCAGGTTGGCGTCAGCAGGACCGGACACGCTCCCGCCGCGCGCGATGACATAACAAACCAGGCGAGATTGCGTGCCGACTGCTGCAAGGGAAGAGCACGGTCATTCAGGCCATAGTCAATCAAAACGACGCGGGGGTGCAGGTCCAGCACCCCGCGCTGGAAACGGTCGCGGCCCTGCTGGGAGTTCTCGCCTCCGACAGCGGAAGTGATCACATTCAATACCGCATGCGGATAGGCATCAGCGAGTGCATCTTCCAGTTGCCGCGGGTAGGCATCGCGTTTGTGCACGGCGGGCGTCACGCCGAATCCGGCAGGAACGCTGTGGCCAAAGGCAACGATGTCCACAGTATGGTTATTGGGCCATGCGACCTGCAGATCCCGTACCACTGCAGCCAGGCAGGCTTGCCCAGTGGGGGCAGGTGCAGGTGCGTTTGCCACGGTCTGCGGCGAGGGCTCCGAAGGGACTGGCGTGGGTTGGCAGCCGGGGGCCGCCAGGACCAGGAGAAGTAGGGCGGTATGTTGTTTCATGCGCGCAGTGTGGGCCGTTTTCGCCCAATATAGCGCGCCGCGGACGACAAGGTAGCCAGCGCTCGCCGATGGCCCTGCGCGGAATCCGTCCGCGACCCGAAGGCGACGGGACGCGAGGGGTTTGCGGATACAATCTGTAGGGATAAATGGGGCCGCTGCGGCTTGTCGCACCAGCGAGATAGCGGCACGGCCTTTCAGCGCAAGAATCTCAAGGCAAGCGATGAAACAGGCGATCAGATCAGTCAACGGTGCGGACGGTGCGGGGGCGGCCATGACGCCTGTGTGGGCGGCCTGCGTCGCTTTGTTGAGCTCCTTTCTGGTGATCCTGATGGTTACGCCGTTCGCACCGGCGATGCCATTCGAGAGTCTCGATGGATCGTGGATGTATGCGATGAACCACGCCGTTGCCGAGCAACTGCGTTTTGGCACGCAGATCGTCTTCACCTTTGGACCGTTGGCATCTGTCTATACCACGCTCTATCACCCGGCCACGGACCTGCTGATGCTGGGCGGCTCCCTACTCATCGCGGCAGCCCTGTTTGCAGGCATGTTCGCCGTTGCGCCCCCTCGCTGGCGCGCATGGTTGCTGCTGTTGCCGCTGGTACTCGGGCTGGGCGTAAGCCGCGACGTTGCCTTCCTGTTCCTTCCTGTTCTGCTTCCATGCGTTGTCATGCGCGGTATCGAGCGCGGGCGTGCGTATTCCGCTGTCGTCTGCCTGATTGCGGCGGCGATGGCAATATTGCCGCTGGTGAAAGGCAACTTCGGCGTGATGGTCGCGCTGGCGAGCGCGGCGACGATCCTGCTGGGCTGGCGATTGGATCGCCGGACGGTAATGCTGGCCCTCGCCGTCCAACTGATCGTGATGCCGATGGCATGGATGGCCTCAGGCCAGGCGCTGCCGGATCTCCCGCGCTACTTCATCGCTCAGGCCCCGATCATTTCCGGCTACACCGATGGTATGTCGGTGGTTGGCAGGGGCAAGGACATCCTTTACTTCCTGTTGGCGGCCGTTGTGCTCGTTGGCCTGTCACTGTGCAGCGGCGGGCGTCGCTATTGGCATGTAACGTTGCTGGTTGCGGCCTATCTGTTCGTTACCTTCAAATCCGGCTTCGTACGGCATGACCTGCATGCGCTCACCGCGGCGGTGGCGCTGACGATGGTTGGCGCATTCCTGTGCATCCACAATGCCGGCCGCGCCGGCATGCTGGCCCTGGTCATTGGCCTGGCCGGGTGGTGGGCGATTACCGATCCCTATGCTCCCGTAACGCCGAAGTCACTGTCAGCGCAGTTCGCCCAGTCAATCCAGCGGCCCGCAGCCGGACTGGTGACGCGGATGATCGAGCCGGAGGCACTCGGCAACCAGTTCAAGGCGATTTCCGCGGCGATCGGCTCGCGCGCCCCGTTCGCAGGGTACACGGGGACGGCCGATGTCTATCCCACCGAACTCGCTCCGCTGATCGCGGCTGGATCGACCTGGGTGCCACGTCCGATCCTGCAGAGCTACTCCGTTTACACGCCGGCCCTTGCGACGGCCAATGCCGATCATCTGCTCAAGGATCCGCCTTCGCGCATCTACTTCAAGGTGGATCCAATCGATCATCGCTATCCAGCCATGGACGACGGCGCGAGCTGGCTCCCGTTGCTGGGCAGCTATACCCCGGTGGCTCTGGAAGGGGGATATGCGGTGCTTCAGCGGTCCGGTCGGCCGCCGATGGCGTTGCAGCCTCAGGACGCTCAGCTCACCGTTGCGCGGGTGGACCAGGAAGTCGCCGTACCGGACTGGAGGGAGCCGGTCTGGGTCTCGATGGATATTCGACCGACCCCGGCTGGTCGCATCGCATCGACGCTCTACAAGCTCCCCAAGTTGTCGATCAAGGTCCGCTTCGAGAATGGCCTCACCGCCGACTATCGGCTGATCGCTGGGTCGACCCGGACGGGCTTCCTTCTGTCACCCACGGTGGCCGACGCCAGGGATTTCGTTGCGCTCTCTTCCGGTAGCCGCGAGGAACTGCTGCGTGGGCATCGGGTTGTTGCCTTTACCGTCTATGGCGACAGCGGTACCCGGCGGTTCTGGAATTCAAGCTTCCCGGTGACCTTTGCACGTTTGCCTATTCCTGAGGCCGCCGGGACAGACCGTGTACTGGCTGCTGCGCAGGAGCCCGCCCACTGATCTGCGCGGGCCTTCCGTTGCCGTGATGGCTGGAATCACTCAGGCTCGGAACGATAGTCGCTTGTGGCCGATGTAGCTGGTGATCACCGGTACGATGACGCCCAATGCGTGGGCGATGGTTTCGTTATGAAAATCCACGTTCAGAAGCGGCAGCAGCCAGCGTGCCACCAGCAGGCTGATGAGGAGGGTCTGCCCGACAGCAGCGATGTTGACGGCAATGAACCAGAGCACCTGATGGTGCAGGCGGTTGCTGGCCTGGTTGAACACGAACACCTTGTTCAGCGCGAAGGCGGTGACCAGGCCCAAGCAGAAAGCGAGCAGGATGGCGGTTACATACGGCAGCCAGTGGCTGAGCAGGATCCGGGAGCCGACGTTGACGGCGGCTGCCAGCCCGCCTACCAGCAGGAACCTGATGAACTGGCTTGAGGGCAGTGGTACGTTCATTGGGTCACTTCATTGTTGCCCATCATGTACCTTTATCCTTGATGCGCACGAGTTCTTGAGGACCGCGCAGGTGAGCGTTCGTCACGAACGGCGTCCGGTGACAGGATGCACGCTTCACGCGGCCCGGAAGGATAGGTGCTTGTGGCCGAAGTAGCTGGTCACGACGGGGGCCAGTACGCCGACTACGTGTGCCAGTGTGTCGTTGTGGAAGTGCATGCCCATGGCGGGCAGCAGCCAGTGGGACAGTGACACGCTGATGAGGAGCGTCTGGACAACAGCGGCGGCGTTGACGGCCATGAACCACAGGGCCTGCTGGTGGAATGGGTTCTGCGCCTTTTCAAACACGAACTGCTTGCCCAGTACGAATGCGGTTGCCATGCCGAGGCAATAGGCAACCAGGATGGAAGGTATGTACGCGAGCCAGTGACCCAGCAGCAGGCGTGAACCGATGTTCACCCCCGCCGCGAGGCCACCGGCAATGAGGAACAGCACGAACTGCCGTGCTACGGGAACTGTGCTCACGTTGCGACTGTTCCCTGCAAGGCCAGTGCCGCCAGCGTCTGCCCCACCGCAATGCTCTCGTTGATCGAGCGATCTTCCGGGTAGTAGTAGGCGGTGTCCGCCATGAAGAAGCCCTGCAGCGGCGTCTTCATCGGCGGCAGCATGTCCTGGAAGCCCGGCGGGCAGATCGTCTGCGCGTACTCGTAGCGGTGGCAGTGCGTCGCCTTGATCCATTCTGGCTTGAACGCCGGATTGATCATCGGCAGGTAGCTGATCACCTCGTCGATCAGCTGCTGGTTGCTCCACTGCCACTTCGGGTGGGTCTTGGGCATGTAGTACGGCGCGTACACGATGTGCTCGCCCGGACCCTTGCCCGGATTGAGGTTGCTGTACTCGATCAGGCCCGGGATGGTGATGCGGTCATCACTGATGTTCATCCAGAAGTTCTCGCTGACCGGCTGCGACAGCTTCAGGATCACGCAGGCCACCGGGATGTTCTCGATGGCATCGACCTGCTCGGCGAAGACCTTCGGCAGTGCCGGCACCATCTTCGGCACGTACTGGATGGGGGCGGTCGAGACAACCGTGTCGTACGCTTGTTGCGCGCTGGCGGTGCGGATGCCGGTGACCTTGCCATCGACCGCCGTCACTTCCTCGATTGGCTGCGACAGCAGGATGCGGCCTCCCCGGCGCTGTACCTCTACGGCCATCTTTTCCAGCAGTACCGCCGAGCCACCCTCCAGGTAGCCCATGCTTTCATTGAACAGGTTGCGGCGCGACAGCGCCACGCGCTTGATGCGGGTGCCGATCCACGATGCCGACAGGTCGTTCTGGTATTCGAAGAACTTCAGGGCGAACGCCTTCTCCCACATCACCTTGTAGGCCTTGGGGCCGATCCAGCGGGTGATCCAGTCGCGGGCGTTTTCCTTGTCCAGCGCGGTCCAGTCCTGGATTCCCTTGGTGTGCATCACATGCAGGGCGTAGCGGACCTTGTCAACCAGGCCCAGATGCGGGAAGCCGAGCAGCGCGAACGGGGTGCCCCACTTGTGCAGCTTGCCCTGGTAGTAGTAGCCCATCTTCGTGTCCGTCCAGTGCAGGCGGTCGGACAGCTGCATCTCGTCGAGCAGCTTGAACAGCGGGTAGTCGGTCTTGCAGATGAAGTGGTAGTAGCGCTCGATGCGCAAGCCGTCGAAGTCGAAATCCGCGGACATGCCGCCGATGCGGTCGTCGCGTTCGTAGATGTCGACCTGGTGGCCCTGCTTGAGCAGCTCCAGTGCTGCCATGAGACCCATGGGGCCGCTACCGATGATGGCGAAATTGGGCATGTGAGGAACTCTTCGTCTGTTCTGTCGGATCAGCGCTGCAGCACGATATGGCTGTAGCGCGGGTCGGTGTAGCTTTCGCGGATGGCGGCTTCGAACGGGGTCTGCTTCACCCCGAACACCGCCTCGGTATCGACACCCTTGAAGTCGTCACCGGCACTGAGCGCCTTGAGCTGATCGGCGGTAAAGGGCGGCTTGCTGCTGAACAGGCTGTATACCTTCAGCAGGAAACCGAAGAATCCGATCGGGATGTGCACGATCACCGTGTGCAGCTTCTTGACCCGCTTGATGGTGCGGATGATGTCCACGTAGTCCACGCGGGTATCTCCGACAATATCGAATACTTGGCCGTCCGGTTCGGTCTCGATGCACTTGGCGATGCAGCGGCAGAAATCGCGTTCGTACAGTGGCTGGCGCATGAACCTGCCGTCGCCGGGAATCGGGAAGACCGGCGTACGCGCCATGAAGCGCGACAGCCAGCCCAGGTGCTTGGGGTCGAACCAGCCGAACATCAGGGTGGGGCGAAGCACGCAGTGGCGCTGGCCGCTGGCCACTACCATCTCTTCCTGCTCACGCTTGGTATTGGTGTAGTCGTCCTTGGCGACGGAATTCACCACCGAAGAGCTGATGTGCACCATGTAGGGCACGCCGGCAGCCTTGCAGGCGGCCAATACGTGCCCGGTTGCTGTCAGGTTGTTGCGTACGAACAGTTCGGTGGTCTTGCCGGTGATCTGTGCATGCAGCTGCACCACAAGTCGCGCGCCTTCGAAGGCGCGCGCCCAGTCGCCGGGCTCCGCAAGGTCGGCCAGGATCGTCTCTACGTCGGGATGCAGGCTGCGCAGGATCTCCAGGTTATGGGCGTGCTTGTCGATCGCCACCAAACGGGTATAGCCCTGCTGCTTCATCTCGACGATGAGGTTCTGCCCCACCAGGCCCGCGGCGCCGGTCAGGACGATCTTGTCGTTCTTGTCTACCATGGACGAATTCGAATGTTTGGAAAGGGATTCAGCGTGGCTTGTAGGCCACGACCAGAGCTTGCTTGCCCAGGATGTGCCAGGCGAGCGGAATCTTCAGGTACAGCGAGACCAGCCAGGGCGCCTGTGGCAGGCGGCTTTTGGTGGTGTAGGGCAGGAACTTCGGGATCACAACCCGGGGCTCGAGACCGGCCATCAGCACACCCTCGACCAGGCTCCGGTCGCTCAGCGCGGTGTGATGATCGAAATAGTCCCAGTATTCGTCGTACAGGAAGCGGATGTTCGGCTGCAGAATGATCGCACGGCCACCGGGTTTGAGCATGCGCGCGCTCTCGCGCAAGGTCTGCAGGACGAGATCCTTGGTCGGAAGGTGTTCCAGGAAGTTGCTCATGAACACGGCATCGACGCTGGCATCGGGTATCGAAGCCACCGCCGTGCAGCTCTCGTTGATGATGCGCACGCCATCAGCGGCGAACTGGCGGACATCGGGATTGAGGTCGACCGCGATCTTGCCCGCCGCCGGAATGTTGTTGATGAATTCGCAGTAGCCTGCGCCGATGTCGACCACTGTATCGGATGGATCCACGAAACGACTGAAGTACTGGCCACACAGTACCTGCCAGATCCGATTCTTGTTGGCGAGCTCTTCCTTTGGGAAGCGGTGCTGATAGAGAACGTCTAGGTCGCGATCGATATCGGGCATGCGTGAGATCCTCTCTCTTGCTGGGTCGACGTTTGAGTCAGAGCTTGATTCTGCGGAAAACGAATTCAGGAATGTTCTTGATGATCATCATGATCGCCCACCAGAACCCCGGCAGGTAGGCCACGGCCTTGCGCTTGCCGATGGCCTTCATAATGCCCACAGCGACCTTCTCCGGGGTCGCCCACAGGGCGCCCTTCTTGAAGGCTGCGGTCATCGGTGTATCGACGAAGCCCGGCTTGATCACCAGCACGTTGACGCCGGCAGGGCGCAGGCGCTGGCCAAGGCCGCTGAGGTAGGCGGTCACCGCTGCCTTGGCACTACCGTACAGGTAGTTGCTGGCGCGTCCACGATCGCCGGCCACCGAGGAAATGACCGCCAGGGTGGCACTCGGCTGAAGGCGCTGCGCCAGTGCAGCGGACAGGGCGATGGTGGAGGTGCCGTTGGTGGCGAACTCGCGCAGCGACAGGTTCACCGAGGCATCGCAGGCAGACTGGTCGGGCAGGGTGCCATGCGCGATGAGCACGGTGTCGACACCGCCCAGCGCGTTCCAGGCCGCATCGAGCAGCGCACTGTGCGCGCCTACATCGTTGATGTCGAGCACGCCGTACTCAGCGCGCTGCGCACCGCGCACCTGCAGGTCTGCGGCAATGGTGTCCAATCGACCGGCATTGCGACCGACCAGATAGATTGCAGCCGCGCGGGCGGCATACAGGCGGGCGACGGCTTCTGCAATCGCCGAGGTGGCGCCGATGATCAGGATCTTCTGCATGCTTACTCCATCACCCGGCGCCAGAAGCCGGACGAGAATCGGGGGTCGATGTGGCGGGAGAAGGCCTCCCAGGCCGGGTAGGCCTGCCGGAACAGCGCGCCGGACATGCGCGCATCCTTGGCCGGATAGACAGCGCCGCCGGCCTCGCTGACGATGCGGTCCAGGCGGTCGAGCATCTTCAACAGGTCGGCGCCGTCGTTGGGGAAATCCAGCGCCAGGGTGGTACCCGGGCGCGGGAAGGAGAGCATGCCCGGTGAGGGCCGGTCGCCGAACTCCTTCAGCACCGCCAGGAACGAGCCGCGACCGCTGCGGGCGATTTCGCCCAGCAGCGCCGCGGTGGCATCGTGCGCGATGGCCGGCGGCAGCACGCACTGGTGCTGCAGGAAGCCGCGCGGGCCGTACATGCGGTTCCAGTGGTTGATGCCGTCCAGCGGATAGAAATAGCTCTGGTAGTGCGAGACGTGGCGCGCGCGGCGTGCCGGCTGGCGCCAGTAATACAGCGTATTGAACGGGCGCAGAGTCAGGCGGTTGACCAGTGATACGGGCGGTACCACCGGCATGCTGCGGCGTGGCGCCGAGCTGGGGGCAGCGGCCTGTGCATTGCCCGGCGCATGGTCGCCGCGCAGGAAATGCCCGCGGCCCAGATGCTTGCCACTGGCAAGGCAGTCGATCCAGGCCACGGTGTACTCGAAGCCGCTGGCGGACTCCCGCGACAGGCTGAAGAACTCATCGAGGTTGTCGAAGCGGATCGATTCGGTCTCGATCCAGGGGCCGGGGACGCGTCGCAGCTGCAGTTCGGCCCAGGTGATGAAGCCTGTCAGACCGAGACCGCCTACGGTCGCTTCGAACAGTCCGCTGGCATCGCCAGGTGCCAGTTCCAGTCGCGTGCCGTCACTGCGCAGTAGCTGCAGCCGACGGATATGATGGCCGAACGTGCCCGCACGATGATGGTTCTTGCCATGCACATCGTTGCCAATGGCCCCGCCCACTGTGGCATAGCGCGTGCCGGGGGTAACCGGCAGGAACCAGCCGCTGGGCAGGGCGATGTCGATGATGTTGGCCAAGGTTGCCCCGGCTTCGCAGCGGACGATGCCGGTTGCCGGGTCGAAGGCGATGAAGCGGTCCAGCGCCCGGCTGGCCAGCAGGGTCCCATCCGGGTTCAGGCAACTGTCGCCGTAGCTGCGGCCATTGCCGTGCGGCAGCACGCTGCCATGGTCAGGCAGCGGCAGGCCATCCTCACGATCGAGCACAGGGACGACGCGTTGTTGTACGCGCGGGTAACGCCCCCAGGATGAGCCGCTGACCAGGGTCATATCGCGATCAGGACGATCAGTACGCACAGCGCGATGACGATCTGGCTGCCGCGGTCCAGGGCAGCGAACACGATCGGGTCGTCATGCATGTCGCCGCGGTGGGAGACGATCCACATGCGGCTGATCCAGTACAGCAGGATCGGGCACAGCAGCCACAGCAGCTTGGGATTGCTGTACAGCTCCAGGCTCTCCGGGCTGTTGATGTAAAGCGCGAACACCAGAACGCCGATGTAACCCGCAGCCGCGCCGAGCGACTGCACCAGCGGCAGGTCGGCCACCGAGTAGCCACGGCCGATGGCCATCTCCTTGCCATTGGCCAGGGCCGATGCCAGTTCCGTGTAGCGCTTGAGCATGGCCAGGCTGAGGAACACGAACATCGAGAAGGCCAGCAGCCAGAACGAGAGCTCCGAGCCGATCGCAACTGCGCCACCGATGATGCGCACGGTGTACAGCGCGGCCAGCATCACCACGTCAATCATCACGATGCGCTTGAGCTTCAGTGAATAGCTCAGGGTCATCACGTAGTAGCAGAGCAGTACCAGCGCGAACTCGGCACTGCACACGAAGGCCAGCGCAAAGCCGGCCAGGGTGATCAACGGCGCGACCAGCAGGCCATGCAGCAACGGCAGCGTGCCTGCCGCGAACGGACGCCTGCGCTTGCGCGGATGCATGCGATCCGGGGTGAGGTCCAGCAGGTCGTTGAGCAGGTAGACGCCGGATGCGCACAGACCAAAGGCCAGGAAGGCAACGCCGGCATCGGCGATGGCGGCCGGATCCAGGAAGCGGTGTGCGGTCAGCAGCGGCACCAGCACCAGCAGGTTCTTCAGCCACTGGTAGACACGCAGGGCCTTGATCCAGGTCAGCAGGTTGCCATTCTGCGCGGGCAGATGGGCCAGCACCTCGCTCTGCCTGGACGCCGCGCGGACGAGCCCCGCACCGTTGTTGACCACGATCGCGCCACTGGCATGCGCCCACACCTTCAGGTCGACCTGGCCGTTGCCCATGTAGTCGAAGCCGCGCTCGCCGAAGCGTTCGGCCAGCGCGTGGCCCTTGTTGCTGCCGGACAGGTTGGTATGGCCGTCACTGGCCATGACCTCCTCGAACAGCCCCAGGTGATCGGCGATGGGTTGCACCAGCAGCCGGTCCGAGGCGGTGCACAGCACGCGGGGACGCTGCGTGGTGGTGCGCAGGATCTCCAGCACGCGCTCGTCGTAGGGCAGCGTCTCCGCCGGCAGCTGCACCCGCGAGGCCAGCTGGCGCTTCACGTAGGCCTTGCCGCGCAGCAGCCAGAACGGGATCAGAAACAGGTAAAGCGGGTTGTGGGCGAGCAGCGCCAACAACGATTCGTACAGGATGTCCGAGCGGAGCAGGGTGCCGTCGAGGTCGACGCAGAGGGCGCGGGATGTGGTCACGTTCTGCATGTTTCCGCTTCAGCGAATCCAGGGGTATGCATGGCGGCAAGCTTCAGTTCTCGTCAGATCGGCGATTATAGCGGGTAGTCCCAGCAGTCCTGCTGGGTCCGACCGCAGCTCCGTCCGAGGGGCGCCCCTCGGACGTGGAGTAGCCGTTTCCCCTGGCCCCGCTTGTCGCTTATGGAGTCACATCCGTCAGAAGACGCTTGAGATCAAGGGGGCAGCCCGGGGTTCGCCCGGGGGGCGTCGATGGGTACTCGATGATAATGCAGGGTTGGGTCGTCCCATCCGGCTTTCGCGATTCCCAGAAGCTGATACCCCCACCCTCCCTTATCTCGAAGGACAGGGGCCCCGTTGTACCCGGGGGCACCTCCATGTAGGCATAGGCGTTGTCCTCGATGCCCGGCAGGTCCAGCGTAGCCAGGACCGATGGGGTCCCGTCCGCCAGCGGGGTTGTCAGTACGGCCACGCCCGGGTTGCTGCGCGCGTAGGTTGCCAGTCGCAGGCCAATCCGTCGGGGCGTCTCGTGGGTGTTGTCCGGGGTATGGGCGATGGCAAAGCGATCCCCCTTGGAAACGGGAGGGCTCACAGAGAGGTTGTCGTCCGCCTGAGCAAGAACTCCGATGCCTGCCGCTACGTCCTTGCGGACGTAGTACTGCGTGTGGGGCAGGCGGATGTAGTCGCGTGCCATCGCGTCTATGACGCACCCGCCGTAGCTTGCCCAGTCGTACTTTTCCCACACCTTCCACTCATCCAGCATGACAAGCTTGGGCCGGGTCTTTTCGATGTCCATGCACGGATCAATGCGTACCCCGAGCACCGGATGGTCTAGGTACTGCCGCTGCCACGGAAGATAGAAATAGTAGCCGGAGGCAGGGAGCCGTCCTGCGGCCAGGTACTGGTAGTTCTGGAAGGAATAGGCCAGGATTCTGTCGCCCGGGTCGGTGAGTTTCTGCGCGAGCTGCGCAAACTCGGTTGTTTCCGGAATTCTGCGATCGACCAGCAACTGGTCTTCCTTGGCGCCGCCAACAATCAGTCGAGCCGTCAGGATGCAGCACAACACCAGCAGCAGACTGTGCTGACGGGGGAACCCCGCTGGGATCAGATGCAGGAGCAGCAGAGGCATGGTGAGCGCGACGTAGATATAACTGAGGCCATGAATATCAAGGCCACGAATGAGCATCGACCCCAGCCCCAGTGCGACCAGGATCTCACGCCAGGGAAGCGCTGGACGTTTGCACGCGACAGCCGCAAGGGCGGTCACGATGACGCCCAGCAGAAGCAATCCTCCCAGGTCCGATGTTGCTGCGTGGAAGGCGTTTCCAATCAGCATCAGCAGGCCATGCCCCTGGTTGTACTGTGGAAGGAGTACGGCATTCAGGTAGACATGGAAGGCGAGGTATCCCCTGACGGAACCAGTCCACACGAGGAACACGAGGTTGAACGCGATGGCTGCAACGGACCCGCAGAGCACCTTGCGCCAGTTGTCCTTGTGCACGGATGCGACAAGAAACGCCATCGCTGCCGGAATGTATGTGATCGCAAGAAACGGGATCGAAGCGACCAGCGCACCTCCGACAATGGTCCTGGCCGTCCCGACGCGAAGCTCTCCTGCTATCTGAGGGAGCAACCAGGTCGAGAACGCTACGCTGAGCATGATTCCACAGAGCACCTGGTAGGAATAAGTGTGCCCGAGCCCAGCCGGCAATATCCCCGCATAGATGGTGGCAATAAGCAGCGTGTAGGTCACACGCACGATTGCATGCTGGTTCCGGATCAGTGGAGAAAACAGCAATGCGGCAAGGGAGACCAGCTGCAATATGGCAATCAGCGCGCGATGTGCGGCTATGGAGTGGCCGCCCGCCAACTCGACCAACATGCCCGGCAGGAACGTAAGCGGGCCATGATGGTTGAAAATTTCCCGATAGAGACTGCTGCCTGCAACCATCATCTTTGCGGCAACGATGGTTTCGGTCTCATCGGCAAATTCGCTGAAGTTGAGCAGCCTGAGCTGGTAGGCCACCAGCGCTGCCATCGATATGGTAAAGACAACCCATGCCGCAGTGGCCGCGGGGTCGGTGAAATGGTTCCGGATTGCACGAATCATCATGGTTTGTGCCCGATCGGCGGGTTGTAGCGGCCGGAGATCGCCGCAAGCAATACACGCAGAATCTGCAGGTTGCCCCTTACGCTGCTGATCTTGGTCGGGACCTCTCCCTCCGGATAGCGGCGTGCCGTGGGTAGTTCCTGGCAACGGAAGCCAAGGCGGGGCGCGCGATAGGAAAGGTAGGCCAACAGTTCGTATCCGTTGAATACATCGCGGAAGGTGCCCACGTCCGGGTGTTCCAGCAGTGCCCGGCTGTAGGCGCGGAAGCCCTGGGTGGTATCGGTCCAGTGGAAGCCGGAAAACAGGCTCAGCAGCGGCGCATGGACAAGCCGGATCGCGGCATGGCGCAATAAGGGGGTATTCTCGGCCACACCCCCCGCTATGAAGCGCGAGGCCTGCACGAAGTCCACGCCCTGTTCGAGTGCTTCGATGAAGCGGTGGATGGGGGAGGGCTCGTCCTTGTTGTTGCCATCGATGGTGACCACTCCGCGGTAGCCCGCAGCGAGACAGAAAGCATAGGCGCAGCGCAATTGCGCGCTGAGCCGACCGGGGCCGGTCTTCACGAGCAGTCCAGTGACACCGCAGCTCCGCAGAAAGGTCTCATCCAGGGAGCCGTCGCTGCTTCCACCGTCAACGATGATGATGTCGGCGATGGAGGCAGTGCCGATCTCATGCATCCGGGACAGCAGTGCGCGGATCCGCTCGCCCTCGTTGATCACGGGAATGACAACGGCATGATCGTGGCACTTGCTTTGCAGAAGTGTCTTCGTGAAGGCAGGTACCTGCCAATCCGCGCTGTGTCCAGCCGGGCTTGGGGGCGTGATGGGAGTGGTCATTGCAGAAGTCACTGTCGGCCTATCAGGGGGCGTGAACGGTAATCAGGACAACGCCGGAGAGTATCAATGCAATGCCTGCCACGGTTGTCCATGGCATCGGCTCCCGGAACGCGATCACTGAAACGCAAGCCACCAGGGCAATGGCACCTGCCGTTGAGATCGGGTGGGCAACATTGAGCGGAAGGCGTGCCAGTGACATGGAGTAGAGCAGGAAGGCGCCGCCGTACAGGGCCAGGCCCGTCCAGAAGGGCCAATTGCGCAGGGCCCCCATCGGATCGGTGAGTGAGGGGAACTGCCTCGGCGCGCTTACCGCAACCTTGATGAGGGCGCTTGCGCCCGCATTGCATAGGATGCCGACGACCAGGATCAGCCACTTGTTCATGGCGATGCTCCAATAGACTGGGGTCGATAGTGATCGAGCACGAATTGCAAGGACGCCCTGATCGCATGCTCGCCCTCGGCTGGGCGCAGCATCTCGATCGTCAGCGGTATGTCGCCCATGTGTCGGCGCAATAGAATTGCCATCTCTGCATGATTGGTGTCCCGCGTACCCAAAGGTGCAAGTCCTGGCTCGCTCAGATGGACATGGCCGATTATGTCGGCGTGCCGCTGCAGCAGCTGTGCCGGCTCTTCTCCGTTGATGAAGATTGAACCGGTGTCGAACTGCATCCTGACGTGCGAGTGCCCTGTCAGGCGCACGACTTCGGCAGTCGCTTCGGTATGCGTCATGAAGTTCGCGCCATAGCATTCGGGATTGGGCTCAAGGCACAGGGTGATGCCCTCCAGTCGGGCGGCTTCACCCACGCGATGGAAGAAAGCCGCGCCAGCTTCGTTGGCCCGCTGCAGTGGCAGGGAGCCGCGGTCGCGATTGCGCGGCGAGCCAAAGACCGCGCGTGTCGCACCCAGGCTCGATCCGATCCGGAACACATGGCGAAGATGCTCAAGCAAGCGCAGCTGGACATCGACTGAAGCAAAGACGTTCAGGCCTTCTGTGCCGAACAGCAGCGATTGCATTCCGATGATGTCGATGCCGAGCGCTTCCCAGAAGCGCCTGACCTTGGCGACAGCCGCGTCGCTGGCTTCTGCAAACACCGGGAAGTACTTGCTGGGAGCAACGTCGATATGGCGAACGCCAAGGTCGGCAAGCAGCCGCCCGACAGCGTCATCCTCATCTGGATTCCACGCGATGTTGGAGATCGAGATGCTCATGGTGCCAGCACCGCAGTCGCAGGTTCGGTCTGATGGTAGGCGCGGATGGCCGTGAGCGTGGCGCTCCGATCATAGTGGTAGCCAGGGTTTCCCTGTGCGTCCCGGGCATGTCGGCTGAGCATGTCGTAGCGGGCAGGCGGGCAGTCGGACGTGCCATCGAACTGCAGGCCGAACACCTCGCGGGCGATCTCGCCGACGCTTATCGGGGCGCTGGTCAGATGGATCAGTTCAAGGTCCTGCTGTCGCGCAGCCAGAAGATCCGCGCTGAGATTCACCATGGGATAGAACTGGAACTGGGCACGGCTGTCGATGGCGTGCACATTGTTGTCGTTGTGCAGGTCGAAGATGATGTTCTTGCGCAGGCCTGGGCCGACCAGGCCTGGGAGGCGAACGATCATCCTGGACCTGAATCGTGATTCCACGAACTCTTCCAGCCGGCGCCGATGCAGGCCATAGGGATGCAACCCGGCCGTCATGACCTGCGTCGATTCGTCAACGCCGATCGGGTTGGCGAATACGTCAACCGTGCTGATCAACGTGAGATGGTCGCAGGTGATCGCATCCAGCGCCTTGATGAGTGCCTGGATGTTCCTCCAGTCGGCTTCCGGTTCGCGGTTGGCGATCCACTTCTGCGCGGGCGCGGCCGAGCAGACCACCGTGTGGTAGGCCTGGGCCGCGACCTCCTTGATATTGCTTCTATTGAACAGATGCTCGAACCGTGTCTGACGCTTCAGGGTGGAACCCACGAAGCCGGTATGGCCGATGAGCGCGTGAGACATCGAGTGCTCCTGGTGCCCGGATGCCCGGGCGGCTGTGCGGTTCGGATGTGGGGCGGTGAGCCGGCAACGGCGCGGGCCGGTTGTGTTCACCCTCCCCGGGGAGGGGGGGGGAAGGAGATCGTATCCAGATGGCCGATCACGTCGTAGATATTGTCGATCTTCCCACCCAGTATTGTTGAGTACCCTGGCAGCTGGGGATACGACTCGAACAGAATCGGGCGGCCATCGTCGCCTTCGTTCTTCACCAGGACCGTTTTTATTTCGAACAACGATTGCTGATGCACGGCCTTCGAAACACTCGGGAGATAGCGGGCGGCATCCCGGAGCATGTAATCGAACCGGCTTGAACGGGCATGGGATTCAAGTTCGACGTAGGGATTGCGCGCCGGCGTGTCGATCCAGGCCGTATGGGGCGTGTAGCGCACGTGGGACAGCGTGCTGGACTGGCGCGCGGGGAAGGGCATGATGGAGAAAAAGGGCCCGTCCATGACCGTGATGCCCAGCCCCTCCAGCGCGGGAGGAAGCTGGATCAACGCCATTTCGGTGATTTCATGCTTGAGCGAGGCGTGGCTGTGACCCTGTGGGCCACTGATCAGGTTGAGCCCTGCGTAGGTGCAGTTGAAGACCTGCTTGGCCGCCATGGATGTGGTGACGCTGCCTTCAGTGCTACGCAGGCACACGCGTATCGCATCGTTTTCCTTCTGTACGGCAGTCGCTTCGTATCCCATGCCCAGGTGCACGCCGGCGCCTGCCAGCTTGGCTTCAAGCAACTGGCGGATGCGCTCGGAATCGAAGCTGTACTCCTGCGCGATGAACGCCCGTTCGATCAGGTGCGGGTTGAACAACGTCGCCAGTGACGCCGGTGCCGGTTCCAGAGGGGCGTCGATCGTGCGGCAGAAGCGCACGAACTGGGAGGCCGTGACCTTCGAGTTGCGGCGGGCGATGGCATAGACCTTCAGGAAGTCGGAATGCACCGCTGACTCCCATTCCCGCATGAATCGGGGCAGGTTCACCCTGCTGCGATAGGCCGTGGTGAAGCTGCGGGGATAGTGGTAGCCATTATGGACGCGTGCCTGGTTGGAAAACGAGGCGCGTTGCATCAATCGGGGTTCACGTTCTATCAGAATGACCCGGCCCACCCCCCTCTCGGTGGCGAGATAGCTGGCAACCACGGCGCCATAGAAGCCTCCACCGATGATGATCGCATCGGCGTCCAGTGGCAGGGTCTCAGGCACGCCCGGGCGGTCCAGGCATGCCCGCAGCGCGCTCTACGTTGACGCGCTCAAGGCGTTCAAGGCGTGCGCTGGTGAATTCCTGGGCGACATGGAAGGACGGCCCCTCGTTGCTGAGTGCGGCCATGTGCAGGATGTACTCGCCCAGCACCAGCAGTACAAGAGAGATCAACAGGAACATCCCGGATTGTTGCAACGAAAGGCTGACCCATCCCGGTGCAACGTCGGCCTTGAAGATTGCGATGGCCAGGACATAGACGGAATAGAGCAGGTTGGCCAGTGCGCCGAAGGTCGACAGCATGGTCACCAGTCGCATGGGGAGCCGGGTGCTCGACACCAGCAGGCGCATGCCTCTATCGATGCTCTGCCCAAGCTTCTTTTCCGGGGCCGTTCTGGGCTCGTGCCGGTACGTCACGTTGGTCCGGGTGAAGCCTGCAGTGACGGGCAACAGGCGATAGATGGCGGCTGGTCGAGGATGTTGCAGGATGTAGTTGACGACCTTCTTGCTCATCACTCTGTACTGCGGGGCCTCCGCTCCGGGGTCAACGCCGTTGAGCCAGCGGAAGGCCTGATTGAATACGGCATTGGCCAGCCGGTATGCGAGGCCCAGACGAGGGCGGGCCTGATTGTTGGCAAAGACCACATCCGTTCCCGTGACTGCAGCCTCCAACAACTGTGGGAGGATCGAAACATCATCGGTCAGGGGGTCAAGAACGGCGATGAAATCGCCGAGCGCGCTTTCGATGCCTGCCCAGGCCGCTGTTTCCCAGGCAACGCTCTGGGTCAGTGCATAGACCTGCAGGTTGGGCAGGCCGCCTTCGCGGGTGAGCTCCCGCAGGCGAGCGATGCTCCCATCGGTGGATCCATTGTCCACCACGACGAGTTCATAGTCGGTGGCCAGTGCCCCGAGGCGGGTCACGGTCTCCGAGAGCAGCGACGCCAAGTGCGCGTCGTGATTCCGTATCACGTACACGACGGAGATGAAGGCTGAAACGGATGCAGTCACGCCATCTCCTTAGGTGCGCAGAATGTGGCCAATTGCGTCGTGGTTTGACGATTATAGCCCGATCAGCACAGGTCTCAGAGCCCGATTTCCTTCAAGCGGTGGCAGGCGTGCGCGCCTCCAGCGCAACCGTCGCGGCCATCCCGACCGCCACCGCCAACCACAGGCTGGCCAGGCGTATACCGATAGCCGCAGCCAGCGCCGTATCCAGGTCCGCACCGGATGCGGCCAGCATGAGCACGATCGCTGCCTCGGTGGTGCCCACCCCGCCGGGAACGAAGGAAAGCGCGCCGATCAGCATCGCCAGCGGGTAGATGGCCAGCGCGTACTGCCAAGGCAGAACGATCCCCAGCGCGTAGCACAGCCAGGCGAAAGCCGCCGAGGTCAGTAGCCAGGCCGCCAGGCCACAGGCGGTGCTGGCTGCGGTCAGCCCGGGACGCAACAGCGGGCGCAGTGAGGTGGTACCCGCCACCAGAAAGCGCGCCAGCCTGCGCACCGGCTGGCCGGGGAGCCGGTCGATCACCGCGATGGCCGCGCGCTGCAGCGGGGAAAGGCAGGCAACCAGACACAGGGCCAGCACCAGGCACAGCACGACGGTAGCGAGCACGCCAAAGAGGGGGATCAGATGCGCTGCGCCCAGGCTCAGTGCAGTGATCACCAGTAGATCCAGCGCTCGCTCGTAGATGAAAGTGGTCAGCGTGACCTGCGCGGGAACCCCCAAGCGGGAAAAATAGCGGATGCGCAGAAGCTCCCCGGCCTTGCCGGGGGAGGCGGTGAACGCAAAGCCGGCGAGATAGGCGAGCAGGCCGGCACGCCAGCCCGTGGGCTGGCCCTGTGCCCGCAGCAGCATGTGCCACCGCAGGTGGCGGAACCCGTAACTGGCCAGCACCAGGGCCACGCAGCCACACAAGGGGAGTGCCAGCGCCTGCAGGCGGGTCAGGATCTGCTTGTCCCGGTCGACATACCACAGCCCCAGCAGATAGATGCCGGCTACCAAGGTCAGCCAGGCCAGGGCCCGTCCGCGGCGGATCGGCCTGGTTGTGGCGGAAAGCATTTCGGACACGGGAGCGGCACCTTCTTCAGCACCGGCGGGAAGGTCACGGCCGGACGGGGCGCGATCCTATCACCGTAGCTACCGGCGCCGTGCACGCCGGTAGCTGCGCCCATCTATTCGGCGGCGCCGATTACCAGATCCATGGCCTTGTAGCGGTCGATCAGTTCGGTACCCGCTTCGAAGGCGGCAACGTCCGCCTCGGGTACATTGGGCCGGGCGTAGACCAGACCATTGCGCGTGAGGTAATACTCGTCCTTGCCCATGCTGGAGATCCGATCCAGCGCGCACTCTTCGAAGAAGGTGCAGCCCAGGAACAGGGTGTTGGCGTTCCGTATGCCAAGCAGGCTCAACAAGGTCGGGGCAAAATCCAGTGAATTCTTGTAGTCGGCATTGATCTTGCGGTGCTCGACACCCTTCCAGTAGATCACCAGTGGAATCGGATCGATGAAGTAGCCGCCGACTTCCGGGTCGGCCTGCTGTGCCGGCGGATCGGGGAAGGTCGAGTGGTCGGCAGTGATCACCAGCACCGTGTTCTCGTGCAGGCGGCTGGCCATGAATCGCTGCAGGAAGTCGCCGATGTTGTGGTCGTAGGTGTGGAATCGGTTCAGTACCTGATTCCCCCCGTCACCGTACTTCTGCTCGCCATCAAGGAACGCATGCGTCTGGAAGTTGTAGGCCGCGGCGAAGAACGGCCTGTCCCGGGGCTGTGCCTCCAGCTCATCGAGCATCGCGCTGAACAATTGCGGATCGGAAAGATACTTCGGCCGTTCCTCGTCCGGCGTGGTGCGCAGGTGTTTGTCGAACAAGTAGTCCCTGCCCAGTGTCGCGTCGAAGCCCAACGTTTCGATCATGTTGTTGAGGAATGCCTGCTGCGACAGGAAGAACAGGCTGTGGTACTGATGCGAGCGCAGCACGTCGGGAAGGCTGGCGCGCGATATCGCGGTAATCTCGCGGGAAACATCGCGTTGGCCGATGCCGGTGCCATCCTCGTAGAATCCATCGATTTCCTGGTGGCCAGACGTCAACTGCCCGCGCAGGCCGCGGAACGTGGCTGCTGTATGGTTGTAGTAGTTGCGCACCATCAGCGATCCACCGGCAAATCGATCCAGGTTCGGCATCAGGTCGGCATAGGCTCCGCCGTAGCTGCCCATCCAGCGTGCCGACATGCCTTCGGTAAAAAGGACAATGACGTTGGGGCGCGGCGGCAGACCGGCGATCATGTCCTCGGGAAAGCCCTGCTCGTAGACGGTGCGCCGTGAAAACTGCGTCCGGACGGCAGTGAGCTCGCTGCTGCTGAGTCGTGTCTGCGAGCTCATTCCCGCGTACATGATCATGGAGTGAACCAGTGAGGACACGGGTGATTCGCCGCGTGCGACGGTAATGCCGCGAGCCAGCGGCTGCTTGTGGATCATGCCGGCGTAGGCGATGGCCAGGATGCCGACGCAGGCGAAGATGCCGCGCCTGGAGTAGCGTGATGCTACACCGCGGTATCGATAGGCATGCGCCGCGAATGCCGCAAGATAGCTGCCCAACAAGGCGTAGATGCCGTTGAACGCGATCAGGCCCGCAACCTCTCGATTGGCAAGCGCGATGGGGGGAATCAGGCCGCCGGAAATCCAGATCGAATACATCTGGGCGATGTAGATCGAACCCATCGCGGCCGGAATCAACAGCGCAGTGGCTTTCGCCACACGGTTTCGAATATCCAGTGCAAGCTGCGTGATGAGCTCGATCAGTGCCAGTTCCATTGCGAACGTGGCCGCGACGTAGAACAGGTCCGGCAGACCGAGAAAGGGGTGCATCCGATTCAGGAGGACGCAGGAAAGCACCGCTGCAACGCAGGTTCCCCATGTGGGTGAACGTGGTTGGAAAGAAGGGAAGGTAACGCTCATCAGCTGTAAGGAAGAATTTCCGTGAATTCTTCCGCGGGGCCTCTCTTGGAAAGGAAACGGAGGCCAGGATGCGCTTCAGCGCTGATGCCCTCAGTGCTGGTCAGGTACCCATGGCGGGCCGGATCATAGGCCTTTCTTCACGTTATTTACACATTTATGACTCAGCGGCTAGATGCTGTACTAGCACCGCGCTGATACAAACGGATTCAAAGTTGCGCATGCTGCTTGCCGAATCTGGTGGAATTGGTTTGAAAATGTGATTGAGTCGATTTTCGGGCGCAAAAAAGGGCCGGAATCGACTGATTCCGACCCTCTCCAATGAAACGCTGTATTCCGGCTTAGAGCGCCTTTTCCAGCTCCGGCAGGATCGCAAACAGATCCCCCACCAGGCCGATATCGGCAATCTCAAAGATCGGCGCATCGCCGTCCTTGTTGATGGCCACGATGGTGCCGGCATCCTTGATTCCGGTCAGGTGCTGGATCGCGCCGCTGATACCCACGGCCACGTACAGTTCCGGCGCGATGATCTTGCCGGTCTGGCCGACCTGCAGGTCGCTGGGCACGTAACCGGCATCGACCGCGGCGCGCGAGGCACCGACGGCGGCACCCAGCTTGTCGGCCAGCTGGAAGATGACCTTGAAGTTCTCTTCCGAGCCGACGCCACGGCCGCCGGAGACCACGCGCTTGGCGCTCTGCAGGTCCGGGCGGTCGCTGGCACCGGCGGCGAGGCCGACGAAGCGGGTGTGGGTTGGCAGTGCGGCGTCGACGCTCGCCGCTTCAATGGCGGCGCTGCCGCCCTGGGCGGCTTCCGGCCACGACGCGGCACGCACGGTGGCAACCACGATCTGGTCGGCTGGGGCTTCCACGGTGATGATCGCGTTGCCGGCGTAGATCGGGCGCTTGAAGGTGTGGCTGCCTTCGACGGTCATCAGGTCGGAGACCTGGTTGACGCCGAGCAGCGCGGCCACGCACGGCATCAGGTCCTTGCCGAAGGTGGTCGACGGGCCGAACACGTGGGTGTAGCCCTTGGCCAGCTGTGCGATCTGCGGCGCCAGCACCTGGGCGATGGCCTGCGCGTTGGCGGCATTGGCCACGGTCAGGACCTTGGCGACGCCAGCGATCTTCGCGGCTTCAGCGGCGACAGCGGCCGGATCGGCGGCCAGCACCAGCACGTCGATGCTGGCACCGCTGATGGCGGCGGCGGCGCTGACAGTCTTGGCGGTGGCGGCATTGAGCTTGCCGTCGTGGTGTTCGGCGATGACGAGAATCTTGCTCATTACAGCAGCCCCTTCTGCTTGAGTGCGGCCACCAGTTCGGCCGCGTCCTTGACCATCACACCCTTGCTGCGCTTGGACGGCGCGACGTACTGGGTGGTCTTGAAGGTATCGGCGGCTTCAACACCGAGGTCGGCCAGCTGCAGGGTTTCCAGCGGCTTGGCCTTGGCCTTCATGATGTCCGGCAGCTTGATGAAGCGCGGCTCGTTCAGGCGCAGGTCGGTGGTGACCACGGCCGGCAGGTCCACTTCCAGCGTTTCCAGGCCGGCGTCGACTTCGCGGGTCACCGTGGCCTTGCCGTCGGCGATCTCGAGCTTGCTGGCGAAGGTCGCCTGCGGACGGCCCCACAGCGTGGCCAGCATCTGGCCGGTCTGGTTGGCGTCGTCGTCGATGGCCTGCTTGCCCAGGATCACCAGGTCCGGCTGTTCCTTCTCGATCAGCTTCAGCAGGGTGCGCGAGGCGGTCAGCGGCTGGATGGCCTGGTCGGTCACCACGTGGATGGCGCGGTTGGCGCCCATGGCCAGGCCGTTGCGCAGGTGCGCCTGGGCGTCGGCCGGGGCGATGGTGGCGACCACCACTTCCGTGGCGATGCCTTTGTCGCGCAGGCGCAGGGCTTCTTCCAGCGCGATTTCATCGAAGGGGTTGGGGGATAGCTTGACGCCGTCGGTGACCACGCCGGAACCGTCCGGCTTGACCTGAATGCGGACGTTGTAGTCCACCACGCGCTTGTACGCGACGAGGATTTTCATCTGGTACGGGGTCCTTCAATAACGGGGAGAACGTCCGGTCCTGCAACAGCAACCGGTTCGGGGGTGGGATCCCGATTCTAGCTGGCTTGGGTCGACCATGCGAATGCGTATGGTTTTGCTGCGGTGCGGCAAAAAAATGGCCGATCCAGCGCTCCGTTCACGTCACGCAGGCAGTCGTGAAGACGAACGACATGTATCCTGTGCCGCTGTGCCGGGGCGCCCACAGGCGCTCCGTGGATGAATTTCGATCAGGAGAACAAGTAGTGCCCACATGGCTTGTCACCGGCGGCGCCGGATTCATTGGCGGTAACTTCGTTCTCGAGGCCGTTGCGCGCGGCGTCAAGGTCATCAACCTCGATGCGCTGACCTACGCCGGCAACCTGAAGACCCTGTCCAGCCTGGACGGCAACCCGAATCACGTGTTCGTGCAGGGTGACATCGGCGACAGCGCCCTGGTCACCCGCCTGCTGGCTGAGCACCAGCCCGATGCGGTGCTGAACTTCGCGGCCGAGAGCCACGTCGACCGCTCCATCGATGGCCCGGGCGCCTTCATCCAGACCAACGTGGTGGGCACCCTGGGCCTGCTGGAAGCCGTGCGCGACTACTGGAAGGCGCTGCCGACCGAACAGGGCGCGGCGTTCCGCTTCCTGCATGTGTCCACCGACGAGGTGTACGGCACCCTGGGCGAGACCGGCAAGTTCAGCGAAACCACGCCGTATGCCCCGAATTCGCCGTACTCGGCGTCCAAGGCCGCCTCGGACCACCTGGTGCGCGCCTTCCACCACACCTACGGGTTGCCGGTACTGACCACCAACTGCTCCAACAACTATGGCCCGTACCATTTCCCGGAGAAGCTGATCCCGCTGGTGATCGCCAAGGCGCTGGCCGGCGAGCCGCTGCCGGTGTACGGCGATGGCAAGCAGGTGCGCGACTGGCTGTTCGTGTCCGACCACTGCGAAGCGATCCGCACCGTGCTGGCCAAGGGCCAGGTTGGCGAGACCTACAACGTCGGCGGCAATTCGGAAAAGCAGAACATCGAAGTGGTGCAGGCCATCTGCGCACTGCTGGACCAGCGCCGCCCGCGCGCGGATGGCCAGCCGCGCAGCAGCCAGATCACCTACGTCACCGACCGCCCCGGCCATGACCGCCGTTACGCGATCGATGCCTCCAAGCTGAAGAACGACCTGGGCTGGGAACCGGCCTACACCTTCGAGCAGGGCATCACCTTTACCGTTGACTGGTACCTGGACAACCAGGAATGGGTCAACGGCGTGCTCGACGGCAGCTACCGTCTGCAGCGCATCGGCACCGCGGCCTGAACCCAGGAGACACCATGACCCAGCGCAAGGGCATCATCCTCGCCGGTGGCTCCGGCACCCGGCTGTATCCGATCACCAAGGGCGTCAGCAAGCAGCTGTTGCCGGTGTATGACAAGCCAATGATCTACTATCCGCTCAGCGTGCTGATGCTGGCGGGCATCCGTGAAGTGCTCATCATCAATACCCCGCACGAACAGGCGTTGTTCCAGCAGTTGCTGGGCGATGGCTCGCAGTGGGGCATGGACATCCAGTACGCGGTGCAGCCCAGCCCCGATGGGCTGGCCCAGGCGTATCTGATCGGCAAGGAGTTCGTCGCCGGCAAGCCGAGCTGCCTGGTGCTGGGTGACAACATCTTCCATGGCCATGGCCTGCGTGAAGTCCTCAAGCGTGCCGATGAGCGCGTGGACGGTGCCACCGTGTTTGGCTATTGGGTGAATGATCCGGAACGCTATGGCGTGGCCGAGTTCGACAAGAGCGGCAAGGTCATCGACCTGGTGGAGAAGCCGGAGAATCCGCGTTCGAACTATGCAGTGACCGGCCTGTACTTCTACGACGGCAACGCCAGCGCGCATGCCGCCGAACTGAAGCCGTCGCCGCGTGGCGAACTGGAGATCACCGATCTCAACAAGCGCTATTTGGGCGAGAGCAACCTGCACCTGGAAGCGCTCGGCCGTGGCTATGCCTGGCTCGATACCGGCACCCACCAGTCGCTGCTGGAAGCCTCCAACTTCATCGAGACCATCCAGACCCGGCAGGGCCTGCAGGTCTGCTGCCCGGAAGAAATCGCGTTTGGCCAGGGCTGGATCACCGCCGAACAGCTGGAGGCACTCGCCGCGCCGCTGATCAAGAATGGCTACGGCCAGTACCTGCACAAGCTCGCCCTGCGTGGAGTTGTTCCGTGAAAGTGATTGAAACCAAGTTGCCTGGCTGCGTGGTGATCGAGCCGGCGGTGTTCGGCGATGCCCGTGGCTACTTCTTCGAAACCTGGAATGCCGAGCGCTTCGCTGCGCTGGGCCTGCCGGATCGCTTCGTGCAGAGCAACGTCTCGACGTCGGCCAAGGGTGTCCTACGCGGGCTGCATTACCAGTGGCCGCGGCCGCAGGGCAAGCTGGTCAGCGTGCTGGAAGGCGAGGTCTATGACGTGGCCGTCGACATCCGTCGCGGCTCGCCGACCTTCGGCCAGTGGGAAGCGGTGGTGCTGAGCGCGGAGAACAAGAAGCAGTTCTGGATTCCGGAAGGCTTCGCCCACGGCTTTGCCGTACTGTCCGAGCGCGCGGTGTTCAGCTATCTGTGCACCGAGGTCTACCTGAAGGACTTCGATGCCGGCGTGCGCTGGAACGATGCCGATATCGCCGTGGACTGGCCGATCAGTGCGCCGACGTTGTCGGCCAAGGACGAGAATGCCCCCTTCCTGAAGGACATCGCCGAAGACCGCCTGCCGGTCTACGTGCCATGACCGTTCTGGTCTTCGGTGGCAACGGCCAGGTCGGCCAGGAGCTGCTGCGCGCGCTGGCGCCGCTGGGCAAGGTGGTCGCGACCACCCGCAGCGGCACTCTGCCGGATGGCAGCGCCTGCGAAACCGCCGATTTCGGCCAACCTGAAAGCCTGCCGGCCCTGCTGGACCGGCTGCAGCCGTCGATCGTGGTCAACGCCGCGGCCTACACGGCCGTCGATCGTGCCGAACAGGAGGTCGACGCGGCCTTTGCGGCCAATGCGCAGGCGCCGGGGGTGATCGCGCGCTGGTGTGCGGCGCATAGCGTGCCATTCGTGCATTACTCCACCGACTACGTGTTCGATGGCCAAGGCACCGCGCCCTACCGTGAGGACGAGCCGACCGCGCCGCTGGGTGTGTATGGCACCAGCAAGCGTGATGGCGAGGATGCGGTGCGTGCGGCCGGTGGTCGCCACCTGATCTTCCGCACGGCGTGGGTATATGCCTCGCATGGGGCCAATTTCCTGCGCACCATGCTGCGCGTCGGCGCCGAGCGCGATCAGCTGCGCGTCGTCGCCGACCAGGTGGGCACGCCAACCCCGGCGGCATTGATCGCCGATGTCACCGCGCAGGCGTTGCAGCACCCGGGCCAGTTGTCCGGCACCTGGCACCTGACTGCCAGCGGCCAGACCAGCTGGCATGGTTTTGCCGAGGCGATTTTCGCCGAATCGCTGGCTGCGGGCGTGCTGGTGAAGGCACCCTCGGTCGAGGCGATTCCCAGCTCCGAGTATCCGACGCCGGCCAAGCGCCCGGCCTGGTCGGTGCTGGACAACTGCAAGCTGCAGCAGGATTTTGGCATCGTGCTGCCGGTGTGGCAGGATGGGCTGAAGCGTGTGATTGGTGAGGTTGCTGCGATCCGCGGATGAGACAGCGCAGGTAACGGGGCGCGTCTGCGAGCAGGTTTCGCGGCGCGCCCTCTTCTTTGACAGCTCCTGCAAATGGCTCCACCATCGCGCGGCGCATTCATCGTCGACGAGAAGGATTTCATGAGCAGAGTGTCCACCGCGCCGGTCGCAAGGAAGGGAGGGTCCCCACTGGCTGTGGCCGCAGGTGTGGCCGTGACCGCACTGCTGGCGCGCCTGCTCTACGTGCAGTTCTTCAGCACGCCGATGCCTTTCTGGGACCAGTGGGACGGCGAGGGTGCCACCGCGCTGCAGCCCTGGTTGAACGGGACGCTGCAGTGGAGCACGCTGC
Source organism: Stenotrophomonas sp. YJH_SMC_119 (assembly GCF_059368315.1). Lineage (NCBI taxonomy): Bacteria > Pseudomonadati > Pseudomonadota > Gammaproteobacteria > Lysobacterales > Lysobacteraceae > Stenotrophomonas > Stenotrophomonas sp. YJH_SMC_119. The sequence goes on along the minus strand of NZ_JCAFRP010000010.1, from coordinate 19,529 downwards.
TGACGCCGCACAACGAGCATCGCATCCTGCCGACGCGCCTGGTTGCGCTGGTGTCCTATCTGGTCACCGGGCAGTGGAACAACGTCTACGAAGCGCGCATCAGCGCGCTCGTGTTCTGCTTCATTCCAGCGCTGCTGGTCTGGTACGCGCTGCGTGACGCCGCAGCGGCCAACGGACGCCGACTGCTCGTCGCCTTCGCACTGCTCATGTCGGTCCTGCCGTTTGCCTGGCAGAACTTCCTGGTCGGGTTCCAGAGCCAGTTCTACTTTCTGATCCTGTCCAGCATCGTTGCCATTGGGCTGGCCGCGCGGCACCACCAGCGCATTCCGGCGCTGCTGGCATCCACCGCGCTGAGCGTGCTGGCCGCCACCACCATGGCCTCGGGCATGCTGACCGCCGTCGCGGTCGGCATCACCTGCCTGATCGCCTGCCTGTGCCTGCCGGGCAGGCGTGCCCCGGCACTCTGCGCGACGGCGGTACTGGCCGTTCTGGCTGTCGTTGCCTATCGCGTGATTCCGGTCATCGATGGCCACGGCATGCTGCGCGCACAGTCGCTGGCCGAGCTGCTGCTGGCGGCGACGCATGCGCTGGCATGGCCGGCGCGCTCGAACTGGGCGGTCATCATCGTCTGGTTGCCCGGCGCGGTGATGATTGCGCGCATGCTGCTGCGTCGACAGGCGAGCAGAACCGATCTGGTGATGGCGGGCCTGTGCATCTGGACGGCGCTGCAGGGCGTGGCGATCGCTTACGGACGCGGCCATGAGATGCGTGTTCCTGCGTCGCGCTATACCGAACTGTTCGTACCTGGGCTGTTCGCCAACGCCTGGTTCGCACTGCGGCTCTGGAACCTGCTGCCGGCGTCGCGGATGCGTGGCGCCGCGCGTACCGCCGTGGTCCTTTTCGCGCTGCTGGTGGTGGTGGCGCCGCTGAGCCAGGTAGGCAAGGATTTCCAGAGGATCCGCGAGTTCGCTGCGGCCTGTCGGCTACAGCAGGAAAACGTCATCCGCTATCTGGTCACCGGCGATCCGGCTGCGCTGCAGGTGGGCGAGTTCGAGTTGCCGTACCCGGATGCGGGGAAGCTGAAGGCGCAGCTGGACGACCCGAAGCTGCGCGCGATCCTGCCGGTGAATCCCGCCAGGCCGGCGCCCGGCGACCGATGAGCGGGCCCGGTGGGCGGTCGATGTCCGACTGCCCGTCGAAGGCGCCGCCGCGTCAGTTGCGCCCGTACGTATCCTCGAAACGCACGATGTCATCCTCGCCCAGATAACTGCCTGACTGCACTTCGATCAGTTCCAGCGGCAGCTTGCCGGGATTGCGCAGGCGATGCGTCACGCCCAGCGGGATGTAGGTGCTCTGGTTCTCGCTGAGCAGGATCACCTCGTTGCCGCGGGTCACCTCGGCGGTACCGCTGACCACGATCCAGTGTTCGGCGCGGTGGTGATGCATCTGCAGGCTGAGCGTACCGCCGGGCTTGACCGTGATCCGCTTGACCTGGAAACGCTCGCCGTTGTCGATCGAATCGTAGGCGCCCCAGGGGCGGTATACCTTGCGGTGCCAGGTCGCCTCGCTGCGGCCTTCGGCCTTCAGCTTGGCCACCACGGTCTTGACCTCCTGCATGCGGTCGGCCTTGCCGACCAGCACCGCATCGTCGGTCTCGACCACGATCACATCATCCAGCCCGACCAGTGCGACCAGGCGCTGGGCATAGGCATAGGTGTTGCGGCAATCGATGGCGATCACATCACCCTGGTGGGCATTGCCGTCGCCGTCCTGCTGCGAGACATCGCGCAGTGCGGTCCACGAACCGACGTCGTTCCAGCCGGCATTGAGCGGGATCACGACTGCATCGGCAGTCCTTTCCATCACCGCGTAGTCGATCGAGTCCGACGGCACCGCCGTGAAGGCATCCTTGTCCAGGCGGGTGAAGTCGGCATCGCGGCGCGCCTGCTGCCAAGCCTGGCGGCTGCGAGCCAGCATTTCCGGCTGGAAGCGTTCCAACTCCTGCAGGTAGCGCGAAGCCTTGAACAGGAACATGCCGCTGTTCCAGTAGTACTGGCCGCTGCTGACGTAACCGGTAGCGGTCTCCAGGTCGGGCTTCTCGACGAAACGCTCGACCGCGCGCACGCCCTGTCCATCAGCGGCCTTGATATAGCCATAACCGGTTTCTGGGCCGGTCGGCACGATGCCGAACGTGACCAGCTTGCCGGCTTCAGCGGCACTGGCGGCGGCCTGCACCGCGTTGCGGAAGGCCGCCTCGTCGGTGATCACATGATCGGAGGGCAGCACCAGCAGCAGCGCGTCGGCACCGTCACGGGTGGCCTCCAGCGCGGCCACGGCAATCGCCGGTGCAGTGTTGCGGCCTACCGGTTCCAGGATGATCGCGGCCGGCTCGGCGCCGACCTGCTGCAGCTGTTCGGCGGCAACGAAGCGGTGTTCCTCGTTGGCAATCACCAGCGGGCCACGCGCCGCCAGTGGGGCGACGCGTTGCCAGGTGGCCTGCAGCATCGTCAGCTCGCCGGCCAGTGGCAAGAACTGCTTCGGGTAGGCCTCGCGCGAAAGCGGCCATAGGCGTGTACCGGACCCACCGGACAGGATGACGGGCTGGATGCTGCTCATGCGGGCCTCGGTTACTGCTGGATCAGACGGGAGATTTCGTCGGTACGCGCCTGCATCAGTGCGGCGTCACCACGCGCTTCGACGTTCAGGCGCAGCAGCGGCTCGGTGTTGGAACTGCGCAGGTTGAAGCGCCAGTTGCCGAAGTCGGCACTGATGCCATCGGTGTGGTCCAGCGCGGGCGACTGCGCGGCGAAGTGTTCCATCACGCGCGCAACGGCGGCCTTGGCATCGGCCACCTTGAAGTTGATCTCGCCGCTGCACGGGTAGGCTGCCATGCGGTCTTCAACCCAGTCGGCCAGCGAACGGCCGCTCTCGGAAACCAGCTGGGCGATCAGCAGCCACGGAATCATGCCCGAGTCGGCATAGGCGAACTCGCGGAAATAGTGGTGTGCGCTCATCTCGCCGCCGTACACCGCGTCTTCGGCACGCATCTTTTCCTTGATGAAGGCATGGCCGCTCTTGCACTGCACCGCGACACCGCCGGCCTGCTCGACCATGTCCACCGTGTTCCAGACCAGGCGCGGGTCATGCACGATCTTGCCACCCGGGTTGCGCGCCAGGATCGCCTTGGCCAGCAGGCCGACCAGGTAATAGCCCTCGATGAAGCGGCCGGTGTGGTCGAAGAAGAAGCAGCGGTCGAAGTCACCGTCCCAGGCGATGCCGAAGTCGGCACCGTGTTCGCGCACCGCGTCGGCGGTGGCGGCGCGGTTCTCCGGCAGCAGCGGGTTGGGAATGCCGTTAGGGAAGCTGCCGTCCGGCTCGTGGCAGATGCGGATGAACTCGAACGGCAGGTGCGGTGCCAGCAGGTCGACGATGGCGCCGGCGCCGCCATTGCCCGCATTGACCACCAGCTTCAGCGGCTTCAGTTTGCTGGCATCGACGTAGCTCAGCAGATGCTGGATGTAGGCGTGCTTGTCATGCTGGGCGGTCTGCCCGGCACGCGGCGGCTGGGCCTCGGAGGAATCGGCGGCGACCGCGTCGGAAATCGCGAACAGGCCGGTATCCGAACTGATCGGCCGCGCGTTCTCCTTCACCAGCTTCATGCCGTTGTAGTCCATCGGGTTGTGGCTGGCGGTCACCATCACGCCGCCGGCCGCGCCGAGGTGATCGGTCTGGAAGTAGACCTCTTCGGTGCCGCACAGGCCGATGTCGATCACCTCACGGCCGGTCCCACGCAGGCCTGCGGCCAGCGCATCCTGCAGTGCCGGACTGGTAAGGCGCACATCATGGCCGAGGACCACCGGGCCTGGAGCGAGCTGTGCGGCCAGGGCGACGCCGATGCGACGGGCCAGGTCCTCGTTCAGTTCTTCCGGCACACGGCCGCGGATATCGTAGGCCTTGAAAGCGGGCAGGGGCATCGATCAGATCCTTTGTGAGCTCAGCCCCCGATTGTAGTCCCAGTCTCGTATGGGAATCGTTTCCATCGGGAAACGCCACCTGACTGGGTGTTCCGGTCAGTGCTGCGGCGGCCGCCGGCCCGGCCTGCGGGTGCGTCTGGCCGGCAGGCCCGGCAGTGGCGCCAGCAGTGCCTGCACGTCTTCTTCGCTGAAGCGCGGCCCGGCGCTGCCACCGCCTTCGAGAATCGATTCGGCCAGCAGAGCCTTGCGCTCCTGCAGCTCGGCAATCCGCTCTTCGATGCTGCCTGCAGTGATCAACCGGTAGACGAACACCGGCTGCTGCTGGCCGATCCGGTGAGCGCGGTCACTGGCCTGGTTCTCGGCAGCGGGATTCCACCAGGGATCGAAATGGATGACGGTGTCGGCCGCGGTCAGGTTCAACCCCACGCCACCTGCCTTGAGGCTGATCAGGAACACCGGGATTTCACCCTGCATGAAACGCTGCACCGGCGTGGCCCGGTCCTGGGTATCACCGGTCAGGGTCACATAGGCCAGTCCCAGATCGTCCAGCGCCTGCGCGATCAGCGACAGCATGCCGGTGAACTGCGAGAACACCAGGATGCGACGACCTTCCTCGACCATCGGCGGCAGCATCTCGCGCAACAGATCCAGTTTGGCCGAGCCTGCAGCCCGTGCCGGTGCGTTGCCCGGCAGCAGGCGCGGATCGCAGCAGACCTGGCGCAGTTTCAGCAATGCATCCAGCACCACGATATGGCTGCGCGCCAGCCCGCTGCCGCTGATGGCCTCACGCACCTGCTTTTCCATCGCTGCACGCACGGTTTCATAGAGATCACGCTGGCCGCCCTCCATTTCGACCGCACGGGTAATGAGGGTCTTGGGCGGAAGCTCCGACGCGACCTGGTCCTTGCGTCGGCGCAGGATGAACGGGCGCAACCGCTGCGCCAGCAGCTGGGCACGGCGATGGTCGCTGCCGCGTTCGATGGGGTGGCGCCAATGCTGGTTGAACTGCTTCTCGGTGCCGAGCAGGCCAGGCAGCAGGAAATCGAACTGCGTCCACAGTTCGCCCAGGTGGTTTTCCAGCGGCGTGCCGGTCAGACACAGGCGATGGCGGGCCTGCAACGTGCGCAGGGTGACGGCAGCGCGTGATTTCGGATTCTTCACCTGCTGGGCTTCATCCAGAATCAGCAGATGGTAGGCATATGCCTGCAGCGCCTGCTCGTCGCGCCACAGCAGGGGGTACGTGGTCAGTACAAGATCGTGTTCGGGGATGGCCTCGAACAGCGCTTCACGTGCCGGTCCATGCAGGGTCAGCACACGCAGGGCAGGGGTGAAGCGTGCCGCTTCGCTCTGCCAGTTGTGCAGCAGCGAGGTCGGCACCACCAGCAGCGCCGGCTGGTCCAGGCGGCCACTTTCCTTCTCGACCAGCAGATGCGCCAGGGTCTGCAGAGTCTTGCCCAGCCCCATGTCATCGGCCAGCACGCCGCCCAAGCCCTGCTGGCGCAGGTACTGCAGCCACGACAGGCCCTCGAGCTGATAGGGGCGAAGCGTTGCCTCCAGCCCTGCCGGCGGCGGTACTTCGCTCGGTGCGGGTGCCTGCATCAGCCGCTGCACGAGCGCCTGGGTATCCTTGCGGCCACGGAACTGCAGGCGCGCAGTGTCCTGCAGCGCCTGCAGGCGGCCACGGTCAAGCGCAGACAGGCGCAGCGGCGCGCCACGCTGGGTAAACAGGTCCGCCAACAGGGCCATGATCGGCTTGAGTCGTGCGGCCCGCAGTGCCAGGCGCGTGTTGTCGCCCGTCGTCAACAGGATGTTCTCGTCGTCGCCGATGTCATCCAGCTGGCCACGCATCCAGCGAGGGTCGGCCTGCAGCACCTGCTGCAGCAGCGGAACCATCGACACATCGCGGCCTTCCACCTGGATGTCCAGGCCCAGGTTGAACCAGCCCGCGTCTTCCGGGTCCGCCTGGATGTCCAGGTCGATCTCCTCCACCCGGGTGATGCGATGGCGGAAATCCTCGTCCGCCTCCACCTTCCAGCCCAAGGCTTCCAGGCGCGGCACGTCGTCCAGCAGGAACCGTGTCCAGTCATGGGTACGCAGCTGGAACTGCGGGCCGGCGCCTTCCAGTGGCGCCCGCGGAGCCGTGTCGCGATGCAAGCCCACCGTGCGCAGCTCGGCCTCGCGCCGTGATTCCTCACCCAGGTCGCGGGGCAGCAGTGCGAGTTGACCCTCCGGATCGTGGGCGAACAGGCTCGGATCATCCAGGAACCGCACGTGCTCGTCGTACTCGAAGGCCACGGTTGCGATATCGGCCCATTGCGAAGGGTCGCGGGGGCCGAGCCACGGCGGCCGGAATTTGATCGTATGCAGGCGCAGCACGGGGGTCATGGCGCTGATCTGCAGCGTAGGCAGTGTGTCGCCTGCACCGGGGCGCGGCAGCGCGGGGTCGATCTGTTGCAGCAGTTGCGCCACGATCGGTTCCTCATCGGGGAGCAGGTGGGGAAGGGCGAGGAACGCGTCTGCGTCCTCCGGCTTGACGTCCAGCAGGAGAAGGCCGACTTCACCGGAGACCGGATCCAGGTAACCGGCACTAGATCCCAGTACGAGGCCGTCCGCATCGCCTTCCACGCTCAGTGCCGGCGCCAGCAGCAACCTGCCGTGAATCGTCTCTGCGCTCCACCCCAACGTACCGCGACGTGGTGCGCCGGGCCTGGCCGGCACGCGATCATGCATGCCACATGACACCCAGCCATGCCCGCTGGACACGATCGACTGCAGGATCGTGCCGACGTCGAACCACTCCGGCGGTTTTACCGACTGATGCAGGGCCCACAGCTGCGCCACCGCGGCCAGGTCGGCCTGCGTCAGGTAGGCGGGCGGTTCCAGCAACAGCTGAGGGGTGATTTCCTGCCACTTGTCGAACTCGATCGTATCGTCGAGGGCGTATTTGACGCGGCGGAGCAGGATGGAAGGCCGGTGATTGAACGTGGACAGCTCGAAGATGATGCCGTTTCTACGCGACCGGGGAGGCTGGGCTCTGACGGACTGCCAGCGTGACAGCTGTTCCAGCAGTTCGCGGCGTGGCGACTGGACCGGTTCGTGCTCCGACGCTGGATCGTCATCGCCCAGGTCTGCTGCGTCCAGCATGTGGGCGACCAGCACTGCCGCCACGTGCTTGCAGTGATGGCCGACAGGGCACGAGCATTCACTTTGCAGGCGGCTGCGAGGATGGCGCAGGCTGGCTTCCAGATCGATTTCCACCCGGTAGGGATATCTGGCCGAGCCTTTCACTTCGGCGATGAGCATTCCACTGGTCAGATGCATGTTGCGGACACCGGACAGGCAACGTTCGCTCTTTTCCAGTGTCCACGCGTCCATCCAGCGGAGCAGGTCTTCTTCGGTGTAGGTCTGGGCCATCAATGAGGGTGGGCCGGGCATGGGGCCGGCCATGGCAGGGGAACCGGGCATTCTACGGAACCCAGTGCGATGCCCGTGCAATGCTGCGGCGCATCCAGGCCCTTCGCCGCCCTCCAGCTAGAATGCGGTCATCCTCAACGTGCAGGGTAGTACAGCAATGCAGCAATCGACTTTCACCGGCAAGCGCAGCAAGCGCTTCGCCAGTGCGGCGGAGGCCCTGCAAGGGGTGGTCGCCGATGGCCAGACGCTGGCCGTGGGCGGCTTCGGCCTGTGTGGCATTCCCGAGGCATTGATCGCCGCGCTGCGCGACAGTGGTGCCAAGGGCCTGACCGTGATCTCCAACAATGCCGGCGTTGATGGTTTCGGCCTGGGCCAACTGCTGGAAACCCGGCAGATCAAGAAGATGATTTCGTCCTACGTGGGCGAGAACAAGGAGTTCGAGCGGCAGTTCCTGGCCGGCGAGCTCGAGCTGGAATTCAATCCGCAGGGCACCCTGGCCGAGCGCTTGCGTGCCGGCGGTGCGGGTATTCCGGCGTTCTTCACCGCCACCGGCTATGGCACGGTGGTGGCCGAAGGCAAGGAAACCCGCGAGTTCGACGGCAAGCACTACGTGATGGAAACCGCGCTGCGCGCCGACGTGGCGCTGGTCAAGGCGTGGACGGCCGACGAGGCCGGCAACCTGGTGTTCCGCAAGACCGCGCGCAACTTCAACCCTGCCTGTGCGATGGCCGGCAAGATCTGCATCGTGGAGGTGGAGGAGGTGGTACCGGTCGGTGCCATCGATCCGGACCAGGTGCACCTGCCGGGCATCTACGTGCACCGCATCGTGCACAACGCGCATCCTGAAAAACGCATCGAACAGCGCACCATCCGCGCGGAGGGCAACTGACATGGCGTGGACCCGTGACGAGATGGCGGCACGCGCCGCCCGCGAACTGACCGATGGTGCGTACGTGAACCTGGGCATCGGCCTGCCGACACTGGTCGCCAACCACATCCCTGAAGGCGTGGACGTGTGGCTGCAGTCGGAGAACGGCCTGCTCGGTATCGGCCCGTTCCCGACCGACGCGGAAGTGGACGCCGACCTGATCAATGCCGGCAAGCAGACCGTGACCGCACGCGCCGGTGCCAGCTATTTCGGCAGCCACGACAGCTTCGCGATGATCCGCGGCGGCCACGTCAACCTGGCCATCCTCGGGGCCATGCAGGTCACCGACAAGGGCGACCTGGCCAACTGGATGGTGCCCGGCAAGATGGTCAAGGGCATGGGCGGCGCGATGGACCTGGTGGCCGGCGTGCAGCGCGTGGTGGTGCTGATGGAGCACACCGCCAAGAACGGCGAGCACAAGGTCCTGGCCGAATGCACGCTGCCGCTGACCGGCGTCGGCGTGGTCGACCGCATCATCACCGACCTGGCCGTGTTTGACGTCACCGATGCTGGTCTGGTGCTGGTGGAAGCGGCGCCGGGTGTGGGCGACGATGAGCTGAAGGAGAAGACCGGCGTGGCGTTTGCGCGCAGCTGAGGCCGGAGCCTCAGCGCTTTCGGGCGTAAGCATATTCCGAGGAGGAAGCGCGCGGGGGAGCGCCTTCCACCTCGGAGGTGTCGGCCACGGTGAACCCGGCAGCGGACACTACGGCTCCAGTCGCACGTTCGATGGCATGCGCCAGCGTGCCATCGATCTGCCCCGCTTCAGTGTCGAACATGCTCGGCAGCAGATGGGCATCGAGCAGCGGGCGCAGCGCCGGCAGGCGTACCCAGAACATGCTGCCGGACGCGAACTGCCCGTCACCGGGCGCGCTGTCCAGGCCCAGCAATGCCCACAGCCGCTCCATGCGCTGCGCATTGCCGCCGATGTAGTCGGCTACCTTCAGCAGGTGGCCCGCCGGAGCCATCAGGCCGATGCTGGGATTTGCCAGCAGATGGGCCAGGTTCGCCGCAGCCTGCGCAGTGCCCAGCAGCGCATCGACCATCTCGCGCCGCCACTGGTCACCATTGTCGCGGTGGGTGGAGCGCTTGGTGTGCAGCTTCAGCACCAGCGATTCGTTCTGCTGCAGCAATCGGTCGGCGGCGTGCAGGAACGGCAGGACGTCCCGGCCGTGGTTGTCGTAGACCCAGATCTCAGCGGTCAGGCCCTGCGCATCGATGATCGACTGCACCTGTGCCTGACGCTCGCCTGTGGTGGTGATGACCAGGCGTGCCTGTAGCCCGCTGTCCTTCACTGCCTGCAACAGCTCCGGCAGGGCATCCAGGTACCACGCGTGGATGACGATGCAGGGACGCGACGGAGCGGCCTGCGAGGGGAACAGCGCGCGCCGGGTGGCTTGCAGCCAGGCATGGCCGAGACGGGCATCGGGTTCAAGAACAGCGCTTTCGGCCCATTCGTTCCAGGCATTGATGAATACCAGGCGCCGAGCAGGCGCCACATCACGCAGGCGCTGGTGCACCGTGTCGTGCAACCAGTCGCTGTAGCCACGCGGCGACGCGTGAAGCAGCACGCGGCCGCGTCCCGGGCGGCGCGCTTCGTTGTCCCAGCCCGGGTTGACACCTGGATACAACGGATAGTCCGCCAGTGGTGCACGGCGCATCTGTGTCGCCAGCTCACGCCAGTCACGCACGTCGCCTTCGTAATCGGGATTGAGCAGGAACTGCGTGGTGTTCAGCTGGCGTGGGGCGGCAATATTCGGTGGGAACTCCACCGCGGCATCGAAGCCGATGTCGCGGGGGTCCGGGCGTTCGAAACTCTGCACGTAGGCCAGATGGATCTCGCCGATGCCATTTTCACGGCACCAGCCACGCCAGCGCGCCGCCGTGGCCTTGGGGTCGGGCAGCAACTGTGGCCGGTACAGCAGCAACACCGGTCGTCCCTCGATCTTCAACGCACGCCGGTCGCGCAGGTAATCGGCAACGTGGGCGATGAACGCCAGATCATCCTCGGCACTGTGCTGTTGGCCGATCAGTACGTCCTGGTTGCGCCCATCCCAGCGCCGGGTCCAGTTCTCGTTGGCCCAACACAGGCAGAACGGCAGCTCGATCGTGCTGTCGGCCAACCACTGCCGCAGCGGCCGCTCCATCAGCGTGTGGCCGCTGAACCAGTAGAAGTAGAAGCAGAAAGCGCCGATGCCATGGTCTGCAGCGAGTTTGGCCTGCGCCCGCAGCGTGTCGCCAACACGAAGGTCATAGAAGCCCAGGTCGCCGGGCAGGCGTGGCTGTACATGGCCCTCGAACTGGGGCAGGGCGCGGCTGACATTTCGCCATTCAGTGAAGCCCTTGCCCCACCAGGCATCGTTCTCTTCGAACGGATGGAACTGGGGCAGATAGAAGGCCACCAGCGTAGCTGGCAGCGTGGCAGGCAATGGCGCGTCATCTTCGGCGGCGTAGCCGATCGCCCGTTCATCGGCGCGCTGCAGTGGACGGGTACCGTCGGCAGCGGCGCCGAGGCGACCACGCGGCGGAGGGGGACTCCAGCTGCCAATGCGATCCAGGCCCCGGTTGCGCAGCCGATCACGCAGCGACGCAGGCATCGGCAGGGCACGGAACAGTGCGCGCAGGACCGAGAAGGTGAGCTGGCGGATGCCGGGCGCCGCGTGGCTCATGGATGGAACCTGGGAAAAGAGGGGCGGCGCATGATTCGGGACCAACGGTGGGACTGCAGCCATTTTCCGGTAATCGTCGCTGCAACGGCAAATCCATCAAATCCATCAGGTGCTACTGTGCCGCCATGCTGTTCCCCCACGACCTTCCCGATGCGGACGTCCGCCACCTCCCGGCCTGGCTGTCTCCCGCCGAGGCCGATGCCTTGCAGCGCGATCTGCAAGCCGGCGTGCCGTGGGAGGTGCATCGCATCCGCATGTTCGGCAGCTGGGTGGATTCGCCACGGTTGAGCTGCTGGATAGGTGATCCGCAGGCGCGCTATCGCTACTCGGGGGCAGAATTCGTGCCGCACCCGTGGCCGCCGTCCCTGCAGGGCATGCGCGAGCGCCTGCAGGACGATGGCTTCGGCCGCTTCAACAGCGTACTGCTGAACCGCTATCGCGGCGGTGGCGATTACATGGGCTGGCACAGCGACGACGAGCCCGAACTGGGCCCGGCGCCGGTGATCGCCTCGCTGAGCCTGGGCGCGGCACGGCGCTTCCTGCTGCGCCGGCGAGACGATACGGCGCAGAAGACCGAGTACCTGCTCGGCCATGGCGACCTGCTGGTAATGGCCGGGCAGACCCAGCGTTATTACCAGCACGCGTTGCCGAAGATGGCGCGCGTGCAGGGCGAGCGGATCAACCTGACGTTCCGCTGGATTGCGCCACGCTGATCGATCAGCGCGTGACGGTCGGCTGGTCGGCCTGCCCGCTCACCAGCGTCCAGCCCACCACATCCTGCGCCAGCTGCTGCAGGCCGCGCTCGAACGCGGCGGTCACCGCCGGCACGTCGGTACTGCCGACCGGCTGTGCCTGGCGGAAGGTACGGTCGGCCACCACGCGCTGGTCGGCGACGTGGATCAGCTTGGCGTTGACCTCGATCACCACGGTCGGCGTGGCCTGGCCCTGGTAGTCCGACTCGAAGCGGCGCACGTCGGTGGACAGCTTGTAGTCGGCGCGGATGCCGGCGGTGCTGCGGGCGACGCCGTGGATGCGTCCGGAATCCTCAAAGCCGCGCAGCAGGGTGTCCTCGATCATGTCGGTGGCCGGCTGGGCCCAGCTGGCGCCCTTGTAGATCTCCAGCTGCGATGGGGTCGGCCGCACGTTGATGCGCGGGCTGTCGACCATGCGTGCGGCGCTGGGCTTGGCCAGTACCAGCTGCCAGCTGGCCTGCGGCCACGCCGGATCGGCCTTCACCTGCACGGCGGGCGAGTACAGCGTCACCGCGGTTTTCTCGCTGCTGCCAAGGATGGAGCAGCCGCCCAGCAGGGTGACCAGCGAAGCGGCCAGCAGCAGGCGCGGAAGGGTCATCGGGCTCATTTGGGTTCGAACTCCTTCGGTGCGTCGCGGCCCAGCAGGTAGCGCGCGGGGTTGTTCTCGAGGCGGTCGCTGACCCGGCGCAGGTCGCGGATCAGGCCGCGCAGTTCGGTCAGCGTCGGGCCCAGCTGGCCGAGGCCATCATTGGCGAAGCTGTTGATCGCGGCGCGGTTCTCGCCAAGGATCGAATCGGCGTTGCCGGCGGCCGAGTCGAGCTTGGCCAGAGTGCCATCCAGTTTGTCGATGATGCCCGGCAGCTGCTGCACCAGGTTCCTGTCCAGGCGCTCGATGGTGCCGTTGGTGGTCTTCAGCGTGGTGTCCAGACTGCGGGCGGCATCGCGCGCGCTGAGCAGCAGCGCCTGGGTACCCTGGTCACGGTCGGCCAGGCCGCCGCTGATCGTCTCCAGGTTGGCCAGCGTCGCGTTGATCGAGGCCACGTTGCGGTCGCTGAGGATCTGGTCCATGCGCTCGACGATGCGGTTGGCGACGTCGGTGATGTTCTGCAGCGCCGACGGCGTGGTCGGGATGATCGGGGCCGGGTCCTTGTTGACCGTGGTCAGCGCCGGCGACTGCGGCGTGCCGCCGCTGAGCTGGATGATCGACGGGCCGGTCAGGCTGGTGATCGCCAGCTTGGCACGGGTATCGGTCTTGACCGGGGTGGTCGAGTTCAGGCGGATGCGTGCGACCACCTGGCGCGGGTCGTCCGGCACCAGGTTCAGTTCGATGATCGAACCGACCGCGATGCCGTTGTACTGCACCGGGCTGCCCACCGACAGGCCGGTCACGGCCTCGCGGAACACCACGCGGTATTCCTGCCAGGTGCGGTCGGAGGAGTACTTGGCCGCCCACAGGCCGAAGGCCAGCAGGGCCAGGCCGGTGATCAGGGTGAACGCGCCGATCAGCACGTAGTTGGCTTTGGTTTCCATGGCTCAGGCACTCTCGATCTGTTCGCCGCGCGCGGCACGCGCACGCGGTCCGTGGAAGTATTCCTGGATCCACGGATGATCCAGTTTCTCGATGTCCGGCAGCGGCGCGTTGGCCACCACTTTGCGGTCGGCGATCACCGCCACCCGGTCGCAGATGGCGTACAGCGTGTCCAGGTCGTGGGTGATCAGGAACACGGTCAGCCCCAGCGCCTCCTGCAGGGTCTTGATCAGGCGGTCGAACGCGGCCGCACCGATCGGGTCGAGGCCTGCGGTCGGTTCATCCAGGAACAGCAGCGGCGGGTCCAGCGCCAGCGCGCGGGCCAGGCCGGCGCGCTTGCGCATGCCACCGGACAACTGCGATGGCAGCTTGTTGATCGCATCGGCGGGCAGGCCGGCCAGCTTCACCTTCAGCAGCGCCAGCTCGTAGTGCCAGCGCTCGGGCAATTCGCGGTGGTGTTCCTTCAAGGGCACCTGCACGTTCTCGCCCACGGTCAGCGATGAGAACAGGGCGCCGTCCTGGAACAGCACGCCGGTATTGCGTTCGATGTGCAGGCGGCTCTCGGCGTCGTCGGCACGCGCATCGCGGCCCAGCACTTCGATCTGGCCGGCGTCGGGCGTGCGCAGGCCCAGGATCGAGCGCATCAGCACCGACTTGCCGGTGCCCGAGCCACCCACCACGCCCAGGATCTCGCCACGGCGCACGTCCAGGTCCAGGTCTTCATGCACGGTCTGGCTGCCGAAGCGGTTGACCAGCCCGCGCACGCGGATGGCCAGGTCGTGGCCGTCGCCGTCCTGCATGGGTATTTCTTCGGGAGTCGGATGCGTGCTCATGTCACCAGTCCATGTGCATGAACCACAACGCCGCGAAGGCGTCGATGATGATCACCAGCGAGATCGTCTGCACCACGCTGGAGGTGGTGCGTTCACCGACCGACTGCGCCGTGCCTTCCACCTTCAGCCCTTCCAGGCAGCCGATCAGGCCGATCACCAGCGCAAACACCGGCGCCTTCGACAGGCCGACCAGCATGTGCCGCACTTCCATCGTCTCGTGCATGCGCGCGATGTACATCTGCGGCGGGATGTCGAGGTCGAACGCGCCGACAGTGATGCCGCCGGCCAGGCCCGCGATCATCGCGATGAAGGTCAGCAGGGGCAGGGTGACCAGCAGCGCCAGCAGGCGTGGCAGCACCAGCAGGTCGATCGGATCCAGACCCAGCGTGCGCATCGCGTCGATTTCCTCGCGCGCCTTCATCGCGCCGATCTGCGCGGTGAACGCACTGGCGGTGCGGCCGGCCAGCACGATCGCGGTCAGCAGCACGGCGAACTCGCGCAGGAAGGCGATGTTGACCAGCTCGACCACGTAGATCTCGGCGCCGAAGTCGCGCAGGATGGTCGAGCCGAGAAAGGCGATCACCGCGCCAACCAGGTAGGACAGCAGCGCCACCAGCGGTACTGCGTCCAGCCCGACCTGCTCCATCTGGTGGACGGTGGCGGTCAGGCGGAAACGGCGGGGCTCCTTGACCAGGCGTGCAGCCTTGACCAGGTTCTCGCCGAGGAAACTGCACAGCGCCTTGATGTTGTGGCCAGTGGCATGGACGCTGACACCGAGCCGTTCCAGCGCCGCCAGCACGCCGAAATCGCGCTTGGGCCGGGGCCGGTCGTCAGCCACTTCCTCGATGGTGCAGACCAGTGCCTGGTGGTCCGGCCGGAACTGCAACGCGTCCTCGCCAAGGTCGGCGCGATGCGCTACGCGCAGTACCTGCAGCACGCCGGCCGAATCCATCTTCTCGATGCCGGTGGCGTCGATGCCGGTCAGCGTGTCGGGAACGCCGCGCAGGACTTCGGCCGCGGCCAGCGCGGTCTTCAAGGTCCAGGTGCCGGACAGGCGGATCAGGCCCGGGTCATGGGCATCCTGTTCGAGCTGGGGGGCGTGGTTCGGGGTCACTTGGGCCATTCGGGTCGCAGCATAACCGTTCTGTCTGGGGCATCGCGTCGAACCCGGATGAATTTATCCAGTGCGGCCCGGCAGTAGGTAATACTACGGCGCATGTCCGCAGACGCTCACACGATCCCCACGCCCCAGGCCACCTACGCGCAGCGCGTGGCCTTTGTTTCCGAGATCGCCGGACGCCTGCACAGCTACGGCACCACGGCCCAGCGCCTGGAAACGGCGGTGGTGGCACTGGCCCGCCAGCTCGATCTGGATTGTGAACCCTGGTCGAATCCCACCGGTATCATCCTCAGTTTCAGCGACCCGGCACAGGCGATCGGCTCCAGCGACATCACCCGCGTGATCCGCCTGGCACCCGGTGAGAACGACCTGCACAAGCTCAGCGTCGCCGACCATATCGCCGAGGAAGTGGCCAACGGGCGGATGAGCATTGCCCAGGGCCACACCGCGCTGCGCCAGTTGGACAAGGATCCGGGCCGGCGCGGCAAGCTGCGCACCATTCTTTCATTCACCCTCGGCGCGGCCGGCGTGGCCGGCATGTGGAAGCTGCCGTGGCTGGACATCGCCACCGCCGGTGTCATCGGCCTGATGATCGGCCTGCTCGGCATGGTCACCGACCGTCGCCCGGCCACCCGTGAAGCGGCCGAGGCGCTGGCGGCGCTGCTGGCCGGCATGGTCGCAACCCTGGTCGCGTCCTTTGTCGGCGCACTCAACCTCAACACGGTGATCATCGCCTCGCTGGTGGTGCTGCTGCCGGGCATGTCGCTGACCAATGCGGTCAATGAACTCGCCAGCCAGCATTGGGTCTCCGGTACCGCGCGCTTCGCCGGCGCGTTGACCACCATCATGAAGCTCAGCGTGGGCGCGATGATCGCGGTGACCCTGGCTGATGTACTCGGCCTGGACCCGGTGATCCGCGCCACGCGGCCGCAGGGGCCGTGGGTGGAGTGGGGTTCGCTGCTGACCGCGGCATTCGCCTTCGCGATGCTGTTCAAGGCCAACCGGCGCGATTACCCGTGGGTGATCGCGGCCTCGGTGGCGGGTTACGCGATCTCCAAGTTCGGCGGGCACGCCTGGGGCGCGCCGGCCGGCATCTTCCTGTCAGCGATGTTGCTGACCGCCGGTGGCAATCTGTTCGGCCGCCTCGTTGGCCGCCCAGGAGCGATCATCCGCCTGCCCGGCATCATCATGATGGTGCCCGGCAGCACCAGCCTGCGCGGCGTGCTGACCCTGGTCCAGCAGCAGGACGTTGGCGCGGGCCAAAGCGTGTTCCTCACCGTGCTCAACGTGGTGATGGCGCTGGTGGCCGGCCTGCTGTTCGGCAACCTGCTGATGCCGGCGCGCAAAACCCTGTAGGTGTGGACCGTTGGCCCGCACACCGAAGAATGAAAAACGCCGGCTTCCGCCGGCGTTTTTCATTGCATCCCGATCCGGCCTCAGACCTTCTTGATCAGGAAATCTTCCGGCTTCTTGTTGCCCTTGGCGGTCAGCTCGGCCATCCAGCGCGGCTGCTTGCCACGACCGGTCCAGGTTTCCTTGGGGTTGGCCGGGTTGCGGTACTTCGGGGCAACCTTGCCCAGCTTGCGGCCGGCGGTCTTGGACGGTGCCTTGGCTGCCGGGGCGGCTTTGCGCGCGCGCGGTGCCGGGGCGCCGCCGAACAGTTCTTCAATGGTGTAACCCTCGGTCTTGGCCAGCTTGGTCAGCTGGGCCCGGACCTTGGTGATTGGCCGGCGCTTGGCGACGATGGTCTGCTGCTTCTTGGCGGTACGGATCAGGGCGCCCAGCTCGCGTGCCGACAGGCCGGTCAGGTCAATGCTCATTTACGGTTACTCCGGAAACTAAAATGTGGACGGGACGAGCCAGTCCATGGCGTCGCGGGACAGAATAAAGATGAATTAATCACAGCACAAATGCAGGCGGGTCATGGCCTGGCAGCATCCCGGCTGCATTGCGTCGATTTTGACCGGATTATGTCCGCTGCAATATTGCTCAACTGGGCGACAGGCAAAAAAAAAGACCGAGGCGTGCCCCGGTCTTCTCCTGATCAGCCCTGCAGTCGCTGCAGCAGGGTGGCCTTGTCCAGGCTTTCCGCTTCGCTGGCGCGGCGCGAGCGGTACTCGTAGGTACCGGCGGCCAGGCCGCGCTCGCTCACCACCACGCGGTGCGGGATGCCGATCAGTTCCATGTCGGCGAACATCGCACCCGGGCGCAGGCCACGGTCGTCCAGCGCGGCATCGAGGCCGGCGTCGCGGAGTTCCTGCAGCAGGCTGGCAGCAGCATCGGCCACGGCGGCGTCGCCCCTCGGGTTGATCACGCACACCACCACCTGCCACGGCGCCATCGCGTCCGGCCAGATGATGCCGGCATCGTCATGGTTCTGTTCGATCGCGGCAGCCACCACGCGCGAGATACCGATGCCGTAGCAGCCCATCGCCATCACCGCCGCCTTGCCGTTCTCGTCCAGCACGGTGGCATCCAGCGCTTCGGCATATTTGCGGCCGAGCTGGAACACGTGGCCGACTTCGATGCCACGGGCGATCTTCAGTTCGCCACCGTCCAGCGCGCGGTCACCGGCACGCACGTTGCGGATGTCGGCCACTTCCGGTTCCGGCAGGTCGCGGCCCCAGTTGACCCCGGCCAGGTGGAAACCGGCTTCGTTGGCGCCGACGACGAAGTCGGACATCGCGGCCACTTCGCGGTCGGCGACCACGCGGATGGCCTTGGCCGGGGCGACCGGACCGAGGAAGCCCGGCACGCTGCCCAGGTACTCGGCGATTTCCGCCTCGCTGGCAAAGCGCTGTTCGTCCAGGCCGGCAACCTTGGCCAGCTTGATTTCGTTGACCTCATGGTCGCCGCGCACCAGCACCAGCACGAACTGCTGTGCTTCGCCTTCACCGGCGATCAGCGCCACCGACTTCACCGTGCGCTGCAGCTCGATGCCGAGCAGCGCCGCGACGTCCTCGCAGGTTTTCTGGGTAGGGGTGTCGACCTTGCGCATGGCTTCACTGGCAGCCGCACGCGGTGCCGGGTCGGCGGCGATCGCCGCTTCCATGTTCGCGGCGTAGTCCGAACCGGTGGAGAACACCAGCGCGTCCTCGCCGGAATCGGCGATGACGTGGAATTCCTGCGAGGCATCGCCACCGATCGCACCGGAGTCGGCCTGCACCATGCGGAAGTCCAGGCCGAGGCGGGTGAAGATGCGGCTGTAGGCCGACTTCATGTTCTCGTACTCGCGCACCAGGCACTCATCGTGCAGGTGGAACGAATAGGCGTCCTTCATCAGGAACTCACGCGAACGCATCACGCCGAAGCGCGGACGGATCTCGTCGCGGAACTTGGTCTGCACCTGGTAGAAGTTCACCGGCAGCTGCTTGTAGCTGGACAGCTCGCTGCGCGCGAAGTCGCAGGCGGCTTCTTCGGCGGTCGGGCTGTAGCAGAACACCTGGTCCTTGCGGTCCTTGATCTTCAGCAGCTGCGGGCCGAACTTCTGCCAGCGGCCGGTCTGCTCCCACAGTTCCTTCGGCTGGATGGTCGGGATCTGGAATTCCACGGCACCGGCGCGGTCCATTTCCTCGCGCACGATGCGTTCAACCTTGCGCAGCACGCGCAGGCCCAGCGGCGACCAGGTGTACAGGCCCGATGCCAGCTTGCGGATCATGCCCGCGCGCAGCATCAGCCGGTGGCTGGTGAGCTCGGCGTCGCTGGGGGTTTCCTTGGTGGTGTGCAGGTGGAACTGGGAGAGGCGCATCGTCGGCTTCGGATAACGGCAGAGACGCCTATTCTGCCAGCCCGGCCGGGGAGAGGGGTATCGGCAGGGCTGCGCCCTGCACCCGCAGTAGTGCCGGCCGCTGGCCGGCAACCTCAGAAGCAACTGCCGAAGCAACAGCGGGCTTCCCGTGGGAGGCGGGGTGGGTCCGGTTGCGGGAGACGCCGTAAACCCATCCCTGGGGGCTTGGCCGCGGCATCCATGCCGCGGACACTCCCGCAACCGGACCCACCCCGCCTTCGACAGTTTCCTGCGAGCTGTCGGAATGGCTCCTGGGGTCAGATCCGTTTTCCGCAGGAAAACGGATCTGACCCCGGATTCAATTCGAGATCTGACAGATTTCATCCACGCATGGCGTGGATCTACCACCGTCACCAGGAACCTGTCGGGGGTGGGGCGGTGTGGGTTGGCAGGACCGTTGGCGCCATGGATGGCGCCATCGAGCCCCCAGGGGTGAGGGCGCTTTGCTTGCGAAGCACTGCTTCGCAAGCGCCCGAACGCACAGCCGCCAGCGGCTGGGCCGGACCCCGGAAGGGGGGTTTACGGCG